>CAJTGF010000037.1 GCA_910575585.1 Clostridiaceae bacterium
TGGTCTCTGTGTCAACCCCTTTTCTTAAATTTATTGATAAATTTGAGTTAGACCGTAGGATGAGATTTTTTCAATCAGCTTAACTTAATGACATTGGATGAGACCAGGAAAACAGGAGGGCCTTACCCCGAGTGTTTTCCGCTTTGGGCTCATCGGAATGTCCGGCATATCTGAACCCGGTCGGCGCCATCCCTCCCTTCCCTCGCTGGCTCCGCCACAATCGCCGACTTTACTCACTTTCACTGGGCCAGCCTGGTATATCCCCCCGACGACGTACAGGGGATCATGGTCACCTGCGTCCCCTCCTGCCCCCACACCACCTTTAAAAGCGCCGTCTTGGGAATACTGCTGCCAAACACGAAATTCCCCAGGCTGTACACGATCATCTTCCCGTTATACTCCTCCATCTCCTGCAGCACATGGGGATGGCTTCCCACCACCAGATCCGCTCCTGCGTCAATGTAAGCTTTTCCCATGGCCCGCTGGTAATCCTTAGGCTCTGTCTCCCGCTCCACCCCCCAGTGTACGTACACCACCAAAAAGTCGCACTGCTGTCTGGCATCCTGAATGGCCTTAAGAGGCAGCGTAGTATCATAGGTAGAAAATACCCCCGGATGGTCTTTTCCCGCGGCCCAACTGGCATCCATATAGACCCTGGAGGTCCCCAGAAAACCCACGATCTTCTGTCCGATGGTCACTGTCTTTAATGCGCTGGCCCTGTCAAGGTCCTTCCCGCCGCCTACATAGAGGATTTGGGCATCATCCAAAGCCTGGCAGCTGTCCAAAAGCCCTTCCGGCCCAAAATCCAGGATATGGTTGTTGGCCAGCGTCACAATATCCACCCCCATCTCCTGCATCATGTGCATCCTGCTCTCCGGCAGCCGAAAGGTAAACTGCTTATCCGCAGCCGCAGTCCCCCTTTGGGTAAACGGAAACTCCTGATTCACCATAAAAATGTCCGCTTTGCCGATCTCTGCCCGGATCCCCTCATCGAGAACGCCGTGGATCCCGCCTGCCTTGTCGTAGGCGTTGAGGACGTGATCGGAAAAATATACATCCCCGCCAAACAGCATCACAATATCCGCTGATCCGGAAACCTCCTGTTCCTCTGCGGCTTCCTGCCCGTCTTCCTTTGCCTCTGGACTCTGCCCCTGGATAAGGTCCTCCTCCCTCCGGCCAGGATCCCCGCTTCTGTCAACCGTTTCTGCCTCCCATGCTCCTTTACCGTCTCCCGGTCCCGGATTGCCGCTTCCCTCTATGTTATTATTTGCGCCGTCGGACGCAGCCAACGCCCCGGCCTCCATGTATTCCCGCCCGTCCCTGGCTCCCCCGCCTTTTATAAGCAGCCCCGCCGCCGCGCCAAACAGCAGTAGGATCCCGATCACCGCCGCCGCGATCACTCCGTTTCCTCTTCCCCGCATCATTGCCCTCCTGTCCGGATCATGTATCCTTCTTAGCCCTTAAGATCCTGAACTTTTTACCTATCATACTATGGGGACCGCCTTCTGTCCACCCTATCTTTTGTCGATTTAAAGGCACGAAAATGTAAGGGCAGAAACATGTAAGGCACAGGAAAGTCTCCGGTCACCAAAATCTTTCCTGCGCCTATGTTATATCCTGCAGTTTTATCATCAGCAGGCCAAGATCACCCCTCCGTCGCTGGCATACACCGTAGCCACGCCTGCAGTCTCCGTGATCACCACATCCTTAAAGGGGACTCTCTTTAGCAGCTCCTCTTTCACAAACTCGGCCCGCTCCCGGTTATTGCAGTGGGCCACCACTGCGGTCTTTTCCTTAGGATCTTTAATATTTTTCTCCGCGTAATCACACATCTTCGCCAACGCCTTATTGATCCCCCTGGCCTGGTCCTCCTTGATGATAACGCCCTCTATGGCCCCCATCACCGGCTTAATGTTCAGCGCCGTGGCAAAAAACGCCTGCAGTCCCGTAAGACGTCCGTTCTTGCGTAACACATCCAGAGACTCCAATACAAAATATGTCTTCATTTCCTTCTTAAACGCTTCCGCCTTCTCACACACCTGGTCAAAATCCATGCCGCTCTCACAAAGCCCCTTGATATACAGCCCAATATTCAGCTCCCCCGCCGAGGCTGACCAGGAATCAATGACCTTGATGTTCTTAGATCCATGCTCCTCCTCATAAAGTTCTTTCCCCAGCACCGCGCTGTTATATGTCCCGCTTAAATGACTGGACAAGGTGATGACATATACATCCTCCTCCTGACACTCGTACGCCTCCTTGAACATCTCCGGAGAAGGACATGCCGTCTTCGGGCAGTTGGGGCTGGCCTTCACCAGCTCCAGAAATCTCTTCTGGTCAAACGTCTCATCATCTATCACCTGAGTCTCATCCACCTGCAGCGTCAGAGGAATCATCTGAAAGCGGGGATCCTTTTTCATCTCATCTGTTAAATCAAGGCAGCTGTCGCCAATAATCTTATAGCTCATATCGTCCCTCCTAAAAACCTTTACTATATAACATAGTTTTGATTACTACATATTATAGCACACTTTTTACAAATTACAATAGAAAGAAACGAGGAAGGCTGGCTGATCACAAAATAGAAAAGCCATCTGCGCATATCAACTTGCAGATGGCTTAAAAACTATCCTATGTTTTCAGAGTCATTTTCCGAACCTTCTTTTTCTTCCTCTTCCGGCTCGGGCAGTCCCTTGCACTCCCTGAATATCTTCATAAACTCCTTGCCGGTGATGGTCTCTTTCTCGATCAAAAACTCCGCGATCTTATCCATAACCTCCCGGTTCTCGCCAAGAAGCCTCTTGGCCTCCTCATAGGATTCCTTTAACATCCTCATGACTTCCTGGTCGATCTCCGCCGCCGTGGCCTCGCCGCAGTTTAACACCATCCTGCCGCTTAAATACTGGTCTTCCTGGGTGGCAAGACCCATCAGGCCGAACTTCTTTGACATCCCGTACTGGGTCACCATGGCCCTGGCGATCCTGGTGGCTTTCTCAATATCATTGGACGCCCCGGTGGTCACGGTCTCAAACACCAATTCCTCCGCCGCCCTGCCTGCCAAAGCCCCCACCAGCATGGCCTTTAACTCTTTCTCCGTGTTCAGGTACTTTTCCTCCTCCGGAACCTGCATCACATATCCCAGAGCGCCCATGGTCCTTGGCACGATGGTAATCTTCTGAACCGGCTCCGCGTCCTTCTGCAGCGCGCTGACAAGGGCGTGGCCCACCTCATGGTAAGATACGATGCGCCGCTCTTCTTTGCTTAAGATCCTGTCTTTCTTCTCCTTGCCCACCAGGACCACTTCCACGGCCTCAAACAGATCCTTCTGGCTCACTGCGTTCCTGCCGTTCTTCACCGCCAGGATGGCCGCCTCATTGATCATATTGGCAAGATCGGATCCGACGGCCCCGGACGTAGCCAGGGCAATGGCCTCCAGGTCCACTGTCTCATCCAGAGCCACATTTTTCGAGTGAACCTTTAAGGTGTTGACTCTTCCCTTCAGATCCGGCTTATCCACGATAATCCGCCGGTCAAACCGTCCCGGACGCAAAAGAGCCGGGTCTAAGATCTCTGGACGGTTGGTGGCTGCCAGCACCAGAAGTCCCTTGGAGGAGTCAAACCCATCCATCTCTGACAAAAGCTGGTTCAGAGTCTGCTCCCGCTCGTCGTTGCCGCCGCCAAAACGGGAATCACGGCTCTTTCCGATGGCATCCACCTCGTCAATAAAGATAATGCAGGGAGCGCTGTCCTGCGCCTGCTTAAACAGATCGCGGACACGAGAAGCTCCCACGCCTACAAACATCTCCACAAAATCAGAACCTGACAGGGAGAAAAACGGAACCTTGGCTTCCCCGGCCACAGCCTTGGCCAGAAGGGTCTTGCCGGTTCCCGGAGGCCCCACCAAAAGAGCGCCCTTGGGGAGCTTCGCCCCGATATGGGTATACTTGCCGGGATTGTGAAGGAAATCCACGATCTCCACCAGGGACTCCTTGGCCTCGTCCTGACCGGCCACATCTACGAACGTGATGCCGGTCTCTTTCTGCATATGCATCTTGGCCGTGCTCTTGCCAACGCCCATGATCCCGCCGCCGCCCATGCGCCGCATCATGAAATTCATAAACAGCACCAGACAGCCAAACATCAGGGCAAAGCTGATCAGATTCTCCAACCAGATGCTGTTGTTGCTTGCCTCCTGACGGCTCTCCACTCCCGCCTCCACCAGACGCCTGGTCAGCTGGTCGCCGCCTTCCATCCTGACAGAGATATATTCGATATTGGGCTTGTAGCCGTCCGCGCCTTCCTTAGTCCAGAACGAAACCTCCGCCCCGCCTACCTGAACCTTATCCACCAGGCCGTCCTCCAGGGCTTCCACAAACTGGCTGTAGGGAACCTCCTGGGTGCTTCCCATGCCCCGCAGGTAATCTCCCATCTTAAAAATACAGACAAAGGTAATCAGCGCCGCTACCAATATAATGATCATAGTCTGGCCGGATCCCTGGCCCGGCATCCTACCGTCGCCTTTGTTATTATTATTTTCCATAAATTCTTTTTCTCCCTCTTCCTGTGCCGGCTATTTTATGCCATACCTTTCTATTATAGTGTCAGTCTCCCCATAAATCAAGGAAACTGTCCTAAAAAAAGTATAAAAAATCTGTATAACGCAAAAACCCTGTAAATACGTTCCAGTTTCCGCATTTACAGGGGTTTTTGAGAGCTGGGCTAGTTGGATTCGAACCAACGAAATGCAGGAGTCAAAGTCCTGTGCCTTACCGCTTGGCGATAGCCCATCACCGGAAAAACCTGTGGTTTTGTCCTCACATACCGATATATAATACCATAGATCCTTCATGTTTGCAAGACCTAAATCCAGGTTTTTCAGTCCCTTCCAAACCCATGGTTACTGTTCTCAAGTACCCTGTGAACGTAACCGCATATCCCCATTTAAAATCGCCTGCGGCGATTGGGCGTATGCTTTGCCCCCGTAACGGTACTGGTCCATGCTCCCACAATGCCAAAACAGTAAAAAAGCACCTGACTCTCATCAGATGCTTCTTATAGGGTGGATACAGGGATTCGAACCCTGGACCTCCAGAGCCACAATCTGGCGCGCTAACCAACTGCGCTATACCCACCATATTTTTTACAACGAGCCTGAAGGGATTCGAACCCCCGACCCACGGCTTAGAAGGCCGTTGCTCTATCCAGCTGAGCTACAGACTCGTAAGCGGGTGATGGGAATCGAACCCACGTATCCAGCTTGGAAGGCTGGTGTTCTACCATTGAACTACACCCGCGCAGTTTATATCCTACAATCGGGGTGACAGGATTCGAACCTGCGACTTCCTGGTCCCAAACCAGGCGCTCTAGCCAAACTGAGCCACACCCCGATGTGCATAAAAAGTGCTTTTCCGCAACGCAAGGATTATTATATACTAATCACTATTTCTTGTCAACCACTTTTTTACACTTTACCGCAAATTTTACACGTTATCTTATTTTTACCGTCCTCACCGGTTCTCTTCGCGCTCCAGGCGTCGTCCTTTTTGGCCTTTGCTTATTTAAGCCTCATCCGGAACGCTCTCATCCCCCGGCAGCTCTACCACACCCGATCCCACCACGCCCGGACACGGGCCCATATGCCGGAGTCTTTACGTTTCTCTGCCTCCGGGACTTGGCCCTGGGGCTCCTCCTGCTCCTTTTCTCTTATGGCCCATAACAGCCCCAGCCTGTCACCGCTAAAGATACCTCTGGTCATAGTCGATCCGGCCATCGTCATAAACCGTTATGACCATATAGGAAGGTTGCCTTCCCTCCTGGCGGGGATAGGACAGGCTTCCCGGATTTAACACGGTCACTCCGTTTACTTTGTCAAGAAACGGCCTGTGGGTATGACCGTACATGGCGATGTCGCAGCCGCGGCTTTTGGCCTCATCCGCCAGCCCTTCCGGCCCCATGGACACGCCGTAGTAATGGCCGTGGGTTAAAAGCGCCTTGTAAGGCCCTATTTCCATCTCAAGTTCCCTCTCAAGCCTGGAAAAAAAATCATTGTTCCCAAGGACCATGGCCATCTTGCAGCCCTCCCCGGCCCACTCCGGTATCCACTGCTCGCTGCCCTCCGCATCGCCTAAATGGATCAGCATATCAAGGGGCTTTTCCTTTCCGATCACTAACTGCAGATTATCATCCTTCCGGTGCGTATCGCTGACAACCAGGATTTTCATCAGTTCTCCTCCCCATACAGACTCTTTAATTTTTCTTTCATGGCCTCCAGGGCTTTTCCCCTGTGACTGATCTCGTTTTTCTTCTCAATCGGGATCTGGGCGGACGTCACTCCGTACTCCGGCAGATAAAAAATAGGGTCGTACCCAAACCCGCCGCTGCCTGCCGGTTCATGGGCGATCAGCCCCTCCACCGTCCCCTCTGTGTCAAGGACCGTTCCGTCGGGAAGCGCGGCGGCAATGGCGCTGACAAACCTGGCTGCCCGCTCCTCCTCCTTGGCCCCTTCCATCCGGTCAATGATCACCTGGTTCTTCACATCATAAGAGGTATCCTCCCCCAGATAGCGGGCCGAATAGATCCCCGGCTCACCGCCCAGATAATCCACCACCAGCCCCGAGTCGTCCGCCAGGACGATGCTGCCTTCATCGCGGTAGCGCTCCCTGGCCTTCTCCCACACAGCTCTGGCCTTTATCCGGGCGTTCTCCCCAAAGGTCCTGCCGTTTTCCTCAACCTCGCAGCTTACGCCGGCCTCCTTCATGGACAGTACCTCCATGCCCAGATCAGCCAGGATCAGCCGCGCCTCCCGCATCTTTCCCTCATTTCCCGTTGCAAATATGATCCTGTATCCCATGATCTCTTCCTCTCATCCCTGCCGCATTTTCTCCAGAAGCCCGCCGTTTCCTTTACCCGTCTCCTGGTTTCTTATCCTTAACTGTGTCCCCATACCCTTTCAGGCACAGATTACACTGATACCGCTCCTCCATAGGCTCCCACTTCACGCCGTCCAGACTGATATAGCTTTCTCCGTCCGTCACGTCCGCCGATGCCGTGGCGTCATCCGCCCGGTATTCCACCGCAAGCGGGTGGACGGCTCCCGGCGTCCTTACCTTCAGGATCAGAGCAAACCGCTCCCCCGGTTTTAGCCTTTCCGGCTCCTGAAACAAAACGGTGTAAAAACCGCTGTACGCTACAACGCCGCCGGCCACCGGCTTTCGGTTTGCCAAACTCTCCGCTTTGCCGACGTCATGGACTACATAGATCTCATAAGACGTATCCGGTCCCGCGGCATAAAAGCCTGCCGCTCTCAAAAGTTCCTCTTCACGGGCCTCATAGACATTGGCTCCAAAAGCCGTGTCCGAGCCGTATCCCACCTGCCCTACCCATCCGCACAGATCGCTCTGATAAAGGGTGTCATAATTATCCGCAGGCTGGATCCCGGTGTAGACCAGGCTGTTGCCTCCGATATTGGCGTCAAAATAGGATACGTAAAAATAGCCTCCGTCTCCAAAAGCCTCTCCCCAGCTGCTGACGCACAAAAAGGCGCCGTCTCCCTCCGGCTGGATCTGAAAATTCTCTCTGGAGTATCCGTCGTCCCAGCCTACGATGACCACATCATGGTTGGGGATCTCCTCCCCCTGGTAGCAGTAGGAACTGGTTTCTTCCTTATAATAGTCCGAACGGCTGTCAGAGCCTGTAATGGACGTGTACAGGGAGCTTTGGACTCCGCCGTGAAAAAATACCGCCTTTTTGATGGCCTCATAATCCCCGGAAGGCAGGATCTGTATCTCCTGGACATGAACATCCGGCTCCAATCCCTCGGGAGAGATGCCGTCCCCGTAAGGGTCAAGGCTTTCCAGCACCGGCCCCTGCCATCCAAGAAGATAGGCCATGGACATGGTGTACTCCCCGCCGTCCTTCTGATCTAAAGAAAAGCTGTTGTGGAGAGACATGTGGTCTGCGGAAAATTCCCGGACATCCTGGGGGCGAAGAGCAGTCTCCACCGCCGTAAGCGACGCAAACGACCAGCATGTCCCATAGCTTCCCTGATCCCTGACTCTGGTGGAGCGGCCTGTGTCCCGATAATCATAGGACTCTGGCAGTCCCCGGCTTTTGTAGGGATCCTCCGGCTCCAGGCAGATCCTACCCCTTCGGGGATCCGCCTTTGTCCGGTATCCAAACCCGCTGCACAGGGCCTCAAGAGGCAAATAGGTCATGCCCTCCCGCTCCGCCGGACTGCTGCCCAGCAAACGGCTGTTAAGTCCCTGTCTCATGACTTTGCTGCCCTTTTTTAGTGTCACACAGACGCTGCCCTGCTGCAGCAAAATACGGGAATCAGGATATTCCAGCACTCTGATCTCCAGAACCTCCTCCGCAAACTCCCTGGACACCAGGACATCCAGGGAACCATTTCCCGCTGCCACGGCTCCATAAACTCTCTGCCCGGTCTCCACCAGCACGTTTTTGGGATTGGAAAGGCTCCATCCCCAAAGGCTGCCGCTTATGTCGTCTTCCTGCGCCAACCTCTCTTTCGGGGACCTGTCCCTTTTCTCCCGGCCCGCATCTTGGGCCTCCCTGGAAGGGATCTCCTTTCCGCCCTGGCCGCCGGCGGCAAAAGAAGGCGCCTCCTGATCCCCAGCCTCACGGCCCAAAGAAGCCCATATAAGCCCCATAAGCGCAAACGCCGCAGCCGCCCTGGTTACCCTCAATCGCCTTTCCATGATCCCGGGCCTCTGTCCTTGTTCCTTGCTGGCGGTTTCGGCCCCAAAAACTGGTAAAAGTACGTTTTCATCATGCCGTTGTAGATCTTCCGGTTCTTATCCGCTTTTCTCCCAATATGCTTTTCCGCGTCCTCATAGGCGGTGATGATGTAGGCAGACCAGGAATCCAAATCCATAAACCGCGCGCCAAGCTCCCGGTACAGTCCCGGCAGGTTCTCCTTATCCTCAAGCCGCTCCCCGTAAGGCGGATTGGTGATCAAAAAGCCGTATTTTTTAGGGTGGCTTAAGGCGCTGACCGGCCTTTCCTGAAAATGGATCATGTGGTCCACTCCCGCCGCCTGGGCGTTGGCTCTGGCTGCCTTTACGATGCTTCCGTCAATATCATACCCTTGAATATCCGTCTGGGCCTGGCTGTCCACCAGCTCATTGGCCTCATCCATGGCTTCATACCAGCATTTGCGGGGAATCAGGTTCTTCCAGTCTTCCGCCAGAAACGACCGATTCATCCCCGGGGCCATGTTGGCCGCCATCATAGCCGCCTCAATGGGAAAGGTCCCGCTCCCGCAGAAAGGATCCACCAGAATCCTGTCCTTTCTCCAGGGCGTCAGAAGGATCAGCGCCGCGGCCAGCGTCTCCGTAATAGGCGCTTTGCTGGCCAGGGTCCGGTAGCCCCGCTTGTGCAACGACTCGCCCGAGGTGTCGATCCCGATGGTCACCTGGTCCTTGTAGAGAAACACCCTTAAGGGGTAGCTGCTTCCGGTCTCCGGAAACACCTCCGCCCCGTAAGCCTTCCTCATCCGCTCCACCATGGCCTTCTTCATGATCCTCTGGATATCCGAAGGGCTGAACAGCTTGCTCTTAATCGAAGACGCCTTTGTCACCCAAAACTTCCCGTCCCTGGGGATAAATTCCTCCCAGGCAATGGCCTTGGTATTTTCAAACAGCTCCTCAAAAGACTCCGCCCGGAAGCTGCCCGCCTTCAAAAGCACCCGCTCCCCGGTCCGCAAAAACACATTAGCTCTGCAAATGGCCTCGTCGTCACCAATAAACGTGACCCTGCCGTCCTCCACCTGGCTAATCTCATACCCCAGATCCACAATCTCTTTTTTTAATACCGCCTCCAGGCCGAAATGGCAGGGGGCAATCAGCTCATACGTCTTTCTCACCAACATCTCCTTCTGTCATACATCCGTTACAGCGCCGTCTCTTTCACCTTATTGCCGTCAAAATCCCAGATCGTAAAAACGCTGCCGTCCAGGATCCCGTAACTGTTGGGATTGCCCTCCTTGGGAAGGGAGACGGAGCCGGGATTCAAAAGATAACACTCCCCCATGGCCCGGGCCACCGGCAGGTGGGTATGGCCGTGGATCAGCACATCCCCCGGACACATAGGCGGCCGCGTCTCCTCATTATAGATATGGCCGTGGGTGGCATAGATGGTCTTTCCGTTTAACGCCAGCAGGCAGTAATCCGCCATTATAGGAAATTCCAGCACCATCTGATCCACCTCCGAATCGCAGTTGCCCCTGACCGCATAAATCTGGTCCTTATACTCATTGAGCATGGCAATGACCTCCTTGGGGGCATAGTCCCTGGGCAGATCATTGCGGGGGCCATGGTACAGAATATCGCCTAAAAGAATAAGACGGTCTGCCCCTGACTGCCTGTAAGCTTCCAACGTCTTCCTGCAGTAATGAGCAGATCCGTGTATATCGGACGCAAACATATATTTCATGATTTTTCCTCCTGGTATGGTTCTGATCAATAGTACTATTTTAAGGCTTACCTGCACGATCTGTCAACCGATTCTATAGGCGGATTTCTATCCCCATTCCAGCCAGCTGCCCCGGTAAGCGGCCATTCCCCCGGCCACACTGATTACCGGCAAGCCCAGCAGAGACAAATGGTTGCAGGCCAGCAGGCTCTGGCTCCCCCTTTGGCAGTACAAAACAAGGGGAACCCCTTTCTGAAATTCACACAGCCGCCCCTCCTCTATCATATCCTCCAGTTCCTCAAAAGGAATGTTCACAGCGCCTGTCAAATGGCAGTACTCATAAGCGCCCGGAGCCCGCAGATCAATAAGCTCCATGGGCCTTTTGCAGGATATCCAGCAGTCCAGCTCCCTCATGCTGATGATCGGGTACCTCATATGCGATCACCTGTCCTTATTATTATTATCAGTATATGTAAAATATAAAAAGCCGTCCCAAAAATGGGGCGGCTTATATCCGATACTCTGCCAGTGGTCAGACCTGCCGGCCAATCTTCGGCTATCCGTTTCCTTCATCGGCAAAACCGGCCATTGACTGATCTGCGAATCTGCTGATCTGCGAATCCGTTGGCTGACTGGCAGGGCGGACGCTTAGCGGCTGCTGTTCTGGCTGTTATTCTGGCTGCTGTTGCGGCTGCTGTTCTGATTGTTGTTCTGGCTGCTGTTGCGGCTACTGTTCTGATTGTTGTTCTGGCTGTTGTTCTGATTGTTGTTCTGGCTGTTGTTTCTGCAGTTTCTGGCATCTTCCATATCGTTATAATTATTTCTTGCCATCGTATCTACCTCCTGAAAATGAATTTTTGTTACAGGCTTAGTATGGCTTTCTCCTTAAGATTTATACTTGTGATTGCATTTTTTTAATAATTATATTATAATAGGGGAGGAGTAAGGGTTTCCCTTAAACCCAAAAAATCCTTATAAAGAGATTGATACTCCCCTCAAAAAAAGTCCGGCACCCCCTGCCGGACTTTTTCATGTCTCTATGTACGTCTTTTCTCAATCTCCCATTACGTTCTTGATCCTGACCGGAGTTCTGTAATTCCACGGAGAGGTCTTGATGCCTGTCCGCTCTGTGGACGCGTGGACTACTTGTCCATTACCAATATACACGGCTACATGGTTGACTCTTTTGCCGTTGCCGTAGAAAATAAGGTCTCCCGGTCTCATCTGATCCGCGCTCACATCCACGCCCTGCTGGGACTGGGCGCCAGAACTGCGGGCAATGGATACGTTAGCTCCGTGGAGCATCACGTAGCTGCTGAATCCGGAACAGTCCGCGCCTGTATGAGGGTCGCTTCCTCCGGCCACATATCTGCCGCCTACAAACTGGAGGGCATACGCCACCAGGTTCTGCCTGCGGCTCTGGGAAATATCTTCCTGCTGCTGAGCCTCCAAAGACTTCTTAACCGCATCCGCTTCCTCTGTGTCCTCATCAACGCCTTTCACCGCCACGCCGTCCTCCTTGGTATGGATATAGCCGGTGTCGTCTCCCACCTGTACTTCCACCCATCCGTCGCCTTCGTCAGAGATGACCTCATACACTTCTCCCTGGGAAGCCTCCTTCAAAGTCTTCTGCGCGTCTATGGAGTCATAAACCGGATGAATCCCCGCCTCAATGGTCACTATGTAATCCTGCATGATACTTCCCGGTCCCTTGGCCATCCCATAAGCTGCCCAAGTTTCCATGGCGCCTCCCCAGGTCAAAGCGCCGCATAAAGCCGCCGTACAGATCTTGTATCCCAATTTTCTTTCCTTTAACATATTTAAACTCCTTACCAGATATTTCAAATTTTATTATCATTTGTTACGTAATTATTAACTTTTTAATCATTATATTTCATATTTATTACTTTGTCAAGCAAAAACGGCTTCGAAACTGTTACAAACCAGTCTCAAAGCCGTATTTACGGGAAAAAATCGTATTTAATTTAAAAAATTCGTAATAAATCCAAATGCTGTTACCACCGTCTTTTGCTGTTGCGGATAATGGTCACGATGAGCCAGATCATAAAAAGGGGACCGATAAACGGCATCAGCAAAGCAAAGATCCCTCCGATAATAGAGAACACCACATAGATCACCGCAAAGACCACCAAAAGGGCCATCAGCTTGCCATACCACTTGTCCATTCGAAACAGGCTAAACGACCGTCTCCGGCCCTGGCTGCTCTCCCCGTAGGGGCTGCGGCTGTAAGGATCCGATCCGTACCCGCCCTTTTGGCTTGTGTCCCCGCTGCCGCCATACGCATAGCTGCCCTCGGTCTGATATCTGCCTTCCCCGGCCCCGTCCGTGGTGTCTTCAATGGTCCTGGCGATCAGCCTGGGGTCCCCGATCTCTCCGGTCACTTCCTCCTCTGTCCGCCCCTTTCGGACCTCCTCCGTAATATAACTGTCATAATATCGTATATTTTCTTCCACCACCCCCGGCGGCACATCCCCGGTCAGAGCCCGGCGCAATGTCTGAAGAAACTCTTCTTTTCTCATGCAAATCTCCCTTACTTTTCTTCTGGTTTCCTGATCTTCTCCTCAAAGACTCATTTTCAAACATGCTTTAGTTTACCATGATTCCCCAAAACCGTAAATGCCAACATTCTTAAATAATCATAAAGAAACGGTAAATTCAATACATCCTCTCCTTAAGGACCCCTTCCCGGTAAGCATTGACCAGTTCCTTGAGATCGTCGATCTTCTCCATCAATTCCGTCCCCAGATCCGTATCTCCCACCGTGACCCGCTTTTTCATCTTCTCCACAATGGCCACCTTAGGCGTATTTTCCTTCCCTCGGCAAAAGGGCCTGTGTTCCGCCAGCGCCAGGTGCCTGGAATTGTAGATAAGGGTATACCCGGCGATCCCGGTCTTGCTCTGGTACGCCTTAGACAGCCCGCCGTCGATGATGTAAAGCTTTCCCCCGGCTTTCACCGGCGTCTCCCCGTCCTTGATCTTCACCGGCACATGGCCGTTGATTATGTGGGCATTTTTCGCCCGAAGCCCAAACTCCTCCAAGATCCGGTCACAGCACTCTTCCCGGACGCTTAGCTGATAGTAGGGATTCATGACCTCCTTATGTGTATGCTTGTCTTCTATAAAATAATGCTCAAAAGTCGTCATCTTATCCTTGCCGTACACCGGAGATTTTTCCCCGCACCACAGATACCACATAAAATCCCTGGCCACTGCCTTGTCCGGATTGCTCTCCGGCAGAAAGTAAGCGTTCTGCACCAGCTTGTCGATCATATCCATCAGCCTTTTTCCGCTGTAGGTGATCCCGAACAGTTCCAGGGAATCAAAGCTACCATTCTCTTTCATAGGAATACACCCATGGTAAAGCAGGTTTTGGTTGCAGGTTTTGTACATGGCTCCATGGGAATAAAGGAACTTCACATGCTTGTGCAGAAGCTGGCTGTGGGTAAACGAAAGCCGCAGCGTGTGGAGCAGTTCCTCCTCCTCCTCCGTCAGTTTCAACGGGTCCTTGGGGTCCACAGTGGGAAATGACATATCCAGCATCTCATAAGTCTTCCCGTCCACCTTCACGGTCCCCTGCTGAAAATCCACCTGCTCTAAAAGCCGCCTTTGATCCATCTGATACTCCGGATGCCGCCGGATGATCTGCCCCTCGATCTTAAACTGCATCACGGCCACGGCCTTATGCATCTTTGCCACCAGCCCCGGGTCCACGATGTCATAAATATTCTCGTCCAGGATATGGGGAACAAACCGGGCGCATGGGTCATTTTTGTAAACGTTTGCGGCAAACATGGAAAGCGGTCGCAGATTGATGCCGTACCCGTCCTCCAGCACGTCAAAGCTGTTGTAGCTGATGGCGATCCGCAGCACATTGCAGATGCAGGCCCGGTTACCGGTAGCCGCCCCCATCCAGGAGATATCGTGGTTGCCCCACTGGATGTCCACATCATGAAACTGCATCAGCTCGTTCATGATCAGGTCCGCCCTTGGCCCTCTGTCAAAAATATCGCCGATAATATGGAGATTATCTATGGTCAGGTTCTGGATCAGCCGGCACAAAGCGATCAAAAACTTATCCGCGATATGGATGTCAATGATAGACCGGATGATCTCGCTGTAATAGACCCGCTTATTCTCCCCTTTATAGTCTACATGCAGAAGCTCATCAATAATATAGGCAAATTCCTCAGGAAGTTTCTTGCGGACCTTGGAGCGGGTATACTTGGAGGATACCACTTTGCAGATCTCCACCAGCCGGTAAATATTGATCCGCTTCCACTCGTCCGTGGCCTTCCCCTCATTTTCCCAAACCCGCAGGACTTTCTCCGGATAATAGATCAAATTGGCCAATTCCTCCTGGTCCTCCTCCGGGATCACGTAGCCAAATGTCTCTTTGATCTTCTCCCGGATGATTCCTGACGAACTTTTCAGAAGATGGATAAATGCCTCATGCTCTCCATGGAGATCGCTGAAAAAATATTCCGTACCTTTCGGCAGCCCCCGTATGGCAGTCAGGTTGATGATCTCACTGGAAGCCGCCTTGACGGTGGGATACTCTTTGGCCAAAAGCTTCAGATACGCTAAATCTCTCAATATAATTCCCTCCTGCTTCTCGCGTTTTTGTTACCGTTATAGTAACATATATTGGGGAGAATCACCAGTACATTAAGTACAAAAGAGGGACAACATTCCTTTCTCTTACTCATCATCCTCCGGCATCCTCTGCTCCGCCGGCCCTCCCGGTATGGCCGGATCAATCATTTGATACACCCGGTAATACTCTTTTGTCTCCTGTTTCTTCACTGTCTCCGCCCGGTTCACCGCCAAAAATTTCACGATTTCATAACAGTCGATCCAAATCTCATTGTTCCCGTCCTTCTGTGATTCATCAAAGATCAGCTGGATACCGAAATGGAGATGCGGTTTATCAATATTGTTGGTATTCTCCGTCCTGCTGTATCCGGTCCTCCCAAGATACCCAATCACGTCCCCTGCCTGAACTATGCTCCCCTCCTGCAGAGATTTGTGGTACGGAAAATTCTTCCGCAAATGGGCATAGTAGTAATACCGCTTCCCGTCAAAGCTTCGGATCCCCAGCCGCCAGCCTCCGTACTGATTCCATCCCATGGCCTCCACATAGCCGGATTCTACCGCTATCACCGGCGTTCCTACCTGCCCCATCATGTCATGGCCCAGATGCTGCCGCTTAAAACCGTAGCTGCGGGCGACTCCGAAATCGCTGTAATCACTGTAAGGATAATTCTTGGCAATCGGTGAGAAGGCTTTCAGTCCATACTTTGTCACCCATACTTTGCCGTCATCCGCTTTATGCTCCTGGGACTGCCCGCTTTCCCCATTAGGATCCTCGTTTCCATGTTCTTTAAGCGCAAATTCCGGAGCCTCCGACATCGGAATCTCCACCTTGAACTCCCCTACCATGCCGCCCAGCACCGCCCCGTAAGCTTCCAGGTAATAGGAATAATATTTCATGTCCCTTGTGATATCCTCCATCTTCTCCCCGCCCAGGACCCGGTCTGCAATTGCCTTCATATCAGCTGCCTTATACCTGGAAAAATCCCCTCCATAGCGGGCTCCCAGATAAGCCAGCAGCTCTATCCAGTTAAGATGGATCTCTGACTGGCAGGTATCTACATCATACCGAAACGCCTGCTGCATGGCCTCCTTGTTCACCTGGAAATCCACCCACTTTATAAAATCCTTTTTCTGATCGGGCTTCTTCTCACTGCTCCCGTCTTCTTTATCGGCCTCTGACACCTGGCCGCTTACTGCCATGCTGTCCGAGATCACCGTTCCCACAGGGGACAATAATATAAGAAACGCAGCCAAAAGGACACATTCCAAAGATATGACCAAATTTACAAATTTCGGCGGACGATTTTCACTCATATGCCATTTCCTTTCCTGCTCTTAGCCGTTTGAACAGCTAAATTTATAAGAAAAGGATATGCAGAGGTTTTCCAAATTAGAATTGGAAGATCACAGCCTGCCTACTGCCCCACCGGAATCAGCACGGTCTCCTCCATGTAATTCTCTTTGCGGGCCGTGGAGCAAAACCTTTGGACAGAAAAAATATCCCCGTTTACCAAAAAACCATGTTTCTCGCAGATACCCAGAGGATCTTCCAGTATCAATTCCACCGCCCTTTGCGGGCTGTCCAGATTCCGCTTCCGTTTTTCCCTCACAGAGTAAACCAGGCACTTTTCCGGCTCTACCAGCCTTACCTCCTCATTACGGAATAACTCCAATCGGTCTGCCACAGTCTTTAATATCCGCAGTCCCATATACCACTGTCCTACAGACTCCATCCTTGGCCGAACATCCAGCCGCTCAAACCGTGAACAAGTCTCCACCACAGGCATATACTCATTCCATCTAAGAGCCGCCTCATACCGCCCCTGATTTCCCGCAAACTGTCCCTCACAGGCATTCTCCAAATAATAAAACGGTTCTGGCCTGACGATACTCCACGTTCCGCCCTCGTCCCTCCATTCCGCCTCCTGTCCCGGGCCGGACAGCTGGTCCATATATTGAAGGATCTCCCTGTAAAGACGATACTTCCTGGCGATCAATTCCCGTTTTTCCTTAAATAAAGCCGCCATATCCGCCGAGGCCGTATCATTCAAAACATCCGCTACCTCTTTGCTGGTGAATCCCATATTCTGCAGGCGGATACACTGCACCACCAGCATAGCCTGGTAAAAATCATAATATCGGTATCCTGACTCCGCCACTTTAGGTTTCAGCAGCCCGTACTTCTCGTGGTGTTTTAAAAACCCGGCACTAACTCCCAGGTTTTTCGCAAATTCACCAATCTTATAATGTCTGTTCATCCCGCTCTCCTCCTCCTGCCTTTTCCCCAAATCAATCCTGTTTTCCTATCTTCTCACCTGCTGGTATCTCCTGCCACTGATTTTACCATAATTTCATTCCCCCTACAATTATATGGCGCCTTCTTTCCCCGTCTCTGACAAAAAATACATGTTTTTTAACTCCCTTTCTTGACTTGGCTCCTGGTTCAGGTTTTATAATAGCCCTAAATCAACATCAAGTAGGAGGAGGAAAATCATGTCAGAACAATTAACACGCCGCAGCTTTCTAAAAGGCGTTGCAGGCGCCGTAGGGGCAGCCGCTGTCAGCTCCATCGCAGGCTGCGCCGCAAAAGAATCCCCCGCCACCAGCGCGGCAGCCGAATCCACCACAACAGCGGCCGAGACTGCCACCGAAACAGCTTCCGCGGGAAACGGAACCTACATCCCCGGCACCTACACAGGCACTGCCGACGGCATCCACAGCACCATCACAGTCACCATGACATTTGATGAAGAGAAGGTCACCGATGTGGTACTGGACGTATCCGGCGAAACACCGGGTTATGGTCAGGATGCGGGGGACGCCTTAAAAGAAGCCCTTCTGGCAGCCCAGAGCACGGAAATTGACGCAGTGAGCGGCTCCACCATCACCTCCCAGGCTGTCATTACAGCCGCCGGCAAATGTTTTGCCCAGGCAAGGGGAGAAGCGGTTATGGAAGTCATCACCGTTGACAAGGGAAGCGCCGACGACTGGCTGGGAACTGAGCCCATCATAGACGACAGTTCGATTGCCGAAACCTGGGACACGGATATCCTCATTGTGGGCGCCGGAAACGGCGGCATGTGCGCAGCCGCGTACGCAGCCCAGAAAGGGTTAAAATTCCGCGTCATTGAACAGAATCCCGTAGTCCAGGACACCCGCCACTGGTACGGCGCCATTGACAGTTCCGAGTCAAAAAAAGCCGGCGTTACCGTAAACCGCAAAAAGCTTTTGGCTGAGATCAGCCGCTATGCCTCCGGCAAATGCGACCAGCGGGTAGTATCCACCTGGATCAACGAATCCGCCGCCATGCATGATTTCGTGGCCGGAATACTGGAAAGCGATCCCTACAACTACAGCTGCGTATTTACTGCCGGTGAGGAAGCCCGGTGGCCCGAAAGCCCCGACAGTCCGGACTATATGTTCCCGGAGCAGGAACACACCTACCATGGCTCCCAAATCCCCCGCAACGAAGTATTCCAGCAGTACATAGAAGGTCTTGGCTACAGCGTTGACTTTAACACCAGCCTGGTAAAACTGGAAAAAGACGGAAACGGACGCGTAACCGGCATTATCGCCCAGAAATCCTCTGGCGAATTTGTCCGTATCAACGCAGCTAAAGGCGTTCTCTTAGCCTGCGGCGGATATCCCGGCAATCCTTACATGATGGAAGCCTTAGACCCTCTGGGGACCAGCGTTACCACCGCCTGCAGCTTCAGTCCCAGCGACCAGGGCATGGGCATCCGGGCAGCTATGTGGGCAGGAGCGTCCCTGGACAAAGAAGCGGCTCCCATGCTGTTTGACAGAGGCTTGGTGGCTCCCGGCGTAGACGGCGGCTATGTGGACAGCCCCTCCTCTTTTGGCGGCAAGGCATTTCCGGGTACCGTTAAACAGTACAATCCAGGCACCCAGCCTTTCCTGAAAGTAAACCGCAAGGGCCTGCGCTTCACCAACGAATCCAGCCCTTACAACGACACCTCCTACGCTGCCGGCAACCAGCCGGGACGTGTGTACGCCCAAATCCATGACGCCAACTACATGGAGGATATCAAGCGGTTCCACACTATCGGCTGCTCCGCCATGGCGCGCAACGTTCCCGGCATGATGGAGGGACAGATCGCCCAGTATGTAGAAGAAGGACTCATCTTCCAGGCAGATACTCTGGAGGAACTGGCCGACAAGCTGGGCTTTGACGCCGAAGCCAAAGCCAGCTTCCTGGCAACCGTAGAACGCTACAATGAACTGTACGACGCCCAGAGCGATGATGACTTCGGAAAAATGGCGCCCCGTTTAAGCGCCATCCGCCAGGCTCCCTTCTATGGCTGCTGGCTGGGGGCATCCCTTCTTACTACGGAACAGGGCATCGCCATCAATGAGAACACCCAGGCCCTGGATGAAAACCGCAATCCGATTGAGGGGCTGTATATTACCGGCGATATGTCCGGCAGCTTTTTTGCCAACAACTACCCCTGCCTGATGCCCGGCGTCGCCTGCGGACGCACTCTTACCTTTGCCATAAAGGCCATAAAGCAGATGGGCGGACTGGAATAGCAGAAAATTTTAAAAGTGAAAAACCGTGGGATAGGGCTTCAAATGGCACAAGGTTAAAAATGGAATAAAAGGCGAAAATAGGCTCTAAAACATGAACAGACAGAGAAAACCGCCCTTGTACTTTTGGGGAGTGTCAGGGGCGGTTTTCTTATCAGCTTTGGAAGCGTGAGCCTGCTGCCAAAGAAAAGGCCCCCAGGAATAGTCCCGAAGGCCCTGCTAAAGAGGATTACAGTCCCAACTCTGTAAAGTCAATCAGCAGATTGTCATAAATGTTGACCTTTATTTTGTCCTGGAAAGTGTAAGCGGCGGCTTCAAATTTGGTTTCTTCCAGATGATACACAAAGATAGTCTCTTTTATGGGATTCACAATCCAATACTCCCTTACCCCAGCGTCAGCATACAAGTTCAATTTTCGGATATAGTCATGGCTGGAATTGCTGGGAGAGACAATCTCCACACTCCAGTCCGGCGCCCCGGCGCAGCCCTGGTCCGTCAGCTTGTCGGGGTCACAAATTACGCTGATGTCCGGCTCCACCACGTTTCTGTCATCTTCGAAAAACAACTTAACGGCAAAGGGGGCCGGGTAGACCTTGCAGGGGCCTTTTTTTTGGTCAATATAATATGCAATTTTTTTGAATATAAAGCCAAGTATTTCCTGGTGTATCCTGCTGGGAGCCGACATGTAATAGATTTGACCGTCTATGAGTTCGGCTCTGACATCTTCCGGCAGGTTGTAGTAGTCCTCTTCTGTGTAAATGTTTTCGTGGGCTAATACTTCAGACATGAGATTCTCCTTTCTGGGTGTGGTTATGGGGGGCTGCTGCCTACTGTTAATATTTATCAATCGGTTACTCTATCGCCATTTGGGAGAATAAAACTACTTTCATACTTACATCCTGCGACCTCTGCTACTTTTTTTAACTCTGCGGGAGTAAATCCTTCACGTTTCATTTTTTGGCTAAACGCTTGAGGACTGGTTTGATATAAGCGTGCCAGTTCTGAAACGCTTATATTAAGCTTGACACATAATATTTTTATTTGTTCGGATACTGCCAAAATAGCCACCTTCCTTTCATACTACTATTATAAATGAAAATATTTATAAATACAATGATAATATGAAAATATTAAATATAAATATTTAAATATAGACATTGGCAATTTAAACAAAAACATTTATAATTTAAATATCAGGAGAAAGGAGTCAAACATCACTTTTCTGTAAAATCAGACCTTTTCACAGTTACCGGACAAAGCAGACCCCCTTGTCGCCATGCAGTTCATAGTAAAAGATATACTGCTGCATCACCCCCTGGATCCCCTTATACTTCCTCTTAGGAAATCCCCTTCTATAATGCTTCTCCAAAGCCTGATCTATATGGGTATCCACCGGAAACGCCTCCAGGTGATGCAATCCAAACAGACAGACGCACTCCGCCACCTTCTCCCCCACCCCAAACAACTTCAAAAGTTCCTCTTTTGCCTCTCTGTGACTCATGCCCTTCACCTTGTCAAGGTCCACCTCTCCCGATACCACGCTTCTGGCCGCCCGCACCACATACTTGCTGCGGTAGCCCAGGTTGCAGGCCATCAGTTCATCCTCCTCAAGGCCCGCCAAATCCTCCGGCTTTGGAAACCCCCAGTATATAGTTCCGCCCTCGCTGACCAGCCTCTCTCCATACTTCCTGCTGATATTGTCAATGCACCGGCGGATGCGCGCAATATTATTCTGCTGGGAGATCAGAAATGAAACCAGGGTCTCCCACAGACCCTGCCTCAATATCCGGATCCCCCATCCCAGCCTGGCCGCCTGGCAAAGATACTTGTCCTTGGGATCAATGCGGCTGATATACGCCCCATAATCGCCGTCCAGATCAAAATACTCCCGCCAGAAATCCTCAAATTCTCGTTCCCCGCAGGACAGCAGGCAGCCTCCGTTAAAAGAGACCGCCTCCACATATCTCTGCCCCGCCGTAATCTCATACCGGGCTTCCTCCTTGTCCCCGCTTTCCTTATGTTCCACCTGGACCATGCGAAAACACTGCCCTGACTGCCATATCTGATCCAAGCTGAAATTCTCTGCCTGTATACGAACCATGCCGCCCTTTTCCCCTTTCTCCTTCCTGTACGTTAAAATGTCCGCCCGTTAACGGCCTGCCGGCCCCGTCTCGATGACGATCTCCCCGCCTTCCACATATTTTCGCTCCATATCGTGGCGCATCTTCCGGTTTTCCACCGTATCAAAAACAATAGAAAGATCATAATCTTCCGGATACAGTTCATGGGCCGCCACTTTAAGCTTCACCCGCTTATGGTTCACCCAGATCTTTTTGTCCCCCAGCTGGACCCGCAAAACCCCTTTCTCATTGGCCTGCTGACACACGATGCCGATCTTTTTGTCCGGGTACACCATAACGCTGTCGCCGACGCAGAACTTTTTTGCCTCCTCCTGCCGTTTCCTGCTGTCCTTCTTCTTCCGGATCCCTCCGGTCTTCCTCTTTATAAGGGTCTCTGCCGCCCCTAATAACTCCATGCCGTCCTCTGCCCGCTTCCAGGCCGCCTCCCCGTAAGCCGCCTCCATGGCTGTTTGCAGCATGGCTTTAGGCATCCCCATTTTTCTGGCAATATACAGAGCGCAGCTCTCCCCCGCCTCCCCGGGCACCAGCTGATACAGAGGCTTAAGGCTCTCCTTGTCAAAAGTCATTCTGGCGTTGATGATCCCCTTTGTCTCCTGGGCGTAAGTCTTCACCTCCGGATAATGGGTGGTCACCAGGAATATGGCCCCGCTCTTTTTCAGTTCCTCTAAAATAGCGATGGCGATGCCCATCCCCTCCGCAGGGTCTGTGCCGGAGCCCAGCTCGTCCATGACCACCAAACTGTCGCTTCCCACCCGCTCCAGGATCTCCAGCACATTGGCAATGTGGGCCGAAAACGTAGACAGATTCTCCGAAAGATTCTGCCCGTCCCCAATGTCACAGAGAAAATCACTCCTCATAGGAAGCTGCGCCCTCACGCAGGGTACATGAAGCCCGCACTGCCCCATTAAGGAGATCAGCGCCGCCGTTTTTATGGCCACTGTCTTTCCCCCGGTATTGGGCCCGGTGATCACCATTCCCCGGACGCCTTCCCCCATTTTAAGGGACAAAGGCACGCACACACCCCGGTCGATCAGCGGATGACGTCCCTGATCAATGACCAACTGCCCTTTTGTATTCAATTCCGGCTCCACCCCGTCGTACTCCAGGCTCAATCTGCCTTTGGAGAAAATGAAATCCAGCTTTTCCATCATCCCCATATTCTGCTCCATAGCCTCAGCCTCATCAGCCGCCATGGCGCTTAACCCGTAAAGGATCCGCCGCTCCTCATTTTCCTCGTCGATCCGCAGAAGCTCCAGCCTCTGCTGCAAAGCCGCCACCGATGCCGGCTCCATAAACAGGGTATTGCCGGTGGACGACTTGTCGATGACGCTGCCGTTTATCCGGAATTTATACTCCTTCTTCACCGGAACGCACAGATGCCCGTTGCGCAGGGTGCTGAAACTGTCGGACATACACTCCTTGTTGGCCCTCATGACCGAATCCGCCTTCTCCCTCATGCCGGACTCCGCCCTGACTATGTCCTCACGCAACGATCTTAACAGCTTAGAAGCGCCGGATTCCACCTGCCCGCTTCGGATCTGCTCATGAATCGCCTCTCTTAGCTCCTCCAGAGCGTCGAGATTTTCGTCATAATACGCCAGTGGGATCTCCTGCTGCCGGCACCTGGTCAGATACCCTTTCAGCCTCCCCACAGCCACCAGGGCCATCTCAATATCCTCCAGCTGTCCCGGCGTAAGACACTCACCCTTTTGGGCCAGGCAAAACCATTGCCGTATCCCCTCCAGGGACACAAGAGGCGGATTGCCCCACCCTTCAATCATCTGCCTGGCCTGGCTGGTCTCCCGCATCCTGGCCCGCAGCTCATTTTCTGACAAATAAGGCTGCAATTCTTCAATCTCTTTTTGGGCAAAATCCGTCAGCGCGAACCCTGACCAGATTTCTTTAATCTTATGAAATTCCAGCGCTTTTTCCGTATTGATCATATCCGTGTAAATCCTTTCCGCAATCTATCTCTATTTTTAAGCACAACAAAAGCATGACCATACAGCCATGCTTTCCCATTCAAGATCCATTCCGTCCGCGGATCCCAAATTCTATTCTCAAACTACGCCAAGCATCGTAAGGCAGACACGCCGGCATCCTCCAGACGCCAGCCTTCGGGCAGACTTCCAGAGGGAACCAAAACTAAAACTGTCTCCCGCCTGAAACCCATTCCCGGCAAATATTTAATTTGCGCTTCTTCTGTCTTCTGCCACAATGCTTAACATACACTTACCTCTTTCTTTTACATTAGAGCTATCATATACCAAAATACAAGCCTCTGTCAACCATATTTTTTCTCATCCCCAAACTCTCATCCCCAAAGCCTACCCAAACAGCTCCTTGTACAGCCTTTTGGCATAATTATCCGTCATCCCGCTGATATAATCCGTCACCATCAGGATCCGCAGATACAGCCTGTCGCCTTCGCTCTTTTCCTTTGCCTGCTCATGGTACATCCCCTTATAGAACCCGGAGATCATATCCATGGACCTTTTGTCAATAAAAGTAGCCGGTTCGTCCGTATCATACTTCACCGCCCCTGCCATAAACTGTCCCAATAGAGACTCAATAACCCTGCGCCCAAACAGCTCTGTCTTGATCTTCACGGAACTGGTATAGATAAACTCCTCGCTGAGCTTTGAAATGGCCTGGATGATATGCCCGGAAACCGTCCCCTCAAACAGATCCCCCTCCAAAGTCCCCGCCATGATCCTGTCGTAGTTCGCTACAAACCCATTGGCCGCGTCCTTCACCATGACTTCCTGCATAAACTGATTCCACCGCTGCACCGCCGTCAGCTCCGGCTTCCTGCCGCCTGCCGAGATCTCCTCCCGATACAGCTGCCTAAGCCTGTCTATGCAGGCCCTCACGCCCCTGGCCACCTGGATCTTTCGGCTTTTCTCCTCTTCCCCCTTTGTCACCCTTTCGCTGCATACATTCCCTTCCTCTGCCGCCCCGACGCACGCTCCTCCTCTTTCGTCCATTTCGCCCCATGCATCCTTTACTCCCATCCCCCCTTCGGCCTCCCCGCAGAAAACACCGTCCCACACCGTCTGTCCATACCGCTCCATCTCCCCCACGATTCTGGAGAAATTCAGCACTTTTTTCACCATGGCATCCTCCAGATCCGACGTCCGATACGCAATATCATCCGCAGCCTCCAAAAGGTAGGACAGAGGATGCCTCCTGCCGTTCATCCCCGTATGCGCATTGATCTCCTGGAACAGATCCCGCTCCGCCCAATTATACCCCATCTTCCGGTAACGTCCCTTGGCATCCTCTGCCAGTTCCTTTGAAGAGACCGGATACTTTATAATGGCGGCCAGCACGCCAAAAGAAAGGTTGAACCCTTCCATCTTTCCCAGATAGGGCGTTCTGGAAAGCAGCCGCAAAGACTGGGCATTTCCCTCAAAATGGTACAGATCCTGGATCTGCCACGGGCCAAGCAGCTCTTCTACCGGTTTCCCGCCCAGCCTTAGCTCCCCCAGATGAGCCTGAAACCACTCCCTCACCGCGTACTCCCCAAAGTGGCCAAAAGGCGGATTGCCGATATCATGGACCAGCCCTGCGCACAAAAGCACGTCGGAAAATTCCTTCTCCCAGTGGCATGAAAACCACCGATCCCGTTTTTGGTCCTTTAGCTGCTGAAACACCAGCTCCCCCAGCCGTTTCCCAATGGCCGACACCTCCAGAGAATGGGTCAGACGGGTTCTTACATAATCGTCCTCCTCAAGGGGGAACACCTGGGCCTTGTCCTGCAGCCTGCGAAACAGCGTGCTGCATATGATGGTGTCGTAATCATTTTTGTAAGTCCCCTCTCTTTTGTCTCCCTGACCTGCAAATCTATCTTTTGAAAGCAACCGTTCCCACTCCATATCCACCGCCTCCATTCACCGTTGATCTCTTCCTCATATCTTAGACCATTCCGGAAGATAGGACAAAAAATAAACGGTATCGCCACTGATCCTGCCGTGACAAACGCCGCTTTTCTCTCCACTATTATAATACCATACAAGCCTTACGAATACAAGACTGTTTCTGCATACGGATCTGTGATACACTACCATGGCAATGTTTCAGCAGACTATGTTCTTTCGCTTTTATAAGGAGGTCGCAGCAGTTATTATGGAAAGCAAACAGCCGCTAAGAGAGTACGAAGAAAAGAGATTAAAAGAGACCATAGCTTTCGCTCAGGAACAATTAACGCAGGCAAAAGAAGCAGCCCAGAGAAAGAAGTCCGAGATCATTGAGGCCAAAAAAGAGAGCTGGGAAAATACGGAACACGCCATCACAAACCTGTGGACATCCGACGGCTTTGAGGCGCTTGCGGAATTAAGCCAGTACGTCAATCCTGTTACAGACAAGATCATTGATTACGAGGAGCAGGAACACCGGATCCATTTGCTGGAAACCATGATACAATCACCCTATTTTGCTCGGATTGATTTCCGATTCGATGACGAAGACGACGTTGAGGAGATCTATATCGGGCGGACTTCCCTAAAGAAGGACCGCTATCAGGAAATGGTGGTTTACGACTGGAGATCTCCCATTGCCAGTATCTTTTACCGCTTTATGACCGGGGAAGCCTTTTATGACGCCCCCTGCGGCCGCTTAACCGGACAGCTCCTTTTAAAACGTCAGTACGAAATAAAAAACGGGACGCTGGAATATTTTTTCGACGCGGATGTGCGGATCGTGGATGAATTTTTGAGACAGCTGTTATCGCAAAACGCCTCGCAGAAAATGAAAGCCATTGTTGAGACCATCCAGCAGGAGCAGGACATCGTTATCCGGGATATGGAAAACGATCTGTTAATGGTCCAGGGAGCTGCCGGAAGCGGCAAAACATCCATTGCCCTCCACCGCGCCGCCTATCTTATGTACCAGGGGCTTAAGACGAAGCTGACCGCAAATAATATCATCATCATCTCCCCCAATTCCATATTCGAACAGTATATTTCCAACGTACTGCCTGAATTGGGAGAAGATAACATTGTCTGCGCGGTGTTTGACGATCTGCTGGGCGATATTATAAAAGACAGGGCCATTGAGCCGCGAAACGATTTTTTAGAACACATGATCGCCGACTCCCCATATAAGAACGTGAGAAAAAGAAGCATGGAATGGAAAACGTCAAAAAGCTTTCAGGAGATATTAGACCGTTTTCTCCAGGATATTCCCTATCAATGGATAGAATTTGACGACATCTATTACGAAGGAAGCTGTATTGTATCCAAAGAGACTTTAAAAGCTAAAATCTCGGGAAGACCGGAAACGCCTTTGGGGGCAAAGCTGGAACAATTAGAAGATCATATTCTGGAGATAATCTTCGGTGTAGAAACCCCCAGGGAACAGCGAGAAGAAAAAAACATAGTCAAACAGGAGATCCAGAAGCTGATCACTTTGGATATCGTCCGGCTGTACAAAATACTGTTTCACAATGAATCGTATTTTTACAGCCTTACCCCCGGCAATTCGCCGGAAACCTTAAAAGAACTATGGGAGTACACAAAGGAAAACCTGGAAACAGATCTGCTATCCTATGACGACGCCATTGCCGTGGCTTATCTGTATTTAAAAATATATGGAACAAACCAATATCGAACCATCAAACAGGTGGTCATTGACGAAGCCCAGGACTATTACCCGCTCCAATATGAAATCTTCCGCCTGCTATTTCCAAAAGCTAAATTCACGATCTTAGGGGACATGCATCAGACCCTTGAAAAGAAGGAGGATCTATCGCTTTATCATCAGATCCGGAAAATACTGAACAAGAAAAAAGCTTCCTTGGTAACGTTGGAGAAAAGTTTCCGCTGCACCAATGAAATTTTGGAGTTCAGCCTGTCGTTCCTTCCGCAAGATCAGGCAATAAAAAGCTTCAACCGAAACGGCGCTGCTCCTCAAGTACTGGCGGCTGACAGCGCCGAAGCCTTTATTGATGCCATTGGCACAGAGGTGACCTATTGCCTGGAACAGGGATTCCGTTCCATCGGCCTGATCTGCAAAACCCAGAGTAATTCTGCCCGTTTATGGGAAACAATAAAGTCCCGGATGAACGTTCAGCTGATCGGCAACGAAACCGTGTCGGATCTGCAGGGCGTGTTCATCATCCCTGTGTATATGGCAAAGGGGCTGGAATTTGACGCCGTCATCATCTGTGACGCGGACAGCCAAAACTACCGCAGCGAAGACGACAAAAGCCTTTTATATGTGGCCTGCACCAGAGCGCTCCACAAGCTCAGCCTGTTCTGCGAAAACGAGATCAGCCCGCTGATACAGGCAATACCCGTAAGCTGCGGCTGATCCGCTCAGCCCTTTACATGGCAATTCCACATTCAAAGGCAAGCACCATATATTTTTCCGCGTTGGTAAGACCGTAAGACATCAAATCCCTGATCTCCCATGTTTCCGAACTAAGGTCATCTGCTCCATATAAAAATTGAATAAAGGGAATGTGTCGGTATTTTGAAACTGCCAACATAGAAGCACATTCCATTTCTACAGCAAGACAGCCTTCTTGGCGGCGCTCTTCAATGGCGGAGAGCGTTTCTCTGTAGATCGCGTCCGATGTCCATGTTTTGCCTTTGACATAAGAGTAACCACAATCTGTCAATATTTTTTCTAATAGTTCAACGGCGCGGGCGTCTGCTCCGATCTCCGGCGAAGGCGCCAGATAGTGATAACTGGTACCTTCGTCGCGGACGGCAGAGACAGGAATGATTATGCTGTCTTTTACTTTATCACTGTCCAAGACTCCGCAGGAACCAAACAAAACAAACTTTTTAGCTCCCATAGCAACGATCTCCTCAAAACAGCAAACACACGCAGGCGCGCCTACCATGGAACGATAAAAAGCGATGGCCGTATTCTTGTAATAGATCCGATAGACCGGCACTGTGCCGTTTGCCGAGCAAAGCTCTGCTATTTTTTCAACGTTGTCCAAAGAAGAAAATTTTCGGATGATATTGTCAGAAAATGTGGAAACGCATATTTCAGGAAAATCCGCTATTCTTTTGGTGGTGTCGGAGGGGCTGAACAAGGTTGGTTCTGAAATTTCCGTTCTTTGAAAGATTGTATGCAATTTATACACCTCATTTCTATGGATTTTGGGGATATGTTTTAACGTAAGCGCTTTGTTTGATTCTATCACATTGGGACATATTTGTATATTCAATTTCAATTCATTTTTCAAAAGTATCCAAAATGATCTCATTCGTTCTCTCCCTCCTCGCCGGAAAGCATAAGATAAGCATCCTCAAATGTTTCGCGCCTACCGGCTTGCTTTGCCTGTTCAACCGTTCCGAAAAATACGGCTTTCCCTTTTCTCAAAATACAGGTTTCGTCACACAGGGCTTCTACTTCGTCCATAAAGTGAGAAATTAAAACCATAGTCAATCCTTTGCTTTTTAATTCTGATAAAATTTTCCAGACATCGCGCCGGGCTTTTGTATCAAGTCCCGTAGTCAATTCATCAAGGAATACCAGTTCCGGGTTTAGGATTACGGCAAGCACGATAAATAACCGTTGACGCTCCCCGCCGGATAAACCGGAACTTTAAATTCGTTATGTTGCTGTATTGCTGAGTGAGCAATGGGCGGAGATTGTCGCAGAGCCAGGGAGGGAAGGGGGGCTGTTTCGACTCTGTAGTGATAAGATAACTGCTTTGTCTGCAGATCCTTTCAGGTTCACAGCAACATCACCTTAACCTTACTCAACAATATACTTGAGGCCCTAAAAAGAAGCTATTTTTCGCTGCAAAGTTGAAGCAGCGTCCCCTACCGAAACTACCTTAAGTGAGCAAACCTTAGCCAGCGAATTCTGGTTTTGCCAGGCAGAGGAGAGATGTCCCGGCAGGGTGAATATATGCCATGGAGATGAGCCCAAAGCGGAATGTTTGGCATATCTGAACCCGGACGGGACATCTCTCCTCTGCCTGGCCTCACAACAATCCTCGCCCCTACTTTGCTCACTCAACAATCCAGCAATTCAGCTATCATAAACTGCAACTATTGACTTTTTTTATTCCCTATAATATCATGTTAATATATTCCCTATTAACGAAAACTTTTTAAAGGATCGGACTTTACCAGAGGATATAACATGCGAAATAAAATCAGAATAAAACAAATCGTTATTATAATGTTCCTGCTATGCATAGCCATCCTCGCATTCTATAGCTATAAAAACCATAGGATGCCTGTGCCGGCATTTCCTCTTCAGAGACAAGTGCTGGAAGACGCCCTGTCAGAAAGCGGATTAGCCTGGGACGTGGCAGAAGAGGAAATTCTGAAAGACGGGCATATCTTATATACCCTTAACAATAGCCAGGGACAGCCATCCACATTCGTTTCAAGTGTAGAAAGTAGTGACAAAAGAATCCTTCAGATCAACTTTCTCACTTCAAAAGGATCCCAGTCGAATATTCCTCAGGAAGATTGGGGGAAAGCCGTAAGTTTCGCAACGATTTTGTACGGCGGATTCCAAAACCAAACACAGGTCTATGATAACTTTCGACAGACCTGTGACGAAAAAGCGGTTATTGATGATGTGCCTGGAGCGCTCTCTGAATTTCGGGAAAGAATCCGATGGGAGAATGAGCTAAACGGTGTTACATGTTTTCTGGGGTTTGGGGTATGCCAAAAAGGTGGCGGATTGCCGGAAGCAGAATTGGTGAATATTACGTTTTCTGAAACAAAAGACTAAGATCACCCCGCCCGCAAAAAGCATCCATCAGCATATTGATCGAGGACATCCCCATCTTCCGCTCCAGCTTTTCGCTTACGGCCTGCCTGTCATATTCCAACCTTGTTCCCACCGGATCCTTCTGCCATTTCCCGCTGGTGGCGACCAGCATCCAGAACGCCTCTCTGGACACCAAGCTTATATCCACCCATGGTTTCCCCATCTAAACCATCACAAAAACCCCAAGATACTCAAGCCGCAGGCTCAACCATCTTGGGGTTTTCCATCATTCATCAAACAGCCCCGCGGACAGATACCGGTCCCCGGTATCCGGCAGCAGCGTCACTATCACCTTCCCCTCATTCTCCTCCCTTTTAGCCAGTTCCAAAGCCGCCCAGGCCGCAGCTCCCGACGAGATCCCCACAAGCACGCCCTCGCTTCTGGCCATCAGCCTTGCTGTGGCAAAAGCGTCCTCATCGGACACGGTCATCACCTCATCATAGATCTTTGTGTTCAGCACATCGGGCACAAACCCGGCTCCGATCCCCTGGAGCCCATGGCTCCCTCCGCTGCCCCCGGAAAGCACCGGGGATCCTTTAGGCTCCACGGCCACCACTTTCACCGAAGGCTTTTTCCCTTTCAGATACTCACCGGTTCCCGTGATGGTCCCTCCGGTTCCCACGCCGGCCACAAAGATATCCACGGCTCCCTTCGTATCCTCATAGATCTCCGGCCCTGTAGTCAGGCGGTGGGCCGCCGGATTGGCAGGATTCACAAACTGTCCCGCAACAAGGCTGTGAGGGATCTCTGCCGCCAGCTCCCCGGCCTTCTCAATAGCCCCTTTCATGCCCTTGGCCCCATCGGTCAACACCAGCTCAGCCCCGTAAGCCTTCATCAGCTGACGCCGCTCCACGGACATGGTGTCCGGCATGACAATGATCATCCGGTATCCCCGGATCGCCGCAACCGCCGCAAGGCCAATTCCCGTATTGCCGGAAGTCGGTTCAATGATCACAGACCCCGGCTTTAACTGCCCAGACGCCTCCGCCTGGTCGATCATAGACTTTGCCACCCGGTCCTTCACGGAACCTGCAGGGTTTCGATACTCCAGTTTTGCAAGGACTTTAGCTTTCAGGCCAAGCCTTTCTTCTATGCGGGTCAACTCCAGCAGCGGTGTTTTCCCGATCAATTGATCCGCGGATGTGTAGATACCAGACATCATTCATACCCTCTTTCTTTCCGATTTACCTGTCAAATGCATCCATACGATTATACCTCTTTTCTCCTTCCATATCAACAGGCGATCACCGATCCATATGACGTCCTTCCCGAAAATCCCTCCACACATTCTCAAAAAACTCCTCTGCCCCCGGCAGCGGACGGACGGGACGCCAGGTAAACAAAACCTCCCTTTCCCCTAATTCCGCCTCCTGCACCAGATCCGTGCCGCCGTCCTCCTCCAGGCAGAACGCAAATTCATCCGGAAGGCAGTCCGCCGGCTTTTGCCCCGAAGGGTCCGTGTATAAAGCGCTTCCCCGGCTCTTGCCGTTTCGCTCCCCATAATCTTTCATAGCCGCCAAATAGACATACTGGCTTATGAGAATGTCCCGCAGGCGAAACACCTGCCATAATTCCTTTGGCCCCTGGATGGCCACCGTCTGAAACAATCCATCCAGCTCTCCTTTCACCTGCTCCAGCGCAGCCGCGATCTTAGCCCCGTTTCGGATGGCGCCGCCGCACAGGCTCATCCGCCGGGCCGCTCTTTTCCACAGCCGGCCGGCGCTTATCCGCGGTTCCCCTTCCTTGTCCGCCGGACTATCCGGCGGCTCCAGCGCATGGTCCGACAGGGCCTTCATCTCCTCAACCGCCTTTTCGGCCAGCTTTGCAAACACATCCTGATCTCCCGGACCATCCTGTCTTCGGGCGGCAATATACTGCGCCGCCCGAACAGAGCCCACCTGACCGGCATTAAGGGCGCTGCCGCCGGGACGGTATACGCCGTGGCTGGCACTTACCTCCCCCACCGCGAAAAATCCCTCAATATTCGTCTGCCACCACTTATCAACAGACAATCCCCCGTTGTTATGCTGGGTACACAAGGTAATCTCCAAAGGCTGTGTCTCCAGATCCACTCCCCGCTCCCGATAAAACTCCACCGCCGGAAGGTTCATATGTTTAAGACGCTCAAAAGGCGTTTCAAAAAAAGCGCCGGCCCGGCTTAGATACTCCTTTGCCTCACTGCCAAGACGCCCCGGGTCCAAAGCTCCCCGGCAGGGATTTCGCCGGTAATCCAGAAAAACTCTCCTGCCTTTCTCCCGCTCTCTGTACACCAGAATATCAATAACGGAACTTCCCCCCATAACCTTTCGCGCGTCAAAGGGCCACTGATACCCTTTCAAAAATATCAGGTCCATCATATCATAAGGGTCATCAAAAAAGTCTGCCAGAAACTCCCGCTCATCACCGCCCTTTTCATCCGTCGAATAAAATCTGGGCAAAACCTGCATATAAGTTCCGGAAACATTCCACCTTGGTCTCACAGACGCCATCCCATACTGCCACTCTGTTAAGTTCTTTCCCTTAACCCCCGCCTCAAAGGCCAGGCCGCTGGCTCCATAATGCCCTGCCGGATACACGCAGTCCGCGTACATCCCTGCCGGACCTCCTGTAGCATAGATCACGTTTTCACAGCGAAACAGGACGAATCGGTCTCTCTGGCTGTGGGCGCAGGTCAGATCCAGGCAGAGAAGTCCGTAAACCCTTTTTTTATCGGACAGCACATCGATGACCTGCATCCGGTCGAATATCCGTATCCCTTTTTGACGGACCGACTCCTCAAGACGCTCCGTCATATACCTGGAAGTATATGGCCCCGCGCTGGTGGCCCGGCGCCTGGGATCATGGTCCGTCTTATATCCCACATACTCCCCAAAACCGTTATGGGGAAATGGCACCCCCAGCTCCACCAGCCTGAAAAAACACCTGGCAGACAGCGCCGCCTCACACAGCGCCAGATCGCCGTCCACGCACCGGCCCGAAAACAAGGTCTTTGCCATCTCCTCCACGCTGTCCGGTTCCCCGCCTGCCATCGTAAGCTTATAATAGGTCTGCTTATCAGAACCGGTATTGCGGGAAGTTCCCCCTTTTACGTGATCCGTGACCATGGCAATATCCTGCTGCCCCAGGGACCAAAGCCGATCCGCCGCGTTAAATCCTGCTGCCCCTGTGCCTACGATCACCGTATTCACCTGATAAAGCCGTACCTGACCGCCAAACCGCTCCCCGCCCATATCAGGCATCTGCCTCTCTAAACAGAGAACGCAAATAGGCAAGCCCTCTTTTGGCCTCCTTATCCCGGTCAGATCCGCACTGCCACGGCGCGTCCAGACCGCCCTGACAAAACAGCTCCATGGTCCAATGTCCCCCATAGCCCCATTGTTTCAGGATTCCCGTCAGGCTGACCCAGTCGATATGCCCGCTCCCCGGCGCCTGCCGGTCATTTTCACAGGCGTGGAAATGTACCAGTTTTCCCTGTTGCGCCGCCATCTGCAGCGCGCCGGCCATATCCGCCTCCTCAATGTTGGCCTGATAGGTATCATACAAAAGGCCCACATTGTCCATGCCGATAGCTTCCACCATCCTCATGCCCTGCTCCACGGTGTTGACCATGCTGGTGCGGTAGCGGTTAATCGGTTCAATGCCCAGAGTCAGTCCGTTCTCCTTAGCCTTTGCGGCAATCTCCTTTAGGCCCTCCACCGCGTAGTCCCACTCCAGCTTCTTTTCCTCTTCTGTCAGATGATGGCGTTTGCCTCCGCCGCTGTACACAGGGCCTGCCAGCGCCTTTGCCCCCAGGATTCCTCCGATCCTGCAGCACCGAAGCAGGTATTCCCTGGCATTTTCCCGTTCCTCACCCTTAAAACTGCTGATATCCCTGCCCGACGGCAGGCTGGCGCACATGGTTATCTCCAGGTCTTTTTCCCTCGCCAGCTGCCCCACCTTTTCCCAGCATACCCCGTCCAGGTCTGTCATAGGCAGTTCCACCGCTCCAAATCCCATATCCGCCGCCCGGGATATCCATGTTTCATATTCCCTTAACGGCTCATTGCTCCAATTCCACAAATTTATGCCGATCCGATTCATTTTGTCTCCTCTTTCTCGTAGTCCCTCTGACAATAAGCTTGACATCCAGGATATCCACCGTAGGCTCCATCAGCTTTCCGGTTTTCTCCTTGTGCTTGATCTGCGCGATCAGCTTTTTGGCCGCAAGCTCTCCCATCTCCGTCAGAGGCTGGGCCACCGTAGACAGCGGAGGATCTATGATGGAGCTGAACTCCACATCATCAATCCCCACAATGGAAACATCCCCCGGAATGTCCTTTCCCATATCCCGCAGCGCCCTCATGAGCATAAATGCCTTGGGATCGGAGCTGGCTACGATGGCTTCAATATCCGGTATCCGTTCAAACAGTTTCCGGGTCTGGCTGTACAGGGATATGGAATCATACAGCTCATACAGGACATACTCCTCGCGAAATTTCAGTCCATAATCTTCCAGCGCCTTTTTATATCCGGCCAGACGCTGCTCATACAGACACAGCTTTGGATTGCCCATGACAAACACGATCTTTTGATGGCCTATTTCGATCTGATACTTCGTAGCCTCATATCCCGCCTTAAAATTGTCCACCCCGATGGCGTCAATGGACTCATCATTATATCTTCCCGCCAGGACCACCGGGATCCCCTGATCCCGCAGTTCATTGATATAGGCCGTGTTTTTTGTCAATGTGGCAAAGATAAATCCGTCGATCCTCTGACCGGTCAAAAACTTGATATAATCCTGTTCCGCGCCGCAGTCCTCGCCTGTATTGCACAGCACCGTAATATACCCGTTTTTGCGCATCACCTTTTCAACGCCCTGAGTGATCTTGGGAAAGATCATATTGCTAATGTCCGGTATCACCAGCGCAATGGTATTGCTCTTGTTGGATTTTAGACCTTTGGCAAACGCGTTGGGTGAATAATTAAGCCGGTGGGCTGCGTCCAAAACCCGCAGTCGTGTCTCGTCTTTCACATACGTCGTTTCATTCAACGTCCTGGAAACCGTGCTCACTGACACGCCCGCTAACTTTGCAACCTCTCTGATCCCCATATCCAATCACCTTTCTTCCTCATTAGTTTCCGAAACGCCGTTATAAGGTCTTAAGATGATATCCCCCGTCAACATCTATGTAATTTCCTGTGGTATATAAAAACTCGTCTCCAACCAAAACCGACACGGCGTTCGCTACATCTTCCGGCTTTCCCCATCTGGCAATGGGAAAACGCCCCTCTTGAATCATTTTATCATACTTATCTTTCACCGCGCTAGTCATATTTGTTGAAATGATCCCCGGCCTTACTTCGTGGACAAAGATCCCTTCTCCCGCCAGCCGCTCCGCAAACAGCTTAGTGATCATGGATATCCCCGCCTTGGAAATACAGTATTCCCCTCTGGTCCGGGAGACCACCTCCGCGGAGCAGGAAGAGATATTGATGATCGTTCCCCGCTTTTGGCCCACCGGCTCCTGGCGGCGCATCTGCCTTACGACCGCCTGTGTAAAAAACAGCATGCCTTTTGTATTGATCCCCATGACTCGGTCGTAACTTTCTTCCGTCATCTCCAACAGATCCATCCTCTTTTGGGGCGCCACCCCGGCGTTATTCACCAGGACATGGACCGCCCCGAAATCCTCCACGATCCCAAGGACCGTCTCCTCTCTGGAGCCGTGATTTGCGATATCACATTTATAATATTTATATTTGATTCCATACTGCCCCAGCTCCTTTATGGTCTCGCCGTAGCATGCCTGATCGCTGGAACCTAAGATGGCCGCGTTATACCCCTCTTTTGCCAGACGTCTGGATATGGCCCAGCCGATCCCTCTGCCTCCGCCTGTTATGATCGCTGTCTTATTCATCCTCTCTCCTATCTGCTATCTACTGCACTCCCAGGTACGCTCTTTGTACCCCTTCGTCCTTCATAAGCGCCTGGGACTCCCCTTCCATCTTGACTCTTCCGTTTTCCAACACATAGGTATAGTCGCTTAATCCCATGGCCTGCCGTGCATTCTGCTCGATCAGAAGGACCGTGATGCCGCTTTCATTGATCTTTTTGATAAACTTAAACACCTGCTTTACCACAATAGGAGCAAGGCCCATAGACGGCTCGTCCAGCATGATCAGCTGGGGGCCTGACATCATAGCCCGTCCCAATGCCAGCATCTGCTGTTCCCCTCCCGACAGCGTTCCGCCCTGCTGCTTCTTCCGCTCCCTAAGCACCGGGAACAGCTGATAGATCTCCTCGGAACGCCTGGGAAACTCCGCCTTATTGATCGTGCCTATAATGAGATTTTCCTCCACCGTCAGTCCCGCAAAGATCTTTCTCCCCTCCGGCACCTGAACGATCCCTTCCTGCACGATCCGGTGAGGTTTTGTCATAAGAGGCCGTCCTTTAAAAGAAATCTGGCCTTTCTGGTACTTAACTGCCCCGGACACCGCATTAAGCAGCGACGTCTTTCCTGCCCCGTTGGAACCGATCACGCTGACAATCTTCCCTTCCTCCACCTGGATGGACACGTCCTGCAGCGCCGTCACATGTCTGTAATTTACAGATACACAATCCACTTTCAGCATCTTAATCGTCCTCCCCCATATACGCAGCCACCACATCGCGATTCTCAATGATCTCCCGGGAAGTCCCATGGGCTAAAAGCTGACCAAAATTCAGCACATAGATCATATCAGACAGGGTATGGACCACCTGAAGCCGATGTTCGATCAACAATATGCTGATATGGAAAGTCTCTTTGATCTTATGGATCAGCCTAATAAACTCTTCAACCTCCGTGGGATTCAGTCCCGCCGCCGGCTCATCCAGCAAAAGCAGCTTTGGCTCCGACGCCAGAGCCCTGGCCAGTTCCACTTTTCTCTGCATCCCGTAGGGGAGACTTCCCGGCTTATCCTGCCCGTTTTTTTCCAATCCCACCAATCTTAGATATTCCAGGCTCTTCTCCCTGTTTTCCCTGTCGATCCTCCGCTTTTTAGGCGTCGTCATGATGGAATCGAGCAGATTATATGTTGCCCGGGCATCCATGGCGCTTTGGACATTTTCCAGGATACTCAGCTGATTGAACAGGCGGATATTTTGAAAGGTTCTGGATATCCCCAGCAAGGAGATCTGATGCTGCTTTAAACCGGTTATATCCTGGCCGTCAAACAAGATCTGGCCTGACGTAGGCGCGTACACCCCGGAAATAAGGTTAAAAAAGGTTGTCTTGCCCGCCCCGTTAGGTCCGATAATACTGGTTATGCTGTCTGTCTTTACCGATAATGATACATCCTGAACTGCCTTAACACCGCCGAAACGGATGGACAGCTCTTTTACTTCAAGAATATTCATAAATTCCCCCGTTTTCTGTTTTTGGCAGCTTTCCTTATGGCTGCGATCGCATCTGTAAACTCATGTTCCCCAAACAATCCGTTAGGCAGAAAATTGACTACCAGCAGCACGATGGCGCACTGGGCAATGATCCGGTACATATCCGCAAATCGAAGGATCTCCGGAAGCGTGCAGAAGATCATCCCCGACAGCAGGGTCCCCGTCAGGCTGTTTACGCCGCCTACAAAGACAAAGCTGATCCAGTCAATGGACTTTGTGAAACCAAACGCCGTAGGTTCCACATAGGTGGTGGTGTAAGCCAGCAAGCTTCCGGCCAGGGCGGTGATGCCGCTGGCAAAGACGAACGCGGTCAGTTTGACCCGGGCCACGTTAATGCCCATGGCTGCCGCCGACAATTCATCGTTTTTCACGGCAATGCAGTACCTTCCGTACTTGGACCGCTTAAAATTCATGGTGATCACAAGGATCAGCGCCAGTATAATCACCCCCAGCCACAATGTCATCTTTCTTGGGATATTGTTGATCCCGTTGGCGCCGCCCGTAATATTACTCATATTATTTAACAGGGCAACAATGGCCTCTCCAAACCCCATGGTAATCATGGCAATGTAATCCCTGCGCAGCTTTACAACGGGAAACCCTACCAGCAGCGCGCATACCATGCCTGCCAAAATAGATAAGACCACGATCACCGCCATCGGCAGATGAGAATGGATGGCCAGCATGCCTGTGGCATAGGCACCCACGCACATAAAAGCCGCCTGCCCCATGGAAAAGATCCCTGTGAGCCCCATAAGCGTATACATAGAAAGGATCGCGATAATATTAACGATCGCTGAAGTCATAACAGCGCTATAATAACTCATTTTGTCTCCACCTTCTTCCTGTGTGAGTGATCAAACTTTGTCCAGGACATATTTCCCCGCGATTCCCTGGGGCCTTACCAGCAAAAAGATCATGGAAAATACGAAGGAAAATACTGGCACCAGCCCGGCGCCAAACGCGTTATTAAAACACACCTCCAAAACTCCCAGCATGATCCCTCCGTACAACGCTCCCGATATATTGCCAAGACCGCCTAAGATGGACGCGATCATTCCCTTAAACACCAGCTGGTTTAACTGGGGATATAAAATATAGTTGACGCCGCAGAAAATCCCTGCCACCGCCGCCAAAGCTCCCGAAACCATAAAAGTCAGCGCCACCACAACCGACACATTGATGCCCATAAGCTTAACCGTATCCCCGTCCATGGACAGCGCCCGGATGGCGATGCCCAGACGTGTCCGATACAAAAGAAACATAAGCCCAAGGATCACCACCGCCGATATCCCCAGCATGATCATGTCGGATACGGAAAAAGTAAACCCGTTGACATCGATGAAAGGCGGTGTGAAAAATGCCGGATACGCGTAATATGTACTGGAAAATGTGATCACAATAATATTTTGCAGCAAGATCCCAAGGGTAGAGGAAGATACAAAAAACAGCATGATGTTGCTGCGTTTCGCCCGCAGATTTTCAAACCCTATATACTGGACAATGCATGCCAGAACCGCCCCGAAGGCCGCGGTGATCAGCATCATCATGCCAAAATTCAAGTTATACCTGCGCTGGATGACATAGGCAAAATACGCGCAGACTACCATAATGCCGCCGTGTGAAAAATTGGAAAATTTCAAGATACTGTAGATCAGGGTAAACCCCAGTGCGATTATGGCGTAAATTGCTCCCAGGGAAAGGCCGTTTAATAGCATTTGAAAATAATACATAAACCGTTCCATCCTTTCTTGCGAAATCCATGTTTCCAGGAGCCGCGCCACATGACGGCGGCTCCTGCGCCGTTTCCTTAATCCTCCGGCAAAAAGTATCCCATATTAGAAAGCTTTCCGTTTTCGATCTTGCACATAACCATGCCCAGCTCCAGGGGAGAATGGGTCTTGGGATCCTGGCTGTAATCATCGGATACCAGAAGATCCAAGCCGGAAATCTCATTTTCCAGCGCGTTCTTAATGGCCTCCGGGTCATCAGAACCTGCTTTTTCGATGGCTGCTTTCAAAATATACATGGCGTCATATCCGTTGACCGACTTAACAATAGGGTCCTCCCCGTATGCCTCCTGGTACGCCTTAAAAAACGGCTGTATTTTTTCATCCTGCATCCAGCACACCATCTGGAAATAAGCCAGCGACAAACTTTCCGGATCGTTGAGAAGGCTTAAAAACGGATCTGCCATATCCATAGCGCCCATGTAAGGGATATCCAGGCCGGACTGGACCGCCTGCTGCACCATCATCACCAGCTGGGACGGCATATTGGGACAGTATATAAACTCGGCTCCGCTGTTTTTGATCTTATTTAACTGGGTCTTATAATCCTGGTCATTGGAATTGCAGGTCTCCACAATGACCACTTCCCCGATGTCCTCCCAGATCTCAATAAATGCCTGGCTGTTGGTCACCGTGTAGGCGTTGGACTGGTCATAAAACACCGCCGCCTTTCTCAGATCCGTATTGGCCTCAATGTACTTTGCCATAATATTGGCCTGCTGGGGCGCGTTAGGCTGATCTACCAGAAACATGTAGGGATAAACCTCCTGGGTATCCGGATTCATTACCGCCCGCGGATCTGACGGCATTCCCATTAGCGGGATCTTTTTTTGATTGCTGATCTCCACCAGAGACAGACAGATGGAGCTGGCGTCCGATGTAATCACCGCGCTGGCCTTGTCCAGATCTGCCAGCCTTGTGTAGCCGTTGATGGATTCCTGGGAATCATTTTTGTTGTCATAAGTGATCAGCTTAATCTGTTTTCCCAGGATACCGCCGGCTGCATTGATCTCCTCTACGGCAAGTTTCACGCCGTTATTAATGGCGTTTCCGTTAACCGAGCGGTTTCCCGACAGATCGTTGACGCTGCCGATCACAATGTAATCTCCCGAATCTCCTGCCGCCTGTGTCCCTGTTCCCTGATCGTTACCGCTGTTTCCTGCCGCGCACCCGCAGATGGAAACCATCATCAATGCCGCTGCCACCCCTAATCTCCATCTCTTTCTCTTCTTGTTGGTCATCTTCATCAAAATATGCCCTCCCCTTTTAATTCATTGATCTTCTCGTCCGAGTAACCCAGTTCCCTCAATATCTCCTCATTATGTTCTCCCAGCAAAGGCGGAGCCATACGGATCTCTGCCGGCGTTTTTGAAAAACCGATGGGACAGTTTACTACTTTGATCTGTCCTGCCACGGGATGGGAGATCGTGCGGATCATCTCATTGTAGATAACCTGGGGGTCCTTTACCACCTGGTCATAATCATTGACCCGCCCGCACCATATCCCTGCCTTCTGCAGCCGGCCGATCCAGTGATCCGTCTCTTTCTTACTAAGGGCCTCCTGCAGCACGTCATAGATCTTATCTCTGTCCCGGAACATTACCTCTTTATCCGGCATGATTGATTCCAGGTTTTCAATGCCAAGCACATGTCCCAGATCCCCAACCTTATCCTTATCCACCACTGACAAGCACAGATACCCGTCCTTGGTGGCATAAATACCGTATGGAGCCCAGCTTTGTACTTGTCCGGAAAAGTTCTTAGGTCTTTCCGGTTTTCTCCCTGTGTTCATATAATGGGTCAGTTCCTGACACTGCAGATGCAGGGCTGAATTTAACAGGCTGACCTCCACTTCCTGGGACTGGCCGCCGCGGTCCCGACTGACCAGCGCTGCCAGGATGCCCACCGTAAGCATTCCCGCGCTGTACATATCTGCCAGAAATGTGCCTCCTGTCTGGGGCGGTCCGTCTTTTCCCACCAGATAGGCATATCCGCTTAGGCACTGCGCCATCAGATCCTGACCGGGCAGTTTTTCATAAGGCCCCTTCCTTCCATACCCTACCGCGTGGGCGTAAATGATCCGGGGATTTAACTTCTTTGCTTCCTCATATCCAAATCCCAGCTTATCCAACACCCCCGGCCTGAAATTAGAGACGATCACATCCGTATTGCGGATCAGATCCCTGACCACATCCTTGGCCTTTTCCTGCTTCATATCCAGCGTCATGCTTCTCTTATTGCGGTTCATTGCCAGGAAAAACGGACTTTCACCGTTTAAACACGCTTCCTTATACTGACTTCTGTTAAAGTCTCCGCTTCCCGGCCTCTCAATATTGATCACATCCGCTCCCAGATCCCCCAAGGTCTGCAGCGCAAAGGGAGCCTGCGCAAAATGTGTAAATCCCAGTATCTTAATCCCGTTTAATGGTCCCATTGATCGTCACCTCACTCCTGTTTATCATTTGCAGATCTTCGTCCAATATACTGTTTGTCGATGTGGAACAGCACTACTTCACCCTTTTGGTTCACCACGTTTACGTTCCATGTCACCACGCCAAACTGCTCATTCTTCTCATACTTATCAATGACTTCCGTTTCGCAGTGGATGCTGTCGCCCGGATAGACCGGTCTGATGTAGCGCACTTTATCATGTCCGTAATGAACGGTAGGCACTTTGCTGGGTCCGATCTCCCTGGCCATAAATCCGTCCGCCACCCCAAGGGTAAGGACCCCCTGAACGATGCAGCCGCTGATCGCCGGGTGGCGCTTACAATACTCCTCATCCACATGAACCGGATGGGTGTTATCGGAACATCCAATAAATAGACGGATATCCGCCTCCGTCATAGTCCTGGAAGACGTAACCTGCTTTTCCCCAATTTTGTAGTCCTCAAAATACTTAAAATCTGGCATATCTTCTCCTTTCGCCAAAACATGATCCACGGGTTTCTTACTATTCAAGAAAACGTTTTCATAAAATAGCTAATTTTTTAAGGTGTTTTTACCTCTTTTGTATTAAATTACTATATTTTTTGCTTTTTGTCAACAGATTTATGAATTTTTATGAAATCGACTTCATTATTTTGCTGGTTTATCTAGGATAAATGCCGTAAAATCCTGATATTTCCCATATTTTTCCTATATTTTTTCTTTCATTTCATGAAAACGAACTGCAAATATGAAACATATGTCACAGATATGCCTTGTGAATTTCCATGAAATCCTCTTATTTTTGTATTTGTTTATTTGCATATTGACGAGATCACCGATTTATGGTATTAAATATCTAAGAAAACATTTTCATAAAAAATACATAGAACAAAGGAGACGTTATGGAACATCTATTGGATTCTCAAACTGCTTTATACGGCATCCTGGGCGATCCCGTGTCCCACTGCAGGTCCACCGTCATGCACAACATGGCCTTTAGCTGCCTGGGCAAAAACGCCGTTTTTCTCGCGTTTTTATGTAATTCCCAGAACATAGCTGAAGTTTTCCAGGCAATTCGCGCCCTGGATATTAAGGGAGGCAGCATCACTATGCCCGTCAAAAAGCTGGCCATGCCCTTTATGGATTTTATTTCTGAGGAAGCCAGGCTCATTGGCTCCATCAATGTCTTTAAAAATGTCAACGGCCGTCTGGAAGGATACAATACAGACGGGCTTGGCGTGGTCCGCTTTCTCCAAAACAAACACATCCCCTTTTCGGAGAAAACCGTTCTGGCAGGAGCAGGCGGAGCCGGGCGGTCTATCGGTTTCCAACTGGCTTTCCACGGCGCTAAACAGCTGATCATCTGCGACAAAGATCTGGCTTTGGCCCAGTCATTGGCAGACGCTGTCAACCAGTCCGTTGCCGGCTGTGACGCCAAAGCCTCCCTGGCGGAAGAATCTATACTGTTAAAAGAACTTGAGGATTCCACTCTCTTCATTGACGCCACACCTTTGGGCATGCCTCCCCTAACGGACCACAGCCTCCTTAACTCCTTTTTAAGTATTCCCAGCCATGTAACATTTTTGGATATCTGCTATGAACCTTCCGAGACAAAACTGCTGCGCCTGGCAAGGCAAAACGGCTTCCAGGCTCATAACGGCATCGGTATGCTCCTTCATCAGGGCGCGGAAGCGTTTCGTATCTGGACCGGCCAGGAGTTTCCTTTCGAGTATGTAGAAAAAAGAATGGATGCGATCTAAAAAATACATAAAAAAGTCCGGCCAAACTCCACACGAGAGTTGGCCGGACAAAAAGGTCATCTGTCATTTTGGGGTTGTTATTTATTGTAGTTGACAATCTTCCCAAAATCAGGCTTCAGGGAGGCGCCGCCTACCAGTCCGCCGTCAATATCCGCCTGGGCAAACAGCTCCGGAGCGCTTGCCCCTGACACGGAACCGCCGTACTGGATGCGGATCGCCGCTGCCGTAGCTTCGTCGTAGATCTCGCCGATGCACACACGGATCGCCGCGCATACTTCCTGGGCCTGTTCTGTAGTGGCAACCTTGCCGGTTCCGATGGCCCAGATAGGTTCATAAGCGATAACCACGGTCTTAGCCTGGTCAGCTGTCACATTCTGGAACGCAATCTTGATCTGCTGGCGAACCCAGTCAATGGTAATCCCCTGCTCTCTCTGAGTAAGGGTCTCACCGCAGCAAAGAATGGGAGTGATGCCGTGCTCAAGAGCCTTTAAGACTTTCTTGTTTACGATCTCGTCCGTCTCCTTAAAGTACTCTCTTCTCTCGGAATGACCGATGATCACGTAGTCCGCACCTGCGTCTTTCAGCATGTTGGGAGAGATCTCGCCTGTATAAGCGCCTTTCTCCTCATAGTACATATTCTCCGCGCCTACATGGATATTGGTCCCCTTTGCTGCCTCTGCAACAGGGATAATGTCAATGGCCGGCACGCAGAATACCACGTCCACATCCTCATTGCCCACCAACGGCTTTAACTCGTTTACCAGCGCAACCGCCTCTGTGGGGGTCATATTCATCTTCCAGTTGCCGGCGATAATTTTCTTTCTTGCCATGTTATCCTCCATCTGCAGGGCCTGGCATGGGCCCAGGCCCTCTCTATTGCTTGTCTTATTCTGATAATCTGTATTTATTTGTTGTCAGCCGCAGCTACGCCTGGCAGCTCCTTGCCCTCTAAGAACTCCAGAGAAGCGCCGCCGCCGGTGGAGATATGGCTCATCTTATCCGCAAAGCCCAGTCTCTTAACCGCGTTTACGGAATCGCCGCCGCCGATAACCGTGGTAGCGTCGGAAAGCTCCGCAACCGCACGGCATACTTCCAAAGTACCCTCGGCAAAGTTAGAAAATTCGAATACGCCCATGGGGCCGTTCCAAACAACGGTCTTGGCGCCCTTTAAAGCTTCCTTGTAAGCCTCGATGGTCTTGGGGCCGATGTCGAATCCTGACCATCCCGCGTCGATCACGTCAACAACCTTGCGCTCTGTGTCATTGTTAAATTCCTTGCCCTCAACATGGTCAACGGGAAGCAGCAGTTTTACGCCCTTGTCAGCAGCCTTCTTCACCATCTCCAGAGCATAGTCAAGCTTATCTTCCTCGCACAAGGAATTGCCGATCTCCTGGCCCTGGGCTTTGGCAAATGTATATGCCATGCCGCCGCCGATGATCAGAGTGTCAACCTTGTCAAGAAGGTTATTGATCACGTTGATCTTGTCAGATACCTTGGCGCCGCCTAAGATGGCAACGAAAGGACGTACCGGATTCTCTATGGCCTGACCTAAGAACTTGATCTCTTTCTCCATCAGATAACCCACAACGTTCTCTTTGGTGTACTTTGTCACGCCTACGTTGGAGCAGTGAGCTCTGTGGGCAGTACCAAAAGCGTCATTTACAAAAACGCCGCAGTCGCAAAGCTCTGCCAGCTCTTTTGCGTACTGGTCCGCTTTCTCGTCCTTGCCGTACTTGGTCTCTTCCCCTCTGTAGCGGGTATTCTGAAGCAGCAGCACTTCGCCGTCCTTTAACTCAGCGGCAACCTTCTTTGTCTCCTCACCCGTAACCTTGGCGTCATCCACAAATTTTACTTCCACGCCCAGTCTCTCCTTCAGAGCAGGGGCAACCGGCGCTAAAGACATCTCCGGAACCGGCTCTCCCTTGGGCTTGCCAAGATGAGAACAGAGGATCACTCTGGCGCCCTGATCCAAAAGCTTCTTGATGGTAGGAATCGCGCCGTCAATACGGTTGTAATTCTGGATAACGCCGTCCTTTAACGGTACGTTGAAGTCACAGCGGACTAATACTTTTTTGCCCTGGAGATTGGTCAGATCATCTACGGTCTTTTTATTTAACATGGTAATCATGCCCCTTTCAACTTGTCTTTTCTATATGGAAAACGGATTCAATCCTTTCATAAACAAGGGTCCGGTCCACGGACCGGACCCTTGCCTGGATCACTGATACGACTTGTCTGTAACAGCCCGGTATCAGGGCCGTTACGCTTGTCCTGCAAAAAATTACAGTTCAGCGAAGTATTTAATTGTTCTAACCATCTGGCTGGTGTAGGAGTTCTCATTGTCATACCAGGAAACTACCTGAACCTCATACAAATCGTCAGCAATCTTAGCTACCATAGTCTGGGTTGCATCAAACAGAGAACCGTATCTCATGCCGATAACGTCAGAGGAAACGATGGGATCCTCGTTGTAGCCGTAGGAATCGGAAGCTGCTGCCTTCATAGCTGCGTTGATGCCTTCTTTTGTAACATCTGCGCCCTTAACAACTGCGGTTAAGATGGTGGTGGAGCCGGTAGGTACCGGAACACGCTGCGCGGAACCGATCAATTTGCCGTTCAATTCCGGGATAACCAGGCCGATAGCCTTAGCTGCGCCGGTGGAGTTGGGAACGATGTTAGCAGCGCCTGCTCTTGCTCTTCTCAGATCGCCTTTTCTGTGAGGTCCGTCAAGAATCATCTGATCGCCTGTGTAAGCATGGATGGTGCTCATGATACCGGACTGGATGGGAGCGTAGTCGTTCAGAGCCTTAGCCATAGGAGCTAAGCAGTTTGTCGTACAGGAAGCTGCGGAGATAATCGTATCGTCCTTTGTCAGAGTTCCTTCGTTTACGCTAAATACAACTGTTGGCAGATCGTTGCCGGCCGGAGCGGAGATAACAACCTTCTTTGCGCCTGCGTCGATATGAGCCTGGGATTTTGCCTTGGAGCAGTAGAAACCTGTACACTCCAGAACAACGTCCACACCAATCTCGCCCCATGGAAGATCGGCAGCATTCTTCTCTGCATAAATCCTGATGGTCTTGCCATCTACGGTGATGGAATCCTCGCCTGCCTCTACGGTGTGCAGACCTTCGCCGATACGTCCGGCGTATCCGCCCTGTGCGGTGTCATACTTTAACAAGTGAGCCAGCATCTTGGGATCTGTCAGGTCGTTGATAGCAACGATCTCATAACCCTCTGCCCCGAACATCTGTCTGAATGCCAGACGTCCAATACGTCCAAAACCATTGATTGCTACTTTTACTGCCATAACTCTCATTCCTCCTAAAGAATTAATTGAATAGCGATTGTTAAAATCAAATCAACCCCATGTACCATTTTACATAATTTTCCCAGAAATAGCAAGTAGTTTTTAGAAATAAATCATGGAAGTCACAGTTCATTTTTAATATACCCTGCCAGATTATATGCATGATCGGAAATTCTCTCCAAATTGCTGATAATGTCTAAAAATATAACGCCGGACGAGGGTTCGCACTCTCCGCTGGAAAGACGTTCGATATGCTTTTCACGCAGATCCTCCTCCATGCTGTCCACCTGGTCCTCGTACTGGCTGACCTTGCGCACTTCGTCCATGCTTCCGGTCCTTCTGGCCTCGATGGCATGTCCGAAAGACTTAAACACGCTGGCGCTGATCTCCCTTAGATCCGCAATCCCTGTCTCGGAAAATCCCAGCTTATGATCCACCAGATACCTGGCCGAATCCGCCAGATTCTCCGCGTGGTCGCCTACTCTCTCGATGTCGCTGACGCTGTAGAACAGATCATTGACCACCACTTTCTGGTGCTCGGTCAGGGAAAGGTTGTCAATCTTGATCAAATACTCTGTCAGCATCTTCTCCATGGCGTCAATGGTCTTCTCAACCTTGTACACCTCTTCGATCTCCTCCAGATTCCCTGTGATGATCGCCTCGATTCCGCGCTTTACATTGCCCATGGTGATCTGTCCCATATGGATCACTTCCAGAGCCGCCGTCTCCACGGCAAATGCCGGAGATTCAAAAATACGCTCGTCCAGATGCTTTAAGGTAACGGTCTCCTCGTCCTCTGTCTCCTGCTCCTCCTTGGTCTCTTTCACAAAGATTCCCGACAGCTTCACCAGCTGATCGGCAAACGGAAACAGGATAGCCGTGTTGGTCAGGTTAAACACGGTATGGAACATGGAGATCTCCATAGCCGTGATCTCGTGAACAGCCATGGACGGATACAGCATAAACACCGCAAATCCCAAAACGCCGAACACCAATGCACCGATAATATTAAAACTTAGATGCATCACTGCTGCCCGCTTTGCCGTCCTGGAACCGCCCATACTGGAAAGCATGGCGGTCACACAGGAACCGATATTCTGTCCCAGCGTAATGTAAATAGCCGCATTGGTAGTCACCACCCCGTTCAGCGCCAGGGTCTGCAGGATGCCTACGGATGCCGAGGAACTTTGTAACAGGGCTGTCACCAGGGCGCCGATGAGCATACCCAAAAACGGATTGCCTCCCAGCACCTCAAAAGCCTTGGAAAAAATAGGCGCGTCCGTGTAAGGGGCGATGGAGTCGGACATAAATTCCAGTCCCATGAACAAAAGCCCCAGTCCTACTAAGATCTCCCCGACCGTGTGATATTTTTGCTTTTTCGAAAACAGGATCATAATAGCCCCGATCCCAATAAGGAGCGGCGCGTAAAATGCCGGCTTCATCACTTCCATGGCGCTGCCGATCTGACTTAGGGACACGATCCACGCCGTAATGGTGGTGCCGATATTGGCGCCCATAATAACGCCTACTGCCTGGGTTAGATTTAATACCCCGGCGCTGACAAATCCCACCACCATAACCGTGGTGGCGCCGCTGCTCTGGATAATGGCGGTTATTACCGCTCCCAGACACACAGCCATAATGCGGTTGTTGGTCAGCATCCCCAAAAACTGACTCATCTTTCCCCCCGCCGATTTCTGCATGCCGTCGGCCATAATGCTCATGCCGTAAAGGAACATTCCCAGGCCGCCTAAAAACCAAAATAGATTTGATATATCATCGACTGACATATTTCCCTCCTATATGTAAGTTTTCCGGTATTTTTATGATCCGGAAAATTCTGCATAACAATTTTATGATACCATATTTATTGATATCTTGCCAAGTCATTTCTGGTTTTCTGCTGAATATTGTTAAAATTTTTACAAAACGCTTCTTATATCTGGTAATTGTGACGGCGTTCCTTTATACTATTGACAGAATCGAAAAAAATATTTGTTGACCAGGAGGAATATTTTATGCTCTGCGATTTTCATCTTCACACAGATTTTTCCGGTGACAGCCACACGCCTGCCGCTGACCAGATAGAAAAAGCCATTTCCCTGGGCATGTCCCGCATCTGCGTCACAGACCACTACGATATGGATGTTGTGTCCCCCTGCGATTTTACCCTGGACCTGCCTGCTTATTTTCCCGCCATGGAGCGGCTGCGTGACGATTACCGCGGCAAGATCGCCATTGAGATCGGCATGGAACTGGGACTGCAAAACCATATCGCCCCCAAGCTTTTGGAGGCTTCCGTTCAGTATCCCTTTGACTATATCATCGGTTCCTGCCATTTTATAGACGGACTTGACCCGTATTACCCGGAGTTTTTTCATGACCGAACACAGACCCAAGCTTACCGCCGCTTTTTTGAGGTTACATTAAGCCGCGTGGAGGCGCTGGACTGTTTTGACTGTCTGGGCCATCTGGACTATGTAGTCCGCTATGGTCCAAGCAAAAACAGGGATTACCATTACGGCGACTACCAGGACCTGATCGACTCCATTTTAAAGGTACTAATCCAAAAGGGCAAAGCGCTGGAATGTAACACCGGGGGATTTCACTATGGACTGGGCCATCCCAATCCCTGTGAGGATATCCTGCACAGGTATCGGGAGCTGGGCGGAGAACTTCTCACCGTCGGCTCTGACGCCCACAGCCCGGATTATGTGGGATATGATTTTCACCGGACCAGAGCATTGCTGAAAGCCTGCGGATTTTCCCACTATACCGTGTACCATCAGAGAACGCCTATATTTCTTCCCCTGTAATGCGTTCCATTGATCAGAGGAACATCAGCCGCAAAAGCAGGCAGGCTTTCCGGGAGTATGTATAATTTGATTATGGCAGTCAATACTCTACGTAAATAAAGAAGAAATGGAGACAGCCATGACCAGGATCCCGAAACATATTGGTATTATTCCGGACGGCAACCGCAGATGGGCCGCAGGAAAAGGATTTGCAAAAGAGGACGGCTATGAACATGGGATCTCTCCCGGCCTGGAGCTTTACCGCATTTGCAGGGATTTAGGGGTCGGCGAGCTGACCTTCTACGGTTTTACCGTGGACAACACAAAGCGTCCCTCCAAGCAGCGTCTCGCCTTCTCCGCAGCCTGCGTAAAAGCGGTGGAAGCCCTCTCCCGGGAAAATGCCGCCCTGCTTGTGCTGGGCAATACAAAGTCCGCCATGTTCCCCGGTGAACTGCTTCCCTACACCGTCAGACATCAGTTTGGCCAGGGCGGAATGAAGATCAACTTTCTGGTTAATTACAGCTTTGAGTGGGATCTGGGATTCCATCACGGCGCCTTCGGCCCTGTTATGAGGTCTTCGGATGTGTCGCGGGTAGATTTGATTATACGATGGGGCGGAAGAAGGAGATTGTCAGGATTTTTACCGATTCAGTCGGTATATTCTGATATGTATGTTATTGATGACCTTTGGCCTGATTTTACGGCAAGCCATGTGCATGATGCTATTGCGTGGTATGGAAAGCAGGATATTACGCTTGGGGGGTAACTGAGTGGATATGGAAAAAGAGTGAAATTGGGGGATGGTTGGGGCGGCGTAGTGGCGGGCCGAAGAGAGAGGCGGTCCCGTCCGGGTTCAGATATGCCGGACATTGCGATGAGCCCAGTAAAGCAGAAAACACTCGGGGTTAGGCCCTCCTGTTTTCTATGGTCTCATCTCCATGGCATATATTCACCCGGACGGGACCGCCTCTCTCTTCGGCAAATGCAGGGTTCGCTGGCTTAGGTCTGCTTGCTTAAATGGTTTCCTGGATGGAAAGGCATTGGCACAATTTGGTAGGAAACATATGCTTGCCTGGTCAGTAATAACATTGGCTAACTGTTACAAACGAAACCACCGCCGACTAATGCGTCGCTGCATGAATCTCGAAGTGAATAGTGCTTGATATTCGTGTCAGCGGTTAAAAAATATACTCTTTGTTCACAAATGCCGCCCGTAAAATTCCTTATGAACTCTCTATTATTATCTGCAATTTTCTCCAACTGCTCACTTTCCCATGCTGTACCAACTTACATGCTGATATATGCGGTGGCTTCGATATTAGTATATGGATATGATTTTTTTCTACATGACCTGATAATATATCTGCATCATTTATCTGGCATACGTTCGGGTCAATTCCCGTGTCTTTAATGCAATCTTTCTGGCTAACATGGGCTTTCGATATTTTGTTATCCACACGATATCTTCTTTTTAACCTAAGGTATGGGGGTAATCGAAAGATTTCGCCTAGAAAGCGAGGGTTCTACACCCCCATTATACAGACAATAATTGTTTTCTCGGATACTGCAGTCTAACTATCTTTATCATAGCGAAAGGAAATCATTCCCCTGGTCAGAGACAACATCCAGCCAGCATACACTAAGCCAGCGAACCCTGCGTTTGCCCGTGAGAATCCGTCTGCTGTCCGGGTGAATATATGCCATGGAGATGAGACCCAAGAAAACAGGAGGGCCCAACCCCGAGTGTTTTCTGCTTTAGGGGCTCATCGCAATGTTTGGCATATCTGAACCCGGACAGCAGACGGATTCTCATGGGCCCACCACAACTTCGACCTAACTATCCTATCTTCTAAAATAAAACAACGGAAGCCCCACAAAACAGGACTTCCGCTTTTCACAATCAAGCGCGAGACGGGATTCGAACCCGCGACCCTCGCCTTGGCAAGGCGATACTCCACCACTGAGCCACTCGCGCATCTTCTCTTTCTCTCTTCTCTTCCACATACCCTCAAAACCACATACTGTACTATATCTTCTCTTCCATCCACTCTCTTCTCCATCTTCCGCCTTC
>CAJTGF010000038.1 GCA_910575585.1 Clostridiaceae bacterium
TAAACTCATACACAGAATAACTCTTCTGGTGGTTTGTATCTTTCTTAAGTGTAGGAACTTAAAGATACCACAAATCCATACGGAAGGGTTATTTTTTTACAAAAAACTTTTTACTCACAAGCAGTTTATCACAAAACAGAAAATGAAAGAGATTCAAAAAAAGAGTAAAGGAAGGGAATAAATTACCTAAGAGCGCGACGAACGAAATGTACTCTCGGAGTCTCTTTGTGCCTGATTTTGTGAGATGATTTTTTGTCAGATGTGCATAAATTTATGAGGCGTACGTGGAACGTACGTTGATTAAATTTATGTGCATATGACGGAAAATCATCCACAAAGTCAGCCTTTATATATCTGTGAACTTCACGGATTCAGGCAAAAGACAGTCCTCCCTGTTTCTCCAAAAAGCTTTTTACCTCAAACATCAGCTTCTCAAACTCTGTTACCTTCTCCGGCTTAATCTGATAGATGCATACTTCCGCAAATGGCATAACCGCCTCTCTTTTGTTTTACACCATTTTACCACCGGGAATATGACATAAGCCTGTTCCATTGCTCTGATTTTGTTTTGCGGCATCCCCGTATTCCTATCGCTTTCCCGCCGAGAACTCTGCCGCCTTTTCCACCCATCCCATCAGCTCCCCGTCGATCTCCTCCTGGCTTGAGATCATCACGTGATGGGTCCATCGGTTTGGATATGCCTCCACAGCCCCGTCAATGCGCGGAGAATCCACACGGCTGCTTAAACCAAACGTTATTGTCAGATACACCTTTGGCCGCTCCTTTGCCTTTCTCACAGGAAGCAGAGAGGCAAAGGCAAAATTACGCTTGTTTGAAAATGAGATCTGCGTTTTCTGCACTTTCACGGTCACATCCCGAATCTCCGACAGGACCTTCTGTTCAAATGCCTCATAAAGCGGCAGAGCCTCTGGGTTTTTGTTAAAAAATAGAATCGTATCCTGGGTCATGCTATCCCTCCTTGGCGGTTTTCGTTTCTGCTGTTCTTATAAGAGAAAGTATAGCACAGCAGCGGATAGTAATAAATGATAAAAACCTCGGTTTTCCTGCATTTTCCCTTTGTCACCACTAGGGAATGGGGATCGAAATATCCGGAATGGGAATACTCTCCTGACTACTCCCATTCTCCGTCCCCGAATCCCACCAAAGCTGACTCTCCTGAGAGGGCCTTGTCTCCTGCCCTGCGCCTTCCACCTGGCCGTTTCCGCCTCCTTGACCGCCGTTGCCACTTCCCTGGTTGCCGCTTCCGCCTCCCTGATTTCCGTTGCCACTTCCGCTTCCCTGATTTCCGTTGCCGCTACCGCTTCCACCTCCCTGGCTACCGCTTCCGCCTCCCTGACTTCCGTTGCCACTTCCGCTTCCCTGGTTTCCGTTTCCGCCTCCCTGACTTCCGTTGCCACTTCCGCTTCCCTGGTTTCCGTTTCCGCCTCCCTGATTTCCGTTGCCGCCTCCTTGGCTCCCATTTCCATCTCCCTGGCTTCCACTTCCGCCTCCTGCCCCTCCGTTCCCCTGATCTCCATTTCCGCCTTCCGGCGGCCTGCTCTCCTGGCTGCCGCTTTCTCCCTGGGACGGCTTATTCCACGCGCCATCCCCCCACCATGGATACGCTCCCTGCCATGGCCGGCTGCCCCAGCCCGGTCCTTCCTCCCGCTGGTTGCCATCCTCCATCCGGTCCTCCCAGGACTCCCACAGAGCCTCATCATCCCAGGACGGGTCCACCGACGCTTCGTCCGGGTGAAGCGGGCAAACCTCCGGAACTACATGAAGGGAATCCTCCGTCTGTGCCGCTCCCTCAGGCAAAATCATAAACACCCGCTCCTCCGTTTCCGGACAAAATTCCGTGGCACTTCCCTGTGATTCCAGGCACACAAACGCCTTCCCGTGAACATCACAAACCGAAACCGGCGCGGTACCCGGCGCAAAATACTCGCTGTACACCGCGCTGCCCCTTGGGTCCAAATCGCAAACTCCAACAACGGCGCGCTTTCCCGACTTTCTGCATATCTGGTACTTTTTCACGCCCTCCGGAATCCCAAACCCCGTATCGCTAAGCCCTTCATGAACCCTGTCCATGATCCTTTTCCAAATATCCTTGTGGTAAGACGTACCGCCGGTCACCGGCTGGTTTCCGTCATTGCCGCTCCAGATCCCAGCCGTATAATAAGGCGTATATCCCACAAACCACAGATCCTTGTTGTCCGTGGTGGTCCCGCTTTTCCCCGCTGCCGCCATGCCCTCAAGCGCTGCCCGCCTCCCCGTAGGATTGATAGGCGTATCCGCAAATTTATTCCGTCCCACCAAAACATCCCTCATGGCGTCCGTCAGCAGAAACGCAGTCTCCGGTTTCAGCGCCTGCCGGCTTTCCCTTCCGCTTTCCAGCAGCACATTGCCGTCATGGTCCAGCACCTTCGTAAAAAACACCGGTCTGGTGTACGTTCCCCCTGCCCCGATGGCGCCAAATGCCGCCGTTAATTCCAGGTTAGTGACCCCGTCGGTGATGCCCCCCAGAGCCGTGGACGCATTATAATCCTTTTCCGACAAGGTGGAGATCCCCATATTCCCGGCATACCACACCCCAAGCTGGGGCGATACTGTCTCCATCATGCACCGCACCGCCACAATATTCATGGAATAGGCAATGGCCTCCCGAATATTACAGTATCCGTAATACCGGCCGTACCAGTTACGAAACTGCTTCTTCCCCACCTGGTAGGGCTCATCATAGTAAACCGTGGCTAAAGTGGCATTTACCCCGTCAATGGCAGGGGCGAATGCGGTCAGCACCTTGAAAACAGACCCTGGCTGGCGCAGAGAATCCGTCGCCCGGTTAAAGGTGCGGCTGGCCGTCTTCTCTCCCCGCCCTCCGTTTATAGCCAGCACTTCCCCGGTAAATTGATCCATGAGCACAAAAGACGCCTGCGGCTGCGGCACCGCCAAAAGACGCTCCCCCAGCACCTGATCCGATTCCCCTATTACAGATGCCTTAAACAGCTCCACATCCTCCCGAAGGCTTTCCTCATTGGCATACAGCCCGTCAAATTCCTCCGAAATCCTTGTTTTGTGAAACAGCTCCACGTCCTCCTGGGAGTAATTGGACACCGTTCCGTCCCCATGCTCCACCGTCAGCCTGTAATCCCCGGACACATGGGACTCTTTATAATTTTCCGGGTTGTTGATCTCCTGATCCACGATCTGCTGCAGTCCCAGATCCTGGGTGGTATAGATGGAAAGCCCTCCGGAATAGATCATCTTCTTTGCCAGGTCCCCGGAATACCCCAGCTGCCGGGTCATGGCGTCCGTCACCTGACTGATGACCTCATCCGTAAAATACGTGTACGGCGTCGTCTGAGCCTTTGTCTCCACATCAATGTCCTGGATCCGGGAATACACATCGTCTGCCAGGGCCTGGGCTTTCTGGTCCCCGGTTATCATGCCCTGCTGCTCCATTTTATCCAGGATCCGCTTCCTGCGCTCTGCGTTGGCCTCGGCTCCTGTCAGAGGATTCAGCCGGGACGGATTCTGAGTGATGCCCGCCAGGACCGTACACTCCGACAGAGTCAGATCCCCCAGTTCCTTATTAAAATACCGCCTGGCCGCCACCTTCACCCCCAGCGTATTGGAACCCAGATTGATGGTGTTCAGGTAATCAGTGAGAATGGTTTCCTTGTCCGATATCTTAGTCAGCTCCACAGCCAGGTACTGTTCCTGCAGTTTTCTTTCCAGTTTCTCGCGAAAAGTCTTCTCCATCCCCCCATTAAAAACGGAATTTTTGATCAGCTGCTGAGTAATGGTGCTGCCTCCCCCGGCCGAGGAATCCCCGGTAACTACTCCCTTTACCGCCCGCAGGATCGACCTTACATCAATGCCGTTATTTTCCCAGAACCGCTCGTCCTCTATGGCAATAAACGCGTTTACCAGGTCCTTAGGGATCTCCTCATAGGATGCCTCCTCCCGGTTGGCTCCCTCCATCACCAGTTTTTCCACAGGATTCCCGTCCCTGTCATAAATGGTGGTGGCAAACCCCTGTGGCCGAAAACTCAGCACATGGATGTCCGGAGCGCCGGCAATGACTCTTTTCACCCACGCAAAGACCAAAACAGCCATAACCATTGCGCATATCAATACGATCAGCAATAAGATCCCTGCTGCCTTTAAGACTCCTTTTGCCAGTTTCTTTCCGTCTGCCTTCATATTGAATCCCCCGTCTTCTTGCCCTGCTGCTCCCGCACCAGTTTTTGCGGCATCTTCTTAACTGTATAGTCTGCCCTTTATTTCTAAAATCATCCTTAGAAACCGACTGATATATCAGATGTTTATGGAAAATTTTTTGATTTGTGTTACAATAATCTGGCAGCTTTTTATTTTGTATTTTGTCACGTAACACACCATGGAAGCGAATAGAAACCCAATGCCGATGCAGTTATTGCGTTAAACGATGCGTTTTTGTGTATTAGAGATTTTTTTAATACTTATGAAAGACCAAGCTGCATTCTGTTGCAAGAATTATAAATTCAGATTTATCAAGTTTGGAGGAAAACGAATATGAAAATGGGTGGCGTCTTAAACAGGCGGTAACGCCTTTTAATGAAAAAATGGGTGTTTATGGCACAGAAGGTTATCAGATTATAGTTCAGCATTTGGCTAAGAAAGAGGAGGATGGAACTATCAGCGGCATATGGGGTGCTATGTCTGATTTCTCGCACTCATTCAATCCGTGGGAGGACTTCAGCAAAGGACTTTATCTTGCCGGGATAGAATGCCGGGAGGACGCAGAAGCCCCCAACGGTTGGACAAAATGGATTATTCCTGGCTATGAATGAATATATTTATATAGAATGTGAAAATGATTCTGCCTTTTCAGAGGCAATAAAATATTTGGAAGATAATGCGATTCCATTAGTAGGAGCAGTCCACGATTTTACTTGTCCACAGACAGGGAAGAATTATATGTTTTTTCCAATTAGAAAGTTATAGGGAGAGGCTTATGTGCGGCAGATATTATGTAGATGACGAGACAGCAAGAGAAATTGAAAAACTGATCCAGCAGGTGGATCAGAAGTTACGGCAGGATTCCATGGCTGCTGTTAAAAAGATTAGCCAAAAGGATATCTGTCCCACCCAGATGGCTCCCGTTCTGGCAGGAAGGGGCAGTTCCCTTTATTGCGGATGGCAGAGATGGGGATTTCCCGGTTTTCAGGGAAAACAGGTAATTTTTAACGCCAGGTGTGAATCCGCCATGGAAAAGCCTTTATTTCGTGACAGTATCCGCCATGGCCGTATGGTAATCCCGGCAGCATGGTTTTATGAGTGGAACCAGAGGAAAGAAAAGAACATTTTTTACAGAAAGGATACCCCGATTCTTTTTATGGCAGGATGCTGCAGAGAATATGAGGACGGAGTACATTTTGTGATTCTTACCACCGGAGCCAACGCCTCCATGAAGCCTGTCCATGACCGGATGCCGCTGATCCTGGAAGCTAAAGAGATCGCTCCCTGGATTCTGGATGATGGAAAAGCAAAGGACATTCTTTATAAAACACCATGCCTTCTGGAGCGTCGATGGGACTATGAACAGCTGAGCTTATTTTAGCCACTGGTGAAAATTCGGCGTTCGACCGAAGAGTATGGCATCATTTACCAGTAGTAATAAGAACGTATATTTGCTAATATATAGATACGGGAGGTGAACATACGTTTGAATAAGATTATTTTCCATATTGATGTAAATTCAGCCTTCCTCTCCTGGGAGGCTGTTTATCGTCTGACCCATAAAGGAGGGAAACTGGACTTACGGACGATTCCCTCTGCTGTAGGCGGGGATGCAGCCCTGCGCCACGGAATCATTCTGGCGAAGTCCATTTCCGCAAAAAGATATGGGGTGAAAACGGGTGAGGCCATCTGGGAGGCTAAGAGGAAATGTCCGGGGCTGGTGCTGGTGCCTCCGAATTACGGTCTGTATGAGCGGTGTTCCGCAGCATTTATGAAGATTCTTAAAGATTATTCGGATGCGGTGGAGCAGTACAGTATTGATGAGGCTTTTGTGGATATGAGCGCCAGCTGTCACTTGTTTGGGACACCGGAGGAGACAGCGGCGCGGATAAAGGAACGGATTTATGAAACATTGGGATTTACGGTGAATGTGGGGATTTCAGACAATAAGCTTCTGGCGAAGATGGCTTCTGACTTTCAAAAACCGGATCGGGTCCATACGCTGTACCCGGAGGAGATAAAGGAAAAAATGTGGCCTCTTCCCGTGTCGGATTTGTTTTTTGTGGGGAGAGCAACGGCCAAAAGGCTGTTTTCCGTGGGAATACGGACCATAGGGGAACTGGCGGCAGCGGATCCCCAGTGGATTAGGAGAATGTTAAAGAAACATGGGGAAGTGATCTGGGGATTTGCCAATGGGATAGATTTTTCTCCGGTTTTCATGGAGCCAGAGGCCAATAAGGGATACGGGAACAGCACCACCACCCCTTATGATGTGACGGATACCGAAACAGCGGACAAGGTGCTGCTGGCTCTCAGCGAAACGGTTGCCGCCCGCCTGCGCACGGATCAGGTCAGGGCAGAGGTGGTCTCTGTGGGAATTCGGTACTGGGATTTTTCTTATGTTTCTCATCAGAAAACCTTGTACAATGCCACGGATCTGACTTCGGAAATCTATCAGGCAGCCTGCGGATTATTCCGGGAATCGTGGAACGGGGAGCCCGTTCGACACCTGGGCGTGCATACATCCGGAATAAAAGCCGGGGCAGCATACAGGCAAAGCAGCCTTTTTGACCAAGCTGACTGCGAAAAGATTTCCAGGCTGGATGGGACCATAGATGACATAAGAAATCGATTTGGCATGGATGCGGTAAAGCGCGCCGTATTTTTAGGCGGGGCCATTGACCACATGAGCGGAGGCATTTCCAGAGAGAAGAGAACCGTTGACTATGATAAAGCAGAGATTCAATAAGGAGGGCGGGTATGGCATTTGGAATCGGTATTCCTTCCCGGCAGCCGGATGGCGGAAGAGGCATCCGGGGGACGCAAAAGAAAGTGGCATGTGAGTGTTGGTTCACCAGTACCGGCAGGATGATGCCTTTGATGCTGAAACTTGAAGATGAAGACGGTCAGATTCGGACCATACGGGAGATAAGGGTTCACTCTCAGGAGCAAAAGATGTATGCCGGGGTTCCCTCTATTGAATATGACTGTACGCTGTTTGCCTGGAACCGGGAAATAAGGGCAAGGCTTATTTATTATCAGACGGAAAGCCGGTGGGTGTTAAATATCCTGTGACCGCAACGGCAGCAGCACTTGAATCGCCGATGGCATTGATGTTTATTCCTCCCCCCAAGACCGATTCTGATAACCCATGCCTCTTTTGCCCTCAGCATCTTCGTTCCGGACCATATGCTTTTGGCGTTCATTTCTTCCTGCGCTGAACACAACAATCGTACCTTTCCATTCGGTCTCCCTATGTCCGCATACATTGTAGGCATATACGGGAGGCCACTCCATGCTGCCGCATTTGGGGGCAGCTGCGGCCAAGTGTCTTCCCCTGAGATTATCATAATAAGTCTTTACGATTTATTCTAATGGGCCTTTTATTCAATCTTCCGGAAAAAGCCGAATATTTATGTTTCCATATTATGGTCTTCCTTCCGGAAAGAGCAACTGCCAGCATTATAATATGCGGATTCCACCAAATATACGATGTAGTCGTCCCTTTCCTCGTCCTTAGCATATGTAAAATTTCCATAGGGATCCGTACTAAACTGTGTTGAAGTGCTTGTTAGCATCCTCTCCGTCAGCAGTCAACACCCGTTTAAAGCACAGGACGGAGAATAGCATCAAATAAATCAACACCCCCGCAGGAATCAATGGCTTTTTGGTAAAGCGATTTCCTCACCACTTTCTTTTGATAACACATAAATATTTCCTGTGTCACAGGTAACAGACATTGCAGGTATATGACTGATCAATTCCTTGTTATTCCCGTCCTTGCCGCAGGAATACAAGTCTCCGCCGTCCGTCCTGGAAACATAATAGATTGACTGCTCATCCATGCAGAAATCATATGCAACTATATTTTCATAAGTGTAAGTTTCATTACTGGAAACGTCATATCTTGTTAAAATCCCCTGTTTATTTATGTAAAAGATGCTTTCCCCATCAAATGAAATATTTCCGTTTGCAGGAATGTCGAGCCTTATAGTTTTTCTGGTATACCGGTTTACTTTTGTTATGCCATCATTGCCAATGAAAAACAGGTTGTCGTCATTCAGGAAAAAAGCGTGGTGAAAATCCAGGAACTTCCATTTATCCCCTGTTTCATAGTCAATGCCCAAAAGAGACCGCCCGGAATTAGTCATCTGCTCAAAGATTGTTTTTTCCTCAAAGGTATTCAGATTCAATTCTACAACCGACACTTTCGTTATATTGCTGTTATAGTTTCCCACCCGGTTGACATAGCTTTCCATAACTGATGTGGAGTAATACAGATATGGCGGACACACATAAAACGCGCGTATTTCTTCTTCATCAGAAAATACCCCAAACATAGGGGAACGCGCGAAAGGATACGTTTCCCCCGTGGAAGCATTTTTGAGCGAATAATCAAAATCCCCTGCATCCCGTATGATTTCATAACCCATACAATCATACCCAAAGGGCTCGCTGTAGCCTGCCGATGAATTATAGACAACGCTTCCCGTTTTTCCACGGCCTGAACATCCCGTCACTGCCAATGCCAGGCCAAACATGACAGCGAAAGCCGCCCCACGCTTCTTTTGCCCTGATTTCATCACCCATCTGTTAGAATTGCGCCGTAAAATCCAGGCAACAGCCAACGTACACAAAAGTACGGATACAAAGAGCAAGGTCAATAGCGTAACCGTGCCAACCTCCGCAAAAATAATTTTCTCATCACCCGTCAGGGCATCGCTCATAACAATATCCCCTGCAAAAAAATCTGTTCCAAGCAGAAACGGCAGCGGCAGCGGCAGACGGTAAATGCTGGTTTTTGATAAGCCTATATAGGGAATAATCACGGACACCGCACCTGTAAGCAGGGTGACCGCATATTTTTTTGCTAAAACGGAAACTAACATCAGGAGTATCGTAAGAAACACACCGCCAAACATCCGAAGCAGCCCTATAGATACATATCCCTCCAGCAGCGACATACCCTTGCTGCTGCCTGCAAAGTAACGAATGCTCTGAATCGGATAATCCCCATCCAGCAGTCCGTATTTGAACCTGTAAAATCCGTATTCAATAAGCGAAACGCAAAGCGACAGGAAAAGAACAACCGTGGTAATAATGAGCAGCTTATACAGAGCGCTTTTTCGCCCCTCCCTTGCAGTCAGGATCAGGGTGTCCATTTGGCAGCTGTACTCAGAACAGAAAACAGGCGTAACAATCAGCAAAATGCCAAGGAAGAGAATGAAATGAAGCGTACCTTTGCCAAGAAGCCCCATCCATCCGTTTGTCTGGAGAAAACAGCGGTTCCCCGTATTTTCGCAGATATAGAGATACTGCTGATAGATAACCTCAAATCCATTTTGACGCTCCAGAACCTTCTCCATTTCCCGGCTCTCTTTTTTGTATTCACTTTCACTGATCTTCCCGTCATAGTAGTTCTCCAAAAGGCTGTTCTGCCTTTCCTTCGCTTTCGCAATCCTCTCCGCCTCCTGCTCCAGATAAAGGGAAGATTCCTCGGTGCAGTATCCGTTTACCTTTTCCAGATACCATTCATATTCATTTTTATACTGCTCCATCGCTATGTCTACAGGGTTGTCGGATAAGGCAAGCCAGACCGTGCCAAGGAACAGGACAAGTGCAATATAGAACAGCCCCCTTTGCCAGAGCATAATCTTTTTTACTTCGTACATAAATCCAGACATTTTATCCTCCTTTCCCGGCAAATGTACTCTCGAAGTCTCTTTGTGCCTGATTTTGTGAGATGATTTTTTGTCAGATGTGCATACCCAAGGACATACCGTAATACATGCTCCTGCGGAGCGGCGGCACTCTGCGCCACAAGATATCAATTTATGAGGCGTACGTGGAACGTACGTTGATTAAATTTATGTGCATATGACGGAAAATCATCCGCAAAGACAGGTACAAGAGAGATTCCGAGAGTACATGCAATAAGAGTTCCTTTTAGAAAGCATCATCATTGCCGTTATGGAAACCGTCCCTACGGTTATGGCAAAAATAATTGCTGCCTGGAAACTCTGTACCGGATATCCCGCAAAACCAATAAACTCGGTCTTGCTGAATAGCGTGCGGTTAGCAAGCAGCGAATACGGGTTTATGATTTTGAGCCAGGTATTACTGAAACAGCTCTGTGACGCGCCTGTAATAATGAAACACAGGGCTGCCCCGAAATCAGCGACAAACGGAACAAGGGCATTACGCCCAAACATGGAAATCAATAGAAACACCATGCTCATCGTCCATACGCCCACTGCCCTTATCACTGCGGACAGAATCGCATATTGCCATAAATTACAGTTTACCGCAGCCGTGCTGAAATTGCTGACAGCATACAGCGGAAGATCCCCTCCTTCTGCCGTTCCGAAGAAATACGCAAAACCAATATAGTCCACAACAGAAAACCATATGGCCACACAAATTACAAACAAAGAAGCCGCAGCAATTTTAGCAAATGTGGTCTTTTTACCACCGCCCGGATTTGTCAGCAACAGCATATCCATCTGTGTTTCCTTTTCGCAGACAAAGGTACTGACACCCCCGTACAGACAAAGAAATAAAACCAATATGCCCGAAAAATCATAGTTCAGATAATAGTTATACATTTCCACATAGGCAAAGGCTTTTATGCTCCTCCCGGAATAAAGGTTATAGATCACACTGTTTTTACGTACTTCTACAGTCTGCCCCCGTTCTTTGTAAACAGCGACATTTTCCTTTGCCCTCTCTGCCACTTGAAGCGCATAAGTCCGATAATGATAGAAATATTCCATAGGCTCCACATAGTATTTTTCCAGGATATTCCGGTCACTGTATATATTCCCCGTCATCATATCCGGATTGTCTTTGGCTGTGCTTGCTGTCATATCAGCCGTAGCCTCTGCTAACGGCTGATATATGGAAAGAAGATGATTGATTTTTTCAGCAGTGATCTCTCCTCTGTAATCCTCATAAAGCTGCCAATACACGCTGTTCCAACTGCGGCTGTCATTTCCGTCCGCCAGGTAGGAATACGAGTGGAATTCGCTGTTTATTTTGAACAGGTTTATTGCACTGAACAATATGAGTACAACAAGTATTGACCGCTTGCAGAATAATTTGTAAAATTCATATTTGATTAAGCGTGTCATATTATCGCTCCCTTAACTCATTGCCCACGAGGGTCTTGCGACTCTCGCGGCGTTCGCCAAATGGACATGCAAGCATGTACGCTTGGCTCATTGCCCGCGGAAGTAATACAGAAATACATCTTCCAGGTTAGGGGAAACCTTTACCGCGTCTGAAGCAGGCAGCATATCGCTTACGATTCTTACTAAAAAGCGTTCCCCCTGCTGTCTCATATTGCTGACGTAATATTGGCTGCCAAGTCTGGCAGCGTCTTCCCCGTTTACCGTCACCTCCCACACTTTCCCATAGATATTCTGTTCTAATGTGTCGGTAGTTCCCTGGGTTATTAAGGAGCCTTCCTTTAAGATCATAATCTCCTTTGCGATACACTCCACATCGGAAACGATATGGGTGGCCAGCAAAACGGTCCGCCCCTGTGCGAATTTTGAGATCAGGTTGCGGAAGCGGATACGTTCACTGGGATCAAGCCCTGCTGTCGGCTCATCCAAAATAAGAATTTCAGGATCGCCCAGCATCGCCTGGACAATGCCGACCCTCTGCCGCATGCCGCCGGAAAGAGCGCCAATCTTTTTCTCTTTCGCATCTGAAAGATTGACAATGCCCAGAAGCTCCAAAGCCCGTTTTTTCCCCTGTTCGTCAGAGATCCCTTTCAGCGCGCACATATACAGCAGAAAATCCATCACAGTAAAATCCTGGTAGAAAATAGGATATTGCGGCATATATCCGATTTTTGACAGGAAGTCCTTACCCAATGTTCCCGCATCCTGCCCGTCAATCAAAACCGTTCCGCCATCGCTTCCCAAAATACCCACAAAGATATTGATCAGTGTCGTCTTTCCCGCGCCGTTAGCGCCCAAAATCCCATAGACGCCCTCCGTAAGATCCGTGGTAAAATCCTTCAGGGCGTACTTGCCCTTATACTGCTTTGAAACATTTCGCAATGATATTTTCATCAAGAATTACCCCACAAAGTCAAAGGTTGTTATCAGGGTGCTTACCTCGTCAATCCCCCGCCCAAGCACAACGATACAGGTGCCGGATTCATCCAAAATCAAAATCTGCGGAACACGCAGGAAATAGGTACTGTTGCTGTCCTGAACGGTTTCCGTATGGATACGTTTTCCCGATGCCGTATCATAAATGCTGATTGTAACACTGCTTTTCTCCAAAACAGCAGTAGCCACATATTTTCCCTGCCCGGAACAGTAAACACCGTCTTTTCCCTCACTGCGGCTTGAGAACGACATCGTTTTTTCTGTATTGGATATGGTATCCAGCATCAGCAGGGTTCCATTATTTTTGTCAAAGCTCTGGGGCATAATAAGCAGGTTTCCGCCCTTTTGCACCTCTTCCGTATCTACCTTGTAATCCCCCTTTTTGGTAATCGTGAGATTTGCGCTGTCAGTGGATACTGTACCATAAGCACTGATCCCATCACCGCCAATGGAGGTATCTGTAGCCATTCCTACATAGACTAAAGTGCTGTTCCCCGTAAAGGTAAGGCTGTCCATGGTTGCAATCTGCATATTACCTGCCGTGCCTTCTTCGGAATAGTTCAGAATGGTACGAACCTTCCGGGAAGAAATATCATAAAGGTAAAGCCCCTGAAGTCCGCTGAAAGCGACTTGTTTTCCGTCCTGTGAAATAGCGATCCCTGTGATCTGCACAATAAAATCGTCACTTAATAATCCGCTAAAGGAAATGGTATCCTGAACAGCAAAGTCCCTATTCAGTATGTATCCATTGATACCGCCGCTTTCTGATGTAGCAAATGAACCGTTTCCGCCGGCCTTTCCCTGTCCCACAACAAAGTAGCCGTCTGTAAAGGTCTGTACACATAAATCTCCCATAGAAATATCCGCGCTTGCGATCGTTTCGCCTTTTCCCGTATCGTAAAGATAAAGCTGATCCGCCGCAACGATAATCCGGCTTCCACCGGCATAATAGCAGCCGCTGACCTTTCCTGAAAAAGCGGAATCCTTGAACCTGCTGACCGCCATAATATTTTTATCTGTGCCGTTATACTGCAGATCAATTACGTTCATTTCGCTGCTTTCATTTCCGGTATTTCCCGATGAATCATCTTCTACGGATTGCGGTTCCATGTTTATGACTCCATTTTCAGAGCTGTTCCCATTCTCTTGTCTATCCCCGCAGGCCGACAGAGGAAGCGCCAAAGCAAGCATAAGTATCATACACATCCATTTTGTTTTCATTTTTAGTCCTCCTTGTATAATAAAATTGAACCGGTTTTACTTGTAACTGAATTTCCGTCCGCCGCAACGGCTGTCGCATAAAAAGTATTGAAGCCATCCAGCTTAGCGGTATCTATGGTTGCTTCAATGATCCACACATTTCCTTTGCTTAATGTGACATCACAGGAAACCGCTCCATCAAAAGATATGGGCTTATGGTTTAAGAAAAATGATATGCCATATCTTGCGCCTGGCGTTCCACAAAGGGTGTAGCGCACGGTAAGCGTATCTTTCCCCGTAAGGTTGATATTGTCATACACTACCTGGCCGTCATAAACAAGCGTCCAATAGACACTGTCATCCAGGGTATCCATCGTAACGCCATTCCAGCCTGCTTTCACAAGCTCATTCTCAATAAAAGAGGAAGTGACTTTTTTCTCTGCAATGCTGACATCACGAAAAGCAGTTATACTTTCTCCATAAATACTGTCACTTTTTGGAGCATCCTCATTAAAATGCAGTTTCAGCACCCTTTCAAAACTTTGGTGATACCAGCCATAGCTTGATGTTTCTTTCATATCAGGCTGAAAATCGGGCCTGGTGACGCTCACAATTGTCATATCCAGGGTATCGCCTTTTTTCCCTGTGTCCGGTGTGAACACAAAGGAAAATTTCTCTTCGTGCTTTTCTGATGTCCGGAAGCAGTGGAGATACTCATATTCCGCCCCCGTGTCGTTACTTTGAAAGTCCGCCGCCGAAGGCGGCATGTATTCAGGTATGCCAAACGCGCCCGCCAGACTTTCATGGGCGGTGGCGCATTCGCTGCCGGGCGCATGCAGGTTCACCTTGTAGGCTTGCGGCTTTCCGTCCAAAAAAAGCAGGAAGCCAATGCTGTCCAATTTCCCCTCTGATGAAAACTGATAGTCCAGGACAAATTCTCCGCCATTATACTCATAAGGCAAAACACTCTGATCATCCGCTCTGGCGGGACTGGCTTCCCCATGGCTTAGAAACCCTAAATCTCCGTCCTCCTGCACCCCGGCGAATGGGTCTTCTTCTACATTTTGCGGCGGGGCATTCTCGTCCGCAATGTTATACTCTTCGGGGCCCCCTGAATTCATGCCCTTACGGGCGGTCGGACAGCTTTCGCTGTCTGATAAAGTATAATTTCCGCAGGCCGACACAGCAAAGGACAAAACAAAAATCATAGCTAATGATAAGAATCGCTTTCGCATCGTCCATCCTCCTACTTTTTTTAATTCGACTTTCATTAAATAAAAATATTACCCTATTTTTCGGACTGCAAGTTTAATTGTTACACAAGCTCCGCTGGGAGCAATATTTGAAAGTTCTAAACTTCCGCCGTGTTTCTGGCTAAGGACACGGCTTGTAGCCAATCCCAGGCCCATATGCTCTCCCGTTTTATCCTCAGAATAAAGAAAGGTGTTCTTTTTACGGAGTATTGCCCTTGAAAAACCTTTGCCATCGTCTGATATGGTTATCATAAGCATACCATCGGTAAGGGAGTACCCAAAATTCACCTTGCTTTTGGCATATCGAATGGCATTAGAAAAGATATTCTCGACAATACGGTAAAAGATCTGCTCGTCTAATTTTACCTGACATTCGGATATGGCGGAATGGTATGCAATCTCCAGGCTGTGTTGTTTGGCAAAAAACGAAAGACTTTCCGTAGCTCTTCTTAAAAAGTCCGGTAACTGGATTACGGAATACTTTGTTTCCGTTTCTTCAATCGCATTCAGGTCACGGATATAATCTGTATAATGTTCAAGCCGTTTTGCCGTTACCGCAAGGTTAGACAGTGTATGCCGCAATTCTTCGTCATTCAGATTTCCATCTGCCAGGCATTGCTGCATATATTCCACATATCCCTCAACAATCGCAATGGGATTTCTAAGGTCATGTGCCACTGATGCCTGCAGGATTCCGCGCTGCTCAATCATGTTCCATAGCTGACGGTTGTTATCATAGAGCGCCTGCCGCATTTCTTCAAAAGCGGTGCAGAGCCTTCCTAATTCATCATTCCTGTTATAATCAACCGTAAAATCAAGGTCTTGCTCCCGGATATGTTTTGTTGCATCGGCAAGAACCTGAATGGGCGGTGACAGTTCTTTCCTGTAAAACCACCATGCGCACAGCATAATACCTGTAATGGAATAGACAAAAGGAAACAGCACCATAGAAATGGCTGCCACTCTGTATACGAACTTTTGCTTTGGGCGAAGCGCCACGAAGCCGGACTCGATTTTCTCTATTATGAATTCCGTATTCTCCAGAGCTATATCCACTCCGGTAGGAACGATCATCCCCACCTGGGCAGGTTCGTCAAGGATAACCCTCTGCCCTCCCTCTAATACCCTCCCGTCCGCTGTGACCGTCCGGGTATTCAGCCAGACTTCCTGAGAATCGGGAAGTATCACTTTCTGTATACGATAGCATCCATAAATCGTCAGGACAGATGCCGCAAAAACAAGAAACATTGCTGCAGCTACCGCACAAATAAAAGCTCTTTTCATTGATCCGGGTTTCCTCATTTTTTCCATCTGTAACCCATCCCCCAGACTGTTTCGATGTATTCCCTGCCCGTAGCTTCCTTCAGTTTATTCCTGATCTTTCGGATATGCTCTTTTATGACTCCGCTATCTCCTTCGGCATTCATCCCCCACACGGCTTCATAGATCCGCTCCCTGTCGAATATCTGACCCACGTTGCGCATAAGAAACTCCACAATGTCAAACTCACGGTTTGACAGGTTCAGCGGCTTTTCCCCATAAAAACAAGTACGTTCCGCAAGATTTACGATCAAGCCCTGGGAAGAAACGATTTTAGGCGCAGCCTTGCTTCGTTCATCTCTTCGCAGGTGAGCCGCCACTCTTGCAGTCAACTCTTTCAGGCTGAACGGCTTGGTTATGTAATCATCACCGCCAGCCTGCAAGCCGTTTATTTTGTCCTGTTCCGTAATCCGGGCTGTCAGAAACAAGATGGGACAGACGACATTCTGGCGGATCATTTTGCATAACTCCACTCCGTCTATTTCCGGCATATTGATGTCAAGCAGAATCAAATCCGGATAGACATTCAGCATGGATATTGTCTCCTCCGCATTTTCCGCTACAAAAGCCTCATATCCACACTTCTGTAAGTGACTTGACAATAACTCTGTCAGCATTTTTTCATCATCAACAATGAGTATTTTGTATGCCATAATAACCTCCTCTCTCAGAATATAATACAATCAAAAAGTCAAAAAGTGGTCAATTTCCTGCTTTTCAGAGCGTTCTCAACCACTTTTTTATGACAGTGCTTGAATTTGTTGCGCCTGATATTGCGTCTACATCTATTTTCTGTTCATCAACTATACTGTCAGTGATAACTTCTGCGGTCTTTTCCACGTTCATGCCTGCGCTCCAAAATGTTAATATTTGTGATTTCTCCATTTTGCACGGCAGCTTCCACTTTGGCATATATAAAATCCACGTCATATTCACCAACATAAACTCCGTCAGGAATATCAGAAATATTTATATCTTCAAAGATGGTTTCCCTTACTGCCTGTCTATAGTCCGCAACACTTTTAAGGTAGAGGATTCCCAAAACAAAACCGACAAGCAAAAGGGACATGATAACAAGTAATACTGTTTTCTTTTTCGATATTCTCACTTCATCACTCTCCACTATCCGCAATAGAACAATACAACATATGAAAACCATATTCTAAAAACCGGACTTTTGATAATCCCATTGCTTTTTTAATATATTCTTCTTTATTTTCTGCAAGCTGAATCAACCCGGACAACATACCCCAGAAAACAAATCAACAGGGAAAGATACATTAATCCTCATAGCTGCAAATATCCTGCTCTGTGTGGTTTGTGTATTCCACCTGCACCCGCCATGACGGATTTCCCTTCGGTTCCTTTGTGGGCTGTACTTCCAATCCATTCTTCAAATCACTCACACAGCCTTTTATCAGGTATTCCACACATAAAAAGAGAGATAGCCAACATTTTACTGTTGGATATCTCATTATTGCTTATTTATTGCTTCCAAATTTTTCTATACAGCTTAAAAACCTGTCACCATATTTCTCAAACTTAAATTCTCCTACACCTGATACCTTCAACATTTCCTGCTTAGTCGTTGGTTTCACCATACACATATGCGTCAATGTCTTATCGGAAAACACAATGTAAGGAGGTACCTTTTCTTCTCTTGCTATCTCTGTCCTAAGCCCCCTTAATCTTTCAAATAAACTTTCTTCATTCTCTGTGAACTGTTCTTTGCCTAAGATACCTGCCTTATTTTTCTTACTCTTAGTTCTCACTTCTTTTGTTTCTCTATCAGATTCTTTTGCTAATTTCATTAATATCTGTTTATTATCTATTTCTTTTGCTTTTACTCCTAACTTAACCACAGCATAATCATCACTGGTAACAAACAAATATTCTTCTAACTGTAAATAATTTAAAACTTGTCTAATTCTATAGGTAGGAACTTTGCTCAATACAGAATAATAAGGATTTTCATTCATTCTATAGCTTTTTATCTTAGCTGTATTGGCTCCATGTACGGTATCGATAATTACTGTTGTTCCATACCTCTGCCTGCTGCTCTCTACACAACTAATCAATGCCCTGGCAATCTCCGTCACATCCACCTGCTCAAACTGTGTCATGCAATTAGAGCAATTTCCGCAATAATTGCTTCCATACTCTCCAAAATACTTTAATATGTAGTCCCTTAAACACTCATTAGTAAAGCAATAGAATGTCATTTTTTTCAAGCGTTCCTTATCACGCTCTTTTACCATTGCCCTTGTTACTGCATCTAATTCTATATTATCCTGGTTATTATCAATAAACAACTGATTGGTGATTACATCTCTGCTGCTGTAATATAAAATACACTCTGCTGGCTCTCCATCTCTCCCAGCCCTGCCTGCTTCTTGGTAATAGGATTCTATATTCTTGGGCATACCATAATGTAAAACGAATCTGACATTACTTTTATCTATCCCCATGCCAAATGCTGATGTACTTACAATTATAGGTATCCTGTCATAAATAAAATCATCTTGATTTCTTCTTCTTTCTTCATCGCTTAGTCCAGCGTGATATCTTGTTGCCAAAAACCCGTCTTTCAGTAAACGCTCACATACTTCTTCTACTTGCTTTCTTGTTAAACAGTAAATAATACCACTATCACTATTATGCGCTTCCAGGTAATTTCTAATTGCGCTATATCTGTCTTTTACTGTCATAACACCAAAATACAGATTATTTCTATCAAATCCTGTAGTAATCACCATAGGACTTTGCAACTCTAAGATATCTATAATATCATCTCTAACTTCTTTAGTCGCTGTAGCTGTAAATGCACTGACAATAGGACGCTTTGGCAGTCTCTGAATAAACTCAACTATCTTTAAATAGCTTGGTCTGAAATCCTGCCCCCATTGAGATACACAATGAGCCTCATCTACTGCTACCATCACAATATTACTATTCAGAGCAAAATCCAAAAACTCATCTGTCACTAATCTTTCTGGCGCTACATAAATAATAGGATAACGTCCTTGTTTGGCAAAACCAAGAGCCTTATAATATTGATTTACTGTTAATGAACTATTCAAAAATGCAGCGTGTATTCCAGCTTGATTTAAACTCCCTACTTGATCTTTCATTAAGGAAATCAATGGAGAAATCACCAAGGTAATCCCATCCATTAGCAAAGCTGGTATCTGGTAACATAAAGATTTACCAGCCCCAGTTGGCATGATACCTAATGCATCCTTTCCCTCCAAAATATTATCAATCAATGTTTCTTGGGCATTTCTAAATGTATCATACCCAAAATATTTCCTTAAAATCTCATACTTATCCACTTTTACCTTTTTATCCTTTTTTATTATACATTATAGCCAGTTTATCAATCTTGATAATACGAGTATTCGTCATTTTTATAGTAGTCTTTGCTATAGCCCATGCTGAAAGTATTGGTAGCCACCATGACCTGGCATCGGTCATAGATAAAATCGTACTAGAGCGTGTCTAAAACGGCTTTCCTGTTACCTTCCTGAATACTCATTCTCCCGCCTGCTCTCCCATTGCCTTTAACCGCTCCCGAAGCAGGATAAGACTGACGCCGGCCGGGTTCAGGATATAACCTTTGGCATCCTTGATCAGCGACGGCAAAAGCCCCTTAAAGGGTACGGTCACGATGCGGAATTTGGACCCGCTGTTTTTATTGAATTTCTGGAACTCCCACATATCGGAAAACAGCGGCTGGTAGATCTCCCCGTCCCCGTTTTTCACATAGGGGATCTGGATGTTCTGACTGTGCTTTTGGGGATCAAACTCCCCCTCCACCTTGCTGGTGTCAATGGCCATGATATACTGGGAACGCACCAAGTTGGCCATCATCTCCTGCTCCATCTCCTGCAGACGTTTTCTCCTTGCCGGGTCCTCCGGATCCTGGTTAGGCCGCCGCAGTTCCTGGAGAAAATAGACCATGGTAAGCTGCAGGGTGGCATTCCTGCCGGGAAATCCGCCTTTTGCGCCCTCCGGCTCCTTCAAAGCCACGATCTGATCCAAAGGCAGATAGGCGAATCCTGCTCCGTTGTGAAAAGCCACCCGGTTTGCCCCCATCAGGTGGAAACTGGTGTAGACCATCAGCATCTGTTCCTTGTCCACCCTTACCGTAGTCAGGGGAAAGTTCCTCTCCCCGCACTCCTTTGCCCAATTCTTCGCCTCTTCCTCATCCGCAAATACGTATACCTGGTCGTCAAATGTCTCCTCGTCACATTCCACAAACGGCATCCTGGTGGTCTGAGCAAAGGAGACGAACATGGTCTCCAGCCCCTGAAGTCTTTTTATTACAAATCTGTTATCTACTGACATATCCTTATCCTTCCCTTTTACAAAATCCGTTCCTAAGGAACGCTTTCTAAAACACTTTCCTAACTATAGCACGAAACGCCTCCCGCGTAAACAAAAAAACGCTATTTGCCCTGCCTGTTTCCCGCTGCCAAAAGCGTATGCGCCAAACAGCCAAGGCAAATAACGTTTTGTCCTATTTCTGGTAGCCCTGGACCCACATGCCGTCGCTGTCCACGTAATACCCGTCCGGCGTCCAGCAGCTTGCCCACATGGCCCCGTCCTTGCCGCAGAAATAGCTGTGATCTTTCCAGTTCACCCAGCCCGTAGCCATGTAGCCCTGGCTGTCGAAATAATACCACTTATTGTCAATGTACTGCCAGTTGTCCGCCGTGTAGCTGCCGTCTTTGTTTTGGTACCACCATCTGCTGCCGTCCTTAACCCACTGGCCGGCGCTCTCCCCCTGGAAAGAACCGCTCCTTCCCGTGTAATCCCTGAACTTCTTAGCCGTCTCCTCGTCGACGTCCCACTCGTCGGACTCGGCCCAGTCTCCTTTGTGGTTATTGCTGTACACTGCCCGCACGTGGAAGGTGTAGATCCCTTTCTGGGTGATGAACTCTCCCAGGTTATAATTAATATCGGTGGCATAGAGGGGGTATTTTGTCAAAAGATTCTTTCCCCGGTATACCTTCACCTCATAGCGGTTGGCGTCCTCCGTGTCCGTCCACTCCGCGTATCCTGTATCTCCGTCCCATCCCACATCATAGATGCTCAATTCATAGTCCCTTTCGCTGGGGAAACTCTGGCTGCCGCCCAGATCGCCGGGCGCCGCTGCTGCCGGAAACGCCGTTCCCACACAAAGAATACACGCTGCCGCTGCCACGGCCCGCTTCCAACCTTTTCTCAATCCTGTCATCCTCCTTTGCCGGATCTTTCTCTGACTATATTCTATCTTACCATATGCCGCTGGAAAAAGGCTAAACATTTCCGGTTGTTTTTGTGAAATAATTCTTAAATTATTCCCTGATCCACAACCCTTAAGAGCCTTTCACTGTATTCCGTACAGATCATAAGGCGTCTCCTGGTATACGTAAAAATTAAGCCAATTGCTGTAAAGGGTGGTAGCCATATTCCTCCAGCACAGCACAGGCATAGAAAACGGATCATTGCCCTCAAAATAATTACAGGGGATCTCCGGATCCAGTCCCTTTGCCACGTCTCTGTGATACTCATTGCTCAATGTCATGCGGTCATACTCCGGGTGGCCCTGGATGAAGATCTGGCTGCCGTCTTGCTTCATGATGAGAAACAGCCCGGCTTCCCGGGATTCCGCCAGGATCTGCAGTTCCTTATGCTTTGCCACATCCGTTTTCCTGACCTCCGTATACCGGGAATGGGGCGCCATGATAAAATCATCCATTCCCCGCACAAGAGGCGCCTTTGCGTCCACGATCCGATGGCTGTAGATTCCGGAAAGCTTCCGGTCCTTTTTGTATTTGGGGATCCCATAGTGGTAGTACAAACCCGCCTGAGCCCCCCAGCAGATATGAAGCGTGGATGTGACGTGAGACTTGGTCCACTCCATGATCATGGACAATTCCTCCCAGTAAGTCACCTCCTCAAACTCCATCATCTCCACCGGAGCTCCGGTGATGATCATGCCGTCGTATTTCCTTTGGCAGATCTCCGAAAAAGGCACGTAAAACTTATTCAGATGGCTGGAAGACGTATTCTTGGACCTGTGGGTACTCAGCATCAAAAAAGAGCAGTCAATCTGCAGCGGCGTGTTGGACAACGCCCGCAAAAGCTGGGTCTCCGTCTCCTCCTTAATGGGCATCAGGTTTAAAATCAGGATCTCCAGAGGCCGGATATCCTGACTCATAGCCCGCTCCTCATCCATGACAAAAATATTTTCCGATTCCAGGACCGCCTTGGCAGGCAGCCCTTTCTGAATTTTAATCGGCATGATACGTTCCCTCCAAAAGCTTTAAGAAATCCTCCTCAGACAAAATGGGGATCCCTAACTCCCTGGCTTTTTTGTTCTTTGAGGATGCGGATTTTACGTCATTGTTAATGAGATAGGTGGTCTTGCCGGTGACAGTCCCCGCTGCCTTCCCGCCCTTGGATTCAATAAGGGCCTGCAATTCCTTGCGGTTTTTAAAATGGTTCACCGATCCGGTGATCACAAAGGTCATGCCCGCAAACTCCCCGGTCTCTTCCTCTTCCTCCATCGGTTCCAGCACAAGCTGGGCCAGAAGCCTGTCTACGGTCTCCTGATTTTTCGGGTCCGCAAAATACCCCTGCCAGGCATCTGCCAGCACCTGTCCGATGCCGTCCACCTCTGTAAGCGTCTCGCTGTCCGCGCCGCGCATTGCGTCAAAATCGTACTTAAAATAGCGGCACAGCATCCGGGCGTTGGCCAGCCCGATCCCTGCCACCCCCAGACCGTATACCACCCGCACAAGGGTAGTGTGCCGTTTCTCTTCAATGGCCTGCATCAGTTTTTCATAAGACCTCTGGCCAAATCCCTCCATTGCCACAATGGCCTCTTTATGTTCCGCCAAATGAAAAATGTCCGCAAATTCTTTAATAAATCCCTGGCCGATAAATTTTTCAAGCGTAGCCTCCGACAGCCCGTCAATATTCAAGGCATCCCGGCTGACCAGCAGCGTAAAGCTCTTTATCATCTTTGCCTGGCACTGGGGATTTGTGCAGAATAAGACCTTCACGTCATTGACCTGGCGGATCTGCGTATCCCCTGCGCATACGGGGCAGATCTTGGGGATCTCTTTCACTCCGCTCCTGGTCAGGTTGTCGGCAATCTGGGGAATGATCATGTTGGCCTTGTACACCGTGATGGCGTCGCCCTCTCCAAGCTCCAGAGACTCCATGATGCTGATATTGTGGACGCTGGCCCGGCTTACGGTGGTCCCCTCCAGCTCCACCGGCTCAAACACCGCCACCGGATTAATAAGACCGGTCCTGGAAGGACTCCACTCAATATAGGACAATTTGGTCTCCCGGATCTCATCGGCCCACTTAAAGGCAATGGAATTGCGGGGGAATTTGGCGGTCCTTCCCAGTGACTCCCCGTAGGCGATGTCGTCAAACGTCAGCACCAGACCGTCGGAGGGAATGTCATGGTCCTTGATGGCCCCCGCAAAGTACGCCACCTTCCCGGCCACCGTCTCCCTGGTAACGCGCTGATACTCCACTACGCCGAATCCTAAGGATTCCAGCCACTGAAACTGCCGCTCTCTGGAATTCGCAAAATCTACCCCGTCCGCCTGCACCAGGGCAAAGGCCATAAAGTTTACATGACGTTTTGCCGTGATCTCGTTGTTCAGCTGCCGCACGGACCCGGCGCAAAGGTTTCTTGGATTCTTGTACTTTTCCTGTGTCTCCTCGATCTCCCGGTTCATGGTCTCAAAATCCGAGTACCGGATCACCGCCTCTCCCCGCAGCACCAGCGTGCCTTCAAACCCGATCTTGAGAGGTATATTTTCAAATACCCTGGCATTGTTGGTGATGACCTCCCCGATCTCGCCGTTTCCCCTGGTCACGGCTTTGGTCAGTTCCCCTCCCTCATAGGTGAGCACAATGGTCAGCCCGTCCAGCTTCCAGGACAAAATCCCCTCCTGGTCTCCCAGCCACTCTTCCAGATCCTCCACTTCTTTAGTCTTGTCCAGGGAAAGCATGGCCGCAGGATGCGCCTCCTTGGGAAGTTCACTAAGGACCTCGTACCCCACCTTCTGGGTTGGGCTGCCCGACAGCACGATCCCCGTCTCCTGTTCCAGGGCCAGCAGCTGGTCATAGAGCCTGTCGTATTCCAGATTGCTCATGATCTCGCTGCTTTCCTGATAATAAACCTTCGCCGCCTTTGACAACACGCCAGACAGTTCTTTCATTTTTTTTAATTTATCGGAATTTGTCAAGTTGTCCGTTTTTGCCAATTCCTGATCCATGTTTGTCTCCACTTCTTTCTTCTATAAATATCCTTATCGCCATCAGCCCCTGCCTGTCTCCAACTGCTCTGTCAATACCTTATATTCCTGGGCAGTCACCTTGCGAAAGGTCCCTGTCTTTAAATTGCCCAAATGCACATTCATAATACGGATCCGCCGCAGACTCCTGACATCGTACCCCAGCGCCTCGCACATCCGTCTAATCTGCCGGTTCAGTCCCTGGGTCAGGGTAATGTGAAACTCCTGCCTGCCGGTGATTTGAACTTTACAAGGCTTTGTGGTCACATTCAAATCCTCAAGCCAGACGCCGGCCTCCATCTTACGCGCAAACTCCTTGGTAACCGGTTTGCCCACCTGGACCACATACTCTTTCTCATGGTTATTGGCCCCCCGCATGATCCGGTTCACCAGATCCCCCTGATTGGTCAGAAAGATCAGCCCCTCCGAATCTTTGTCCAGACGCCCCACAGGGTATACCCGCTCCGGATACCTGACCATCTCCACAATATTCATGGCCCGGTCGTTCTTCGACGTGGTGCAGACCACGCCCTTAGGCTTATTCACCGCCAAAAGGACTGGTTTTGGCCTTAAATTCCCCGGTTCCTTCTGCCCCTTTTCGATGCCTCCCACCGGTTTTCCGTCGCAGACCACCATCTGGCCCTCATGGATCTTCATTCCCATAAGAGCCGGCTTTTGATCTACCAGTACCTTTCCCGATTCAATGAGACGGTCCGCCTCCCTGCGGGAGCAGATGCCCATCTCGCTCAAATATTTATTTAAACGGATCTCTTCCATAAAATTCACCGCTCCTTCACGGTTATTGCACTCACTCCCTGCCGTTGGCAGCGTCAGCTGATAAACATGGCATCCCCAAAGCTGAAAAAGCGATACCGCTCCTCTATGGCCTCCTTATAGGCATTGAGCACATGCTCTCTGCCTGCCAGGGCCGAGACCAGCATTACCAGGGTAGACTCCGGCAGATGAAAATTGGTCACCAGTCCGTCCAGCACCTTAAACCGGTAACCCGGATAAATAAAAATGTCCGTCCAGCCGCTTCCCGCCTTCACAGCGCCGTCCTCCCCTGCCGCGGATTCCAAGGTCCGGCAGCTGGTGGTGCCCACACAGATCACCCGTCCTCCCGCCTTCTTCACGTCATTGATCCGCCTTGCCTCTTCCTCCTCCACCATGTAGAACTCCGAATGCATATGGTGTTCCAGGACATTTTCCACTTTCACCGGGCGGAAAGTCCCCAGTCCCACATGGAGCGTCACATGGGCAATGATAACCCCCATCTCCTCAATCTCTCTTAATAATTCATTCGTAAAATGGAGCCCTGCCGTAGGGGCAGCCGCCGAACCGTCGTGTTTCGCGTACACGGTCTGATACCGGGTTTTATCTTTCAGCTCATGGGTGATGTAAGGCGGCAAAGGCATCTGGCCCAGCCGGTCCAGGATCTGCTCAAAGATGCCTTCATAGGAAAATTGGATAAGACGGTTGCCCTCTTCCACCACATCGGTCACCGTCCCTTTCAAAAGCCCGTCCCCAAAGGAGATCACCGTCCCCGGCCTGGCTTTCTTTCCCGGCTTTACCAGAGTTTCCCACACGTCATTTCCCTTTCTCTTTAGCAGAAGAACCTCAATCCTGGCTCCTGTCTCCTCCCTGACGCCATACAGCCGCGCCGGGATCACCTTCGTGTCATTGAGTACCAGACAATCCCCCTTTTTTAGGAAACTTTTCAGATCCTTAAAATGCTTGTGCATGGTCTTTCCTGTCTCTTTATCAAGTACCAGCAGTCTGGAAGCAGATCTGTCCGCTAAAGGGTCCTGGGCGATCAATTCCTGAGGCAGTTCAAAATTAAATTCCGATACGTTCATGTTATTCTCCGTTCTTACTTTTTCCAGCTTTCTGTAAAATCTTCCCGGTCTCTTTGTGTTCCGGCTCCACACGCTCTAAGGCTCCACCGGACCTCACTGTCCGTTAATGACCACTTCCGATCCGCCGTTCCCTCCATAGATCTTTTGCAAAATCTCATCGGAATCAATGGCCTCCTGCTGCCTGGCCTGGACCTGCGCCATCACTGCCTTTACCTCCGGTTTTTCTCCCACCTGCCGAATGTATGCGTTAACGCTTTCATCCGTCTCCGAAACCATATAGTACTGCCCGTTTTCATCTTTCTTTACATAGGCCCAGCTGATGGCCGGAACCAAGGTATCGGTCTCCCGATACCGAAGCTCATAGTAGGGAAAGATCACATAGGAATCCGTCTCCGGCCCCTGGACCGAATAGCAGGAAATGTTTTCATAGCTTTTAACGCTGGCCTTGACCAGCTCCATCTTTGCCCGCTCCTCTTCTTTTCTCTCCTCCGTCCAGTCCCCGATCCCAAACACCTGCGCCAGCAGATCCGCGTCGCAGTCAGTCTTTGCCTCACAGTAAAGGCGCACCAGACCGGTCAGCTCCAGCAGCGCGTCCTGCTGGAGGGGCTGGGAAAAGGGATCCGCCGCCGGTATCGGATCTGCTGATGCCTGATCGTCGTTGGCCATATCTCCGGCATTACCGCTCCCCGGACTGTCTCCGCTTGCGCCGGTACTGCCGATCTCCTGTTCCCCATAAGTTCCGTTTGGCGAACCTTCCCCTTCTTCATCTGTGTCTGTTACTGCTCCTGCCTCCGCCGTCTCTTCCGTATCTTTTGTATTTGCCGACTCTGTGGCTGGTAAGTGGGAACCTTCCGTCTCCCCCTGACGGTCCGCGATCATGATCACGATGATCAGCAGGATAACGATCACCGGTATGGCTCCAAATTTTAAAAACTTTATCCACTCCCTGCCCCGGCTTCTCTCTCTTGCCGATCTTTTCCGATTTGCCACGATCTCTGTACCTCCCGGGAAAACAAGTCTTGCTTTATTCTAGCAAAAACATGTTTAAAAAGCAACCGCTTCTGCTTTGCGCCAAAGCCGCTGCTTCCTAAGAGTTACTGTTCACAGGTCCCCTCTAAACGTAACCGCATATGCCCATTTAAAATCGCCTGCGGCGATGGGGCATATGCTTGCCCCTGTAACCGTACTGTCCCATGGCTAATCAGCGGAGTGATTAGCCATGGGACAGCAACTCCTAAGATCATAATAAAAAATATTTAAATTACAAAAATATACTTGCATCTTCCTGAAAAATATAGTATTATATTGGCATGCGTCTGTAGCTCAGTGGATAGAGCAATGGCCTCCGGAGCCATGTGCGGAGGTTCGATTCCTCTCAGACGCATTATTTTTTTCCTTTTCGGGGCCCCCGGCTTCTTGGTACATAAACAGCTTTGTCATGTAGTCCATACGCCGTCCGCTTCTCCCGCTCCCCGGTGATACCGCCTCAATGATCCAATCAGGAACGCCTCTGTATCCTGGTCGCTCCAGATTGTCTGCGGCTTTTTCTATAATTCTGTTTCATAACCAAAGCTTTAAAACGCTGGGGAGCATCCTGCTAAATAGACAGGATGCTCCCTATATCGCGCAAATATCATATATTCTTTACCGACTGCCATCCTTTAATTATTCGAGTCATCATTATTATTAGGATTGGCGGCAATCAATTCATTCATTTTTTGTTCTGCTAAGTCCTTATCATTTGTAGCATATATAACTGATACAACACCTACTTTATCATTTTCCGTCCCCTGTATATTTCCACATAATATTAATTTTAATGGGGCGTTCCCATTCAAGCCTTGCTTAATATAGTCCTTATATTCCATAGTTTGCTCTCCATCAATTCTGATTTGTTATTGTGTTCAGTTTAGCCCATTTATAGAACATCTACAAGATTCCGTGTATAAAAAAGCAAAAAGAATGTATTTTTAAACAGAAAAACATATCAAATTCTTTTTCAAAAAGTTCTTGACATATTACCAGAATGCTTTCTCCGACAGGCGCATTGCCTCTATCATCTCATAAGCGATGCGGATGCCCGTTTCCTCAAAGACTTCCCTCTCTGCCGCTTCCTCCAGCGTCTCCCCTGCCTCCACAAAGCCTGACACCAGAACCCATTGCGGGAGGGGACGGTCCCCGTACTTCGTCATCAGAAGCCTGTCCCCGTCCGTGACCGCCACCATGACCACCGGGGCGATGGCCGGATAAACGGTGTCCCCGCAGTCCGGGCAGCTAAGCGACCGCCGCCCCCTGTCCTGCGCTCTCACACCTCCGCACCTTCCGCAGTAGACATTCCTCTCATACCATCCAGCCAGGTGCAGGGCAGTGGCCCCGGCAAAATACGCCCAGCCCGGCAGGATGCCGTCAAGCTCCCGGAGCGGAAGATACTGCATGCCCTCCCTTTCGGGCAGGACGTCTCCCTGCTGCCGCAACAGGTAGACAGTCACCCCGTCCACGCAGAACAGGAAAACTGCCAGCCTCCGCACTTCTGCAAAAGGCATACCCAGGTCATGGAATACCGGAATCCTCCGGCTGCCGTCCTCCGATACCCGCAGCAGCACCTCCCCGCCACGGAAGGAGAAAAAGCAATCCTCCGGCTCCGGTTCCCTGTCACGGAATGCATGGTCCAGGCGGTAGGGGAAAATGTCCTGTATCATTGCCCCATCCCTCCTTTACAGATGCCGCAGGTTCTCGCGGTATCTCCTGAGTTCCGTTTCGTCCACGGAGCCGATGACCTCATCCAGCCACTTGATCATCCTGTTCCTGTCCTTCGGCAGATGCCCTTCCACGTTGACGCAGTTGGACGCGCCCATGGTGGCAAAATAGGTATCAATAGCGAGCCCTTCTATCAGCATCCGCAGCTCGTACAGCTTTTCAATCTCCGTTTCCTCCGCCCAGTTCCCGGCCTGGATCTCCTGGTACAGCTCCGAGGATGGGTAGATGGTCAGCATTGAGGAAACAATGATCTTCGGGTGGAGCTGGTTGAACACCGCCGCCGTGTTCTTCACCCCTTCCTCCATGTGCCCGGAACCATAGATGCCGGCAAGGTAAAAGAAATTGTAGTCCATGCCCACTTCGTCCAGGCGCTGGCACTCCGTAAGGATTTCCTTTACCCCGAAGCCCTTGTGCATGAAGGACAGGGATTCCTCGTCCCCGGCCTCCACGCCAATGGTGAGGCTGTTGTACCCCATTTCCCGCAGGTCCCTCAACTGCTCCGTGGTCTTCGGCGTGATGTCCGTGATGCGGGCAAAACAACCGATGGACTGCACTTTGGGGTAGTATTTCTTTACCAGCCCTGCCAGCGTTTTCAGTTTGTCGAAGCTCAATACAAAGGGATTGGCCCCGGTAAAGAACACCCTCTTTGCGTTCCGGTAATAGCGGCTCATTTCCTTCAGGTCCGCCTCCACCTCTGACAGGGGGGACATCCTGAACTTGAACGGCACGTCCTCATAGAGCGTGCAGAATTTACATTTGTGGTGGGTGCAGCCTGCCGTCACCTGGATCAGCGCGCTGCACGCCTCATAGGGCGGTCTCCATATCGTTCCTGTGTAATGCATAAGTCATCTCTCCTTCCGTTCATTCACCCATCTTTGCCAGCGCCCCACGGAGCGCCGCTGCCTTGTCCGTCCATTCCCAGGGAAGCTGCAGGTCTTTGCGCCCGAAGTGCCCGTATGCCGCCGTGGGGCGGTAGATCGGCTTCTGCAGCCCCAGCCCCCTTATGATGGAGGACGGGCTCAGGTCAAAGTGTTCCTCCACCAGCTCCAGTATCCTGTCATCGGGAACCGCCCCTGTGCCGAAGGTGTCCACCGATACGGAGACCGGCTTTGCCACGCCGATGGCGTAGGCTATCTGTATCTCGCAGCGGCGGGCCAGCCCTGCCGCCACAAGGTTCTTTGCCACATATCTGGCGGCATAGGAGGCGCTCCGGTCAACCTTTGTTGGGTCCTTCCCCGAAAATGCGCCGCCCCCGTGCCTGGCGGCCCCGCCGTAAGTGTCCACCACGATCTTCCTGCCCGTCAGTCCGGTGTCCCCCTGGGGGCCTCCTATCACGAAGCGCCCAGTGGGGTTGACCAGGTATCTGGTGTCTTCGTCCATCAGGCATTCCGGGATCACCTTGCGGATGACTTTCCCGATGATGTCCTGTTCGATGGTGTCATGCCCGATCTCCGGGAGGTGCTGGGTGGACACTACCACGGTATCCACCCGTACCGGCCTGCTGTCCTCATATTCCACCGTCACCTGCGCCTTCCCGTCCGGCCCCAGGTACGGGATGTCCCCGCCTTTCCTTGCCTGGGCAAGCTCCCTTGTGAGGGCATGGGCCAGATAGACCGGCATGGGCATCAGCTCGTCCGTTTCGTCCGTGGCATACCCGAATACCATCCCCTGGTCGCCGGCCCCAAGCTCCTGCTTCTTGCTCCCCCGGACCTCCAGCGCCCGGCTGACACCCTGGGCAATGTCCGGTGACTGGCCGTGGATGGCGGTGATCACTGCGACCGCGTCCGCATCAAACCCGAAACGGTTGTCCCTGTACCCAATTTCACGGATCGTATCGCGGGCAACTGCCTCAATGTCGATCCCCTCCAGTCCCCCGGCTGATACCTCCCCCATGATGAAGACTGCCCCTGTCGAGGCGAACACCTCGCAGGCCACCCTTGCATCGGGCTTTTTCCGAAGGGCCGCATCCAGGATGGCGTCCGCGATCTGGTCGCAGAGCTTGTCCGGGTGTCCTTCCGTTACGGATTCCGAAGTAAATAGTTTTCTCATATGTGGTTCCTCCTCGTATGATCCGGGGCAGGGCCATCCCCGCCGTCCTCCCTTATATGGACAGACAGGGTGTTTTGCGAGAACAGGCGCCCGCCTTCATACAGCCGGTATTCCAGCCGTGCCTCCAGGCCTCTTCCATCTGCCTCCACAGTGCAGCTCTCTGTCTCCGCCAGGAAACCGATGTCTCCAAAGGGCGTGCGGTAAAGGGCCTCTGTCCTCTCCCCCGGTATGAACCGGAAACTGCCGGGGATGGAGCCGCTTCTGTCAATCCTTATCTCCGTCTGTGACAGGAACAGGAGATTGTCCGTGGCATTCCCATGTTCATCCACTACCCGGTAGCTGACCTGATATCCCCCTTCCCTGGGGTGAGCAGATTCCGGTCGTCCTTGTCAAGACCGCTTCCGGCCCGCCCCCTGCATCCAGGATGCCCAGGACAGAAACTTAAACGCCTTTCTTCATCTCTTTCGCCTCCGTTCAAGCACAGTCTAAAACGGAAAAAGGGATTCCACAAGTACTGTCTTTTTATTGACCTGGACGTATTTTTGACACTTGGTATCTTTTGAAAAACCGGTATCTAAAAATACACGATCTTGATAACAGGCGCAAAATACGGTATAATTTCCCCATGTACTCTCGAAGTCTCTTTGTGCCTGATTTTGTGAGATGATTTTTGTCAGATGTGCATAAATTTATGAGGCGTACGTGGAACGTACGTTGATTAAATTTATGTGCATATGGCGGAAAATCATCCACAAAGGCAGGTGCAGGAGAGATTCCGAGAGTACATCCCCATGTAAAGGAGGTCTTTTCTATGGCTGACAACAAATTTTCCCGCAGCCAGAGCCTGATGGCAAGCTGCGTCCCGATGACCACCTTACAGTCCATCCTCGGAGGGAAATGGAAGATACTCATTGTGTGGTACATCGCTGTATATAAGGTCCAGAGGTTCGGGGAGCTGCAAAGGAGGATCGGGGACGAGATCACGAAGTCAACGCTGACAAAGCAGCTCCGGGAACTGGAAAACGATGGCTGGATCAACCGCCAGATTTACCAGGAGATACCGCCCAAGGTGGAATATACTCTTACGGAGCTGGCCGAGAGCTTCGTCCCCATCCTGGAACAGATGAAGGAATGGAGCGAGGTACACCTGTGCCGTCCCAGGCTTGCGCCGGAGGAGGAAAAGTAGGGTATCCATGTGTACTGCATAAAAAACTGCATACGGAAAAAGACGGCTTCGCTTGCTCCGGCGGCCGTCTTTCTCCATTGGTATAGGACAAGGGAACCAGCCTGTCTCTGCCGGTTCCCTTTTATCGCTTGTATATTATTGGTTTTCTTCGTGTGGTGCTTTTGGGATTCCAGCAATTCAGTTATTTTTTCGCCAAGTTCAGGAGCAGGCATATATATCCCCTGATATGTCTGCTCAACGTACTCTTTTCCATTCTTCTCATAAAAAAGAACTGTTTTTACCGAGCCATCAGAACAGTTAAAATTTATAGTTATATACTCAAACTTCGCACATAGATTTTGCCTATGCACCCTGAAAATTCAATACCTGGCTGTTATTCAGTTGTCAAAAGTCTGCTGTTATGCTGCTTGAAGCTGCGCTTTCAGTAAACCAGGTAATGTATTCATAAATGTATCAACGAGTTCGTCGATTTTATCGTCGGACAGCTCTGTATTGTTGTTAAGTATGGTTCGGAACATTTGAAGCAGCATTCGAAATGCCTGTATCCATGTGATGTCAGACATTTCATCAGAAAAATAGAGAAAAAGTTCTCCCAGCGAACGGTTATCACTCCCTTCCCTGCTTTCCAAAGACAGCATCATATATCGTGTAAAAACAACCGCAGTGTGGGCTGTCATTGCGTCATATGATAAGGAGTTACATTCCCGGCTAAGATTCAGATAGCTTTTGCATACCTTGAAGAAAACTTCGATATCCCAGCGCTTGCCATAAATACGGATGATTTCATTTTCATCCAGCGTTGTATCGGTAGAGATAATGCATAAATATTCTTTCCTCTTATTCCGGTTATGCACATATACAACTTTAGCCGGAATGACTTTCCCATCCTTTACAACATCCACTAAAACAGAAAGCAGATACCGGGAACGGCCGCGTCTCTTTTTATTCCGATTATAGATTGTAATCAGGGATATGTCTTCCCCTTTGTATCGGAAGAACATTTTGGGAGTCTTTTTTACCATACCAATGACATCATAACCGATGGTCTTTACTGCATGGAGGGTGCTTGGAGAAGAAAACCAGCTGTCAAAAAGGACATACTTTGCTGGAACTGCCGCTTTCTTAGCAGTTTTTAAAAGCTCAAGCATGGCTTGTGTCCCTTTTTGAATGGAAAGCAGCCTCCGTTTGTACCCGGCAGTCCGCTTATCAACCTTCACAGCTTCATTGACCCTGTTCTTTTTGTTTTCAGACGAGAGAAGAATGCTGTTAACGGGAAGAAAAGAACTTCCATCTGACCATCCAAGTGTAAGCATACGAAATCCAAAACGGTATCTGTGGTTTGCGTGGTCGTAGGCCTTTGCAAGAAGCTCTACTTTTTTAGAACGATTGCGTTCGAACATAGAATCATCAATGATGAGTACATTTGCGCGGTCTTCAGAGTCCAAGGGGACGATCGCGTCCCTGATAATCCGAGAAGCCAACAGAGTTGTAAAACGCATCCAGTTAATCTGGAGCATCTTCATGAACCGATACACCGTATCCTTAGCAAATCCGGGAGTATTTCGTCCAGTGATCAGGCTCATATACATACTCCTGTTAGAAAAAATCAGCAGAAAAAGATACTGAAAAACCTCAATAACGGGAATGCCTTTTTTCTTATAGGCATTAGATGCTTTCAATGCCGAGGAGATATGGAATCTTTTAAAAAATTTTTCGATAGATTTTGAAATCTGCTTATCATTCTGGTCTGCTTGTGTTATACTTTTATTCATAGCATGAGCCTCCGGTTTTAATTGTTTTTTGCCAACTCAATTATACCAAACCAGACGGTTTCATGCTATCTTATTGCCAGTTTTTATTGTATTTTCAAGATGCATAGGCACTTATTCAAGTGCGAAGTTTGAGTTATATACTCTTTAACATTTGGGTCTTCATTTATACTTGGTTGGCTTGTTGATTCCACATCTGTCAAAATAGCCATAAAATCTGCCATCCATTGTTCATCAATAGAAGTAGCAGTTATATCACCGCTTACAACAGAAATAGAAGTCAAATTTCCTAGTTCCGGCAAAACAATAGGGTCTGCTACTTTCTCTGAAGAACAAGCGGAAAGTAAAATATGGATTGTTTAAGTTTAACAAATGTTATGTTTTGATATGTCACCATCCGGCAATTTTAGGAAATTGGATAAAGAACTTGGCTCCTGACTCTGTGCGGCCGGCAATTGACTATTTAAGAGAAGAAGGAGTATTGCCACAAATTGATAGAGCAACGTCAACGAAAGAATATGAGATGTTGGTTTCGATGCAGTCGAATGATAGATTGCGAGGATAGCTAATGAGTATTAAAAGATATTTTAAAATTGCTAAAGGTGAAGCTGAGCATAATGAAGATAAATGAAATAAGTACATCATATGCTACAGAAAATCTTGCTTCTGGTCGTGTTCTTCAAAAATTAGGGTTTCAATTCATAAAAGAACCTTATGAACGTAACAGAGGAGATATAGTTACCACGGGAAGATATTGTAAATACCAAACAAGATAAAATTTCATTGAACAAAATCGCCGTGCGAAAGGGGACAAAGCCACTTCAGCGTGGTGGCCTGGAGTCTTTTCAACGAGCCGGGATAATTTCTGGGTATAACGTAGCTGGAACGCAAATAGAACAGAGCTTGTTTTCGGCAGGAAGATGTGCTATACTTAGGTCAGCAATCCAATAGATAAACAGGAATTGGGGGGGATGTACATGAAACATGCTCTAGTCGGAATAACTGTTTCTAACACACATAACTACCACCCGAGGCCGCCAACCATAAAATAATGTTCTGTTTCATGTTACACATCTCCCAAAAACTGTTTTAATTATTCTCCAATCTATCGGATACCCCTATTTATGCTTTCCTGTCAAAAGACGGCTTATCCTCCAGATAATCCGGCAGTTCTTCCAGTTCCCCCCCTTTGCCGTTCTTCAAGGAGCGGTACTCATTAAAATAGATTCCGTAAAATTCCCTTTCCTTTTCCCGTTCAGCCGGAGTCCTCTCGCAAGCCCACCCGTATCCCGAACCGAGATATGTCAATACCTTTGTACCCTGGCAGTAAATGTCCGCGCCATATCCCCCGCTTGTCAGGATGGGGCAGGTCAGCGTTCCACCCCCTGCCAGCGCAAACTTCTTTTCGGCAAGGCTCTCTGCCCTGCCGTCCACCGCCTCCAGAAAGTCAAGCAACGTCAGCTCCCCGCTCCCGTGGCATTTCGGATTGCCGCCCTGCCGCTCAATGACATACTGTGTTTCGTATTTACAGAATTTACTGCACTTAAAGCCGAAATTCCCATGAGTACACCTTACAATTCATTTTCCTATCTGTGGTTCCTCTTCCAATCAGAGCCGCTCCCACTCCCCTGATTCCCCAATCCGCCGGAACGCCGAGGATAAATAAGGTGTAAAGATTATACCTGTATATCCAACCTACGCATAATAAATCCCTCCTACATCAATATCATATTTTCACATCCAGCCCATTACTACCTTTAGAATACAAGGCATTTACACTATCCTGAAAAATAGTATCACCTGCAAAAACCTCATCCAGTATTTCATGTGAAATAGGTTGCCCTGCTGTCCAAGTAGGATCTTTTTCCTTTACAGCCTGTGTTGCCCTTCCGGCAATTTCCAAATGAAGCCGGCTCAAAGTCCACGGTGCAGCACGACGGGTACTTAAATCTAACGACTTCACATAGGAATGGATCTTGTCATAATATGCATCTGTCTCAGCAGTATTATCACCGGACATTCCGCCATACTTGTAAAACGCCTTTTTAACATCATCATAAACGTGCTGTTTCATTTCATCTGATACATTGACAATCCGCTTCCAATCTGTTTTTCCTGTGATTCCCATGCCTTCAACTCCATAAGAATTTTTGAAATGTCCGGAACGCAGATCATCAATGGTATTACCACAATAATTTCCTTTCGATGCCCCGGCGAAAGGCATATTCGTATTTGCTTTGCCACCGTTCATCCTTGATAAAAGCTGCCAGATTCCCTGGCTGTTATTTCCTATACGCATGATAAAATTCCTCCTTCTATATGGTCAAATCCAACTGTACGCCTTTGCCAGCTTCCTGCACTTTCACAGGCTGGCTTGTTCCTGCCTTTATCTGTTCCGTCAGTTTTTCCACGGATTCCGCCTTTGCCAGCTTCTTCTCCTTTAAGGCTTCCTCCTCTTTCTTCTTCGCGCGTTTTCCGCTATCTGCTTCTGTACCTTTTCCTTATAGACCGTGCCGGGGTTCTCCATCGTGTCCTTGCTCCTGCCGACCATCCAGTAAGACACTTTCCCATTCTTGTCAATAAGGGCGCCTGCACTGAGTATCTCGTCATTGTTCTCCCTTGCGAACTTCTCAATCCGCTCCGAATTGCCGGACATTTCTGCAAAGACTTTCTCATACTTTGCCGCCGCTGCCGGGTCTTTCGCCATCTTCTCTACGATGCCGAGGGGAAACCGCTATGTTGTTATACCCCCTGCTCCCAAGCATATAGGCATCTTCCTGCATTTGCCCGGTCTGCTGCATAAGTGTTCGTGTAATCCGTTACTCCTGAAATTGCCATAATAATCATCCTCCTTTAAAAAATCTTACCTGCGGCTCCTCTGTCATTCGGAGCCGCCCATGCCCCTTGCGGTAAGTCCGGGCATGATCTTCCTTACCTCAAAATGCCCGCCGCCTCATATGCGGCAATCGAAACCGCCTTTTTGGTCATGCTGTCCTTATAATATCTCTCGTCTGCTTCCTGCTCCATCAGCCTGCGTTTCAGGGCAGCTTCCTCCGCCAGCCTTTCATATTCTGCGTGCTTTGCTTCCCTTGCTCTGCGGGCTTCAACAAATTCTGATGATGAAACAGTAAATTTCAGTTCTCCCACCACACAAGCGTGGTTGATTTCTCCATTTTCATCAAATGTCATCAGAAAACCTTCGTTCTCACCGGGAGTAGAATTAGTTAATAAAAAACTATCCACCCGCTCCATTACTTTTTGTGCAAGCTCCGTGTTATTTTTCATTTTTTCTTCCAGTTCCGGCGGTATAACCACAGCAATCTTACCAAGCATTGCATTCATCTTGGCGCGGACTGCCGGACTCTGCATATCGGGTTCAGCTCCCGACGGTTTCCAGTTCAGAACAGAATCATCCGCATTATTGCTGAAATACTTATCCCACGGATAATCATTCCTCCCCCATAGATCTCCGTCAATCTTGGATGTATCCATGACATTGTAATATGCTCCCGGATACTTTGATTTCAGCATTTCCTTAAAACTGACATTCTCTGTTTTCCCCGCCGCTTTCGTAGCTGCAAGCTCCGCAAAGCTCACGCGACCACTCTTGCCTGCCGCATTCTTCCGATACTGCTCCGCCAGATGGTACCCTCCCAATTTACCTGTCACTCCGAAATCCATCTTCCTCTCTCCTTCATTTTTCATCATCACAGACAGGATGAACAACCTGCCGTTTACCTTAAAATCTACTGCCCCCTGGTATTTCTCCGCCGTGCTTTTGATATTGGCAAGCCCTATCCCGTGGGATTTCCTGTCCGCCTTATCCGTTACCGGGAACTCCTCCTTCGCCTTAAGCACCAGCCGCCCGTCAAAGCTGTTCTCCACTTTCAGGATGAGCAGGTTCCCTTTCTGCAGGGAGCTTATACGGATAAAGGCATCCGCCCCCGGCTCTTTCGCTTTCAGCTTCCGGCAGGCTTCGATTGCATTATCCACCGCATTCCCCAGGATGACGCCTATGTCATAGCTGTGTATATGAATCCCCTGCGGGAGCAGCAGCTTATCCGCATCCATCCTTAAGTCGGGCATATCCCGCACCGCCTCATGGTATTTCATGTTGAGCAGGGTATCCACCACCGTGTTCCCCGTCCTGAACCGCACTTCCAGCTTTTCAAGCCCCCTGTTCAGTTCCGACAGGTACTCCTGCAGTTCCCCACCCCCTTCCCCTGCGGAAAGGCGCTGGATGACGGCAAGGGTGTTCTTCATGTCATGCTTCATGCCCCGTATGCCGGAATAGATGCGCTCCATCTCCTCCATGTGTTCCTGCAGGCTGCTTATCTGATTTTCGAGGACGATCCTGCCGCTCTTTTCCCTGTTCCAATAGATCATGTCCTGGAACAGCTTCACCCCGTACAAAATGGAGAGCAGCGACAGGAGCAGGATTGCGGGTATCACAATGACGAGGATCGGATACCTGTCATACAGCATTTTGGGGATGCCGTCCTCCAGCGTGATCATGATGATACGCAGGAGCATACAGATCATCATGCCCACCGCTGACGGGACAAGGATGAACAGCAGCTCCGTCCTGCTGATAACATAATCCTTTTCCCGGAAATCCCCCACGATCTTCCTCAGTGAAAAATACAGCAGCAGGGCGATCCCGGCATACTGGATAAGCTGCGTCCCGGCCACACCGGCCTTTACCGCCATGCCGAAGGATTTTTCCGATGCGAGCATCCCTTTCCCCGCGCACCAGTTAATGATGTCAAGCACCCACCTGTCCACCACATTCAGCAGTATGGCCACCGTATATTTGCTGATATCCAACAACACCTGGAACGAGACTACGAGGAAAACCGTGATGAGGCGCAACGCCTTATAAAAACACAAGGAAAGGGCTGACAAGATACAGAGCGACAATGCCAGCGTCCCCGCCGCCACCCTGTAATCCTCATATTCCGGCGGGGAACACCATACCACGGCTGTCCGCAGGGCCGCATATAAGCCCGCCACATACATCCCGTTCCATCTGCCCCTCATCCTTGTTTCCAGAAAGTTCCCAAAAAAATACTGCAGGCAGTACCCCTGGAACACCGTCAGGGCCGCATATAGCACATACGTCATCTTAAACACTGGACACACCCCCGTTCTGCAGGTGCCACATATAGGCTTTCACAAACTCCCCATACTTCTTTTTCGTCAGATACACCCTGTCGCCGTTCGTAAGGGTAATGCTCTCGCCGTCATATTCCGTGATGCAGTCCATGTTCACGATATACGCCCGGTGGCAGCGGTAAAAATTCTCCCCCAGCTGCCCCTCCAGTTCATCCATCGCCGCATAGATCTCTATGACCTGCGCCGCCCCTTTTGTGTGTATCTCCACCTTCTTCGCCCTGCTCTCGATATACAGGATTTCGGACTGGTCAAGGGTAAGGTTCCGTGACTTGATGAACAGCACACGGCGCTCCTTCTTCTTTGCGGCCTCCCGCACCGCCCTTGCCAGTACCCCCGCAAATTTATTCTCGTCTATAGGCTTTAGCAGGTACTGGAACGCATAGAGGTCAAATGCGTCAAACACATAGTCCCTGATGCCCGTAACGAACACCAGCACGGTATCCCCCTGCTTTTCCCGCAGGCTTCTTGCCGCCTCTATGCCGTTCATGCCCTCCATCTGTATGTCAAGGAAAACGATCTCAAACCGCTTCCCCGATGCGAGCAGTTCCTCGCCCGTGGCATAGGCTTTTATGCGGCTTTCCGGCTGCTGCTCCTCCACCAGCCCGCATATAAGCTCCCTGATCGCTTTCTCGTCATCCACAACTGCAATATCCAAAATCAATCACCTCAATCTATATAGGCATTCACTTCTTATATCGGCAGAAATTTCCCGTTTTTTGGGCGGAGGGAACGAAACGACCACTTTTCGGGAACGAAAGGCATAAATGCAGTGCGGAAATTTCCAAAACAGGTCTAAAGTTTTTCGCCATTCGTTCGATATCGGGGCGGCACAAACGCAAACCGCCATGTAAGCATATTAACTCTGTTTTCCCCCCGCTTTCCAATAGGCAGACCGCCCTCTCCGCCCGCTTCCAGGATCAACTCCGCCGTCTGTACGGCCCGGAGCATATCGCTGGTATAGACCGCATTAAAATCAATCCCCTTTAATTTCTGCCCTATTTCAACCGCCGTCTGCTTTCCTGCTTCGGTGAGCGGTGAATCAGCCCATCCCTGCGCCCGGTCTAAGCTGTTCAAAAGCGTCTGCCCATGCCTGACTATGTAAAAACGAACCATGCTTGTCACCTCCGCTGACAGTATAAGGAATCGTTGTCAAAATAGCAAGCAGTTACTTTTGGGGTACTACCTATCAAGTTGGGGAGTAGTATTCCATCTCCCTGAACGCGCCAGCCATTCCTCCTACAAGGCTCCACTGGCGCTGTATATAGGATTTCAGATTTTCCGTGCTTTGCCTGTATGCCTCCCGGATTGTTTCCAGAGTATAAAATTATGCTTTCTGCCACAGAAACATACTGTCCTGAAATTCAGTCTTCAGTTTCCCGGTATCTTTCAGCCACGAAAGGTAAGAACGCACCGTACTTCCCACCAATACATACTGCTCAAAATTCATGGAAAGACCATAGCTTTTGAAAACTCCCTGCAAAATACGTTCAAAGCACATTGGCTCCCCACAGATGGACAGAATCCTTTCTGCCACCCTATGCACTTTATCTCTGTTGTAACGGACAAGCTGCTTCACATCAGTAGAGGCATCCGCATGAGCAGGGACAAACATGGCCGCCTCCATCTGCTCCACCTTATCCAGTGTTTCCAGATATGCGCCCACGTCATAGATGAAGGAAACCGCATGGTTCCGTATGGCAGCGGATTGCAGGCTTTTGCTTTATCACTCACAAATACCGTCAATGCCGCTATGAACAAAGCATCCATGTTTCTTGCCGGAATCACCGGCGGTGAATTAATGCCCTGTGAGGGATACATTGCGAAACTCCAGGCCCGTGCCGCAAATGGGCTCCGCCAGTTTCGCCAGGATCTGAAGCTTGTCCTGATCACAAGAAAGATCGTTTACTGGGACGATACGGTCATCTTCATTCTTGCGCAAAGAGCACGTTTCCGATTTTATGGAGACGAGTCCATTGCCTACTATACAGCGCATGCATACAAAGACATGGAAAGCCTTGATGACGACAATGTACTGAATCTCCTGACATCGGATAGCAAAACCATGCACGACCATAACACCGTAAACTACAATGACAAGTACAGCTTTGAGAATATCGAGTGTAATCAGCATCTTCAGCGTGACTGCCAGAAGAATACAGATGATACCTGCCATCAATGGTCTGATGATCTGAAAAAGCATATCAGTGCAGCCATCAAGGATCGCAATGATGCCATAGCCCGGGGTGAGGGTTCTTTCAGCGAAGCCTACATAAAGCGCAGAAACTATTTCCTATGGGTTGAAGATTTCAGTCTGCCAACTACCAATAATCTCAGTGAACGCGGGCTTCGAGGTGTAAAATCCCACATGAAAATATCAGGACAGTTTGAATCAGAGACTGCGGCCGATAATCATGCGCTCAACCGAACATACATCGAAACCTGCCGTCGTAATGGCATCAATGAAATCGATGCGTTGCAACGATTATGCGAGGGGAATCCTTATACGGTTGCCGAAATCTTCTCGGCCTAATCTTCCTAAAAACACATCAGAACATTGAAAGCGGCGTTACAGCTCCGCTTTATTTGTCGTTCCATCAAACCGACTGTGAATAGTAACAAAACAAGCAACAACTCAGCCAAATTTCACAAATTAAGCAGGGAAGATTTATCTACGCTACTCGTACGCCGCCAATGAGCTACCTTAGTGACATACTTCCATGTCAAAAACTTTCATATATGTTTTTTTGCATTTGCATCGACATGCGCATAAAAAAGAAAGGGTATCGCAGCACAGTTTTCACTTCACTACGACACACCTTCCCACATATAAAAAACAATCGCTGTATTCTGCTATTTTTACCTTACTTGTGTCAGCACTCCCATATCCATCTCATACACCCTGTCACAGAGCAGGTTGATGTCCTCACGGTTATGACTGATGATAAGAATCAGCTTTCCCTCCTCCTTCAGTCCAAGCAGGAGCTTTCGTATCTCCTCCACGCCATGATTATCCAGCCCATTCATGGGTTCGTCAAGGATAATCAGACTAGGATTCTCCATGATAGCCTGTGCGATACCCAGCCGCTGGCGCATACCCAATGAGTATTTCCCTACCCATTTCTTATCATCAGGGTCAAGACCAACCATGGTGATACACTCCCTGATGCGCCCCTTTCCGACCACATTTCGGATGGAGGCAAGATATCTCAAATTGCGAAATCCGGATTCTCTGGGCAAAAATCCCGGTGTCTCGATGATGAAGCCGGTATCCTCAATAAATTCCACATCGCGCCCGACCTGTTTTTCTCCTACCCATATCTCGCCCTCCGTGACAGGCATAAACCCGCACAGACACTTGATCAGCACCGTCTTTCCTGAACCGTTCCTGCCCACAATTCCATAAATCCCCTGCTTAGGTATCTCCAGATTGATATCCTTCAATATCATCTGATCGTCTATTGTCTTAGAGACATTTTTAAAAAGAATCCTTCTATCATTCATTTTTTCAGTCCCCATTTCTTTACTTTTTTTGTTCCCTGTCCCAAGCATATTACAATAAAAAACGTGATTGTCACCGCAAAGAACACCACCGCATATTTCAAAGATACGCCATAGGATAAGTTGTTCCCTGACATCACCTTCAATTGTGCCAACGTCACCGGTGAGAAAAGATATGCCTTGGGTGTCCATGAATTGTAGATCATCACATCCAAAAATACAAAGAATGATGCCACCAATATCCCTGTCATCTTTTTTGTGATATAGTTGAACAAATAGACCACCACCCCCATCCAAGAGACACACGCCCACTCAAGCAGGAAGCTGATTGCAGTCGCCTCCATCGGCGAAAATACACCGACAATATAAGCAAACACCGTAAACGGGACATCATACGGATTCCCTGCGTTTGTCCTTGCCAATGTCCCCCAGATGATTCCCCAATCGCCGCTAAACTTGGTTCGTGAAAGCAGGCTGATAACACTCAATACCCATATTAACCCCACAAACAAAAACGAAGATGCCAAAATATACAGTACATTACCCAACTGCCAGGAAAGGCTCCCGGAACGCTGAACGATATAGTAATGAGCCTTCCCCTCAAAGGGTGCTGTGCTAAACAGGAAGACTGCACTCACCATAAAAACCATCTGACAAATGTAATCATTCATCAGATGTGGAAAAGCCCACGGACTCACTTTTTCACCAACCGCCTGTGCCAGATTAGCCACCGGTTCCAGATAGGAATAGATAAATACAGCAAGAATCATGAACAGGATCAGCACCCTGACTTGCACCAATTCCTGCTTTAGCTGAAAACAAAAAACTCGAAGGCCCTTACTCATTCTCCACCCTCCTTTTCAGCTTCTGGTAAAACAGAATACCAAATCCCACAGTCAGTCCCAGCACCACCAACGCAGAACACAAAATGGTGAGCTGATCTGTACCAGCGGAACTTCTACCCTGCAGCCATAAATCCAACCGAAGTCTGACAGGAATTTTCAAAACCAAATAAGCCCGACCTATCAAAAAGGATAGAATCAAAGGAGACGCCGCCGTCACATAGATATTCGGGAAATATGACGATACCAGCAAAGCTGCCGTTGCCCATAACCCTCCGGTCAAAAACAAAAGGAAGATAACCGCTGTAAAATAGCAGGCAGCGTTACCTTGCAGCAAAAATTCATAATAAGGAAAGGCTTCTGTCTCCAGCAATCTGGCTCGATTGAACAGCTGAACAAAAGAATTTGCCAGGAGAATAAAAGTAATCCCGCCTGCCGATACCGAAAGAGCTCCCGATAGGAATGTCGTAAGCACCTTGGACATACAGTATTTCTTCTTTCCTGCTTTCATAAGCAGCACCCTCAGCATATTCGTATTGTATTCCTCGCAAAAACTTACCGCATAGGGAAGCGCCGCCAGCATCGGAACCACATAGATACCATAAAAGCCTCCAAATATAAAAGAATTACACCAATAATAGTATACATCCATAGTCTCAGGAGATGTCCACATAAATGGTATCTGGTTCCAGGTATCCAGACAGATGCACAACACCACGCCGACCGGTACAAGGAGAAATCTCACCGTCAGACTCCTCTTAAATTCAGCACCAAACAGACGGGGCAATGCCCTTTTATTCTCCATAGGATAGATTACCACCCGTTATCGCATTGATCCGCTCCGCACTGCTGTTTCCCGAAGGCGAATCTATCTGCACACACCAATAAGGCACCAGCTTATACTGTTCCTTCTCTTCCCAGTCCGGTACAACGACATATTCCAGCCATATCCGGGAGATTGTAACCTGCGAGCTCAATATGGTATTCACATAAATTTCCTTTACCGCTTCCAGTGCTGCCTCCGCTGAGATAATCGTCTGCGTCTCTGCTTCCGGGCTGGCGTCAAAAATTCCACCCCTGCTGGCTATATAGCGAATCCCATCCTTATCAAGCAACATAGTGATTCGGGTTTCAGCCGTCCAAAAGGTTTCCACTGCCATGGATATGCCCGGCTCATTGATGCCGCTGTAGATTGGCAGACCATCCTTTCTAAGTTCATACTCCATATAATATATCTCATCTGCGTCTGACCAGTCATCGACTGTAGTTTCTTTCCTTGTCTGTGCATCTTCCTGATATTTCTGAGTCTGCCTATACTTCTCCTCCAACTCTGTTAGTATTTCCTTATTCAGAGAATAAGCAACAAGAACCTCCGAATACTGTCCGGTCAGCTCCTTAATTTTTTCTTTCCCCATCTGAACGGCTTTTTCTGCGTCCAGAAAGGATAAATCCTGTATTTCTTCCTTCTGGAAAGAACAACTGCCAGCATTATAATATGCGGATTCCACCAAATATACGATGTGGTCGTCCCTTTCCTCATCCTTCGCATATGTAAAATTACCATAGGGATTCGTACTAAAGTATCCACCCTCTTTTGTTTTTGCAGAATATGCACCAACCCATTCTGGGTGAGCCGTTACAACGGCTTCCGCCCCTCCGAAAAAAACATCTAAATCTTCTCTCGGAAACGCTTGCTTTGTCAGCGCATACACGCTATATACCTGGTCTTTTGGCAAAACTACCTCCGCATCAATTACCAACTTATCGGACAACTTCTCACTGATATGATTTGTTCCAGATTCCACCCCTCCTACACTCCCCTGCATCGCCTCTGTGCTGCTTCCTGCCGGTGTACTCTCCGAAGGTCCCGCTGCTGTACCAGAGCAGCCAGTCAGCAGAATACCGGTAGACATAAGCACGGACAACGCAAACATCTTTTTTGAAACGCTCTTTTTCATAATATCTCCTCTTTCCATCAAATTGGTAGTGTCAAAATCAATACCCCAAATCGCCTCATCCTCTGTACAATAAAAGATTCAGCTTCTCGATACCTTTACCCCATACCTCTTAATGACCAGTTATTATGCTTCACAAATCTCTGTCACTCCTATTAATTTCAGACTTGACAAGGATTTGTGAAACATAAATATAATGGTCTCTAAGAGACAGAAAAAAGACGATTTTTTTCATAAATCGTTTGACACTACCATAAAATTCCGTGAAAGATATCACCAAATAAACGCTACTCGGCAATATCTTTCACGGATGTTTTTATACTATCTGTTTTTTATGGTGCAAATCTACCTGAAATATTCAGATATGCACTACTGGTACTATTACTGTCCTTTTTCGCAACCATATGCATAACGTCATCTTTGTAAACAGTACTGCTATATCCAATAGGATATGCAGAAACATAATTAGAAAATGTGTCGTATGTATCTACTGTGTCATTGTAATTTCTGTGCATTTTACAGCCGAAAATGTTGGTCGAAGACATATTGTTCGTCTTGCCTGTTCTTGAATTTACTCTATCCAGTGAGATCTACCATTTCTGAGCATTGTCCGACTTTTCATAACTTCCGGTCTGCTGATTGTTCAAATTCTTAAACTCAAAGTCAAAGTCATGATTGGCAGCAAAAGCCGTCATGGAGAACATCATAGCACATGCACATATCATTCCTAACATTTTTTTAATTTGCTTCATAAAATTTTCCCTCCATTTGATCATCAATACTTTTTCTGTTCTATGAAATCAATGACAATTCCCATTATCTGTATTTCTGTCATAATTTCAACCCTTTTTGCGCGAAACGACATTTTTCACCTTTGTTTGGTCATTTTACTCCATTTTTTATCAGCTTTTCAAATATGCAAGGTATTTGCAATACTGCCGATAACATAATGCCAATTGCTGTACAGAGCGAATATATATGCAAGTTACACCAAAAGAATACTGCATCTATATAATTGATTCGCAATAGCTGTAACAAAAACGAAGATTTTCCAAAAAACTGCATAGAAATAAAGCCAGACTGCAACTGGTCAGGGAAAGCAACTGGCCGTAGGGTCTACTCTGCTTTTGCTATAAGTACCGGATAGTCTTTATGGTACAGTTCAAGAAGAACGCCCATGATCTTCCTGCTTCATTAAAGATATTGAATAAAAAAGGGAACAAACCCCGAAATAGGGTCTATTCCCAAACATCAAACAAGGGAAAGCATTTTGCTTTCCCTTGCAGAACTTATATATAGACTTTTACCACAATATCCTTAAATCTGTTAGCCTTCGTGTACTCTGGACGTTCAGGCATAAATGCTCTTACATCCTCTCTCGACACCGTTAAGGTACAGAAGTAAATATATGGTTGTCTAATTCCTCTAGTTGTTAATAGCCGCCTGCGTAGCAGTGGTACGCGGGTGCGTCATTCAACAAATTTTTACAATTTATAGTTTATAAAAAAATAAAGCTTAATGTAGCTACTTCTAACTTCCAATTTTGCACCACTATGGCAAAAACAGAAGAACTTCTCATTATACCCTATAAGTCAGCATAAATCCGTATGGTAACTGGCTCTTGGAAATGTACTCGCTTTACCTTTCGCCTTACTTTATTAGCATACTCCTTCGCCTGGTCATAGTCAATAGTAAACTCAGCAATAAGTGAAGAATTTGAGTTGTCCAGAAATCTCTTAGCCGGATGAACAAAAGGATTAAACTCGTCATCAGGTATAACTGGCCTATTGACTTCAATATCTGGATTAACCCTTATGTTATACTCAAATACGCCATTTGCACAAGCTTTAATACTGTTAACATAAGTTTCTATCAAAATATCTGGAACCTTAACACTCTTCATTCCTACCTTGGGAAACTCCAATGCTTTGTCAACAAAACTCTTTACCGAAGCAATGGTCTTCTGTTTCTGTTCATCATTAAACTGCATAGCCTCTAAATTCTTCTTTAGGACAGCCTTCTTTGCCAACTCAGTATCATTATTACCTTTCCTGGCTTTGTATACCTCCTTGTCAATAATACCTTCTTCCAAAAGATTAAGCAGGTTTTCATTTCTAGCGTTTAATTGCTCAATCTCCTTATCCAATTTCATAATATCCCCGACAGAATATCCGGAGTCTGTAATACCTACAAAAGACCTCTCAATAATACTCATCAACTTTACCTTTACAAAAGGAATATTACACTCCAGATAATTAAATACTTTCCAGGTAAACAAATCCAACTTCCAATCTCGTATACCAACAACAGAACAATTATCGTTTAAAATATGACTTCTCTCCAATCTAATGCTCTGACTCCCATCTTCAATAACTTGATAGCAATAATAAGTAGCTGTATTATTTTTTGTTTCTACATCCTTTCTGAGTCTTCTGCCACAGCCACAACGAGTCTTACGACAATAGATATCCTTATTTTCAACCTTTCCATTTATCCCATTCTTATTGCCTGGTTTAAAATCATGATTTACCCTGCTGTCAATTGATCTCTGAACCGCATACCACAAATCTGGCTCAATAATTTTAGGATATTCCATTTTTTTACTAATACGCTGTTCTTTAGGAACTTTGACCCGCTCATGAGTAAGTGGATCTTCTGTCACACTTTGAAAATGTTCCAACTCGCCCATATAAGTACGCCTTCGCAGGATACGCTCAATGGTAGACTCATACCATTTTTCACTCCCACACGAAGTCTTATAACCTTTATCTTCAAGATAATGTCGTATCTTTTTCATTCCTATGCCCTTTAATGCCATTTCATATATCTCACGTACAATTTGAGCCTGCTCCTCATTAATTACGTATGTTGTATCCGCTGACTTATCGCCTTTTACAAGGTTATATCCCAAAATATTACCATTTCCCATTAGAACGCCATTTTCTCTAGCAATAGCTTGGCCTGAGAAAACGCGTTCTGAAATTTTTCTGGATTCCTGTTCTGCATATTGTGCCATTATCGTTAGCTTAAAATAATCCTCTTCATTACGACTCCATATACCATCATTCACGAAATATACCTCAACATCATATTCTAACAGCTTATCCACAAGGTTTAATGTTAGTTTTGCATTTCTCATAAATCTGCATACTTCACGAACAATAATAAGATCATATACCCCACTTTTAGCTTTATTAATCATCTCAGAAAACTGTGGTCTATTTTCAAATAAAGTACCCGATATCCCCTCGTCCACAAATAAATCTTTATCAGTATTAAATATCCAATCCTTATGGTCTTGTGCAAGTTCTATCGCCCACTGTTTCTGATTACTAAGAGCATTTATCTGCATCTCATGTTGGGTACTAACACGGACATAAATTGCAACTCGCTTCTTTCCAATTTTTACCTTCCGTTTAGAAGATACATTTCTCGCATCATGTTTATTCAGATACTGTGGATTTATCATATGGAATCTCCCTTCTTGCATTTTGATATGTAGCAAAATTAATAACATTATTTTTCAATAAGCTTTCTAACAAACTTGATAATAATAACTCTGGTCTTAAAACTTGCTGTTCTTGCACATCTTGAATGAAACCATCTTCTGCTCTCATCACAGTACCTCCAAAAATTTGATACTGTGAATTTCCAAGCTGAATCATAAGCTTAATGAAGAAAATATATCTCCAATAAGGCTGAATCAATCGTTTTTCCACTCTGTTTCAACAGCTATTGCCACTCTCTTGCTTTTGTGTCCGTGATGTTAACTCTTGTTACAAACTAAGTCAAGTCAATTATTAAGCAGATTTACCAGACTCCTATCTTTTGCAAAGAAGTTAGAAAAACATATATAATTAAGGAAACCACTCACTAAAGTGCATAACCACTATTTCTTTCACAGTACCCCACTTTGTCACTACCGGATAGGTGTCTTTTTAGTTTTCCCCAGCCTCATACCCCCTGACCCTGCGGTAAAACGTGGACGGCTTCAGCCCCAACTCCTGCATTGCCTCCACTCCCTTACACTTTCCAGACTTCCACCTGGCATAAACTTCCACAAACTTTCCCTCATTCACTTCTATGGGCTTACGCCCTTTGTATTTCCCATTCTGTCTGGCAATCTCGATCCCCTCTCGCTGGCGGTCAAGGAGATATTCACGCTCTAACTGCGCCATTGCCCCAAATACCGTCAGCATGAATTTTCCCGCCGGGGTCTTTGTGTCAATGGATTCCTTCCTGGAAATAAACGCTACCCCTTTTTCCTCCAGCCGTTCCACGATCTCCAGCAAATCCCTGGTATTCCTGGCAATGCGGGAGATGGATTCCACCACGACCTCATCCCCCTCCCGCACGAACTGGAGCATAGCTTCAAGCTGCTCCCTCCCGCACTGTGTCTTAGCCGTGATTTTTTCCATAAAAATTTTTTCTACCCCAAGTTCCTCCATCATCACTTCCTGACGGGCTGTGTTCTGTTCCTCCGTGGATACCCTGATATAGCCAACCTTCATCTGTACTCCTTTCCGGCAAAGCCCACGCCCTGCCCTAAGCCATTTACCGCCACACCCAGGTTAGGGGCAGATGGCACTGTGCCAATAGACCCTGGTTTTTCCTTGGCATATGCCAGAAAGCCGAAACCCACCCCAGCGGCACACAAACCAGCAGAAAAAAACCGTGCCAGTGGGGGATACCCCAGTGACACGGAACGTGGCCACCCGTGCGGCCTTGTGTGCGCCCGAAAGCACAGCGCCCGCCCAAGTATACCCTGGCAGCGGCAAAACGCCAGTCCGGGGCAGTGTGGACGCTGTGGGGGCTTTCAGAAAGCGGGAATCAGTTCCCCTTCTTCTTGATCCCGTTATTCTCAAACACCAGCACGATATTTGCCATAAACTCCCAGCGGATTTTGTTGGACAGCATTGTCTTGGACTTCAGATCCAGCCTGCTGGACTGCACCCATTTGATAAACTCCTCTTCACGTGTGGCGAAATCCCGCAGCGTCTCCCTGGTTGGGAGCGGCATGGGCTTTATTGCGGAAAAGCTGAGGTAACGCTCATTCCCTGACTGGAATTCAATCCCATTGCCTGCCAGGTACTGCAGCTTACAAAACAAGTCATATGCGCCGCAGGCAAAGGACTTCACGCTGGGGACACAAAGACTGTCCCCGGCAGACATCCTGCTGACCACGTCACTCATCCGCCCTACCCCCACGATATTCTGTTCTGGAACCCCCATCTTCCTTACTACGTGAACCTCCCCGTCATGATAGACAATGCCAAACTTCGCATTCCTGCCTTTCGCCATATGTCCATCCTCCTTTCTGAATTTTTTTATCCTCCAATATAAAAAAATCTTGGCGGGAGAAAACTAAGATACCCCCGAAAGATGCGTCTTAAAACGTCAGTCTGCCATCGCTGCCTTTTCGCCAGCCGCCGTCTAAAACTGCGGAAAAATACCCCCAGGAATACCAGGAATAAACATCCGCAGCCCCCTGGTTGTTTCTGCCAGCCGCCGCTCCAGGCGCATAAACAGCCGCTTTTCGGTGCCCGTTTCCATTTAAGTTTAAAAATGCCCGCCCAAAATAAACATAGGCTTAAACATCCCCCACGCTTTAACCGACTGAAGTAAACAAAACTCCCGCCAGGAAAGCGGCGCATACCCCAGGCATAAAACAAGTCTGACCACGGAAACTGTCACATCCGAAGCCTCTGCCTTCTTCCATCAAGAAAACCTGGGCATCCTTTCCCCGCAAAAAAGAAGCACACTCCCTATAGAAAAGAATCCATGCGGGAAGGCAGATGAACTTCCATTTTAGGTGCTGCCTTAACAAAAAACCGTGGAAATCCAGGGGTAAAGCGCAGATTGGGCACGGGTACTCGAAAGATTCCGGCAGGAAATCCCAAGGTATCCACAGATGAAAAAAGCGTCAAAAATCTCCATGCTCCAAAATACCCCTGGAATCTCCATACCCCTTCTAACTGATAGGGTGTCTGGGACACCAGATACCCCATAAAAACCCAAAACCCTGGAACCATGATAAAAGTATCCGCAGGAAGCAGAAGTTATGGATACACTTTCACATAAATGGAAACCGTCCAGGAGAAATGGAAGCAGCATGGCAGGAATCAAATCAGAAAAGCACGTTTCTGTACACATCCGAATGAATCCAAACAAAAAAGACTACCCCACTTCGATTCAGTAAGGATGAAAACAAAAAAGAACATATCCCTTCAATTCAGCAGGAATGGAAACAAATAAAGAACTCAAACTTCGCACATAGATTTTGCCTATGCACCCTGAAAATTCAATACCTGGCTGTTATTCAGTTGTCGAAAGTCTGCTGTTATGCTGCTTGAAGCTGCGCTTTCAG
>CAJTGF010000039.1 GCA_910575585.1 Clostridiaceae bacterium
CAGTTTCGGGAATTTTCTCGAAACTATTAAAAATTGTTCTGCCTTAATAAAGGTCGTAGAAGACTACATTTTATCGGGTTTTAGGAAATTTCAAAAGTTGTAAACGGGTGCCTATGTATTCAAAATTGGAGGATTTGTTCTTAGAGCGTGTTTGAAAATTCATTCCCATCAGATGCACGCCCCATTTTGCGGCATATTTGGCCCTCATTCGGTCAACGCAGCCCACTACGCCTCCCTCATTCGGGCCCAATCTTCCACAAACTGGGACCCACATCTGACGGAAAGCAATTTTCAAACACGCTCTAAAAAGCAGATGAATCTATAGAAAGAGCAGTTTGGAACAGAGAAGCAATCTCATCAGCAGCTTTATAGATGGCAGCATGATATGAAACAACAGCTCCTATATTTTTAGGAGATGCGCTGCATGTCATATCTCTTTTCTAATGTCTAAAATTAATATTTTCAAGTCTCAAAAGAATCCCATAACAGTTCTGCAAAAACTTACAAATAGATTGTCAAAACTGACATTAACGCAAAAAATGACGAAAAAACTGATATATTGTAAAAAAACAAAGGGGGATTTTTTTATGTTGAAAAAAATTAAAAACTTTAAAATCAATTACACTGTTTTAAATGCTCTGGTAATGGTTGTATGCCTTTACAGTGCAAACAGCAGGTGCTGCTGGCTCCATCATCAGCCTAATATGCCGGAAGAGATGAAGCAGTTTAAGAGGTTCTAAAGTGAAAAAGCTGGAAAGCCTGCTGGCGAATTATGCATATCAAAAACAGGTTATTCCATCCCTTACGCTGGAGTCTTATGAATACATAGCGCAGGTTGCTTTAGAAATGTTGTCCGGGATTCTGGCCAGCATTGCTTTAGCTCTTTGCCTTGACATGATAGCGGAGACGGTTTTATTTCTTCTTATTTATAGCGTTATCCGCTCCTATGCAGGAGGTCTGCATTTGGAGCGGTTTGCCAGTTGTTTTTTCCTGTCGTTCTTTGTGACGGCAGGGACGCTGATCTTTGTAAAGGCAGTGGAAATATCCGGCTGGATGATTTTTATTATGTTGCTGGCAGGACAGGCAGCTTTTTGGCTGACGGAACCAGGGGATAATAAGAACCGGAAGGTTGATGAAGAAGAGAACCAATATTTTAAAAGGAAATTAAGACAATACCTTATTGCTTTTGCGGTTGTATGCATGGGCTTTTTGGTTATGGGAGTTAAACGGTACGCGCTGTTAGTCGCCGTAACCATAGATGTTGCCTATGTATTTATGGTTTTAGGAAAGAGGAAAGATGAAAAGACAAAGGAAATTTCTGGCGTTTGTCATTAGCCTTGTGTTCCTGATCGTATTTCCCATAGCTGTGAACGCAGAGGATTTTGTCAGCCAAAGAGACGGGCTTGATGTAATCTTTGTCATGGATCACAGCGGCTCCATGAAGACCAATGATCCTCAGAACATTGCCAAAGGGATGGTGAAGGCGTTTGTTGATACGGCACATGGCGGCAGTGTCAGAGTCGGTTTTGTTGCCTACAATGATCAGATCCTGTCGTCCACATCTCCGGTATCCATAAAGACTCTGGAGGAGAGGAATGCTTTAAAAACCCTCATTGATGAGAAAGGGTATTCCGGAAACACGGATATTGGTCTTGGACTGCGCTATGCCTGCGATCTCCTTGGTCGGGAGAAGGGGCGGAAAAAAGTTCTGGTGCTGATCTCGGACGGAGAGTCGGATCTGAACGGCTCCGCTACCGGGAGAGATCTGGAAATGTCGCAGAATGATCTGGCGGCTGCCAGGGAATTTTGCCATATGGAAGACATTCCGGTCTATACCATTGCTTTCGGTGACTATGACGGGAACACGCGGGTTCTGGAAGAATTGTCCCAGAGCACTGGGGCGGGGATGTATACGGCGGAAGACCCAGAGAAGCTGATTGAGATCCTGTATGGGATCTTGAAGGCTAATATGAATTATACGATCAAAAAAATAACCGATGGGATCTATGCGTTGGGGACGCAGAACATCCACATTACGCTGGATGAGCCCTATCTTGATGAGATGGACCTTCTGATGATCTCATCTCAGGCTATAGGGCCATCCAGGATCCTGTATGGGGAACAGGTTTTTGAACCTGTGGATCTGGAGAAGTACGCGGTGGCAAAGATCACCGATATAGACAACCAAGAGACAGAACTTATAGTACAGACAGAGACTCTAAAAAATCAGCAGCTTCAGGTATATCTGGTCAGTTATCGAACATTGATTCCTGTAATAGAAGTGGACACAAGCACAAACAAAAATCATGGACTGCCATTTTGGATCTATTTTCGTGATGATAACGGGGATACCATTGTGGATGAGGCTTTTTATGGGAGATTTGACTGCCAGGTTAGCTTTGGGGCGGATGAGTCGGGAGAAAAGGCAGAGCTTATTAGCAGCAGCGCTGTCCCGGAAGGGATCACGGGGGAACTGCCTGTAGCCGGATCGGGAATATACGATTTAAATGCCGCTGTATGTGATGGAATGGGGACGGTAACATTTGAGCCCATAACAATCACGGCAAATAACCGCCTTCCAAAGGGATCGCTTCCCCAAGAAGGATCATGCACGATCTTTACGAAGACCAGAGAATACCGGCTGTCGGATTATTTTCATGATCCGGATGGAGATGAACTTTTCTATTCCATAGGAGAAAGCACGAGTCTGGGTGTAAGAGCCGGCATTGAGGAAGGGATTCTGCGGGTCAAGGCCGGGGAGGCGGGGCAGCAGAAAGTCCACCTGATTGTTTCCGATGGAGAGGAGAGCATTGTCTGTCAGCTTGCTTTGGATGTGGCGCCTTTATGGAAAACGTACTGGTGGATCATTGCGATATCAGTGGTCTTGTTTCTGGGCATATTGTTGAAAAAGATCTTCACAAAACCGAAGTCGGAGCTGGAGACTTTGGTGGAGGAGAAGCAGGAAAGTCGGTTTAGCGGGAAAATGAATGCCTATGTCACAGGCCAGCCAGAGGGCGCAAAGGAGATCCCGCCTCTGTCCTTTGACATGTATAAGGTAAAAGGGAATAAGATCACACTGGGAAGTCTGATGAGCCGGTATGGGGATGTGCGGGATGGGCTGGGGCTGGATGACATTTACCTGGTGGCTGATAAAGACCGTCAAATGATCCTGTATCACACATCTGATGTATCAGTCATGATCGGCAATTCTATTGTGTGCAGGAAGGCGCAATACAGTGTTCGTTTTGGAGATGTGATCTATCTCACATCAATGGATGGATCTTATGATATGGAGATTCACTATATAGCAGTATTTCAATAAAGGAGGAATGTGGACCTATGGAGACGATCACACAGACAAACAGGACTATCCTGTTTAGCGAGATCAATCCAGAAAAATTAAACCTGCTGACACTGATCGGGGACGTGCGGGGTAAGAACAGCCTGGATGATGATAAGATCAAAGAGATCAATGATGAGCTTTTGGTAGGGAGTTTTGAGGAATTTATCGAAAAATTTTCTCCTGTGGTGTACTCCTGGTGCGACGCGTCAACGGCGGACATCCGGTACAGCTTGGTGAAACCGGAGAATATTCCGGAGAACTGCGTTACAGAGATCCCTCTAAATGAGAGAAATGATCTCTTAAATATGCTGATCACCCTTCTTGACACGAAGGGGGCGCAGGGCGTTGCCAATGTAGATTTTAAGTTTGCCAACGTATTGGATATGATATCTCCCAAAAAGATTATGGAAGATATCCGACAGGTACGGAGGGAGATCCGGTATACCTATGAAAAGTACGCGGAGTTGGACGACGGGGACCCCAAGCGGCTCGATTTGGGGGATGTGCTCAATTATCAGTTTGAGCAGGCCAGCTTAAATTATAACAATGTCCTGGCTATGCTGCCCCTTGCCATCGAAGATTCCAAGACCCGACTGCTCTTAGGAACAGGAGAATCAAAGCGGGGAGGACCAAACTTTAAAGCCGGGCTTTTGAGCATGGGAGAGGATGGCGAGTTAAAGATCCTGGAGATGAAACAGGAGGAGAGTACGGAGCTGGCGGTGATTGATGATAAGATCAACACAGGACTGGTGGAAGCATTTCGGGAGGACTATGACGCCTTAAATGAGAATCCCTCTGATTATGTGCGGGATCTGGTAGTAAGGACATTCTGCCCATTAAGTTCAGGAATGGAGACAACCGTTGACCGGGAGCTGGAAGTGCGCCATTACAACCAGTATCTGGAGTTCTATAAAAAGAGCAAGGACGACTTTGTGAAAGCGGTGAAACCCCTTATTGAAAAGATCCTGGGCGTCAAGATCTTCTTTGACCAGTATCAGGTGAAGGAAAAAGGGATGCGTCCCAAACTTCTGGTGTGCAACACGCCCCTGGATATGATGGTAAAATCCAGCAACCTGCCCAGGCTCCTTACCTATCTGAACACTACCAATGATAAGAACGAGTTTGACAACGCCATCTGGTTCGGCATCGTGCCGGATGTGGAGCTGAACCAGTCCGGCGGAGGAAAACTTCAGAGAGTGCGGTTTGCGGGAAATCAGAAGGTGGAAAAACAGGGAACCAACACCATGGAGAGTCTGGCAACTCTGATGAACGCCATCCATCCATACCGCATTACCACATTTTTCAGTTTCTGCAGCGGAGAGGAGACCACCTTTAACTATGTGGCAACAGAGGGGATCGAGATCTTTAAGGAAAAGTGCGCTCTGCTTATGAGAAGGGATTACAGCGAATTTATTGTTCCTTGTATTCCCAATGCTACCATAATCCCCAAGGATAAATCGGGGCTGGTGCTGGATAAGCGGATGGTCATGGACGAGGAGGGCAATGTGACCCTTTCCGGGGAGAAAGAAGATATCATGAAGATGTGGCTGGAGGGTATCTATGTGGGAGCGGCTTACGAGGCAGCGGGGATCACGGCGGCATGGCAGTGTCCGGAGTACCTTAGAGAGCGGTTTAACAATACCAGCCATGAATACCCAGGGGTGAGGTTTGACATAGAGGCGGATGATAACGCTCTTCTGGCCGCTACCAGTATGACCAAGGAGATCTCCGGGTTTACCAACACGATCAAGAACTCCATCAACCATACAGGCTTTGGGTTCGTCTTCTCATCGGACAATGCCCAGTATAAAGGCAAAGAGATCAAGAGCATCACCGTTTACAAGGCAAGAAATCTTTTGAGCAGCGGAACCCAGTTTGAACCAATCTATAAGACCCTGGTGGTGACGTACATTGAGCGGATGCTGCGGTTCTACAGCGGGGACTTTAAGCAGGATAAAGTGCTGAAATTTTTCAGCAACAACCCAAGCAGCCAGAAAAGCCGCTGGGATGCTGACAGGAGTTATGTAAATTCCATCTTACAGGATGGGGATGAGCTTGACTTTTCCATAGATGAAAAATACGGGATCTGTAATGTGCAGGTCACCTTTGCCAACACCACCAGAAACCTGAAGGTAGAGCTTACCAGGAAGGCCGGGGTGAAATAGTTTTTTACAAAGACCTGAAAAAGGTAAATAGAAAAAGTAGGAGGAAAAAAGAATGGGATTACGTGTGAAAATTGAAGGCAGCGAGTCCATTAACCTGCCGGAGACCAGCATCATGACAGTGGATTTTGGGGCGGATATCCCCCACGATTCCAATGCCAGGTCCACGGACCTGGGTTCCACGGTACTGATCACCGGGAAGATCCTGGCGGCTGTGGATGGGGAGGCGGCTGACGATACCAGCAAGATCGCCCGCTGGTCCTTGGTTCCCGCGGAAAACTCAGACTGCTACCGAAATGTGCAGATCGATGTGGTAAATGCGTCTCAGGTGGTAAGGCAGATCACCGTGCCAAACGCTTTTGTCATTGATTATGAGGAGGATTTCACGGATGAGACAGGCGCGGGCGTGTTCCGGCTTTTGATCAAGCAAAAGAAGGACAAGATGGTGAACTTAAAGTTTGAGGGCGGTTTCAGCGGAGAATAAAGGTGAACATCACAGAGAAAGGAAGGAATAAACTATGGGATTCACATTAAAAGTAGAAGGACCATCAAACATCGAATTAGGGACAATCAGTATCATCGGAGTGAAATTCCGGACAGACATTCCCCATGACAGCAACGCCCGCTCTACAGACATGGGGAGCACGGTGGAGATCACCGGGAAGATTTTGACGGCTGTTGACGGAGATCCCTTTGACAGCACAAGGCAGCTGGGGTTGTGGGCGCTGGTTCCTGCGGAAAAATCAGATTGTTACCGGAAGGCCAGTATTGAAGTCATCGCCGCGTCCCAGGTGGTGCGCAAATATACATACCCAAACGCTTTTGTGGTTGACTACAAGGAACAGTACGGTGATACGGAGGGCGTAGGTACCTTTACACTGATCATCAAACAAAAGAAGGATAAGATGGCGCAGGTTGCCGTTGAAGGTGGATACAGCATTTAAATGCCAAAGAACCTGCCAGGCGACGGATATTACGGACAAACGCTGGATAGGGGCTGCCTGCTCTTTTAAAGGGCAGCCCTTTTTATGCGTAGAGTTTATGGTCTGGCAGCTCTGGGGGAGATTATGAAAGATTATTACAAGATACTGGGAGTCGCGCGGCAGGCTTCGGCGGAGGAGATCAAAGCAGCTTACCGCAGACTGGCAAAACGATACCATCCAGATGTGGTAAAAGGCGACAAGGAAAAAGAGACCTATATGTATGAAATCCAGGAGGCATATGCCTGCCTGGGGGATGACGGGAGCCGGAAGAAATACGACGAGGCGTGGCAGAGGGACAGTCAAAAAACAGGGGAAAGGGAAAGAAAGCCGGAAAAAAGCGGGCAGCAGTCCGGAGCCGGACCGGGCATGGCGCCGGATATGAGTCAGTTTGAACGGTTTTTTGGATTTCAGCCAGGAAAAGGCATGGAAACATACCAGCATAAAAAGAAGGCCCAAAAGCCTCAGGGTCCCATGAAGCCTGAGGAAATGTTTGAGTTCTTCTTAGGAGGACGAAATGGAGGCAGGCAGTGATGACAAGGGTGAGAAAAGCAAAAATAGCAACAGATGCCGTGATCTTCCTATGCAGCGGAGGGGCGGCATGGCTGCTGTACCGATCCAGGCCGGAGTGGTCGTGGCTTTCCGGCATTTTCATAGGTCTTGTTTTGTGTATGGTTGGCGCCGCGGCGGATCTGGGGATTCAGTGTCTGAAAAAGAAAGGACCGCCCATGCCGCCATCAAGGGCAATGGGGATCAGCCGGCTGATCCTTTTGGATGAACAGGATAAGCCTGTGAGGCATTGGGAGCTGACAGGCCGCACCTGCGCGGTTATCGGCAGGCGGGATGAGGATCAGGAGGAAGAGGTGGATATTGACCTGGGGGACTGTGAATACGGCGCCTTTATCGATCCGTGCCATGGGATTCTTAACTTCTGTATGGATTCCTGGTACGTGGAGGATCTCGGTTCCAAAAACGGGGTGATGGTCAGAAAAGTGGAGGACGGAGTCTGTTACAAGGTGCTGAACCGTCCATGCAGGCTTTCCGCAGGGGACATCCTTTATATCGCGAACACCAGGCTTTTGCTTACATAGGGGCCAGGGCGCGTCTGAAGATCCACTCCTGCGACCTTCAGACCCACTCTGGGACAAAAATTGGAGAAACATAGGATGGGAGAGCGAACACAATGAGTTTAGTGAGATGTCCAAACGGACATGTATACAATGGAAGGCGGTATGGGAAGACCTGCCCCTACTGCAATATGAAGACCGAGGAAGAAACCACCGCAGCAAAGCCTCTGGGCTTTGAGCCTCCGGTAGAACTTTTGGAGGAGGCCGTGCGTCCTGTCTGCGGATGGCTGGTATGCATTGAGGGAGCAAGGGTGGGAATGGATTACAAGATCCATGATGGAAAAAACTTTGTAGGGCGGGGAGATGATATGGATATCCAGATTCTTGGGGATAACGAAATCAACCGGAGAAACCATACCATCATTGTCTATGACGCGAAGAAAATGAATACGGTCATACTTCCCGGAGACGCAGCCGGTCTGGCGTACCTGAATGATGAGGCAGTTTACGTTCCTACAGAACTAAAACCATATGACACCATCAGTTTGGGCAAGAGCCGGTTTTTGTTCCTTCCCTTGTGCGGGACAAGCTTTAGCTGGGAAGATCTGACATGACGGGAGGGGCAGCGGCGCTTCTGCTCATGACAATACTGGCCGGCGCTCTCATGGCAAGGATCGCTCTTGGTAAAAGCCATGGTGAGGAAACCTGTGGGGACGGCGTGGGGATCAGCCAGACAACAGGCGCGAAGGAAATACAGGCGGACGCGGCAATGGCCATGACCAGCCAAGCAGGGGTCATGCTGGCGCTGGCCGACGGGATAGGCCGGGAAAACACAGGCAAGGTGTGCGCCAGGCTGGCAGTGGACGCAGTCCTGGACAGTTTCGAGCCCTATCATGAGCTGCATAATCCGGAGTATTTTTTCAGGACCGCGTTTATGGAAGCCAACAGCCGGATCCAGAAGACCATCGGCCAGCGGAGGGGAGGCGCCAGCCTGGCGGCGGTATTTTGCGGCGGGGGATTTATCCATTACGCCATGGCCGGAGATATCCGGATTGCTCTGTGGCGGAATCACGAGATCATCCCCTTAAGCAAGGGTCAGACCATGGATGTGTTGGCGATCCAGGCATACAGAGAGGGCAGGCTGTCCAGGCAGGAGGCCATATGGAGCATAGATGAGAAACGCATATGGAATTATGTGGGCAGGGACGGATTTGAGGAGCTTGAGCTGTGTGAGAGGCCCATACGCATAAAGCCAGGGGATAAGATTCTGATGATGAGCAGAGGGATCTTTGAGGAATTATCCTGGAGCGAGATCGAGGATATTCTGGAAGGGCGGGAAACGGCTAAAGTTTTGACGGGCCGGCTGGTGGAGGCGGCAATCGCAAAGAACGATCCGGAGATGGAGAATGGCAGCGTCCTGCTCCTGAACATAAAGGCGGAGGCAGCAGATGAGAAGGATAAATTCAGAGTTTAAGACCGGCAACCTGTCAGAGGAAGGGCAGCAGCTGGCCAACAGAGATTACTTTGGATATGTGGAGATGGATGACTTCGCTTTTTATGCCATGGCGGACAGCCTGGACGGGGAGCTGGTCATAAACAGCGCGCGGATCGCCGTGGAATCGCTGATCCGGGATTTTACGGAACACCCTTCCATGAAAAAGAAGGCTTTATCCCGGTATCTGCGCCAGGCCCACAGAGAACTGCAGCGGCAGAAAAAAGGGCTGCATCTGAAAGCTTCCGTAGTCATCGCTGTGACAGACTACCAAAAGATCCGGTACTGTCATGCGGGAAACAGCCGGTTCTGCCTGATACGAAACGGAAGGGTCCTGGAACGGACTATAGACCAGTCCCTGACCCAGAACCTGATATCAGAGGGGAAGGCGCCTTTGGATCAGGCGGCGGCCCATGAGGAGCGGAACAACCTGTATTCCTATTTAGGGGAACGGGGAACGCCGAAGATCCGGATTTCTAAGAAGGTGAAACTGGAGAACGGGGATATCTTCGCCCTGCTGACCAGGGGAGTCTGGGAGCGGTGTCAGGAACCGGAGTTTTTGGGACTGATCAATGACGGAAAGGACCTGGATGAGATCTTAGGGCAGGTGGAGGACGCGGTCTTAAGAGACCAGGAAGAGGTTAAAATTGACAACTATTCCCTGGCCCTGACCTTTGTTAACAAGGTGTACCGGCCTCCCGAGAAAAAGTGGACATTCAAAAAGATCATGATGATGGTCTTGCCTGTTCTCTTGGTATGCGGTGGGATAGGATTGGGCTTTTACCTGCGGCACAGGAACATTCAGGCCAAGATAAGGAGCCTGGATCAATATATGGAAAGCGGGGAACTTTACCTTCGCTATGACAATTACCAGAAAGCGTCAGAGGAGTATGGGGAAGCCTTAAAGCTGGCAAAGGGGTTAAAGAGACAGGATGAATCCAGAGAGGCGGACCAGTATAAAAAGCTGGCGGAACAGATCATGCTAGCGGACGAGGCCATGGCGTCAGGCGAATACCAGAAGGCTCAGGAGCTGTACCTGACAGCGGGCAGGATGTCAGCAGAGTCAGGGAATATAGGAAGAGCCTATATTTACAGTCAGCTGGGAAGGACGAAGGAATACATAGAAATATTTGATCTGATTGATATAGGGGAACAGAAAGAGGAATACGGGGACTTAAAAGGGGCTGTCAAGTCCTATAAAGAGGCCAGAGCCAAGGCGGCGGATCTGTACTACAAAGAAGGCAAAGAGGAAGCGCTGGCCAGACAGATGGCAGCGGAGGAGAAGATCGAGGAAGAGGCCCAGGAAGCCGTCAGCAGGCAAAAGGAGATCCAGGAGTCGGCGGCGGAGGAGGCCGCGAAGAAGCAGCAGGAGCAAGCGGCAAAGCAGGAGCTGGAAAACCAGCAGAAAGCCAATGACCAGCAAAATGCCATTGACCTGGAGAATCAGGGAAACGAGCTGATGACCCAGGAACAATACGAGAGCGCCATCACCTTCTATCAGACAGCGCAGGCGATCTATATCCGGCTGGAGCTGGCAGATCTGGCGGACGGACTCAACAGTAAGATCGGGGCGGCCCGGGCCGGCATCGAGGCGATCCAAGAGTCAAAGGCGGCAGCGGAATCGGAATCAGCGGCAGAGGAAGAGTCTCGCAAGGCGGAGGAGGCCAAAAAACAGAGCGAGGAATTCGGGCCATGGATGCAGACAAGATAGAAATGAGAACATGCAGGGAGGAAGTATGGCACAGTACGGATATATCCTGAATCAGGAGAAACAGGAAAACAGGGCAGGCGCCTATAAGAAGAGGGACTTGGAAAAGATGACCCTGTTTCATCTCAGGGAGATCTGCCGGAAGGAGCATCTGGTGGCGCCGCCTTCCTGGAGGGCAGACCGGGAGGGGCTTATCCGTCTTATCATGAAGTTCAGAGGGAGGAAGGAGTACCGCCATATCCAGTCAGGGGAACCGGAGGGGTTTAAGCGGCTTCAGGAGCAGATAAACGAAAAGACAGTCCATATATTACGGGATAGGAAGACCCGCATATCAGGGACGATCATCCTTTATAAAGGAGCGGGCATTAATGAACTGGATGGTTATCGATTTCAGTCGGAAGGGGATATCTACGAGGGAAATCTTCTTTTAGTGGATGAAATCTTTCAGATCTATACCTGTTTTTATATCCGTCAGGTAGATGGGGAGCATTACCTGTTTAAGGGAAAGGATGTGCCGGTGCGGCCACTGGGAAAGCACCAGTATTTTATCTTGTATTTTCCCAATGAGAGGGATTCAGAGTTTTTCTACGACTGCTATTATGGCAATCCGGCCATGGTCCCGGGATATATTGAGGGAATCAGGATCCCGCTTCTGGATATTGAGGAGAGGGAGCTGACGGATGCGGATCTTCCCCTGGTTATTGATTTTGGAAGTTCCAACACTACCATGGGGATCTCCATGACAGACGGGACTATCCGGAGGGCCGTTGATCATGGAAGCGGACTTATTCCAAGCATCATCGGGGTAAAGGAGATCCGGGAAGACAGACTGCGGTTTGTCTTCGGGCATGACGCTTTGAGCTTGTATCAACAGACGTACCAGGACGAGGATGTGACCATCTTTTATGATGTGAAAAGGTGGGTCAGCGACGCGGACCGAAAAGAGAGCGTGATCCTGAAAAACGGTTATAAATACCAGATCCCCAGGCGGGATATGCTGCGCGCGTATCTGGACTATCTTCTGGAACTGGCCAGCCAGCAGTTTAAATGCCGGTTTTCCAACATACAGCTATTAGCGCCTATTCGCCAGAAAGAGAAGTTTCAGCAGCTGTTCAAAGAGCTTTTGCCGGAATACACGGTAAATTGTCAGCTGGACGAGGGGATGGCGGTGCTGTTCCATGACATCCATCAGCTGATCAGTCAGAACCGGTATGAGCAAAATCGGTGGTATCACGCCCTGCTCATTGACTGTGGGGGAGGGACCACAGATCTGACATCCGGGCGGTTTCGGATTGATAACAACCGGGTTTCCTATATCATTGACCTGGAGACCCGTTATGAGAACGGGGATACGAATTTCGGAGGCAATAACCTTACCTATCGGATCATGCAGATGTTAAAGGTATCTATAGGAGCCTGTCTCAATGGAGGCAGCGCCCCAAGGTTTGCCACCCGGGAAGGGGATGACCCTTACGGGGAGCTGGAGGAGGCATACAGGAAGGCGGAGGCCATGATCCCCACCAGATTCCGGGAGTATGAGGAGCAGGGCAGGGAGCAGTATTTTGTGGTAAAGAATAACTACTATTATCTGTTTGAGACGGCGGAAACCATAAAGAAGAAGTTTTTCCAGCCGGATTTTCGGTATGAGCTGACAGTGTCCACACAAAAGCAGGAGGGGAAAAAAGACAGCGTGTTTCTGGACAGGTGGAAGCTGGCTGTCCTTAAGGATGGGCAGCTGGGGCATCTTACACAGCCCCTGGAGATCCGGCTGTACCTTAACGAGGTGGAAGAGCTGCTGCGTCCCGAAGTCTATCAGCTGATGGAACATTTCCTGGATGAAAAATTTTGTCAGGGAGAACTGCAGAACTACGAGATGATAAAGCTGACAGGGCAATCCTGCAAGTCCAGTCTTTTTACGGAGGCCCTAAAGCAGTATGTTCCGGGAAAACTGATACAGGATACGAAAAAGGATAAGGAAGGCACAGAGCTTAAAATGTGCTGCCTGGAAGGGGCCCTGGCCTATTTCCTCAACTGCAAGCTGGGGTATATGAAGATGAGTCAGAACTATCAGGTAGGCTCCCTGCCTTACGAGATCATGGCGTTTACCCATGAAAACAAGGAGAAGGTGCTGATAAAGAGCCTGGATCCGGAGGATCATATCGGATACATCTCCAGGTTCCGGGTCGGAAAGCAGCTTGACCTGTATCTCAATGACAGCAGGGGAAACCGGCTGAAAACCTACTATTTTGAGTACGATACCACAAAGTTTGAGAGAACGACCCAGGAAGCCATTGATCAGGCGTACATGGGTACTGTGATTCAGGAGGAGACGGACATCATCGTGGAGGGGGAGATGAAGTTCTTTGTTTGGGTATCGAAACCAAGATGGGGATTTATGGTCCTTCCGGTTTTGAGAGAAGGGGAGCTTTTGTATAAGGGGAAAGAGACCTTCTTTGACTTTGAGGACGATACCTGGGAAATGAACTTTTTTGATGGGAGAAAGTAGAGGGGTGTTATGGACCATATGGAACAGATGAAGGAGATGATTCACAGAGAGATCCAGTCTATTGAAGGACTTGAAGAACGGGTAGCATTTAAAGAGATGATAGAGGGCGTATTCTTGGCGTTATATGAGGCCAATGAAACCATGTATAAACGGCTGGAATCCCGGGTCATGGATGAACTGGCTTATGATATAAACCGTTATCAGATCAAGACCGGACTGGTAGAGCGGGCCTATCTGGATCAGTCCCATCATTCAATGGCGGCGGTGTGTCAGGAGGATCTGGAAAAACCTATTTATAAAGCCTCGGATCTGCGTGAAAAGATAGAAAACCAGGGAGAGGCGTGCCTGACAACGGTATTTGTCCAGTGTGATGCTCTGGAACTGAAAAATTTTTATAAAGACCAGGGCTCCTTTACCGGAATTTTATATGCCGAAAAGGAGTACCCGGTTCCGGTAACAGCTAAGATGACGAGAAGATACCTGTCAGAAATAGAACATCTGTATCATCTGTTTATGAAAAATGGAGTCCCCTGGAAGACGGTCAACGCCCCCTATTTTTTTAAGATGGCGGACATCTGTATTGGGAATATTCCGGAGGAGATACCGGACGATGTGCCGGTGACAGGGTTGGGGATGGATTTTGGAGCATATAACCCATATATCCATTATGACATGGTTCCCATATGGAATATTCGAAGGCTGAAATTAGACAGTGTGGGCTTTCCCGTGGCGTGTGAGGATCACGAAAACTATGAGCATACCATCTCTGTCCGCCAATACGGAGCAGAGCACGCGTACCTTGTGGAGGACAGAAGCGGGATCCGGCATATACGGCAGAATGGAGACAGGCTTTTGATTACGGGAAAAGCCGCTAATGCGAAAAAGTGGGATGTGTACATGATACAAAATGGCCAGGAACACAAGATAGACCGCTATACCTATCCGGTTATGGAGAACTTTAGGAAGGATGGGTTTGCGGAGCGGTTTAAGATCCGGGCCGGACAGCCTGTTAAGACAAAAGGGGAGTTGCGCAGGTTTATTCTGGGATTTGGGCTGGAGGACTACATAGAATACCAGGACTGCGGGTTGGAGGAGCCGGGAAGCGGAAGGGGAGAAACCTATCCTATGAATTTTTTTATGCAAGAGGAAGTGAGAGAACAAAAGGGAAAGCGTCTTTTGCGTCTCTATTTCAGGCCGAAAAGCCAAAAGGAGTGGCTTTTGAGAGACGTGGCGAGTTTTATCACATCCGAAGTCCAGGAGTTATATCCAGAATACCAGTGCGAAGGAGTGCTGCTATGAATTATCTGTGGGAGGTTATGGTGAGCGCCAGAATCCAGGGGATTTCGGAGGGGTGTATAGCTTTTCGCAAAGCGAAACGATACAGTCCCTATATGGAGGTTTCCTGCCCATGTCTGAATCAGGCGTATGTAGAGACAGGCGGATATACCGAGGTGGAAGTCAATCCCTATTACCGGTTTTTTGACATATTTAAAGAACTGTATCATCCCCAGATGACCGAATATGGTCAGCTGCGGGAAAGTCTGACAAACCTGATCTTTCATCAGCTGGCGGAAAGCGACGCCGTGTCGGGGATGACAAAGGAAGAATATTATAAAAAGCTGCTTTATCATGATTTTTCCAGTCATCTGTTTGGGGAAATCATGATGGAGGAGATGAAGCTTTTTGACAGAGAGGAAAGAGAGATTATCTTAAGCGGGCTGCTGCGGCAGTACCAGACAGGCAGCTCTTTCGATATCTTTAAAGATATGATGGAGGAGCTGATACCAGACAACATCGTATACCGCAATAATGATAATTTCGAGGAGATTATGGTCTTTATCGGCCAGAAGCAGGAAAAGAAGATTGAGGACAAAATGGATTTTCTTATCCAGATGTTTGTGGACATCCCTTATCATGTAGAGCTTTATTATGAGTATCATTTTGGCATCATCGGGATTGAGGGGACCATGGAGATTGAGGAGATCGCCCTATGCTAGAGAATATAAGTTCCTGCCACAAAAACGAAGGGAAAGGAGCCTGCAATGTTTCAGTACATATATCCCAGATTTCAGAAGAAACGGCTGCTGCGGGCCGAGATGCTGGAGCAGCTTCGGGATTACCCAAAGACCATCGTGAACCTTATATTGAAAGAGACAGCGGACGGTATTGTGTCGGGGTGCGGACTTACATGGGAGAATGAGGAGCTGACAGTGGGACCGGGGATGGTCAGCAGGCATGGACAGCTCTATCTTATGAATGACGCCCAGACTGTGCCGTGCAAAGCGGAGGATAGAATAAAGTACCTGAAAATACGGTTTGGGAAGGAACGGGAGGAGACGGGATTTGTGGCCGGGACCGGGGAGATCATTCTGGAGAACCAAAAGGCGGACTCTTCCTGCGAGATGGAGCTATGCCGTTTCCGCCTGCAGAACGGAGCCAGGCTTAGGTGCCGCTATGAGAATTTTGAGGACTATTCGACCGAGTATGACACAGTGAATCTTATCCATGTCCCCTATGCGGCAGAGGGGAAAAGTACCATGGCTCCAGGACTCTTAAAACAGTACGCCGGAGAATTGCTGGCAGCAGGAGCATCAGATGTCATGGATGTGACCTTTGCCATGAATATTCTGGCCCAGGACGGAAGGGTATCCCTGGACTATATTTTGCTGTATCTGGAAAGAAGGCTGAACAGGAAGCCGGATGGCCGGGACAAAAAAGAGGTGTATCTGGCTCTGCTGGAACTGTTAAAAGGACAGGGACCGGGGAACTGGGATGACAAGGGCAAAAAGCGTCAGAATAACCGGGAGATCATGTTGGTTTGAGTCTTTGTGTATCCGCTGTGGACCGCGCAATCATGCCATGAAAATCCGGCGGCGGGATTTTCAAAGAAAAATGGAAGGAGATGTAATCTATGGGAGGTCAATTTAGGGTAAAGGACGGGGATGGGCTTATTTGTTCCTTGGGGAGTATGGACAGCAGCATATGCGTCCCGGTCTGCCATGTAGACCGCATAGCAGGCAAAAATGGAGCAACGGTCAATGACTGCAAAGCGGGAGTAAATATATAATTGATACATAAGTAAAGATTTTCAAATCCAGATATAATCATGGTTGGCATATCCCGCCAAAAGAGTTATGATTATATCGCCACTTATGTAGGAGGTTATATACCATGAGACAAGAAGCCATTTATGCCAGACAGTCCGTAGACAAGAAAGACAGTGTTTCCATTGAAGCCCAGATTGAGCAGTGCAGGGCCCTTGCCAAAACCCAGGAGCCGCTGGTATTCCAGGACAAGGGATTTTCCGGCAAGAACACGGAGAGGCCGGATCTGAAACGGCTGTTTGAGGCAATCCGGGCCGGGCGGATCTCCACCGTGTACGTTTACAAGCTGGACCGGATCAGCCGTAACATTGTGGACTTCAACCAGCTTTACCAGACCATGGAGGCATACGGCACCGAGTTTGTCTCTGTCAATGAGAAATTTGACACCTCAAGCGTCATGGGAAGGGCCATGATGCAGATTATCGCCGTGTTCGCTCAAATGGAACGGGAAACCATCCAGCAGAGAGTCAAGGACAACTACTACTACCGGATTACAGACGGCAGGTGGGCCGGAGGGCCGGCGCCTTACGGATATAAAAACGCGAGGACGGAGAACAACGTTCCCACCCTGAAGCCGGTCCCGGAGGAACTGAACCTTGTAAGGGCTGCTTTCTCCTTGTATGACGGAACCGCCCACCTCTCCCTTGCCTCCCTCTGTACCTGGCTGTATAACCAGGGCTACCGGACACGCAAGGGAGGAAAGTTTGTATCCTGCACCCTCTCCCGGATCATGCAGAACCCGGTCTATGTCCAGGCTGACCAGAAATTATATAAATATTTCCAGACAAAAAAGATTAAGTTCCTTAATGAGCAGGAGGAATGGGATGGTTCCACTTCCTGCTGTATCGTGGCAAAGAAGAAAGGAAATTCCTCCCTGAGCAAATATGAGGACATGAAAGAACAGTCGGTTTACCTCACCAACATTCCCGGCATTGTCCCAAGCCACTTATACATATCCGTCCAGAGCCGCCTAAAAAAGAACGAGCAGTTCAAACGCGCCAATTCTCCCTCCGCCCTGGAAGAATTAGCCGGAAAACTGAAATGCGCCAGTTGCGGCCATACAATCAAATCCTACAGCCAGAGCACCAACATGAGGCCATACTTAAGCTGCCCGGGAAGGGCCACCCACAAAATATGCGGTGAAAGCTACCGGAAAGTGAATTTTGAAACCCTCCAGGAGCAGATAGGCAGGGAGATTCAGGGATACCTGGATTCCATTGAGGGCAGGGAACGGCAGAAGCAGGAAGAAAACCGGAAACTGGAAACCCGGAAGGAGGAATTAAAAAAAGAACTGGACAACCTGATCGCCCTGGCGGCAAAAGGAGGGCTTACCGCCGAGGTACTCCAGGCAGCTATTGAGGAAAGGCAGACAGAAATCAACGGGATTGAGTTAAAGGTGCAGATGAACACGTCCGCGGTGGACTTCCTCAAAGTGAACCTGGAAAACAATTCCGAACTGAATTTTTACCACGGGCCGCAGGAGCATATTGAGTATGGGCTGCTCCTTATGGAACAGAAAAAGGAACTTGTAAAACTTCTGATTGAGAAAATCACCCTCCATTCAGACGGAGCCTATGAAATTGAATGGAGCCTTTAAAATCCTGATAAAACATGACAAAAGCCGGGAGCGCATCCCGGCTTTTCATATCTCCTGATTTATGTATCTTTATCCCTCAAAGGCCGCCAGAGCCTTAATCGCATTTATAAAGGAATATCCCTCATAACGCACCAGATAGCCAATCCCGTCATCCGTTTCGTCCGTGGAGTGGCGGGTGTATTTATAAATGGATCTTCCGTCCCGTTCCTCCTTCCGGTAAAAGGTAAGGCTGTCATGCTCCACGCTCCGCCAGCAGACAAAGCCGGGCTTGTCCGGGTGGTCCGAAAACCTCACGCTCCTTGGATGCCTTGCCTTTAAGTAGCTGACTAAATCGGCCTCTTTCGCTTTTCTCTTTAAATCTTCTCCTATCCTCTCATAACTCATATGGTTCCTGTCCCTTTCTTACGTTTTATAGTCTGTAAACAGTATGTAAGTTTTGGGCTTTTTGGCGAATGAGAAATTATAAAGAAAATATAAACTTTTTCAATCGGCAGTTTATAAAAAATTTATAGATTAAGGAGAAAATTTCCGTCCCAACCGGATCAGGTCTTACATACTGACTTTAGAGGAAAAACCTTTCCTGGAAGGTGTGCCGCATTTTGGAGAGTTTTGGCGGCAGCAGACAACTGAATACCTATGGCCGGTCGCTGACGGACGGAGCCATGAAAAGGGAGACAGTCAGGCGTGCCCATGCCGCCACATGGGAGTGTTGTATGACAGAGGGCAGCCCGGTCATACGGCTATCTGGGTAACGTGACAGTATAAACAGTAATTCGTGGGTGAGCACCATTAAAGAAAGCAGCTCCCGGCCAGTCGGCCAGTGCAGGTCAGGAGACCCGGCATAGAAGGTCCCTGCACGATACCGGCCCGTGTCATGTGGCAAAGGTTTTACAGCCATTGTCTAGGTACATCTATGCCCTTGTACCGACATACAGAAATGTAGCCGCGGGTTAAAAACCGGAGACGGGACCCGCGGGATTAAAAGTAAAAGGTAAGGTCCGGTTCTGGGCCGCGTATCGGCTGCGTGCGCGGCGGGACATGATTGTGGGAGCAGTAATGCTCATGCGGCAGGACAGAACAACGCCGCTTGTAACAGCCGCTTTTATGGACTTATGCTTTTGCTGGCTAAGGACATTTGCACCCAAAGCACAGCACCTCTTTATCTCATGAAATCCTTATGAACTCTTTTATTCTGATTACTTCTGAATCACCTTATGAATGGATTACCTTGTGAAATCCCAATGATTCTATCCCTTATGGAACAATCCTTGTGAACCGAAATCCCAATGATTAAAAACCTTGTGATAAATCCCTTATGAATGGAAACCTAATGAATGCTCTCTTATGAAGCACTTCCCTATGAAACGAAAACCCAATGGATAAAAACCTTATATGAAAGCCCTATGAAATGGAATCCTTAAGAATCCTCATACAGAAAACCGTTACACCGTTTCGCCTGGTTTTGTCATAAAGATCACTTCGTGATTCCCAGTGAATCAAGGTAAATGAAAATCACACCTACAGCTTTCCATGAATCAGAAATGCAGCACACAATCCCGTTTTTTCCTTACTATGATTCAAAAGGCTCCGCAGCACCAGGAAATCAAAAGGCTCTTAAACGTTCCATAAAGCCATAGGGAATCCTTACCATAAGGACATGAGGAAAACTGTTTCATAGGGATCACAGTGGGCAGCCGTATCATAAGGCGCAAAAGGAAAGTATCCCATAAGGTAACATAGGGCAGCCGTTCCATAAGGTACACAAGGAGAATCATTCATAAGGCAACATTGGGTTACACTCCATAAGGTACATAAGGAAAACCACTCATAAAGAACCCAAAAGGATACCATTCACAAGGTATCTGTTTCATAAGGAAACTCCCAAAGGCAATCCATAAGGTTACGTTCCATAAGGTCATAGATTCCAGGTAATGTATAAGGGTAGGAACTTCTTTTTAACCCTTTTTCTCCCACCCTTCTGACATACTATAGGTAAGGAATCAAACTTACAAAGGAGGCATCCCTTATGCGTAAATTCTTATGTTTTTATATCCTCACAGAAAGAGAAATGGATCAGATCCAGTGTGAACTGGACGAATACCAGAAGTACAAATTTCTGGCAGAGATTCCAGAGGAGGAGCCGCACCATGAAGAAAATCCTGCCATTGATTTATAACTTCCTTGGATTTACCGGCCTTTGGCTGGCTCCAATTCTGTATTTTATCACCAGAAGGACGTTTCCAAACGCAGAAGCAAAACATATCCTTATCTTGTGTGCCGCTGTGGCCGCCTGGGCTATATTCAATAACTTTTGGAGCGTGGTATGTGAGGGAAAACCGTTTTCCGAAATCGGCATTGGTGACGGCCTCATACCGGAAACCGGGCTAAAAAAGGAATCACCGCTGAAGCGTTCCGCCATGTACCCGAAAGTACCGGCTGAACTTCTTTCCAGGAAGCCGGAGGGAATCATTTTAGGGAAATACAAAAACCGTTATGTCCGGTTTCCTCTTAAGGACATTTACCACGCTTGTATTATTGGAGGCACTGGTTCCGGGAAAAGTTCAACGGTCCTTTTGGATTCCCTGCTTTGTAACTTTGCCAGCGGGAAAAACGCTTTCAACTGTTTTGTGATTGACATTAAAGGAGAACTCCACGAGAAGGCAACCTATGCCCTCTCGGAACATGTCCTTGTGGTTGACCCTGCGGACCGTTCCTCATTTGGCTGGGACGTTTACTACCGGCTCCACAATAATCCAGATGACGATCTTATCATAGAAGCCATTGAGGAAATCGCCCAGGCCCTCATTATCAGCACCAATCCCAGGGATTCCTTTTTTGTGGAGAACGCAAGGTCCATGTTTACCGGGCTTTTAGTTTATTACTTTCAGCAGGGAGAAACGTTCATTGATTCTGTCAATAAAATCCTGGAATCGGAAATGAAATCCCTGATTGCCGAAATCGTCAAAGACAGTGAACCCTCTGACCTCTGCTATAAATACCTGGCGAAGTTTGCGGGCAAGGATGCGGAGAGCGTGGAGGACTGTATGGTGGAAATGACTACTTCCCTTTCTGTTTTCTCTAAAAGCGACATAAAATTCTGTTTCCGTGACAACTTCCAGAAAGCCAGCCCATACTCATTCCGGGAGGATAAATCCGTGTTCCTTGCCATACCGGAGCATATGCTGGAATCTTATAAAGCAGTTATGAGGCTGTGCACAGTCCAGACGCTGAAAGAGCTGGAGCGCCGGTCAGAGAAAGAGGAAAAACCCTTGCTTTTGATTCTGGATGAGTTCGCCCGGATTGGACGTGTGGAGGGAATCTTTAACGCCCTTGCCACTCTAAAAAGCAAAAAGGTCATGGTCATGCTGGCCTTCCAGTCCCTGGCACAGATCGAGGTCAATTACTCTAAGGAAGAAGCCAGGGTTCTGACGGACAACTGCCGCTTAAAAATCATTTGCGAATCCAGTGACCTGGACAGCAGTAAATCCGTAACCGCCTGGGCAGGGAAGTACCGGGATAAAAAGGAAACCCTAAATGGAGGGAAGAACCGGCACAAAAGTTATTCTTATGAGGATAAGGACATTGTGGAGACAAACGACTTAATCACCCTCACAAAGAAGAAGGAAGTGATTCTGATTATCTCCGGCACTGGGTATTTGAGGGTGAAAAAGTGCTATTACTTTTTAGACGAAATAATAAAGAAGCTGGCTGAAAAGGTCAGCAGCTATAACAGACAATTTGCGAGGTAAGATATGACATACACAGAAGAACAGAACCATTTTTTTGAAGAACTCTATACCGAGTTGGAGAAAGCCATGAAGCCGGAGGGAGCCAGCCTGGAGAGGGTGGACGTACCCAAAAACAACACGGTCCAGGAAGGGATTTCCATCCGGTTTGAAGGGCAGCCCATAAGCCCTGCCATTTATCCCAGCCGGTTCTTCAGGGATTTCCAGAACGGTGTTTCCGTAGAGGAAATTGTTTTCTACATAAAGGACGGGCTGGAGTCCCAGCGGATTACGGAAAACCGCATCATGGAACTGAACCAGGACAACGCACAGCATGATTTAAGGACGGCGGTAGCCAGCTATGAAGGAAACCGGGAATGGCTGAAGGACGTCCCTCATGAGCGGGTGGCGGACCTTGCCCTTTACGCAAAGTGGGACTTTGGAAACGGGTATTCGGCAAAGGTAACGAATCCGCTGCTTGCCCATCTCCAAATGACAAAGGAGGAACTGTTAAGGACCGCCAAGGGCAACATGGCTATGCAGGCCCGCCTGCGGACCATGAAGGACGCTCTGATTGCCCGTGCGGTTCAGGAAGGGATGCCGGAGGAACTGACAGAGGAAATGAGGGACCAGCTCCCGGACATCCCGTTTTATGTCCTGAACGTGAACGGAGGGATTGACGGAGCCGCCCTGGTTGCGGACCCTTCCGTTATGAGGAAGGCCGGGCGGGATCTGGGAGAAGGCTTTTATATCCTTCCTTCTTCTGTCCATGAGGTTTTGATTGTCCCAAAATCAACCGGAGCAAAGCCGGAGGAATTAAGGGACATGGTATACCGGATCAACCGGCAGGAAGTTCCCATTGAGGAACGTCTTTCCGATAACGTTTATGAGTTTGACGGGCATACCTTAACCCTGGCAGGACAGACGGAAACCCTGGAAAGGGAACTGCCGGGACTGGCAGCCATGCACCGCAAAAGATAACCAGGGAAAGGAGCAGAGACTATGAATTTACAGAGAAAATTAGATTTTATAGAAGCATACAGAAACTACATACAACTGTCGGACAGAGCGGAGGCAGGGATAGAGATTTCCGTCTGTCCTTCCTTTAAGCCAGGCATAAGGCCGGAGGGATTCCATGACACAAAAGAGGTACACAGCCGTACAGAAGAAAAACCCGGAAGATAAATTAAAAGAACTGACGGACAAGCTGGAGGCCGGGATTAAAGAAGTCTTTTCTTCCCGGAAGTATAAGGATTACTTAAAAGTCATGTCCCGGTTCCATGGCTACAGCTATAACAATACCATGCTCATTCTTTTACAGAAACCGGATGCCCGTCTCCTGGCAGGATACAAAACCTGGCAGGGCATGGAACGGAACGTAAAGAAGGGAGAACACGGCATTTCCATTCTTGCGCCCAGCAAAAAGAGATTCACAAAATATATGGATAAGATTGACAAGGATACCAGGAAGCCGGTGCTGGACCAGGACGGGAACCCGGTGAAGGTGCCAAAAGAGATTGAGTACCTTACCTTCTATCCCACCACGATTTTTGACATCAGCCAGACGGAGGGAAAGCCGCTCCCGGTTATGGCGGAGGAACTGAATGGACAAGTGACGGATTATGGAATCATTATGGATTCCTTAAAAGAAACAGCGCCGGCTCCCATCCGGTTTGAATCCTGGGAGGAATCGAAGAAGGGATATTTCAGCCCTCTTTTAAACGAGATTGTGATTAAGTCCGGCATGAGTGAATTGCAGACGGTGAAAACCGGAATCCATGAAACGGCACACAGTATTTTGCATAGCGGGACAAACAATTTAAAGGATTCCGCAACCATGGAGACGGAGGCCGAAAGCATCGCTTTTATTGTCTGCTGTCACCTGGGACTGGATACATCAAGTTACAGTTTTCCTTATCTGGCGACATGGAGCAGCAGTAAGGAACTGCCGGAACTGAAAAGCTCCCTCTCCACGATTCAAAAGACAGCCCATGGCCTGATTGAAAACTTAGACCAGGCGATTTTAAAACACATCCGGGAACATTCCATAGAAGGACCGGAGATTTCCAGGGATACCGGCAATCCTGATATTTCTTTAGAAATAGCTGACCGGGAACCGGAGATACCAGCTTTACCTGATACACACAGACGCAGGAGGTAAGCATGACCGAATTAGAAAAATTGCAGTTAAAGCATAGGGAAGAAGCAGCCCGGAAACGGGCAAAATTAAAGGAACGCAAAGCCAGGGCGCACCGGCTCATTGAGAGAGGCGCTATCCTGGAAAGTGCAATCAATGAGGTCAAACCGGCTGACCGTTTCACAAATCAGGAAATAGAGAAGATTGTCTATTTCGCTGTCCTATCACCCGCAACCATCACTTTTATATCGGAGTTGGGACAGTAAATCCCTTCTCCATTTTATTGGGAAGGGCGCACTTATACCTGACCCTCCGGGCCAGGTGTGCGTTCTCCGAAGGCTCCTGCAGAGGGCGAAAACCATAGGGACAAAACCACAGGCCAAAAGCCCGGAACCGAACGAGCCACAGCAAAAAAACACAAGCCCAAAGACCCAAAACCAGGAGCCACACAAACCACAAAGGAGTTGAAGCCAGCCATGGCAATTTACCATCTTTCCGTGAAAATCATAGGCAGGAACAGCGGACGCTCCGCCGTTGCCGCAGCCGCCTACCGGAGCGGCGACACCCTCACCAATGAATGGGACGGGCTGACCCACGACTACAGCCGGAAAGGCTGGATAGAACACACGGAAATCCTTCTGCCGGAACACGCACCCAAAGAATTTAAAAACAGATCAGCCCTATGGAACGCAGTGGAGAAGGCGGAGAAATCCGGCTCCGCCCAGCTTGCCAGGGAAATAGAAACCGCCCTTCCCAAAGAACTGAACCAGGCTGAACGTCTCTCCCTCATAAGGGATTTCATAGAAAAGAACTTTGTTTCCGCTGGAATGTGCGCCGACTTTGCGGTCCATAACCCGCCCGTCACCGACAGCCGGAACCGCCCGGTAGACCAGGCCGGGAATCCTACACGGGACAAGGACAAAATGATTTTCAGAAACCCTCACGTCCACATCATGCTCACCATGCGCCCTCTTGATAGGCAGGGCCAGTGGCAGGCAAAATCCCAGACCGCCTACCTTTGCAGAAAAAATAATGAGGAACGCTCTGTTCTGGTATCAGAGATTAAGCAGGCAGAAACAGACGGATGGCAGAAGCAATACCAGTACAAAATAGGCAGGAAAAAGGTGTGGCTGACAAAAGAGGCGGCGGAAAAGAAAGGATTCACCCGTGTCTCCAAGCAGCCCAAAACCGAGAAGATCCAGAATCCAGTGACGGCACAGTGGAACAGCAAAGACGCTCTTTTCCAGTGGAGAAAATCGTGGGCGGAACTATGTAATGAACAGTTAAAAAGGAATGGTATTGAGGAACAGATCAGCCACCTTTCCTATGAAGCCCAGGGAATCAACAAGGTAGCGTCCGTCCATATGGGCGTTGAGGCGGTTCACGCGGAGAAGCGAGGGATTCCCACAGAACTGGGAGAACTGAACCGCCAGATCCAGAGGGATAATGAATTTTTAGCAGTCATGGAGGGACGGATTCGGGAGTGGGAACGCAGGGAAACAGAATCCCTTAACCGCACCGCCGCCCGTCTGGAAGGCATAAGGAGCCGCCACATAGCCGCCGCTTACCAGCAGCTTTGTCTCTCAATCAGTCTGGCAAAAGAGCAGGACAGCCTGGCGGCCCAGATGCGTGCAGCCGCAGCCATGGCGGAAACAGCGGAACACCTCATAAGGGCAATCGGCGCATTAAAGGAATCCCTGGACGTTTACCGGAGACAGCGGGAGGAAACAAACCCTTTCCAGAAGCAGAAACGGAAGGAACTGGAGGAAAAGGTTATGGCTGCGGAACACCAGATCCAGAACTTAAAAACCCGGCTGAATGAGATTCAGTCAAGGCAGAGGGAAGTCAAAACCGCTCCGGTTTCCTCACCGGAAGCAGCCAGAAAAAAGAAGGAACAGATTCAGTATCTGAAGGAGATTCAGTCCCAGGCTTACCGGGAGTTTTATACCCTGGTGAAGGAGAACAAGGAGAATATGAACCGTATCCGGGAGATCATTCAGGGCAGTCGGAATGAGCATGACAGCCAGCTAAAGCAGAGATTAAAGGAGCATTACACGGAGGATTTCCAGGAAAAGATATTAGAGCAGGCCAGGGACAAGGCACCGGAGATTCCAGAAACGGAGGGAGCCAGCATCCAGAAGAATATTTCCCATAAGAGATAAAAGCACATCCCATAAAGAACAAAAGCACCTCCCAGCCAGGTGCTTTTATCATAGGGATACCATATTAAAAGGTTCTTTTTGTCTTTAGCTCAAAATCCGGCTTTGTAACGTATTCCAGATAGGCGGGCCTGGCGGAATATTCCAGGAAAGCCCGGAACCGTTCCTGATTGGAAGGAGCCTTTATCATGTCCAGAACCTTTTCTTTTGGAACCCATGCGGATTCCGGGTTTTCATCAGAGCCTCGCAGAGTGCCGGATTTTTCCGTACAGATAAAATCAAAAATAACCTTTGTCGGGACTTCCTTTACACCGCCATATCCGGGATAAGTTCCGGTATTGGAGGAAACACAAAACAGTTCTCCCACTTCCACACAGATGCCGGATTCCTCAAAAATCTCCCGTTTTACCGCGTCAATCAGATTCTCTCCCGCCTCAACTTCACCACCCGGAAGGACCCAGGAATCCTGGTAAGTGTTGACAAGTAAAACCTCACCCTTTTGGTTTAATACGACACCAGCCGCAGCGACAATATGAGTTGGCAGGAACTTTTCAGGGATATTCTTTTCCATGGCTGAACCCTCTTTCCTTATGGATTTTGTCTTATAATATAGCAAGACTGGATTAAAAAAGCAATAAAAATCATTTATGCTCTGTATTTGAGGGAACTATAACATCCCATGAAAAATAGATACTTCCAGAATCTATTTTGAGGGAGCAAAGAACTCGCTTCGCTCCAAGAAGGCACCTCCCTCTTGCTGTCCATGGAAACTGTGGATAACTAAAGACCAAGTTACCCACAGTTCCCACAGACATCAATTCACCCTCCGCCTTCTTAAAACTGACCTCTTTCTTTATGGATAAAAACAAAAATCTTTTTAATTTCTAAGAACAAAAACCTTCTTATCAAAAATCCCATACATCCAAAACGAAAACCCAAAATCCAAAACAGATTTCACAGACTTTGGCTGGAAATTTTATAAAAACACTTGATTTCCCTAAAAAATTACCATGCCGGCGCCTCAAATAATTATCTGATAATATATAAACTGTATATAAATTATCAGATAATATACAAAACATATAATTTGTCTATAATTGTGTAAAATACATAAAATATTTTTCAAACATAGAGCATTAAGGAAAAATATATGGTCAATATAACTAAAAATGCAAACAAATATGTTGAAATATTTTCTACATATTACTATTAAGCTGAAATGCCAATTAGCAAAAACAGAGAAAATAAAAATTATATTTTAAAAATAAAGTCAGATAATTTATGATAAATACAGAATTGTCAATCTTTTCTTTAGCCTGCCCGGTAGCGTTTCCTCATGATTTACAAGAATTATAGCATAAAATCCAGGAAAAATTAAGACTTTTTCACGGACTTTGCAAGGGAAATCCTTAAAACCAAACAGATTTCACAGACCTTCAAAAATATGCACAGACCCTGGCTGAAAATTTTATGAAAACTCCCGGCTTCACGACCCTGGAAGAACCGGCTATAATCAGGGAAGGAATCAGCCATGGTGAAACCGACAACAACAGAAAAGGAGAATTGCCTATGAAGGAAAAGGAGCCAATAGACATTCATTCCAAACGGGAAAAACTGGAATCCCTGCCCTTGAAAGAGGAACCGCCGGACAAACCCTGGCCGCGCTCCCGGATTTATGACTTTTCATCAGATAGGGATATGCTGGAAGAAATTTCCGTTAAAATGGAGTCCATGGGAAAGAAGCAGCTTGACCAGCTACAGACAGAGGCGGCGCGAATCCTGACAGAATCCAGGCGGGATCAGATAGAAGAATCCCAAACCTGGTTTGAAACAGCCGCCCTCCCAGTGCTGAAAAACTTTGCCGAAACGTTCAGCGCCTCCCTGGAAATATCCCACGAGGACGAGACTATGATTTTAGTCACATTTCAAAACAAGTGTGGGTATGACCTGGCAGAAGATGACCGGCATATGCGGATGCTTTTTGGCCTTTCTAATCATGTTTCGATTGAAAAGAATGGAGATAACATCACGCTGGTTTTAGCGTTTGACTGTCTGGATATGAAGTAGCCGGAACCCAAACAAATAAGAGGGCGAAAGCCCTCTTTATTCCTCAATATATTCCATGATGTCCGAAACATTGCATTTTAACAGTTTGCATAACTGATTGACGGTGTTGGTGGATATGCTGTTGCCTTGTTTAATGCTGTAATAGGTAGCCCGGGAAAAGCCTTCCTTCTGTAGCTTATAGGAAGTGATTTTTTTCTTTTTCATTGTCTGAAACAACGGCTCATAGCTTATCATACAGCGGCACCTCACATAAGAATCTATGTCCAGTATAATTTGAAGAAAAAGCCTTGAATATGTATGAATATCCGAGTATAATAAGAATTGACATTTCGGTGTATCAAGAGTAAAATAAGATCATTGTTATCTGATAATGGATAATGTATCAACAGAAAGAAGGAGAAGAAGTATGAGGAAACAAGTATTAACAGTCTTTATGGCAGGGATTCTAACAGCATCCATGAGCATGACAGCCCTGGCCGGGTGGGAGCAGGAAGGAAATAACTGGAAGTACAATGACAATGGAACCTATGCCGCTAATGGCTGGTATTGGATAGACGGGAACAATGACGGGATAGCAGAAAGCTACTATTTTGATAATACTGGAATCCTGGCAAGGGATACAACGGTGGAAGGCTATACAGTAAATGCAGACGGAGCCTGGACTGTAAGTGGCGAGATTCAAACGCAGAATGTTGCTGTTAATACTGGCAGTGCTGCTACTGGTGGTGTGAACCACAGCGCAGGTTATGACCCAGCGCATCCGTTGGCAGGAAAGATTGATGCTTGGAACTTGAGACTTACAAATACTGGCTGGATTGGTGCAAATATGTATATTTGCAATGAAAATGTACAGGCATTGCTGACTGGGCAGATGGATAAGTATTACATTCCGCCTGTTGGAAATTCTGTTAATCCTACTACAGGAACTCAGATGTATGTTTCTCAGGAAGATTATGATAAGAATGTTCACAATACACAGGCTCTCTATCAGTGGTTTTGCAATTGGCTGAATGGTATGGATTTCGAGAATATGTCTGAAATGGATAAGGCAAAAGAAATCCAGAAAGTACTTGGGCAGGGTGTATATGAAGGAATGGGTTCTCTTGAACGAAATGGTTATTATTCTGTATTGATTGACAAGAAAGGATTGTGTACAGAATATGCTCTGACGGCCTGTTCACTTGCAAAGGCTCTGGGCTTAAAGTCGGCTATTTCGGGAACAGGAGACCATACAGTTTATTACATCAGAGTGAATGGCATTGCTTATATGGGATCTAATCAGGTATTAAACCTTGATTTCCCAACACCCGATTATGTACCTTTCAGTAATTAACTTTAAACTCATCGGAAGCAGACTCGATTTTATCGAGGTTTGAACCTTGGCATAGCCGAGGTTGAAGTTTCCGGTGGGTTTTTATTTTCGACAAATTTCATTCTTTTAGGTATTCCATTCTTTTCGTAAATCCCTTATAATATCCTTACATCAGAGAAAAGCGGGCAGCACTCCCTATTTGGAGAATGCGCACCTTCGGGACGGACTTAAAGCAGTTTAGGTCCGTGCCGCAGGTGTGCAAACACCAGAGAAAGGAGGATGTGGTCTATGTTCTTCTTAGAAGTCCTGAGCCGTGTTGTGAGTATCTTTGCGGGCATTGTGGGCGGCCTTAACGGGCTGGTTACATTAGTCCAGAAGTGTAAACCTTACATAAAGCGGGATAAGGCAGAGACAGAAAAAGACCCATCAGCTTGCTTGCCGGCGTCTGATGGGTCGAGTGGCGATTGCGTAAGCAATCGTTAATCTCGTGGGCGGCAGCTACATCGCCGCCCTTTTTATTACAATTCCATAGTAGCATTTTGTCAGGGTGAAGTCAATAGGGAAATTCATTTCCCGATAAGCGAAGCCAGGAGCAATTTTGCGATAGGGCGAGCCAATAAAAATTTCTACCCTTCCTCTGGTTCACCAAATATCTTACAGTATTCCTCCGCAGACAGCTTTTTCTCTGCCCATTCCTTTGCCTCTCTGTCTGACAGAACCTGGAAACCGGCGCCGCCAGTAGCCGAACCACCAATATATCTTGCATAGCAGCTCAAGGCTCCACCCTCTCCATAGATAAAATAGGTTCCCTTCCTTGTACGGTACAGTTCTTCCCTGCAATAATGATAATCACCTTTCCAAAGGTTCTGCCAGTCTCCCAGGAGCAAGGCTGTTTCCGTGTTATAAGTTTTTCCTTCAATAATCTTTTTCATAATCGTATGGTCCTTTCTATTTATCAATCTGGCTGACCTTCTCAAGCAGCCGGTCCACATCTATGTAGGTTTCGTCCAAAAATTCCGTGACGTCAATCATAGCGTCAGGAACGGGATCAAAGCATTCTTCTTTCTCCCTTCCCGTCAGTCTGTGCCCTGCCATGACAAGTATATCATCAATAGGGAAGAAACATTTCACCAGGAAATCCTCAATCCGGTAGCAGTTATATTCACCGTCAAAGATTTCCATTCCACTCTCTGTCCTCCGGCTGACTTCTTTTGCGGGAGTCCGGTCATACTCCGGGATTCCCTGGTATTCCTCATAGGCATTGATAATCCGGTCAAGAAGAGATTCCATCCCGGCATACTCAAGGCTTGTCAATGGTTTCCTTTTATTTATATTCATTTCCTTTTTGTGTCCTTTCCTTGTTTGTTCTGTATCTGATTCTTTCAGACACCTTTAATATGCTGAGATTCAGGGAAAATGGACACGTTGGAAACGATAAAATATTGCACAAAGTTTCACTCTGGATTTTGTGTATTTTTAATCATTCTTTCCGCTGCCCTGGTATCCAGAATCCTTTTTTCAGCAGTCCCAAAATACTCCGGGTTTATCTCATATCCCAGGTAGTTCCGCCCAAGCTCCAGGCAGGCCGCCGCCGTGGTGCCGGAGCCTAAAAATGGATCAAGAACCAGGTCGCCGGGCCGGGAACTGTTTTCAATCAGATTCTTTATGATATTCAAAGGTTTTATGGTAGGGTGCGGATAATCCTTTTTATCATAGATATTGATAGGCTGGAAGTATACGGTTTTTGCCTTCTCATAGGAATCCGGCTGACAGTAGCCGCCCTTGCGGAAGTACAGACAGTATTCCTTGTCAGAAAGGTATTTGTTGTGGAAGGTCGGCGGCGGATTCGTTTTCCACCAGACAATCATATCGAAGGAGCAGCCTAATCCGTCTACAAAGAAATCCAGATAACCGGGAATCTGGGCCTTGTTGCACCATATGTAACAGTTGATCCGTTTCATAACCCGGACCAGTTCCGGGAGAACGAGAGGGTTCATGCCGGAAACAAGGTCATTTTCTTTTAAACGGTCATTGATTGGCTGAATACTCCTGGCGAGCCGTGAGCGGCCTCCGGCATGAGTATCCTTAATCAGATAAGGCGGGTCGGTCATAATCAGGTCAACGCAGGAATCCGGCAGTCGTTTTAAGCCCTCCAGACAGTCCATGCGGTAAATCTTATTGGTTTCTGTCATGAGGCCGCCTCCTGCCTGTCCTGGAGGCTGACAGAGCGGCTCTGCCCATTGGTAAAATCCTCCTGGTCCTCAAATATCCCGGTTGCTGAAATCTGTTCCGCAATTAATTTCAAAACCGGAACCGCCACACTGTTTCCCAGCAGCTCCAGGGCTTTGCTGTCTGTCACGGGAAAAAGGAACTCCTCTGGAAATCCCATAATCCGTTTTGCTTCCGCAGGTGTCGGCCTTCTCACCCTGCCGTTTACAAGATACGCTTCCGTGCCACCGCAGGGACCTCTGGCGGATACCACAAAAGTTGCGGAAACGCCCTTGGCACTGTAAACCCTCCTGCCCTGTCCCGGTGTGCCGACATAGCCTAAACGGTAAGTGTCCAGGGTCCTTGTCTCAATATCCGGTTTGTAAAATGTAACGAGATCAGGATCAAGAAAATAGCTTTCGTCAACAATGGATTCCAGGAAATCCTCAACAGCCACATCCTCAAAAGTGGGTTCAGGGAAGGAAAACTCCGCTTGTAAATCCTTGCGGAAACAGACAAGGTAGACCCTTTTCCGGATCTGTGCCACTCCATAGTCGGAAGCCGTCAGGACTTTATAGTGGACATCATAGCCTAAGCCGTCCAGGGTTTCTGTAATCACCCGGAAGGTTCTTTCGCCGTCATGGCGGATTAAGTGGGCCACGTTTTCCAGAAACAGCGCTTTCGGTTTGTGGTGCTTTACAATCCGGGCTATTTCAAAAAACATCTGCCCTCTCTTATCCTCAAACCCTCTCTTTTTCCCGGCCATGGAGAACGGCTGGCAGGGAAAGCCGCCGCAGAGGACATCAAAGGAAGGAATATCTTCAGCCTCTATTTTTGTAATGTTCCCGGCTGGGATCTCGTGGAAGTTAGAAAAGTAAGTTTCCCTTGCCTTCCTGCTTTTATCGGAAGAAAAGACGCATATTCCACCGATGCTCTCCATAGCCAGGCGGAACCCGCCGATTCCACAGAATAAATCTATAAAGGTAAATGTACTGCTCATAAAAATCTTACTCCTATGTATTAGTCAGAAAAGCTCTGCTGAAAATAGGATGTAAGACCAGGTGGTAAAAAAAGGTAAAAATGGCAAGTTATGGTTGTACTATGGCGGAAATTGATGTAGGATAGTATTAAAATCACTTATGGAGGTTGAATTTATGAAGGAATTTGATGCAGAAGAATATTATGATGACTTAGTTCGATATGTGGAAGGATACAGAGAACTTACCCAGAGGGCTGAATTTGTTTCCCAATATTTAGCAAAAGCTGACGATACAATGCTTTATACTGTTTCACATTATTTTGATCCAAGCTATGGTTGTGATTTTGAATCAGATAACGAAAGTTTTACAGAATCCGCTTTTTTGTTGGCAGTCTTTTATGCTTATGAGAAGTCGGCTGTTGAATACTTTGTTTATGGTGTTACTACGGGCGATTTTTATGAAAAGCTCAGTGAAGCTGTAATAAAGTGCGAAACAAGCGATTTTTCTTTTGCAGAATATTTACTAGACTTTAGAGGCGATTTTAGTTTTTTGGTTGAAGATTCTTTTACAGTACAAAGTAAATTTGATAAAGGTAATATTAAGGAAAATCAAGAAAACTACAAAAATAAAAAAATTGATTATGATTTAAAAACTATAGCAAAAAAATTATATGGGAATGATACGGAGTGGATATTTAAGAATAACTCATGATCGATTACTGTTTTTTCAAGTTTGGTCTAACATTGGCAGTTTGAGTATTGATATTGATAGGGAGGGAGCATGGCGGCAAGATCAAGCCATTGCTCCTGCCCTATTATTTTTTTGAAAAAAGTCTTTACTTTTGTATCAAATAGCTATTCTCCCCTTTGGCGTATGCCAACAGCCGCCGACACCGAAGCCATGTGTACCTGTTATCTTAAGCCCATGGCTTATGGGAGACAGTACCGTAAAAGTCAATGGCGAAGCGACTTTGCTTAGCACCGGCATTCTGTCCTGCGCGTGCGGCGGAATCATCAGGATCAAACAATAGGAGGGAATATGGGATTAGTAAAGACAAACCTGGACATGGTGGGTGTCTTACAGGTGTTTGGCATGAGTCAGGAGGTAAACGCCCATGGAAGGTGCTGGCTGGAGGGCATTGTTGCGGATGGGTGCAAGGATGATTTTGTAAAAGAGAACAACAGCCAGAAGCGGGTAACGGTTACCGTAGGGGAGACGACGGTGTTTGCCGGCGTAATCAATCAGATTTCTGTCTATCAGGACGGGAATGTATACAAGTTTAAGATTCTGCTGAACACATGCAGCATCCTTATGGATCTGAAGAAGAAGAGAAGATCCTTTCAGAATAAGGACATGACTTATAAAGAGCTGGTTCAGGAGATTGTGGGCGCTTATGAAGGCGGAGATGTGATTGACAACCTGTCAGGGGGCAAAGAGACCGGCACCCTGTTAGTCCAGTATGATGAGACAGATTGGGAGTTTCTGACGCGGCTGGCATCCAGATTTAATGGAAGCATCCTGCCTGCCGGTGAATTTGGCGCGCCAAAACTGTTTTTTGGGGCAGTGAAGGAAAAGCATATGGGAGAACTGGGGCAGTATTCTTATTCCATGGAGAAGACCCTTCTCCAATATAAAAAGTGGAATGAAAACGGATATGCGGATTACATGGAATCGGACTCGCTTATGTTTAAGGTAGAGAGCCGTGAGTATTATGAGGTGGGTTCTGGCATTATGTACCGCAACGCGCAGCTTTACATAGGAAAGATGGAAGCAGAACTGGTAAAGGGAGAAGTTATATTCCGCTATGAACTGCGCACGAAACAGGGCATGGGGCAGCAGAAACGGTATGCCGACCGGCTTTCCGGGGCGTCCATAGAGGGGGAAGTCCTGGAATCTGTGAAAGATAAGATAAAGGTTAAATTGGAGATTGATGAAACCCAAGATGTGGGAACGGCATGGGAATTCCCCTACCAGACGATGTATACAGCCGACGGCCAGGGCGGATGGTACTGTATGCCGGAAAAAGGAGACCGGGTAATGATCTATTTTCCCAGCGGAACAGAAGCGGATGCCGCCGGCAGCAGTTCATCCAGAAACCTTGAAACGAATAAACGCACAGAAAGTCCGCAGATCAAGTTTTTCCGCACGATTTATGGAAAAGAGATCCGATTTACGGAGGAGGCCGTGGAGATCATCTGCACAGACAGAGACAGCGGAAAGGTAAAGTCCAGGATCGTGCTGCATCAGGATAGGGGGATTGAACTGTTCAGCAAAGACAAGATCTCTATGTCAAGCGGCAAGGGGATCCGTCTGGAGGCAGAGGATGAGATCGAACTGCTGGCGTCAGACATGATACGGCTTCACTGCAAAAAGAGCAGGATCCAGATGGACAGCATGATTGATATTGCCGGACCGGATGTAAGGATCAATTGACGGGGGAGCGTTAAGGATGGAATATTTCTTGATGGATCAGGACACGCGAACATTGGCAGGCGCAGGCGTGGATTACCGGGATGCCGGTTTTTTGGGGAGCGAGCCTTTTGTCACCTGGTTAGATTTTGATGAGGAAACAAAACTGCCGGATTTTTTACAGGGAGAGCAGAGAGGCAGAGCGATTTTTTGTGTATCAGATGAGATGAAGGAGATTTTGGACAATTATGGCTGTCTAAAGGAGACTGTCCCGGTATTTCTGACTGACACCCAATATCGGGAGCAGAAAGTGTACTGGAAGATAGAGGCAGAGGAAGCAGACTGCTTGAAACAGGACTGGTTTGCGGACAAGCAGCACATGACATTTGAGTCGGAGCCGCCAAAGGGCAGATATCTGTTCCAGGCCGGGAACATCAAAAAGAAGTATCTGATGGTATCCCTGGAACTGGCGGAGAATCTTCTGAGGAGGCATATGTACGGGATTCAATTTTATCCGGTCAGGAGGCGGAGCGGGGATGGAACTTTATGAGAATGTAGGGGTGGATCTGCCGGCTCCTTTGGAATCGCTGTCAGAGCTCTCTTTTTGGCACAAGGCAGACGACCATGGATATGGGAAACTTACCGGGTTTATCCATGAAGAGGATGTGGATACATGGGCGCAGATGGCGGACGGAGCAGGGCTTACGGTCTATGACATGAAGGGCGGGAAGAATCGTGTATTTGCCGGTCTTATCACCAATATACAGGTTAGAAAGGGCAGACAGCTGCGGATTGAGATGGAGTTTGCCAGCCGTTCCGTTCTGATGGATATCGAAAAGAAGAGCCGAAGCTTTCAAAAGACAGGGGGTACATTTGAAGACCGTTTGTTAGCGATAACCAGGGAACACGGCGGGGATTTTATGGACAGGAGTAAAAGCGGGAAGACTATCCGGATCCCGTATATCCAGCTGGAAGAGACTGACTGGGAATTTATAAAGCGGCTGGCATCCGCGGCAGGAGAGCACATATGCCCGGGGATAAAAGGAGACATCCCCCAGGTCTATATGGGGTTTGGAGACGGGGGAAAAGAGGGAACTTTCTCTCTGCCTGAAATGGTGGAAAAGCAGGTAAAGGAAGCCCTCTGCTTTCAGCAGTATAAAGGCGGGACGGAACAATCGTTTCTTTTGTGCAGAGTTAAGAGCTATGACCGGTATCAGGTTGGCGACCAGATCCGGTGCGCCGGTATGTTTTTGCAGGTACTGGAGGTCCATGGATGGATGGAGCATGGGGAATGGATATACCAGTATGGCCTGGGACAGAAAAAAGGACAGCCTTTGCTGGAACGGAAAAACAAGGCCCTGAAGGGAAAGACGCTGATGGGAACAGTCCTTACGGTGGGAAAGGACCAGGTAAAGATCCATCTGGATATTGACAAGGAGCAGAAGGAAGCGGACGCCTTCTGGTATCCGTTTAAGCGGATAGACTGGTACTGTATGCCGGAGCTTGGAGCCAGGGTGGGGCTGTACCTTCCGTCTGATGATGAAAGCAGGGCTTATGTGACCGGAGTACACAGGACGGACGGGGAGGAGAATGAGAAGAGCCAGGATCCCCAGGTGAAATACCTGGGAACACAGCCGGGGAAGGAATGGAAGTTTTCACCGGAGGGCATCCAGTTTCATGGAAGCGAAGGAAGGATCTTTATGAGGCTGGATGAGGAGGAAGGCATACAGATCCAGAGTCAGGATAATATTTCCATGACATCCCAGGGCGGCATCTTCTTTCGGGGGGATCAGATCGAGATCGAGGGCGGGGAGAGAGTGCTTCTCCATACAAAACAGACATTTATTGTGATGGATTACAAGGTGCAGATGAAAGGGTAAGGGGAATGGAACAGATCTATGCTGAAAAAATCATAAAGATGCGCAGGGCCATGGAGGAGAAGGAGGAAGAACTTTCCGGAAAAGGGAATCCGATTGAAGACGGTTATGTCCTGGTGCGCTATGAAAAACTGGAACTGGAAGAAAAGGAGATCATGGACGGAAGGGCTTTCATGGTCCTGCCAAAGCAGTTTAAGCCCATGCCGGACCAGCTGGTGGCCGTGAAATATCCGGATCCTGACCGTCCGGAGTGGATCTTAAGCGATCCGGAAGGCAGAGTGGCGGTTACGTTCCACCTGGAGGAGGGGGAAATGGAGGAAGGCGATCTGGAGCAGATAACATTCCTGCTTAAAAGTGAGATGGAACGCCTGCATCCCGCGTCAAAGGCTGAGGATGGGGAAGCGGTGGGGGAGGGAAGCAGCCGGATCCTTTGGTTTTCCCAGGATATTCCCCTGATTGATGACGACTGCTGCCATGTAATGTTTTTCAGGAGCATCCGGGAAGGGCTGGTGATGGGAACATTTGACTGTCCCAAGGATGAGAAAAAACAGTGGATGCCTATACTGAAGGAATTTCTGAAGACCATGAAAGAACCGGGGGAGGAGGAGAACCGTGAGGACAAGGACGCAGATGTTCCGGATGTTTGAGAATGACTGCATAAAGCCCGGGTTTGAGGAATGCTTAAGGCGGCTGGAACAGACTTACCAGGAATCCAAGGACGTTTACGGGGAATACCTGGCAGGACAGTTTCAGGAGTTTTGCCGCAGGGAAAGGGAGCCCAGTCAGGAATCTCCCTGGGCGTACCTGTCCATAGAGCTGCTGCGAACCAGGGTGCGGCAGAAGGATTACCGATACCGGGTGACGGCCTATGGGGAGCAGTGGTATCTGGGGGAAAGCAAAATACTGGGAGATCTGGACGCCGCTGTGATACTTGGGCAGTACCATGAGCTGGAGGCCAGTCTGAAGGAGCAGGCGAAAAGGTATGTGGGCAGGGTCAGTGAGCTGGAGACAGAAGAGCATACGGCGCGCCTTCTGCCCGCCTTCCATGAGTATGTGAAGGAACTGATCCTGTATGGAACCGCGGGTATCACGGATCTTGCGGAATTTCAAGAGGTAAAAAAAGCGGGACAGTTCCAGCTTCGGGTGGGGGAATGCCTGGAACCGGGCTATCTGGTATACATGGAAAACCAGGAAAAGGACAGAGACCATATTCTGCAGTGGTTGGAGAAAAATGAGAGGGAGGCTTATTGTTTTCAGGATTTTCGGGGAATGGATTTTAAAGATGTGGATCTGTCCAGCCATGATTTCCGGAATACGGACTTTCGGGACGCTGTACTTGAGAGAACGGATTTAAGCCTTAGCCTGCTGACGGGGGCAAGGTTTCAGAGAGGAAACTTGAAAAGCTGCCGGATGACAGGGAGTATGCTGCACGGGGCGGATTTTAGCGGGGCGGACCTGCGAGACGCCCGGATGGATCATACCCTGATGTACGACGGAAAGGACGCCAGCACAGACTGGAGGCTGGCAGGGTTTCCGGAAGGAAAGTTTTGCGGTGCGGACCTGCGTGGGGCAAGCTTTCGAGGCTGCGTGTACTGCGGGGCGGATTTTAGAGGGGCGGATCTGCGGGGAGCGGACTTTCAGGAGGCGGAGCTTTTCCGGTGCCGGTTCACAGAGGAACAAAAGAGCCAGATCCGGACAGGGGTGTAATAAAGGGGGTGTAAACGCTGGATAAGCTGGTAAAAAAGGTAAAGGCGGCTGTTCCGAAGGTGGTAAACGCGGTGAAGGGGGCGGTAAAGGCTACAGGGAACGCAGTGGTAAAATCTGCCCTTAAAGCCTCGGCAGGTATGGTTAATGGTGCCTCCAAAGCTGTTACAAATGCAAAAAGAACTGTTGTGGGGGGACACCTGTTAGCAGTAAAGGCTATGGTAACAGTACCATCCTACATTAGTTCAAACGGGAAGCTTACGAAGAAAGCGGAAGCGGCGCTTTCCAAGCGGACAGCGGCTGGTGAGATGGTTGGAATATTGGCGTTAGAAACATTACAGAAAAAACTGGGAGTATATGATTGGGAGGCAAATCAAAGGTATAGAAAATTAGCGGTACGGTTTTGGGAAGAGTGGAAGGAGACGCAAGAAGCTGTAAAGCGGGGGAAAACAGGAAAGGTGGTTGTCTATACAGACATTACTGTGATTCCAGAAGGTATAAATCTTGTATTACAGCTAAGAAAAGCGGTTATAGAAGTATATCCTGAATTAAACTGGTCAGAAAGAAAAGTCAAAGAAATATACCAAAAGATCAAAGATTTTGGTAAAATGGCTAATGATGGAGTGGGGGATTTCCTGTACAATTCAAACAGTAGAGTGGTATCAGATTTTGCGGGCGGCTTCTTCAATGTCAGTGATATGGAAGAAAATTCAGGTGTTGCGGCGGCTGCGGGTTCTTTTCTGAATGGTATAGTATATCATGGATTTTTTGGTACGATTGATGGAGCTGCAACTGTATTGACAGATCCGTTTAGTACAATTGAGGGAGTTAATAATATCCTGAGGGATCCTAAAGCAGCAGGAACAGCAGTTTGGAAAGAAGGAAAAAGAATCTATGATGAGGAAATCATAAATGGCAGCACGGAAGATCGAAGCCGTTTGACGGGAGCGGCAACATTTGAAATCGCGACAGTGGTAGTGAGCGCAGTGAAGGCCGGAAAGGCGGCAAAAGCAGCGAAAGCAGCGAAAGCAGCAAAGACTGGAGATAAGGCAGCGGATCTGGGTATGGCGGGAAAAGCTGCAGGAGTGATGGATGACGCAGCTGGGACAGCACGAGCGGCTAAGAGAGCTGGTAAATCAAGCGGCGTAATAAATCGTGTTTTGACTTCGGACTTGGCAAAGAAAGCGGCAAACAGGGCAGACGACCTTCTGGGGAATATCCGCAGATTATTAAATCCTCCAAAATCAAAGCCAGCATTGGTTAGTGGTATATGGGATGACGCTAGTGACACAGGATTTTTCACAAGGTATTATGATGATCTGGTGAAAAAGAAGACGACTGTATTGAATGAGAGTGGGGTGAAGATACATAAGGCGGAGATTGTTGGTGGCTCTGGGGATGTGGTAGATGGAGCTGAGGATCTTGGAGGGATAATAAAAAAGGGGAACGGGGGAACTAAAATAAAACCCAGCAATCCGTATGATAGCGATGCAATTCCAGATGGAAGCAAAACAAAAATTACGGAGAGAATGGATGAGGCAACGATTAGGTCATTAGCAAGAGAAAATGATGCTGCTGAGGTACTTGCTAAAAATGGTTATAGAATTGAGCAAAACCCTAAAGTAAAAGACACAACCAGAAATCCAGATTATCGCATAGAAGGTGAAATTTTTGATTGTTACGCACCAGCTGGTAATACGAAAGTAAGAAATGTAGCCAGTACAATAGAAGAGAAGGTTGTAAAAAAGGGACAGGCTAATCGTGTTGTTTTAAATTTGGACGATTGGCTGGGAGATATAGAATTGCTTAAAAAACAATTGATGGATTATCCAATAGTGGGATTAGAAGAGGTTTTAGTTATAAAGGATGGTAATGTAGTATCAATTTATCCTTAGAGTTTTTCTGTATCATTCAATCTGTTGTGCCAATTAATGCAGAAAATTTCAACAAAATGTATTAGATTTCTTTATTTTTAGAGAAAATCATTTGACAATATAGGGAGGTGTCCCAATGTCTTTATGTATGTACGCAAGGATTGCTCCAATGTGCATTACAAAAGAAATATTAGACAAAGTAATTGGTAGTTACTTTTTGCCTGGCAATAGTATGAGTTGTGAAATAAATATGGATGGTGTTTTTTATGAAAAGATAAGCAAAAGAGATAATATAGCAATTACTTTTTTGAAAGAAAGAAGACCGCCATTTAATTTTTATGATTCAGATATAATAAATGGTGGATTTAAGTATATGCAATTAATAATATTTGATATTCAAAAGGATACATGTTCTATTGACGAGTATAAAAGTATCATTAAGTTTTGTGTTTATTTACAAAAGCAAAATTTTTGTGAAATATTGATTACGTCAGATGCCCACGATGAAATATGTTTTTTATCAAATCAAGGAATTATTTGGTCTCATCAAATAGACTGGAGAATATAAGTTTGCACCACTAAGAAGCCAGGGAATCCCCGTAGATTCCTGACGTATTCTGTTGCTCCTGAATTATTTGTGCTATATACAATTCCGGCTGTTTTTCCATAAACAGGAAAAATATTTCCGCAAGTGCGCCATCGGATACCCTTCCCCAGGAAGGCGTTCTTTGGTAACGCAGTTGATCTGAAGTCAGTTTTCCAACCGAATGAATGGAAATCCTCTGGAGTATTCCAATAGCGATATAATAAAAATTGGGGCGTGGTATCTAATTTTGTGGGCGGTCTGTTTAACGCCAGCGATATGAAGGACAACTCCGGCGTAGTGGTGGCAATGGGTTCCTTTTTTAACGGAGTGCTTGGTTATGGAGTCCTGGGAACGGTTGACGGAGTGGCTACAGTGGTGACGAACCCTTTCGGAACTATCGAGGGGATTAACAATGTGGTAGGCAATCCTGGAGCTGCGTTTTCGGCGCTTAAGAAAGAGGCAGGAAGGATCTGGGATGAAGAGCTGCTAAACGGAAGCTGGGAGGACCGCAGCCGCGTAGTAGGAGCGGCTGCCTTTTAGGTGGTTACGACAGTTGCGGGCATGGGCGCGGCGAAAGCCGGGAAAGCGGCCAAAGCGGCGAAGGCGGAAGATAAAGCGGCGGATGCGGCGAAAGCGATAGATAAGATGACGGACACGGCCAAGACGGCCAGGAAGGCAGGGAAGTTAAGCGGTGCGTTAGATAGGGCTTCTGATGTGGGAAAGGCTTCACGGGCGGCGTTGAGCTCGATAAAGAAGAGCGCGACAGGGATGATTGACCGCGCGTTGACTTCAAACACGGTAAAGAAAGCGGCGAGGAAGGCCGACGACTTTATAAGAGATGTACGCAGTATGTTAACACCTCCGGAGCTGCAGCCTGCGCTGGTGACTGGGGTTTTGGATGACGTTGATGATGTTGGATTTTTCACTAAGTATTATGATGATTTGGTGAAAAAGAAGAAGCCTTCGCTGAGTGAGAGTGGGGTGAAGATAGAGAAGGCGGAGATTGTTGGTGGCTCTGGGGATGTGGTAGATGGAGCTGGGGATCTTGGAGGGGGTGTTAAGAAAGGGGGAAGTGTGGATGGAAAATTACAAAATGTGAAACCTTCTTTGTCCGAAGGAAGTAAACCTATAGGGAATTATGCGAAGACAACGATCAGAACATATATAAGACAAAATGAATCGGCAGATTTGTTGGCGTCAAAAGGTTACAAAGTCAATATGTTAGATGAAGTACATGGGGGAAATGGATACGGAATAAATGAGTTGGCAAATCCTGATTTTCTTATCGAAGATAAAGTTTTTGACTGTTATACACCTAACGTAAATACAAGTACAAAAACTATTATAAAAGAATTAGCACAAAAAACTAAAGATCAAGCTCCTAATATTGTGCTAAATTTAGATGATTATGCTGGAGACATCAAAGAGCTTATTGACTTAATAAAACGAAAAACTAATTCAGCAGGAGATTTAAAGAGACTTGAGGAATTAAAAATTATTAAAGATGGTAATGTGGTAGATATTTTTGATTAGGAAGAGGGTATAGTAATGGATTATGAATTGTTATTAAGTGGAGAAATGTCACAGAAATCTTTTTCTATATTTGTGAAAAAGATTATTGAAAAGAGAATAAGTGTAGATTACAAAGAATATTCAGATAACATTGGAATTGCTTGCGATTATTTTTCTATGTTTTTTGATCTAGATGAAATAATTGGACTTGATATCATTTATGATGAGTATGGATTTAAAGCTACTGCGAATACTAGAGTGCAATTATTTGGAAATACATTTAAACAGGGTTTAGAATTGATCTTTATTATAATAAAAAATTTAGCAGCTTATACAGATGATGATATTTTGCTTCTGGAAAATGGTTCAATTATAGTATTGGAAAAAAAGGATGGTACATTATTTACTCATATCAATGAAAGTTGGGAAACGGAATATCCATTTGATTTATTAAATATACAGATAGTGTAATAGTTTGAAAATGATATATATTGAAAATATATATCAAGAATACATGGCCACACAGGAATTGTGATGAGGGATTAAGGTTCAAGAATGATACATGCTCAATTTTCCAGCAGAGCTAAAGAAAATTATATATGCAAGTGAGAAATTGAGCAAAACCCTAAAGTAAAAGACACAACCAGAAATCCGGATTACCTGTGACTAAAGAAAACTGTGAGAAAAATCAGAATCAGGTAAATCTGTATGATGCAGAAAGGCTATTTTTATGCAGAGAATTAAGCTATCTGTGGATTTAAGGTCCCCAGATATAATTATTATTACCTGATGATTAACAGACAAGCAGAAAATCAAAATGTTTAAGGGGTGAATATGAAAAAACACAATAATAGAAGGTTAATATATATAGTAATTATCTTCGGCATACTTATTTTTGGTGTTAGTCAGCAAATGGGTCGGTATCCGTATTTGCCCTATTAGCAGATTAGTATTTATGTAGGCTGTCAGACCGAAAATTAGTCTACCAACCCAAATGTTGACTAACACCTTATTTTTATTTCTTTTTGTCTGATTCCGTGGAGTGATATTGAAATTTTTATATCTGGCTATAAAACCTATCTAAAAAGTGATATAGAAAATCGAATATCCCTATTTGAAAGCATTGTTGGAGGATTTTGTGCTGGGTTGACAACTTTTGGAGCTTTATTAATAACTATTTTGCACGAAAATAAAAAGAATAGAGAGACATGGGAGAAGGAAAGCCTATGGGGAATAGCTGGCAGGACAGTTTCAGGAGTTTTGCCACAGGGAAAGGGAGCCCAGTCAGGAATCCCCCTGGGCATACCTGTCCATAGAGCTGCTGCGTACCAGGGTGCGGCAGAAGGATTACCGATACCGGGTGACGGCCTATGGGGAGCAGTGGTATCTGGGGGAAAGCAAAATACTGGGAGATCTGGACGCCTCTGTGATACTTGGGCAGTACCATGATCTGGAGGCCAGTCTGAAGGAGCAGGCGAAAAGGTATGTGGGCAAGGTCAGTGAACTGGAGACAGAAGAGCATACGGCGCGCCTTCTGCCCGCCTTCCATGAGTATGTGAAGGAACTGATCCTGTATGGAACCGCGGGTATCACGGATCTTGCGGAATTTCAAGAGGTAAAAAAAGCGGGACAGTTCCAGCTTCGGGTGGGGGAATGCCTGGAACCGGGCTATCTGGTATACATGGAAAACCAGGAAAAGGACAGAGACCATATTCTGCAGTGGTTGGAGAAAAATGAGAGGGAGGCTTATTGTTTTCAGGATTTTCGGGGAATGGATTTTAAAGATGTGGATCTGTCCGATCATGATTTCCGGAATACGGACTTTCGGGACGCTGTACTTGAGAGAACGGATTTAAGCCTTGGCCTGCTGACAGGGGCAAGGTTTCAGAGAGGAAACTTGAAAAGCTGCCGGATGACAGGGAGTATGCTGCATGGGGCGGATTTTAGCGGGGCGGACCTGCGAGACGCCCGGATGGATCCATACCCTGATGTACGACGGAAAGGACGCCAGCACAGACTGGAGGCTGGCAGGGTTTCCGGAAGGAAAGTTTAGTGGGGCGGACCTGCGTGGGGCAAGCTTTCGGGGGTGTGTGTACTGCGGCGTGGATTTTAGAGGGGCGGATCTGCGGGGGGCGGACTTTCAGGAGGCGGAGCTTTTCCGATGCCGGTTCACAGAGGAACAAAAGAGCCAGATCCGGACAGGGGTGTAATAAAGGGGGTGTAAACGCTGGATAAGCTGGTAAAAAAGGTAAAGGCGGCTGTTCCGAAGGTGGTAAACGCGGTGAAGGGGGCGGTAAAGGCTACAGGGAACGCGGTGAAAGGCGCGGCAAAAACCGCAGTAAAGGGAGCCATAGCAGGTACGGCAAAAGCTGCCTCAGCGGCGAAAAAGGCCGTGTCGGGTGTCAAGCGAATGGCATACATAGCTGCCGCCGCAATTCCTGTGTGCGTGAACAAAGCCGGAGCGGTGGCTAAGAAGGCGGTAGCTACTGTCTCGACATGTGTAGATGCCACTATAAAAACGGGAAAAGCTGCGGGAAAAATGGTGGGAGACTACTTAAAGTACGAATTAGGAGAGAGGAAGAAAAGATTTGATGAGCATAACCAAAATTTAGGGAAACGAGTTGCCGAGGAGTGGGAGAATTATTGGAGAAAAATAGAAAGAGGAATAACGGAAAAAGGGGTATTTTACAGTCCGGTGAAGGGAATTTCAGACACACTGGACTTTATGCTTCAGCTTAGGAAGGCAGTGGTGGAGGAATATCCGACATTAAACTGGACGGAAAGAAAGTTACAGGGAGCATACCAGTGGGTTAAAGACGGCGTCATAACAAATGGTGACAAGTTTGGCAATTACATATATAATAAAAATTGGGGTGTAGTATCTAACTTTGTTGGCGGCTTTTTTAATGCCAGCGATATGAAGGAAAATTCAGGTGTAGCGGCAAGTGTCGGTTCTTTCTTTAATGGAGTGATTGGTCATGGAATTCTGGGAACGGTTGACGGAATTGCTACTGCTGTGACGAATCCATATGGCACTGTTGAAGGAATCAATAATATCGTGGGGGATCCAGGGACAGCGTTTTCAGCACTGAAAAAAGAAGTTGGGAGGGTCTGGGATGAAGAGATTATAAACGGGAGCTGGGAGGATCGCAGCCGTGTGGCGGGGGCGGTAACATTTGAGGTTGTAACAACGGTAGGCGGGGCAGTAAAGGCCGGGAAAGCGGCAAAAGCAGCAAAAGCCGGAGATAAGGCGGCAGATTTGGGGACAGCAGCAAAAGCCGCAGGAGTGATGGATGATGCGACCGGGGTGGCAGCGAAAGCCACAGATATAATGGGTGACGCGGCTGTGACAGCTCAGACAGCGAAAAAGACCAGTAAATTAGGTAGTGCGATAGATCGTGCATTGACTTCAAATTTAGCGAAAAAAGCGGCGAACAAAGCAGACGATTTTGTGAGAGAAATTCGTAATTTGTTAAATCCGCCAGAGTTAAAGCCTGCATTAGCGAGCGGTGCATGGGATGATGCAGGTGAGGTAGGTTTTTTCACTAAATATTATAATAATCGAGTGAAAAAAAATACACCTTTACTGAGCAATAGCGGTGTAAATATACAGAAGGCTGAGATTGTTGGGGATGCTGGGGAAGCGGCAGATGAGGTTGGAGAACTTGGGAGAATTGTTAAAAAGGAGGGAAGTAAAGGATTAAATAATGTAGACAATCCTTTGTATGATCTTGATGGAAACTATACAGGCGGAAGAACCAAAGCAGAGTTAGATGCATTGAGGTATGATCCGGCCAAAAAGGCTACAACTGCCGGGTCTCAGAATGAAGCGAAAATTGGCTTAGACTTAGAAAGAAAAAGAGTTATAGGAAAATTAGAAAGAAGCTCTGATCCTAGAGCTGAATTTATTGATTCAGTTACAGGTAAAAAGTATGATGTGAAAAGTTTTGAGTCAACTCCTATAGGAAAAGATGGAATTCCTATAACTTCGCCTAAAAAGGGAGCTTTCAAAGTTGAGAATGCTATAAAAAATATAATGAAGGAGTTCCAAAAAAATGGAAATGATATTGTTATTATTGATAAATCAAAGTTAACAGAGGCTCATATAAATGAATTAATGAATGCAATTAATGAAGCTGGAATAGCAGATAAAGTAATTTGGTGGCCGGAGTGATAAAATGAAAACTATTAGTCAAATAGAGTTAAACATGCTTATAGAAAGACATAATAAATATCTTAAGTCTCTTATGGACAGTAAGAAAAGAGGAGAACGATTATTATTGGATGAAATAGATTTTACATGTAACAATTTGTCTGACCTAAATTTTGTAGATATATATATTACAAGTTCATATTTTTCTTCACAAATATTTGAGAACAAAAATATGGGAGATGCAAAGTTATACAGTTGTATTTTCGAGAACATAATATTTGAAAATTGTAATTTTGGGAAAACAGTTTTAGATTATGCTAGAATAGTAAATTCTAAGTTTATCAACTGTAATTTAGTGGAGTTAGAGACTTTAGAGACTAGTTTTGAAGGGGTACTTTTTCGTAATTGTACTTTTAATGGTGCCTTTTCTGACTGTGTAATTAAAAATGCTACATTTGAAGGCTGTATTATCACTTCTACAGAATTTTGGAAATGTTCTATTGAAAGTTTGAAGGTTTCTAATAAAACAAATCAGTGGGAATTGAAGAAATTTATTCGAGAAATAAATATTGGAACTATCACAACTCCACAATATATAAAAGATTCAGAAGCAATAGAATATTTTGAAAAACAGTGCGATATAGTTTAATCACAGGGACACAATTCCCAAACGCTTGCATCGTAACAAGTATATCGTTTGGCATTCCCAACGAAATATTGAAGGGACGTAAATTGTTAAAGGTATCTTTGCATATGTCCATTTGAATGGATGGGCTGTGAGGCTATACTGTTCTATAAAGCGAAGAATACTTTTTTTAAGTTTCTTTATTAGATAAGCGTAAACGTAAACCACCCGCTCCCACTGTAAAGATATGGGAAGTCCTGTCTGATAAAAAGCGTATGGTGTCTTGTTTGTTTTTACACCGAACCAGATCATGCAGATTATCGACTTTACCTGAGATAACCCAAATGATATTGGGTACAAAGTAAGCCAGTGATTCCTCCCACTGTTTGTTAATGGCAGAAATTAAAAATCAGGGGATCGCCGAACAGATTTTTGAGAAATCTGTCAGCCGCTTTTTAAAAATGAGGTAGATCTACATCTCCACAAAATCCGTTGTTGGCTTCATTCTTTAGAAAAGATGGAATTCCCGGAATCTTTTGCGCATAAAGGAAACGTAATTTGCGGCCTGTACCAGAGTGCCTGGGAGCAAAGCCGGGAAGTTGTACACATTGTTTCCATGGATGAAACTTGATGATTAACAGACAAGCAGAAAATCAAAATGCTTAAGGGGGAGAATATGAAAAAACACAAGAATAGAAGGTTAATATACATAGTAATTATCTTCGGCATACTAATAGTCTGTCCTTAAAATATTTGTGTAAATATTATGCCATATATCTGAGCTCGGGATCAATTTCAGCCTCTGCAAGATCTTCTGCGGTGATATCGTCAGTCTTGTAAGTCCAATGATATACCACAGGTGCCTTATTGATCTCATTGCAATATTTGTATATACGATCAACAAGTTCCTGCTTGCTTTCAACACGCATACCATGCAGACATTGACGTCAGAGCTCTTATGGGTATCACTGACCTGTGGAATAATCTCCCTTGTAAGCAGGTCGATCCCCGCAAGCAGGGAAACCGTACCAAGACGTTTATATTCATAGTCACGGCTAACGGTGCCATGCTTTTGTGTAGGAGGAAGATCCGGCGCGATGTTTTTCAGCGCCTGGATCCCTGGTTTTTCATCATAAGACAACGTCACTGTTTTTGGCATATCGATAGTAAGCCTGCCTTCATCATCAAAGCACATTTCTACTTGTTTATAAACGACCAATACCTCCCGCATCCTTGTCTCGAAATCAGGATCCTTACGAACGAGATAATAATTGATCTTATTGGGCTTGATCTCATTACTATCCAGGATACTGTATATCGTGTTGGCAGATATTTTGGTCAGGCCAGGATATCCTGCGTTTTTGCAGTGTGTACGAACATGCTTCTGGAGTTGCCTGTATGTCCACAGTTCCTGCGCATAGCCAAGTTCTTTCGGTTTTGTACAGGCGATGCTGGTGATCCAGAGCTTTTCCTCATCACTGATCACATTTGGTTTACCAGGACGGGCCGCATCATTAATGGCATGATCTTTCCCGGCTGAAATGTATTTTGTAATAATAGAAGCTACTGTATTGGGATGCATCCCAATAGCGGCCGCAATTTCAGAATTCAACATGCCCTTGGCACTCATGAGCAGAATCTTTGCTCGTTGTACCTTACGATATTCACCTGTTTGCGACTTGGAAAGTTTTTCTAACTCGATCCTGTCTTCGTCTGTTAATATTATATTGCCATATTTTTTATTTCTACCCATGGTTGCACTCCTGAATGATATTGATACAACCATTATACTATACATCTATTATTTTCATAAGAATTTTAAGGACAGACTACTAGAAAGAGAGGCATTGGTGGGGCACATAGAAAGGATGTTTTCATGCAGAATGATATTCAAATTATAAATGAAACTCCTCATCTTGACATAAATGGTGTAACAACAATAGAATATCAAATGCCTAAACTTGATAGAACAGGAACGCCAATTCCAGGTGAATATCAAAGTGGTGTACCTAAAGTAAAAACCGTTTATGATTCCAATATAATTAATACTGATGAATATATAGATAGAGGACTACAAGCAGCTAATAACGCAGCCTCACAATATCCAGATGGTATATTACCACGTGAATGGGTAGGCGTGGATGATAGCGGGGTCACATGGAGAGGTTACTATGAAAGTGGGGAAATTACATCAATGTACCCTGAACAATAAGGAGCTAATGAAATGGTAAATATATTTCGAATTGAAGATGATGAATTATTAAATAAAAATCATTTTCCTGTAAAAGCACTGTTTGACATGGTTAGTGATGCAAGATTTGTTAAAGTGATAGAAGGAATTAGCAAGGGAACTGGATTTGGTGAAAACTATGGGGCATGCGTTTTTGGAATGATTTAGACGATTATGATAAAGAAATTATTGAAAAGTATGAAGGAGCAGAGTTTGGTTTAAATAATGGTGAAGAAATAATAATTGGATATCCAGATATATTTTATTATTTAAAGATAGTATGCGAAAAATATTGTAAAAAATTCCCGGAGGACTCACAAAAAATAAACGTATTATTAAAAAGCTATAAAGAAAAATATGTGATAAATTCTTGATTTATGAAAGATATGTGTCCGGCTTTGCCTGACGATGTCCCTCGTTTGGGTGGCGTAATGCCACCCAAACTTTAACCCTGCACACTTTTCAACCTTGGCAATATCGGCGGATTTGGAGAGAAATGCTTCTGTTCCACATCTGCCCAACGGGCCGACATACCCGCTCCATGGTACATCTTCTGAACTGGGTCTTAAAACTGGGACACGGGCGGTTACAGTGCGTCACAGGGCTAAGAGAAGGCGGGGGAGAAATCACTTGACGGTATACGGCAGGAATATCCGCTTTGATTGTAGGAAAAATCCGGAAATCCGCCAGGTATTGCGATTGAATCAAAGGATTCCCCTGTCTGATGCCGTGAAATGCCTTAAAACTGTTAGTTTGGGCGAAATCAGCTTTGTCTGACAGCATAAGTTTTTCTGACACAGTAGCAAATGTTTATTTGCTGAAACCAGTTTGTCTGGCGCACGAGGTTTAGAAACTGTAAAATTGAAATGGATTGATATAGGACAAAATGGATGCATCAAAAAGTTATATGGTATAGAAGCCATAAAGTGGTTGCAAAGAGAAGCAGAAAAACCGTTTTAAGTTTTTACATTTCGATAGGGGAATTTATCTGCATGATGGGCAGATAGGGTGCCCCCCTGGGCGAGAGCCTGCCGAATGGTTACAAAGATCCGGACAGAATGAGGAAGGAAAAGGAAAAACTGTCCCAGTGGCCGGACTGGAGCCAATGCGAGACGCCCGGATGGATCATACCCTGATGTACGACGGAAAGGACGCCAGCACAGACTGGAGGCTGGCAGGGTTTCCGGAAGGAAAGTTTTGCGGTGCGGACCTGCATGGGGCAAGCTTTTGAGGCTGCGTGTACTGCGGCGTGGATTTTAGAGGGGCGGATCTGCGGGGAGCGGACTTTCAGGAGGCGGAGCTTTTCCGATGCCGGTTCACAGAGAAACAAAAGAGCCAGATCCGGACAGGGGTGTAATAAAGGGGGTGTAAACGCTGGATAAGCTGGTAAAAAAGGTAAAGGCGGCTGTTCCGAAGGTGGTAAACGCGGTGAAGGGGGCGGTAAAGGCTACAGGGAACGCGGTGAAAGGCGCGGCAAAAACCGCAGTAAAGGGAGCCATAGCAGGTACGGCAAAAGCAGCCTCAGCGGTGAAAAAGGCCGTGTCGGGTGTCAAGCGAATGGCATACATAGCTGCCGCCGCAATTCCTGTGTGCGTGAACAAAGCCGGAGCGGTGGCTAAGAAGGCGGTAGCTACTGTCTCGACATGTGTAGATGCCACTATAAAAACGGGAAAAGCTGCGGGAAAAATGGTGGGAGACTACTTAAAGTACGAATTAGGAGAGAGGAAGAAAAGATTTGATGAGCATAACCAAAATTTAGGGAAACGAGTTGCCGAGGAGTGGGAGAATTATTGGAGAAAAATAGAAAGAGGAATAACGGAAAAAGGGGTATTTTACAGTCCGGTGAAGGGAATTTCAGACACACTGGATTTTATGCTTCAGCTTAGGAAGGCAGTGGTGGAGGAATATCCGACATTAAACTGGACGGAAAGAAAGTTACAAGGAGCATACCAGTGGGTTAAAGACGGCGTCATAACAAATGGTGACAAGTTTGGCAATTACATATATAATAAAAATTGGGGTGTAGTATCTAACTTTGTTGGCGGCTTTTTTAATGAGAGCGGGTATAATTCCCCGCCCCTTGGGGCGTAACAAACTTTTCCAGATAACTAGAAGGTGATATAATATAAGCGGAAAGGAGATGTGTAGATGAGTGAACATA
>CAJTGF010000040.1 GCA_910575585.1 Clostridiaceae bacterium
CTGAGACAAGGAATTCCCGATACCCCGCTTTTACAGATGCGTAAGCAGATGTAAAAGGCAAGTACTGTGAGCGGCGACGTAGGAGCCGAGCACAGTACTTGAGGGCTTGCCCCGGGGAGGTTCATTATATTTTTAAGAAAATCGAGAGAAAAATGAATTTACGCTGAAAGTGCATTGAAATACATCTGATAAAATAAGAGTAGCTTTAAAAACTGATATTTGATGAAAACCGGGGGTATCCCGTCAAAGAAAAAAACGGTGCTTTGACGGGTACATCAGTACGCCGGTTGACATTCTTTTACTCCCTTCTGGCTCTGTTTTAGAGCCTGGGGGATTTTATATTGCAAAAAAAATATGCGAATGCTGCTATCCGTGATAGACAGCACATGAGTTCCAATATAGATGCCTGTGGTGGCTGGTTAAAAAAATCATCAGCCATATACAGGCATTTTTCGTGCTGTATAGTGAACTAATAGAGCAGGATAAGCAGGAACAAATATTAGAATCACAAAAAAGCAAATTTATTTGTCAATGTTTATGCTGTTTTGTAGAGCGAAGAGTTAGATGCCGTTCACCTCCGAAATTTCAGAATTCAATCAAAAAATTCTAGAATTTAAGGAGGAAAAGCCATGTGGCAGAAGAACAACGGAAAAAGCGAAACAGAGATTATTCAGAATCAGTTTACGGCATATCTGGCAACTGCAGTGTTACGCCGTAGAAATGATTATATACAGCAGATAGACAGACGACAGCAGATAGAAAGTCTGACCGAAAATTTTCTATTTATGCCGGAATGCAGCATAGAGCAGGACCTGCTTCTTGGGTTACCCGTTCTCATGCAGATAGAAGACAGTACACTTCTCCAGGCACTGAAGGAACTTAGTGAACGGGAGCGTTACATATTTCTTGAAAGGGCATTAGACGGTAAAAGCTTTGAAATGCTTGCGGAGGAAATGGGGCTGACTTATAAAGGCGTAGCAGCTGTTTACTATCGTGCAATACAGAAGATTAAAAAGAAGACAGAGGTGAAAAATGAATTTTAAGGAGATGCTTTTACAGGCAAAGGCCGGTAGGGAGTCGGCAGTTACAGATTTATTGGAGATGTATAAACCGCTTCTGGTCAAATATGCAATCATCAACGGCAGGTTTGATGAAGATTTGTATCAGGAGTTATGTATTATTTTACTAAAATGTATTGCCCAATTCAGGATGTAACATATAGGGTCTGATTGTTGCATTTTCATTATGCAGCATAAAGGGAAAAGCGCCGGAGTATACTGCCCGGCGCTTTTCTGGAATCTGTTTCACTTACAGGTCAATTTACAAATGTATTTGGTTCAGAAAAAAGTTTCTGCAGTTTCCCGGCCAGATCCATGCGCGATGTACAACGAATATACCGGGCAGGGCCATAATTATTCATTTGTTCATCCATATTTCTAAAGCTGATACGAAAATCACTGCCGCCGTCATGGGTGATCCAAAAACGTCTGCCAGTGGCAGGGTCAACCGCAATGATCCAAAGGCTATGCAGCCTGTCTATATAAGTAAGGCGGGCAAGGCGCCAGCAGCTGCGGTCATCATAGCGGAAGTTGGGAACTTCCGCTGTTCGTTTTTTCAATACGGAATAAAGTGCTTTGTATTTCATGTGCCATACCTCTCTTTCCAGTCATGCAGATATGCAGAATACCCTTCCGGGTCGATTTCCTGCAAGATTTTCGGCCGGAACCGGTATTCCGGGTACTGGCAAAATCCGCTCCGTGCATATGTACCGGTGGGAATTGCCAGCCCATGCCGTATAATCCATGCAAGGATTTCTTCGCCATTATTATTCGTATCAATAAAGGCGCAGTTCTGTGGACGGACGGATTCCAGATTGACCGTCAGAACATTCCACGGCTCCGGCTCCCCATTTTCCCAGGAAGTCATTGTGACAGCAAGATTTCCTTCCATATATGAGGTGACATTCAGTTGAATCTTATAGGTGGTTCCATGTTTCTCCAGATCAAAAGTTTTCATATGGTCTCCTTTCTGTGTGTTCATTTTATGCTGCTGCTTTTGGCTTGTCCTGAGCCGGAAGGAGGATTACCCCTTTTTCCACCTCTGCAGGCGTCCATGCGTTGTTTTTCCACATACAGCCGCTTGCCTCATTGTAAAACTTGGGCGCTTTGGGCGGATTCCCAAAACATTCCTCATCCAGATACAGGCAGATGTGCCTGTCATAAAAGGGGATAAGCGCCTGGCGGATCTGCTCTTTCAGCGTCAGCGCAAGCTGGTCGATTTCCGCAATATCCTGGCGCTTAAAAGCGGCAGCAGAAATCTGTTTCAGAATGCCGGACTGGTCAATAGTTGACTGGATCAGCGGCTGTGCTTCATTCATAAAGTCTGCACGGATACGGATATTTTCTAATGTGATCTGTTTTACATAAGCCGTAGCCGTAGAACTGATATTGTGCCGTAACTCGTCAAAGGGCTTCTTGTATCTGGTTTTCAACACCTCCAGGGATGCCACGGCAAGGTTTCTCTTCAAAAGGTCAAGATATTCTTCCAGAACTTTTCGTAATTCAGTGTTTTCCATAAGATTCCTCCAATCGTTTGAAATAAAGTCTCCCTTAAAAATCATCTTCCCAGGGCGGCAGGGCGCCTTTTGCAGGATATGGGGAACTGCTGTCTGCCACGGAGAGTTCCGGCTGTTCTGCTTTCGTTTCTTCTGCTTTTTTCTCCGCAGCATTTTGCTGTCTGCGGACGGTAAGTGTCAGGGCGTCTTCCCCCACATCATCAGAACGCTGTTTTTTTGCCTGCTTTTTACGGCATTTTTCCACAGCGGCAGCGTAATCATAGCCGATGGCCGTCTGGTATTTTTCCGCAATCTCTCTCAGTTTTCCGGCCTGGTATTCATAGGTGGCCTTGTGAAAACCTGTCAGGTTCCACTGTTCACATACAAGATCCAGCATACGGGTGTAATCCATAAGTGCGTTAATGGTTTTCAGGATGTCACCGTAGCAGGTTTTCAGTTCATGGGCACCAACCACATCTGCGTAAGTGAGTGCAAGCTCCTGCTTCAGATATTCGTCCATCTCCATCGGGTGCGCCAGTACTTGCTCATAAATCTCTCTGGGGAGTTCCGGCATATTTGTGGATGCGGTGTTCTCATTGTTCATCCGGCGCACCTCCTGCCTGTGGCGGCATTGCAAGCCCGCTGACAATCATCTGAACAGCGGTGCGGTATCCGCAGCAATAGGACTGTTCTGCTATGGCGCTGTTTCTCTCGGAAACTGCCGTCTGGTACTGTTCAAAAAGCTTTTTGGACTGGCCCAGGGCTGGAAGCAGGGCTTTTTCTGCTTCCTTTATGTTCTGATCCAGTCTGGAGGGAACTGTAACGCATCCATAGATGTCCGGTTCATAGTTCCCGTAAAAAAGATTATGTAAAAAATCAGGTGTTCCTATATCTGCCAGCTGTATAGCCGCAGGTGAAGGCTTTGACAGGGCAGCGGCGATTTCCCGGAGAGCGCCTATGAGTTCCGGCAATTGATGATTAAAGAATATACTGCCCATTTTAGATTCATGAAAATTCATTTGTGATCCTCCTTTCGTTGTTCGCCCCTGTTTTCAGGGTATCGTAATACGTTCCTGTGGTGTTTCATGCAATTCGCTGTTCGCCCCAACGGATGCGAAGCGCCCCATTTTCATCCCGTTCCTGACGCATCAGGAGGGAGAGCAGGTCATAGTCCACACTGAACCGGTCATAAATTTCATCCAGGTCCACGTCCTGTCCCTTCATAAACAGGTTCAGCTTCTCCTTTGCCAGTACCATCTGCATCAGGTTGGACTCAATGCTTCCGGCATAGGTAAGGAAATAGATGTCTTTGTGTTCCGTTGAGGTATACCGGATGAACCGGAAATAAAACTGGCTCATGCCGGAGTTGTTGTAATGCAGTTCCGGTATGATGACCTTGTTGACATAATCAAAATTGACACTGGAGGGAAGGCTCTGCTGGGTGCAGAGAAGTATCCCGTTCCCGCTGTCCTGCAGGGTCTGGCGAAGCGCCCGCCTTTTGGCAAAGCTGGTATTCGCGCCGGTTACCACAAACAGGGGGCGGTCCGGCAGGTATTCCCGCAGGGCTTTTTCATAAGATTCCAACACGGCAACATGCCGTACTCCGATGGCAATGATTTCATTTTCCCATTCCGCAGCCATTTCAACTGTGGCCATGACCTTGACCGGGGTATCCCCTGTATATTCCTGTACCGTGTCAGGGGCGGCGCCGATGCGCAGGAGAAGAATAATCTGCTGGACCAGGCGCATCATGGAATCCTTTCTGGAATTGCCTGTGGAAGAAAAATAATTATTCCGCATTTCATAAAATTCATGGATTGCTTTCTGGTAGACTTCCTTCTCTTCCGGTGGGAACTGGAGCAGCACCTGATGGATCTGTTTGATATCCTTACAGGACACCTCTTCAAAGGTTCTTGTAATAACGGTCTTTCCTAAAATATCGCTGAGAATATCCGCATTGTAGATATCCTGGGTGCGCTTCTCCATGCCGAATACGGTTACCTTTTCCGGAAGATGGGAGGCGGCAAACAGGGAATACCCTTTCTTATAGGCAGGGATTGGCTGGCCGAAATAAGGATTGGTGTCATAATCCGGCTCGGAATCCATCTCGCTGTCCTTGTTGTGGTGATAAATATACTGGTTCCAGGAAATCATGTTGATGGAGTTGTTGTAAAGCAGCTCCAGCTGTGGGGCAAACTCCGAAATGTTGTTCCTGGTGCTGGTGCCTGTGGTGAGCAGCTTCATCCGGCAGCGGCGGAAACATGAGAGTACCGCCTGGCTCCGGGCGCTGTCGGGGTTGGAAATCTCATCGCTCTCATCCAGTATCAGCTGGATGTTCTGGTGAAGACGTTTCATGTGCTTTCGTAAGTGCTTTTTGTAGGCGCTTACTTTGTTCAGTGTGAGCAGGACAAAATCTCCGGGGCGGACACGTTCCAGATCCGCCAGCCGCCTGACGAATACACAGGGCAGGTCATAATTTGCCAGCACCACATTCCAGTTGTTGCGGATGGAGATGGCAGAGGAGACAACCCATGTGCTGTGTACGTTCTGCTTTTGCATCCGGTACAGCCCCGTTGCGATGCCGGCCAGGGTCTTTCCGCTTCCTTGTTCCCACTGCAGCAGCGCATAGCGTTTCTGGAGAGTAAGGTTGATATCGTGCTTCTGGATTTCATTCAGTCGGATCTCTTCCATACGCGAAGAGTCCCACAGAGAAAAATCATCCAGCCACTCGGCGATGGCCGGGTCTTCATCCATTTCCGCATAGGGCATGTTCTGGGATTCATATTCTGCCCGTTTCCTGCGGAGAAGCCGCTCATAACCGGGATAGGATTCCGGGGTGTTTTCAAGGACTGCCTGATAGACTGGCACAGGCAGACGTTTACTGTCTTTGATCTTCCGGCGGGCTGCCGCACTGTATCCTTTATAGGCAAACTCTCCTTTGCGCTTGACGAGGCGGATGGTGTCCGTTTCCACTATGGGATTCTGCTTTTTTAACGCCTGCCGTAGATAGGTGAGCACCTTTTTCTCTGTAAGCTGAACTCTGCACCATTGTTCATAGCTCATACCATCCGGTTTACGCTGGGTATAGAAGCGGTGCAGATACTCGCAGCATTTGGCATATAACGGCCTGGTAACAGGATGTATTTTAATGTGGTATAAAAGTTTCTGCGTCTGGTATCTGAAATCATTGGATGTCTGGCGTGACTTTGCCAGTTCCAGCAGAATTTTTGACTGGTTATTTTCCAGTGCTGATTTGGCAAATGCCAGTATTTTTGTATGGGTATATTCTGATTCCTCCTGAATATCAAAATTATCCGGCAATGTATGATCGGCATCTGTCCGGTAAGGATGTGGTTTCCAACCCTGCTCGGCCGTTTTTTTCTGCCAGAACTGCAGCTTTGTGGGGAAACGGCTGACGCCCAGGTAAGAGAATGCATTATCCGGGAACAGCACCTGTCCGAGAAAACTGAACTGTTTCTCCATTTCGTGAATCTGTCCTTTGTCGGTAAAAGTATCCGCTAAAAAAGACTGGGGTACAATCAGCGCAAGGATTCCTAAAGGCTTTAATACTTCTGCCGCTTTCAGGCAGTAATACATCTGAGAAGGCATTTCTGTGCCGTTTTTGGTCCACCACTTCAAATGGAAGGGCGGATTTCCGACAACATAGTCAAACCGTATTTCCGGCTGGCAGGTGCGGATATCTTTGCATTCAACTGTGGCTTCCGGATAAAGGAACCTTGCTACCTTTACGGCTTTTATATCCAGTTCACATCCGTAGATGTTAGCCTCTGTTGGGATAAAATTAAAGAAACTTCCCATGCCGCAGGTGAGATCCGCCACAAGATTGTGCTCAGATAATTTCAGGCAGGATGTTATAAATTCACACAGGCGTGGCGGCGTAAAAAACTGGCCGTTCTCAATCTCTTTTTTGGCTTCACTGTATTCATGGTAATTTTCATAGTCCGTCCGTTCCAGTCCGTGAAGCCCGCCATCGCCTGTATAGGCATTATAGATATCTTCCGGACTGATGGAGCAGGCATCACAACGATCATTGTCAATCAGGTACAAAACCTTTTCATTTAATATCTTTCGTTTGTCCTGGGGGATGGTTTCCTCCTGGTACGCATATTTCATTTGTATCACCTCGCTTAACATATGGTTTTCATGTATTCCTCTATAAACTGGGAGGCATGGGCTTCACTGGTAAACTTTAAATCCACTCTGCCGTTTTTGAACATCCGCAAAGACAGGATTTTTTTGCAGTCGGGAAATTCATACGGATTGTCAAGGGAATAATACCTGTTAAGAGCCCTTGATAAACTGGCAGGGATAAGATTAAAAGAATCTGTTTCAAAATGGGCAATACCTCGTAAGATATCTTTCGTCCGATCAGCCAGTTCCCAAATTTCTCCGCTGTACTGGCTCCGGCAACTACAGGCATAACCAGTAAGCTGTATGACACTTTTTTTCTGTTCAAATCTGGGCGTTCCATTACTGGTAATCCAAGAGGCCGCGTGACATTTTTCTTTGAGTTCCAGGAGCGCCTGTTCAGAAAAGGCCCGTCCTCCAGTCTGAAGGAATATCTGTTCAAGAACATCCGCATAACGGAGAGACAATTCATTCAGATCCTGTGTGTACTTTTTAATCAGCTCTTTATAATTCTCGACCCATCTGTCTGTTGGCTTTTGGGGAACAAGATTATCTACAATATCATTTGTATTTATGGAAAAATGGTAAGTCCTGCTGAAATAGGATGCAAGCTGGCATATGAACAGGGGATGCAGGGAATGAATCTGCGTTTGGATGATATCATCAGAAAGTTTCAAGCCGTTATAGGTAACGAGATAAGTTTCCGAAGATTCACCTGTTGGTGTCAGCAATTCTCTTTGTTGATCCAGCATATCATTCCAGAAAAATTCCAATTCCTGCAGGGAAGTTCTGGCACCGTCATAAGCTGCCTGATGTGCTTCACAGAATATACGGTCAGATTTCGATATGCGGGTATCTGCTTTTATTTCAACGGAGTCAAACTTTGTAAGTAAATTCATAAAAACCTCCTTAAGTTTTCAATAGAGGCAGGGCGGCATTTTTTCGAGCCGCCCTGCCAAAGTTTCAAACAATCATAAGCTGTCTGTCCTTCCTGCTGTAAAGGTACACACTATCTGAAAGAAACTCTGATTGGTCCAACACAGTACGGTTAGAGTCATAAACCATTTCTCTCAGAGACTCCACGTTGTTACTTTTCCGTAACGGCAGGAGTATTGTTTCATGGACAGAGCTGGGAAGAATTACAAGATCATCCTCTACTTTTTGTGAAAAGCGATCCAGGATATCTTTATAGCAGACAGCGGCAGCCCCATTATGATTTCCGATGTTTGAGAGGACAAACATGGGAACCGGCATTTCGGGGATCAGGCTGATGTCATCGCCAAGTCCTAAAGTATCGGATATGGGATGGAGATTTGCCGGATAAAGTCTGGGAGTATTTTCTTCAGCAGCTGTTATCAGCTCGTCTTCCGTAATATCCCATTCCTTCACATGCCTGTGGTAAATCAGGATGCTGCCGGCTGTTACTCCGATTTGGCAGTCTGCATAATATATTTTTGCGAGATCCAGAAATCTGGTATGGGGAACCATGGAAAGCAGTTCCTGATTTTTTTCGTAATTGATAAGCCGATAAAACAGATTCTCCCGAACCTGGCTGAAATCGTGGAACCATTTTACATCAAAGGAATCCTCTACCCTGTTATTATGGTAAAATTCAAGGATGTCTTTCACGGTTCCTGCCCAGTTATCTGCATCCAGAAACCTTTCAAAAAATGTTTCCAGATAAATTACAGGGCTGGTATTGGAATTCGGTTCCACAATGCTGAGTCCATAAAGGCGAACACCGTTAGACTTTAATGGATTCACAATCCGCACTTCCTTTTTCAGGGTATCTGAAATGACCGTCTTCATTCTGTCCGCAAAATCTTTTATATTCATAACATCTCCAATCTGTATGTATACGCATACTGAATAATGTGAAAAGGCCGTGGTTTGGATAAGCCACGGCCGGAACATGGAGGCAGCCAGCACAGGTGTGGCTGCCACAGTTGCTCAGAGTCCATTTACGCACATGCGGCCAGTCTCACAGGGAGCGGACTCGTGGCCGCCAGCGGAAAAGGGCTCATAGACAAATGATAATGGGTATTTCTGGTTTCAAAGTGGATGTTGTTTTCAGTCTGCTCATGCAATGCAACAACATTGGATGTCCGGTAGAGATTTCCTTTAGCTGCAAAGACAGCAGGCTTTCCGACAGTGATCGGGCACAGGAGCATTCCGCAGAGCATTACTTTTTTCTTTTCCTCGTGGTTTTTTGTTTTCCTTTTCAATCTCATTCTTTCTGACCTCCATTCTGTTTTGTAATTAAACTGTAAAGTCTGCATTATCCATAGCATATTTCCAACAATACACTGCGCACTTCCTCCAGAAGTTCCTGGACACGTTTCATGGTGGTATTCTGACTGCGGGCAATATCGCGGTCATTGTAGCCGCAGGATTTCAGATGTACAATATGCATCTGCTGTTTAGATACCCGTTTTGCCAGATCATGCAGGAGCAGCTGTTCTTCCAGCTGGCGCATGAGAGGGTTAGGGGAAGCTATGGTTTCTTCCAATGTGTAACCAGCGTCATCATAGGAATTGGTATGTAGGCTTAATACTAAAGCGTTATGTTTTGGAGTATTTTGGGATCTGTAATAATTTGATACAGCACCGTTCATTAACTTCCATGCAATAGTGGTAAAGGAGTATTGTCTCAGCCTTGATTCTGTCAAATAACAGCGAACAGATCGAAGGTAAGCAAAAATCACAACATCATAAAATTCATCTATGGATAATCGCTTTTTTCGCAGAAATTTGTAAACCAGATCATGGTGTTCGTCAGCAAACAAACGCTGTTCAGGGGTTAAAGGTACTTCACACTTCATATAAATTTCCTCCTTCAAATGAGAAAAGGACTCCCCCGGCAATAAACCGGGAGAATCCTTTCCATACGTTTCATATGGCATCGGCCATATCAGTTCCATCTATCATGCGGGCAGGGCCTCACGTTCTCCGTCAAGGGACTGCCCATAGTTGAATTTTGCGCCTCCGCCTGCAGGCAGGACTTCCACATTGCTGTTACCATAATCACAGCCATCGTCATGCTGGGTTTCATTGATGGTTGCACGCTGCTGGAGCATCATGCGGACCTGTTCTTTAAAACCGTCTGCAAACTGCCGGATCTGTGCCAGTTCTTCACCGCTGAAATCGTACAGACGGCGGAAAGTGGCCACACTATAATCGTCTTTTCCGTTGCTCATTTTTTTGAGTCCAATCTGTACCACACTGCCATAGGTCGCACGGCGGCGGAGCATAAAGGACTGGTTCATGAACTCGCGGAAGGGTTTCAGGCTGGTGGGCGGCAGGGTCACCTGCAGCGGCATGAACTCACCGCTGCGGAGCAGGTAGAGTACACGCATATTCTTGCATGCCTTGCCGTTTCCCTCTGCAGCCGAGCCAAACTGGTTCAATGCGCACGCTGCACAGGAACCGCCCGGCTCCCCGATTCCCTGTTTTCCGTCCACAGAAGAGCAGAGGGGAGTGGCGCTGTCGTCATACTCGCTGCCCTCCGGCCAGTAAGCGTTGTTGGGGTGGTTGAAAAGGATAACCCCCTCCAGGATTTTTTCATAATCCGGGTTTTCCGGGTCATCAGAGGGAATCTCAAACGTCAGCGCGCCGCCAGCCGGAATCTTGATCCGGGGGAAGCTCATCTGCAGGCCGTCCATATCCTCCGCCAGTTCTTCCTGGGTGAATTCGCCTTCCGGCATGGCTGCCGGGAGCATAAATCTATCCTGTTCTGCCAAAGCGTTGTTCTGAGTGTTATACATACTGTTTTCCTCCTTAGATTTGAAATGGGTTCAGGGTGGCTGCATCAGGCGGCCACCTGGTTGATACGGTTCCATTGATGGGCCGGCATGGAAAGAATGTTATAGCCGATGCCTTCCAGCTGGGTAGCCCTGTCATAATTCTCCACATCCTGGCTGTGCCGGGTGACTGCATTGGAGAGTCCATACAGTGTAAGGTCTTTTCCTTCGATCAGATGCTGGAGGATGCCTTCCCCCTCATCGTCTGTGATGTGGAATTCCCGGCTGGTCAGTTTGACGATGCCGGGAACGTCTTTGGTGTTCATTTCCGCCTGGGTGGCATTCTGCATCAGGCCGACCACCTGGGCAAAGCGTGCCTCTTCCACGGCGGCCCTGACCGTATCCTGGATCTTCAGGATAAAGGCTTTATCATCCGCAGCCAGTGTCTTCTCGGAATAGAGCTGGAAGTTTTCTTCCATGTCATTGACCCGTCCCACATGGTTGCGGCGGGTCTGTGCGTCATTGACGATCATGCCGTTGCTGCATACCAGACGGTAGACAAGGGGCTGGATATTGACTGCGCCCATACCGGTCTCACTGTTGGAAATGATGACGCCGGCCTGAACAATATCTCCCGGTACAACCTCCGCTTCGAGACGGGTATTGACGACCTTCATATACATCCGGCTGTCTGTAATCTGGCAGCTTTCAAATCTCGCTCCCTCCATCTGCCCTATGATAGGCAGGACTGCCTGGGCAATCTCCATGTTGTCAATCCGCCGGTAACGGTTGCTTAAGAAAGCCCTTGCGGTGCCTCCCATGGTGCGCAGAAGCCGTTTTGACGGGGAATGCTGAAGCCAGGCATTGACGTTTGCGGCCAGAAGCTCCGGTTTTTCTGCGAGCATCCGGTCATAATAGGGGGCGGGAATCTTTAAGTGCGTGCCAAACTGCCGGTGGGCAATGGTATTGACCTGCATGGGTTCCACCGGTTCGGTGTTCCCGTCAAACATATGGAGATAGATTTGGGAGTCATAAGGCTCCATCTGCAGGCTTCTGGTATCAACCAGATAATCCTCTTTCATCCTGCTCTGCCGTGTGATCTCGGCGGCCATTTCTTCCAGGGTAAGACCTTCTTTCATTCAGATTCACTCCTTTCTTATTGTGTGTTCGGCTACCAGGATATCTGGATGCCTTTTGCCATGATCTCAGCCGCCAGCCCGTTACGCTCAAAAACCTGCTGAAGGCGGGGCCAGTACGTTTTTTCCGGAAAGCCGGCAAGGTGCTCTTTTGCCACCTCCTCCGTGTCTTCCTCAATACAGATGTCGCCGTCCTCATGGATCATCAGGCGGCTGTGCCCGCGGGAATTTAAGTCCGCCACAAGAGCCTCCAGAACCTTCCTGCCCTGGACTTCATACCAGATTTGGGGATCTACCGGCTGCTTATTGGGTGGAACAGTATCCTCCGGCTCGCTGCCTGTGGCTTCGGAGAGCGGAACGATCTTCAGCATGTTGCAGACAATTTCCGCATTGTGGCCTACGTTCACATCCGCATGGTCAAAATCCGGTATTCCATAAAGGCGGATACGCCCGGTGCCTCCTGACAGGATTAGTTTCTCTGGTCTCTTTTCACACCATTCCCACCGTACATCCGGATAAACTGCCCGAAGGTAGGCGGAGATCCGGTGATTGACATGGCGGAGCAGAAGCAGTTCTGTTTCTGCGGTCTCCAGGGTCGGAAATCCGGGCGGCTGATTAGGAGAAATCCCTTCTGCCAGACGTTTTTTTGCAAGCTGTTCACGCATTCTGCGGCGTTTTGCCTGCTGCATGTAAGGCCGTAAGAGAACTGCTACCACCCACAATCCCCAAAGGGTAAATACCCCGATCAGGAGCCAGGTCTGCCAGACGCCCCTTATGAGCGCCAGTATGGCGATAACTGCACCCACAAGGATGCTGATGCTGCCCCAAAGGGCCTTGTCACTCTTCATTTTTAATCATCCTTTCTTTTATTGTTGTTGAAAGTAACCTGCATTTTCGGCTGAATGCACAAAAAAAGAGGAACCATACCAGTCTTTCAGGTTCATTCTGAAAAACCGATAAGGTTCCTCTTCTGGAGCCGGGGCGAAATTCACTCCGGCAGAGACTCGCGCTCCCCGTCCAGTACCTCCACAGGGGGAGGGGCGGCGTCTGCTGTCTCAGGGTCATTTGGAATATCAGTGGAGTTTTCTTTTGGGAAACGGCCCGGAAGAAAACCAAAATTGGAAAGGTAGATCTTCAGAACCTTTGTCCTGTCCTTTCCGTGTCCTGCAGTACAGTCCACCAGCTGCTGTGTGCCGGTAATCCATAACCGGCTGTCCTTTTTTACACCAAGCTGTACAAGGCGGGATACTTCATCCTCCCATGCCCAGACCTGATAATACTGGAACTGTCCTTTTCCAGTCTGCTCGGTAAAACCGAAACAGACGTAGGTGGAATCCTTCTGGCTCTTTTTGGGGACCAGGTCATTCTCCACGCGTCCAAATGCAAAAATCTGTGCCATAACACTCCTTTCTGCCACTGGCCTTGATATCTATAAAAAAAGTGCCAGCGGGAATCCGGCCCAAACGGGCGCAACAATACCACTGACACTTATATACAAACTTAACAGCGTGTGCAATGCGATTTCTTTATCGCCATACAGACAGACATGCCTGCAATCCTGCAAGGATACGCACAAAAATCAATTACAAAGTAAGTATAACACTATATATGGTGGCTGTCAAGTCAATAAATACTATATATAGATATTCAGAGTGGCGAAACGCAATATCTTGTAGTGGATACTCTGGAAACTGCAAACAGAGCCTCCTATATGTAAACAGGGATTAGGATGCCCTTATTCTGCAGTATCCTGATTTTTTGTTTCAGGATGATGTTCCGGCATGCCGGAATCATAGCCGAGAAACAGGTCCGTGGAGAGGGAGGCATCCAGATATTCGCTGCCAAGGGAGGGGCGGGAGGCTTTCCGGAAATAAAAGCAGTAATATCCGCCCGGTTTTATCTTCACCTGTTTCCCCAAAAGCAGGATGATGGCGGCTCCCTGACTGTCAGTGAGTTCTATTTTGTGATATCTGCGCAAAGGCTGTGATGAAACGGCGGTGCAGATGCCCATGATGGTTTCATAGTCTCCACGCAGGATCACAATCAGAAGTCCGGTACTGCGAAACAGGCAGCATCCAAAGATAACGCTGCTTAAAATCAGCAGAAGCTGGTCATGGGAAATAAAAAATACAATGGCAGCGATGATAAGGCTGCCAATCCCCGTAAGCAGGATAATAAAAACTTTCAGACGGAGGGTAAAAGGGGTATTCAACCATTGTTCCATAAAATGTCATATCCTTTCAAAAATAATCTGCTGGCGCAGGTACAGATTCGCAACAGCAAGGGTAACAGTCTGACTCTGTGGGGAAACCTGCATGATATAACTGATGTTGTCACTGGTAGTATCCGGGTCATCATAGACTCCTTCCAAAATGCTTTCTTCGGTGGGAAGGAAGTGGATATCCTTTTCCATACACCGGATCAGTTCCGCCGTGGAGAGAAGGACTTGTCTGGCAAGCGCCATGACCTGTTTCTCGCTTTCTGTGCGCTGGTCCCGATGGAAAAGCTTCCTTGCAGCTGAAAATGGTACATGATTTACAAAAGTCAGTTTCAGGAAAGACAATACCCTGAGAAAAGTGGAACCATCCGTAGGGATAATATACAGGGAAGAAAGCAGGTCATAGAGGGCGTCATAATCCGTTTCCCCTTTTCCGCTGACCAGCAGGCCCCGTGTCAGCAGACGTTCTACACAGTCCTTCCAAGGACGGTTTATGATATCTTTTTTCCAAGGCAGGGTCTTTGTATAGAGGTGCCCGATTTCCTCCATACGGACAATCCGCCAGTTCAGGCAGCTCCAGATGATCATTTCCTGCATATCGACCATATACTCCTTTCCCCCAAGGATGATGACCGGGCAGCAGCGCCGGCATCCGTTAGTCCTTCGTTCAAAACGGCCGACAGCAGTATAAAGTGTTTTTAATGCCATGAGAAGTCCTCCTTTTCGTTCTGGTTGTATAACAGGCTGCCTGTAGCAGCAATCATAAAAGTCCTGATAAGAATGGTGTGTCTCTTCTGAGTTTTTGGGTGGCACGGGAGATCCATGCGCCTACATGGGGCGGTGGCACATGGTACAGCCCGGCAATCTCGGAAACACTCATGCCTTTCAGTTTCAGTTTCAAGGCTTCTATTCCGAGCCTTGTCACTCCCTGGTATTTCTTTTCGGCGCATGCGAGAAGATCAAGGGTTTCTATCATATTTATCTGTACATGAAAGTTATCCGAAAGCATGACCAGTTCCCCGTCAGCTAACAGTTCCCCATGTTTGCCGACCGTCAGGTAAGTAAACCTGCGCTGCCTGGAGCACAGCTGTCGGCAGTAAGAGATCAGACCATTGCGGACAACTTTTTTGGCATAGGCGGAAAAACAGGAACGTGCGGGGTCATAGGTGGCCGCTGCATGGCACAGCCAGATACACCCCTCCTGGTACAGATCCTCATACTCAAATCCATAAATGGTTTTATTGACATGGATGCTTTCCATAATAACCCAGTATACGAGGGACAGGTTATTTTCAACCAATTCCTGCTGTGCTTCGGTCAATCGGGTGTTCTGCTTCATAAATGTTCACCTCCTTCATGCTGCCAGGCCGCCATCAGGTTTTACCGGCGAACGGCAAAGGGAAATGACCTGCTCACACATCTGTTCTGAAAACATGCCGATATGAGCCTGGCTTTCATCAAGGCCCAGTTTTGCCTGGAGCCATACATAGACGGCCCATTTATCCATATGCCGCTCCTTTTGCAGCCTTTTTAATGCCTGATGTGCAAGAATGCGTTTATGGCGTAAACTGCGGTTTGCCATGGTTCCCATAGGTTTCCGGTCTTTCTTATGAGCGCTCACATAGGAATCGCAGGCAGGCCAGCGGGAGCAGACATACAGATAGCTTCTTTGGTCAATCGTATCCTTTCCATAAACTGTACTGGCATGCCGGCAGATGGCCGGAGCGCCACAATACGGGCATTTCAAGTTGTATTTTTTCATGGTTTTCATTGGTCACCTCCGTTTCTGCCATCTGTAGCAATGTTTTGGTTTATTTTCGGAACTTTAAAAGCAGCAACATTTATCAGTAATTTGACAAAGCTCCTGGAGCGAACAGCCAGAGGAAGATATTGTGTGCCATTCAATATACAGGCCGTATACAACTTCAAAAGTCTTTTTTCCTAACACAGCCCGGCACTCTTCTGGCTCGATGGACTCTCCGGACATTTGCCGCAGGATGTTTACCGGCATAAAAATGGGAGAACCATCTGCATCCACAGCCATCAGGAAACCTTCACAGGGTGGAGACTGGCCATGAGGACAGATATCATACTCACACTTGATAAACAGGGCATTATGCCAGCTTCCGTGAACTGCTCTTAAAAAGGGATAAACTCTACAATTTTTTTGATTCAACCTGTTTCACCTCTCTTATGCTCTTTTCCCAATCCCGAAATGGTCAATTTGGGCCGGGAAAATCTTAAATTTTTATAAAATCTAATCAAAACCCTACTGAGTTTCCTCTAAAAATAAAAAAGGGGAACCAGACTCATATTTCTGCAGTCTGGTCCCCAAAAACTTTTATTCAGTTGTTTTAGCCGAACAGCCCCTCAATTTCCCGCGTAATCCTGGGAATGACGGTATCGTTGAAGATCAGGGTCAGTGCTGCCAGCAGCAGTGCGCCCAGCACCACGGCAATGATGATCTTTACGGCATCCGAGATGTAGAAATCTCCACGCTGGTTGGCGACTGCCATCCGGGCACGGTTAATGAAATGGTTTGCTTTGTTACAAATACGATTTGCGAATTTTCTCATGAAAACCTCCTGTTTAAAATAATGTTCGGTTATAGGGATACACGGCTGCTGTTAAGGCCGCCGAATGTGCCTGTTTTGCCTGTCCTTTCTGCTTTTCGGTCTGTCCGGATAAGGAGCAGGCTTCTGCCGGATCAGCCGATGAAACCGTTGTTTTTCTGCCTCTGCCAGTGACGGCAGGGTATGTTTTCTGCGTTTGTTCATGGCAACTCCTGTCTGTAGCCCGCCTGCCGTGGCAGGACGGGTTTTGTCTGTCTTCTGAAATGGACAGTGCTAAGGGAAGCCGCTGGGATACAAGGTACCGCCTCCTTTTCAATAGAATCGCTATGTAAAGAGCCTGTGGCAAAAAATGCCCGGCCTTTATCCAAAGAATGCGCCAAGGGAACTTAAAACTTCTGTACAAAGAACTACCAGGTAGATAATCATAATGCAGATCAGCATCATCATGGAGTAGCGCTGGATCTTTTTAGGCCGTTTGGCGGCTTCCTTTTTCAGGTTGTTCTGCTCAATCTGGCGCATATCAAAGCAGATCATCTTGAAGTACATCCGCTGGTCATCCCCACGCAGGACACCTACCAGCCCCCGCACCACATCGGAGAGCATGGGGCTTCCGATACGGGTCTCAAAGCGGAGGAGGGCGTTCTCGTAGTTGCCCGTCTTCATGTCTGCTATGGTCTGGTCGAGTTCAGCGGCGAAGTCCCTGCCTGCCACCCTGCGGTAGGAGGTAAGGATCTTCAGCACATCCCGGTCATTCTCCAGGTTCTGCCCGATGGTCAGGGCAAAGCGGGGGATCTCCGCTTCTATGAGCTTGCGCCGTTTTTTTACAAAATCAAATGCCGCATAGTAGGTAGAGAACCACAGCGCCACGGCAGTTCCGATAAGGACCGGCACAAAGAGCGGCATCAGAAATGCCATGGGGAGCGCACAAAGACCAACGGCTCCGGCTGTCACCCAGGCCCGGGCGGTATATACCTCCGGGGTCAGTTCCAGCCCGGCAATGGTAAGCGCCGCCTGCAGCTTGTTCCGTTTCAGCCGGTCCAGCCGCAGGTAAGGGGCGAACAGCTTTGCAACCTTTGTGAGGTATACATCCAAAAGCTGCTCATTCTTTGTACCCCGCTGCTTTTTCGCCAGCATCATCATTTTGGATGTCCTGCTGGTGGGAATGTCCGCAAAGGCTGTGGACAGGTTGTAAACAGCAAATGCGAAAAAGATAATGGAAATCAGTGCTAATAACGTCATGTTCCGTCACCTCCGTATTCAATGGGCTTGCTCAGCTTCATGATCTGCGTGAAGGCAAACAGGATGATGGCCGCACAGATGGCCAGGGCAATCTTTCCCGGTGTGGTGTAGATTAAGGTATGGAACCAGTCTTTGTTCAGGAAATACAGCAGGGGCACGTTGGCAATCACCAGAAGCATCATGGTAATGGCTTCCCGTCTGGGACCCTGCATCATGGCCTCCAGTTCCGACTGCACCACACGGACATCGGAGAATTTCTGCACAATGGTAGGCAGCGTATTCTTCATGGAGCGGTCCGACTGGCACTGGATCAGGATATTTGCCCATTCATGGAAGACCCGGTTGGGGATCTTCATCTTCAGGGAGTTAATGGCGCTGGTCATGTTGGCGTTGATCAGCTCGCTCTCATATACGAACGCCTCAAAATTGGCTTTAATAGGTTCATTGATGTAGGGCAGGTTCTCCCTTACGGAGCGCAGCAGGTCTTCCGTCCGCAGATAGGAAGTGGTGACGATGGAGATGGCCGTCTCCAGTTCCTCGTTCAGATGTTTCTTATAGCTGGCCGCCGTACTGCGCAGATACCATATGGGCAGCAGGGAAAAGCCCAGGCCTAAAATGGGAACCAGGTACACGTTGCCTATCAGCAGCGCCAGCACCGCCCCGACCGCAAAAAGGATCAGGGTCAGCCGGGTGACTGCTTCATAGCGGTCAGCCCGCCCGGTGTCCTTTAAGATCTGTTTGATCTCATAGTCCTGGTTGAAAAATCCCCTGGCCGGCGTTCCCATGAGCACGTTCAGCTCATCCGAGAGGGTGGCGGTCTTTCTTCCGGTATTAAAGATAACATCCGTAAAATCCTGCGGGCGTACCTGAAAGAGGGCCAGAAGCCCGGCGCTCAGCAGGGTAAAACAGATAAGATAGATCCAGTGCAATGATCACACCTCCTTTCCTGGCGGCTGTTTCCCGGAAGCCCCTTTACGGGAAGGGGCGCTGTCTAAAAATTCCAGCAGCTCCTTGTGGGAGATTCCATTGTCCAGCAGCCGTTTTTTCAGTGTCTCGGACATGGCCCCCATCTTGCGGTGGCGGCCTACCACATGGGCGGCCCCATGTTCATCGGTCACGTTGTCCACTACTTCATATTTATAAAGGGAACGGTACATCAGCTTCCCGTCCAGATAGTCCTCCCCTTCAATGATCTCCATGATCTTCCGGGAACGGTCTTCCAGCTGTTTGGTGAACACCACCACAGGATAAGCCTCTACCATGATCTGCATCAGGATGGAATCGTCCATGTTGTATTTCCGTTTGGCGAGGGTCATCATACGCCGGTAAGTGCTGTCACAGGAGTTGGAGTGGATGGTGGTCACTACGGTATGCCCGGTCCTGGAACTTTCCGCAGCCGACAGGCTTTCAGCGGCAGAACGCATCTCGCCTACGCCGATCACGTCCGGGTGTTTTCGCAGCACACGCTCCAGAAGGAAGTCCTGGTTGATGTTCATGGACGGGTTCTCATGGGGCCTTGTGAGCAGGTGGACCACAGAATTTAAAATGTTCCCTTCTTCATCTCGTTTCACCAGGTCAAATTCCCGGCTGCCTTCCTCTATGGTGATAAGGCGGCGGTTGTTGGGCACATTGGATAAGAGCCATGCCATGATGGTCGTCTTCCCGGAACCGGTGGAGCCGGCAATGCAGACGGACACTCCGTAACGGATGCAGGCGGTCAGGAAATGGAGCATTTCCGGTGTGGCGCTCCCGGAATCCAGAAGCTTTTCCTCGGACACCGTATTCTGGTTGACGATACGGATGGAGGCATTGATCCCCACTTCCGTATCTACGATAGGGGTTTTATCCACAGAGATACGGATGTTTTTGTCAAGAAAGCCGATAACCGAGGGCATGGTGTCGTCAATGACCATGCCGCAGGCGTTCAGCATACGCCGCACCACATCGATTGCGTGCTGGGGAGAGGAAAACCGGTCGGGGATCTTGATGCTGCGCCCGCTGCTCATAATGACCTCGATATCGTTATAGGCATTGATGTTGACCTCCTCCACTCCCGGCTGGTAGATCCATTTCTTCAGGAAGGAATAGCCTGCCATATCCTCATAAAGCCTGGCGCACAGCTGCTCGGTGGTGAGGCCCTTGATGGCATATTTCCTCTTCACCAGGTACTGCACCATCAGCTCTTTTAACACGGTGACGGCACGTTCCGAATCATTTTCCCCGGCTCCGGCTATGGTGGAGGCATGGTTTTCGGAAAAGTAGCGCTGCACATCCTCCAGCACCTGCTCATAGGTCAGGGCGCCGTTTTCCGTGGGGGCAAAGAAAATATCATTTAAGTTATTCATCGCTGTCTGCCTCCCCGTACCCGTCTTCGTCATCTTCATACGGCTCCTGCCCATATTCCGCCTCCCCGTATTTACTGTCTTCGTATTCCGCCTCATAGGCTTCCTCTTCCTGCCGCTCGGCAAGCTCCATCTTCTCCAGGGCATCCAGGATCTTGTTTAAGGAAGCGGTATATTTGGAGTTGCAGTATTTGATGGCCCGGAACATGCCCCCTTCGGTGGCGCAGCGGTCGATCTCCTTCCCGTAGGGCAGGAGGCCGTCAAAGCCGCCGATGATATAGCCCATCTCGTCAAACGCATGGAAAGGGCGGGCCATGCCCGCAAAAGTCATGTGCTCATGGTAGTGGAAACGCCCGTCTGCCAGAAGGGGCTGGTGTGCCTTCAGGTAATTGATGCCTTTCAGGTCCGGTGTCACGATACGCACTACCAGATCCCCTGATTCAATGGCGGCAGGCGTGAAAACGTTGGTCATGGCAGAACCGCAGTCCAGGATGACATAATCCACCAGCTTTTTTGCGGATGAAATGAGCTGCAGGACCATCTGGTAGTCCGCTTCCGGATAGCTTAACGGGTTCTCCCCGGCGCAGTATCCCATAAGGCCGATATAGGGGTAATTCTTCAGCACCGTCACATGGCCGGCCACCAGGGAAGTGTCGATCTCCACACTGGTCAGGACCTGTCCGATGGAGACAGCGGCAGTGGTGATCTGTTCCGGGAGCCATACCGGGAGCATGGGGATGCCGGGCTCCCCGCTGATGATGATGGCCTTGCGTTTGTCGCGGGTCAGCGCCTTGGCAAGGATGCAGCAGAACATGGATTTGCCGCTGCCGGGGCTGCCCCAGACCGTGATTGTTTTGGACATGGAAACCATTCCTCCTTTCTGCCTGTGGTCAGGTCTTGTTTTCTTCTTTGTTTCCGGTTTCTTCTGTGGACTCTTTTTCTTCCGCAGAGGCGGGTTCTTCTACGGTTTCCTCCGCATTGTCTGTTTCCGGATTTTCTGTTTCCCCCTCCCCGGTCATTTCTTCTGTTTCTTCATCCGAAGGCTCCGGGAAGTAGATTTCCTGCAGGATCATATCCTGTTGTGCCAGAAGTTCCTCCGCCAGTTTCTCATTGTTCCGGGAGATCAGGGCCACATGAGCCACCCCGTCATTTTCCAGGGAAGTGATGACCCGTGCCTGTTCCGGGCTTGCCAGCACTGTTATGGTGGCGGACTGCTGTTTCTCTTCATCCTCCGCCGGCTCCTTTGTGTTGTCCACGTTGACGCCTTTGGCATCCGTGACGGAAAGCACCCGGACAAAACGCAGTTCCGGGACCTCCTCCGCCACATCCAGAAAATGGTAGACCCGGATGATGTCATTCGGCTGCAGCTTGTCGGACAGGCCAGAGGCCAGTGTCTTTACGGTCAGGGAGATGGCCACTTTCCCGGAGGGGATACTGTTTAAGGCCACATCCGAGGATACCGGGACGGCGCTGATCTTGGAGGTCAGGATATAATCGCCCTGGGATAAGTCCGCCGTGGCATAAAGCCCTTTTACATCATCAAGAGAGCGGGCAATATTCGGGGGAAGGTTGTAGCTCCCGACTTCCACGGTCTCCGTATTATCTGCCGAAATCTGTTCTCCTTTCAGCACGGGTTTCGTGATCCGGACGATCTCCGTCTTGCCGTTGGTCTGCTTTGCGATGGTAGGCAGGGCAACAAAGGCGATCACGGCCGCCAGCAGGATACTGAGCAGGCCAAAGATAAAGCGGTTATTCAGTTTCATGGTTATTTTCACTCCTATTCTGTATGTGTGGACAGCCTGCTGCCGTCCATGTAAGAGGCGCACGGTTAAAAAAACGCCGCCAGGGTAACGGCCAGGCTCCCGGCCATCAGGAACGGCACGAAGGGAAGGGAGAACCGCCCCTCTTTCCGCTTCCGCCCTGCTGCCAGGGAAATACAGGCGGCAAGGCCGGAAGCAATGAGAAGGATGGCCAGCATACGGGAAGGGCCATAGATAAAACCCATCACTCCTGCCAGCTTGATATCCCCGCCCCCGATCCCCGCGCCTTCTTTTGATATCATTGCGGCAGAAAGTAAGACCAGGAAGCCGGCTGCTGCCCCGGTAAAAGAGAAAAGGAACAAAGGCAGCAGGAGGGCAGTCCCAAAAAGCCCGGTGCGGACCAGAGGCGCCATAAGCGCAAAGGGGAGGAAGAGCAGGAGGGCCCGGTCAGGCACCCGCCTCTTTCTCAGGTCATATGCGGCAAATCCAGCGATGCACGCAAAGGCCAGCAGTTCGTAAAGGAAAAGAATCCGGTCATTCACGGTTGGTGTACCAGTCATCAAACACGCTCTGGTGGATGGTGATGTAATCATTTAAGTTCACCGAGAGCATCCCGTCCGGCGTCCATGCGTCCCACACCTGGGTATATACCACATAGCCTGTGCTGTCCGGGAACCATACCGGCGTGAAATGCACCGTGCGCCCATAGGTGGAAAACTCATTGGGCTGGAAAGTGAACCTTGCGCTGCGTCCGCTGGAAACGCGCTGCAAAAGCCGCAGGTAGGTCTTATACTGGAATTCCGGGAATACGGAAAAAGCAGTCTGGGGGTTGCTATGGTGCCCGTCCGGTGAGTTTGTGGATAAAGTGGCCCGCACTTCCGTTTTGACACCGTAGCCGCTTTTCATGTCCTTTCCGTTAGCGGTGGGGACGATATCGTCCGGCATCAGGGTCATGGCGCCGGTGATGGAAGCGGAGTAACCGGTATAGTCGTACTCCCAGTCTCCCCGGTCTACCCAGTGGCCGTCATCCTCCCCATGGCTGCACCATTGCCAGTCAGGAACCCAGTAACAGCTCCAGACGCCCCAGTTCGCGCTGAGTTTCTGGGGGTTTACAGGGAGAGCCGGAACAGAATACCCGGGGTTGACATCCGTTGCCAGGGGATCAGGCGGTATCTTTTCATTCAGGTCCACGATCTTTGCCACGAAGGTATCCTGGGCTGTGAACCCTCTGCTTAACGACACCGTAATCGTGATGGTCTGGGGGGTATCGGGCGTATGCCACTTCACCCATACCAGCTGGGAATCATTTGCCGGTATGACAATGTTCCGGACGGTGTAACTTCTTCCCATGATATGGAACGTGACCGTTGCAGGATTATCCGGGGTAAGGCGTCCGTTGGTTCGTAGACGGATAGCGGTGATTACGTCTGTATCCACCCGGTATTCCACATCCGGTGCCTCGATCTCCCCGCCCGCATCTTCTGATTCCTCAAACCAGACAATGCCGACACCAAGGGAACTGATGATATCCCCGTTGGACTGTATCCCGCGCCTGCCCCCGGTCCAGGCAGGAAAGCCCAGGTCGCTGTACTCCAGGAACAGGGCAAGGGGGAGGTTCTGGAAGGCTACCGATGGCAGCTTACTCCGCAGGGAACCACCGGAAAGCTGGTCATAGAGGGCGGCTTCCGTTGCCGTGAAAGCGTATTTTGTCCCGTTGAAGGTTACATAGGCAATGGGTTCCAGCAGGATCTTATACTGCCCGGCCAGCATGTTTTCATAGCTGACCCCGGTGGCATCCGCCACCATCATGCAGGCATATTCCGAACAGAAATAGCGTTTGATGGCTTCAATGGAAGCGGGGCGGCTGTTGCTGTTGATAATGGCCGGCATGGAATAAGCCGGCTGCAGGCAGTTATAGGAAACACCAGACTGCAGGGAGAGAGAAGTCCCGTCCCGGTACTGGATCTTGTTCACTTTGCCAAAATGAAGCATTGTGGAGGACTGGCTGCGGTTGGAAAAATCCACCGGCGTACTTACGGCGGAGCCGGACTGGGCATCTACCACTGTCACCCGCACGCCGTCATTTCCGGGGGACCAGAAGTTGGTGGAGGTGCCCTGGTTCATGTTCCCGCCGCCGCCGTCAAGGTTGCCCTGCCCGGAAGCAAATGCCTGTGCCGGACACAGGCAGAGCAGGAGCAAAGCGGCACAAAGGAGGGCATAAAAGCGTTTCAATCAATATCACACTCCAATCTTTTTATGAAACAGGAAACACACTGGCGGCGTGTTTTCTGTGTGCTGGGGCATAAAAGAAAACCGCCTCGGATGATAGCGGTTTTCCGGTTTCCATATTCAGTTGTGTATGTAGCTGCTGATACTTGGAAGGCAAACTCATTCAGGCAATCCCTGCAAGTATCATGTGGAACTATTTTCTGAATGGGCTGTCAGTTTCCCATGTTCCCGACCATCTTGTTAGGATCTCCGCCTGAATCCACAGTGGACTGGTTGACCTGTCCGGGAACGACCCAGCCAAATACCGGATCATATACGGCACCGTTTTCATTGGTGGAGCCGGCAGCCGGCGTATTGTCCTTTCCGGTGTCTGTGGAGGAAGGGGTTGTTTCCGGTGCAGGGTTCAGGGGATGTTCCTCTCCGGGGTCTGTCAGGATGGTCTTGCCTTCCGGGGGCGGGGGCGGCGTTTCGTCCTTTGTTTCTGCAGGAACAAAGTCGATCACGGATTCCTGTTCGGATTCCTCTGCCACCTTCGGGTATTCTTCCAGCTTTTCCGCTGCCCCGTTCTGGTCAGTCACAGCGGCATCTGCATGTTCCCAGGTGCTGCCCCCTGATGTCTCAGGGGTATCTTTCCACTCCTCCTGCGTGGCATCCGGCGGCTGTTCATCCGGCAGAAAAGAGGTATTTGTATCCCTTCCTGCCAGCCAGCAGGCGGCGAGGATGGCGATGCAGGAAACAGAAAGCACAGTGACAAGGAAGCCTTTGGATTTTAAAAATTTCTTCATATAGCATTCATCTCCTTTTTTTCTTTCTGTATATCCTTTACGGTATGATGGTAAAGTTTTTCAACAGAAGATTAAATATTTTCGAACATTAACCGTCCGATCATCAGAAATCGCTTCCTGCTGCCCTGCGGCGTCCGATGAAGCGGAAAGCCAGGAATCCGGCGAGAGCCGTGAAAAGGGTGGTAAGGATGAATTTTTTGGATGTAAACAGTTTTTTCATAAGAGGTAAGCTCCTTTCATAGTTGGCTAAAATTTGGTGTTGTGGTAGCCGGTCAGTTCTACGGGCCGGGTAATGGCAGGGTAGGAGCGGCCGAACATGCGGATATAGAACTCAACATTGCAGGAAAATACATACTCAACCCGGTCACCTGTCACATGGAACGAAAGGCTGATATCCCTTACCTGGTAGTCATCCGTGGAAAGAGGGATCTTGCCGGCAAGCCCGTCTGTCACCATGTCCTCCAGCATGGCGGTATAATCCCCGCTGGAGTAGAGGGTATTTAAGTATTCACTGAAGTTGGTCTCCCTCTGGGAACGATAGGTATCCGCATAGATGCTGGCGCTTAGGTTGTTCAGTTCCATCTTTGCGCCGTTACGGATGTTGATGCAGGTAATACGGATGGAAGCGTACAGCAGCAGGAAGGAGACCAGCATCACGATCCCCACCACGAAAAAGCAGGTATAGATAGAAATATCCCCGCGGTCATTCCGGAGGGGATTTCTGTCTGTGCTGTTTTTCACACGTTGAAACAGTTTCTTCATACGCACCTCACTTCCAGTAATGTTCACTGACGCCGGCTCCTTTGGAGACGATTGTGATATTTACCAGGTTGAAGTTCCAGAAGCCGCCCAGCTTTGCCCTGCCCGTGATGGTGATATAGAAGGGGGTGCCCAGCTGGATGGCCCGGCTCATGCCGGATGGAGTGGGCGACTTGTAGGAGGCATCAATGGAGTAGGAGATGTTCTCAGCCCCTTCGATCTGGGAACAGAGGAAGTTAAAAAGCTGGTCTGTCTCTCCGTTAATGCCTCCTGAGAGCTGGATCTGCTTCACCATCTGGTCTGCACAGTGGTCAAGCTCCTGTTTGGTGGAGATAATGCTGAACAGGTCCAGGATGAATGCCAGCAGGAGCACCGCTATGAAGATGAACACTACCGTACTGAAGTAATTGACGTCTCCACGCTCATTTTTCAGTATGGATGCCGGGTTCCTGCCGGGCCCGCCCGTATGGGGAGATGCCCTGCCGGCTGCTTTGGACATTGTGTTGGAAATTGCCTTTGGCAAAGTAAAACCACCGCCTTTCTGACGAAAACAGCCGTCTCCCTGGATGGAAAACGGCTGCTTTACATATTTTTGACTGTACCAAGTATAGCATGAATGCCTTTACGGGGAAAGAGCAGAACCGTGCCAATGTTGTGCCGATGGTGTGCCAATTTGAAGATAGGAAGAAACTTGGGGGCGGTAATGACAGTCTTCTTGATGTAAAAGTCAGAATGATTTATGGTGAGAAAGAGCATCAACCAATATGTAATCCTTTTGCGTCAAGCGTTGTATAATTACATCAATAGTATAATGAAAAAACCTTGCTGATTTTCAGATATGGAAACTGACTATCGGCAAGGTTTTTATTCCCTTTTTTCTATTTTTTGAATTTTTCCATAAGTTTATCGATGACCGTCTGTGACGAAAGTTATATAGTTACTTTTACACCTGCATTTTGTCAATTAAAGCAAAGATAACCTCCTGCTGGTCCTTGTTTAGCCTTGCCCAGCGTTCCAGCAGTTTTCTTTGATCTTCTGTCAGGGAAACCGGGGCATCCCCTTCGGATAATAATTGAGAGAGTGTGATTCCAAAAGCCAGACAGATTTTCTTTAAAGAAGGAATGGTTGGAATCATGTTTTTCCGGTACCAGGAGGAAATTGTGGATTGGGGAAGGCCGGAATGTTCCGCAAGCTGATATTCTGTCCATCCCCTTTCCTGTCTGTATGCAGTTATGGTCGCAAGAATATCTTCCAAATGAATTCACCCCTTTACTTTTGTTCTTCGTAAATTATACTTTGATAAATCGTTAGAATTTAATCATTTGAATCATATAATTTTAACGATTCTTACAATGGAAGAGGGGAAGTTTTGTTATTTCATTTGGTCAATCAGGGAAAAAATAAGTGCCTGTTGTTCACTGCTCAATCCTGCCCAACGCTTCAGCAGTTCCTGTTGGGATTCTGCCAGCAGAACAGGCTCGCCACCGTGGGAAAACAGCTGGGAAAGCGTAATGCCAAATGCGGTACAGATTTTTTCCAGAGAAGGTATGGTTGGCACCACATTTTTACAGTACCAGGAGGATATCGTAGTCTGGGGCAGACCGGAATGTTCCGCAAGCTGGTATTCTGTCCAGCCTCTCGCTTCCCTGTATGCTGTTATAGTAGAAAGCACAGTTTTCATTATATCCGCCTCTTTGCTTTTGTATTTCGTAAATTATACTTTGATAAATCGTTGTATTTTAATCATTTATATCGTATAATTTATACGATAAACACAACTATATAGAAGAGTGGTAATCGCAGTAACTTAACTGTCCGTTTATCAAAAAGACAAGAGGGAGGTATGTGTATGCTGAAAAAGAAAACCATAGGGGTTTTAGTCTGTTTGTCCGTGATCTGCACAGCGACAGCAGGAGTATTGATATACAGAAATCCAAATAAAAAAAGCACACTCGAAGAGGATATTTTAAAAGTAGAAGAGGCATTAGGCGATGAATATAAAAAACAGTCAGAGACTACGCTTGCCGCAACACTCACATATGGAAGTAAGGATAACAAAACTGAAATTTATTACCATATATTAAAAACTGATTATTACGAACAAAATGCTTCTGAAATAACGGGTCTTAATACGGTTGCTTTTGGTGTTTTATTCCCGGTGGAATTCATGGACAGCTGTGAAGAAATGAAAATCCAGGAATGGCCGGCGGCTCTCTATAAAAAAGGGGAAATGGCGTATCTTTGTTGGACTTATTCCCCTGAAGTCAGTTATGTGTTGGAGTATAAGCCTGCGGAAATTCAGGATTCAGAGATTATCAAAATGGCGGAAAGTGCAAAGGAGAGAGATTAGCAGGGATATCTGTATATAATTATATTAAAATCAGAAACATATGGAGCTGCAACAATCAGAGTTCCAGCTCCATATGCTTTATGCCATATTTATAAAATATTACAGATTCTGCCGGATGATCCGGGTAATGATCCCCACAGCCACGCCCCGTTCTTCATCAATCCGGGTGACGGCAAAGCTCACATCATCCTTCTTGCCGGGAGTCCGGTAATCGTAGCAGGAGTGGGCCACAGCGTTCACGCCGTTGGACAGACGGATATAGACCACGCCCTTATGTACATCCGTAACCTTGCCGGCATACTTGCTCTGGATGCGGCATTTTTTCAGGTTGTCATGGTTGGTATTCTGGGACACGCTCTTGATGTCAGCCCTGATGCCCATATCCTCCAGGCTGTCGCGGCGCACGCTCAGAATACGCACAAGCACCTGGTCGCCCACGGAAAAGCGCTCATGGGCATCCCCGATCCACTCCCAGGCCAGGTCACGGGCCATGATGGAGCACTCCACCCCGAAAACTTCTACCCGAATAACCTTCTCAGCCACGGCAATCACACGGGCCTGGGCTATACGCCCCTCGTAAATGCGGTACATGCCTGCCGCATCCGTATCCAGATAGAAGATCTGCCGTTTCCGGAGCATGGCCTCCTTCCTGCTGGCGACCACGCTGCGGGTTTTGGAATCAATGCCTTTTACGATAAAGTCAATCTCCGCACCCAGCATATTGCCGAGGATCTTGTTCTGGCGCAGCATCAGCTCCGCATATTCCTGCCCGGAAGGGCTGCGGCCCACATTGATCATCATTTCCTTTAAGGGAATCACAATCCGGAAACCTTTATAGTCTACAATGGTGATGGTCTTTCCGTTGTCCGTCTGCTCGATCCCGCCAAGCTGCCCGGTAAGGATACGCCGGGTGCGGTAGGCATTGTGGATCTCATGCCAGATGGCATCCTCGCGGGATTCCTCCGTTTCCACTTCTCCACGTACCTCCAGTGTCAGTACCGGGGCATCTTCTTTTCTGCCTCTGGCAGCGGTACGGCGGGAAGAGGATGTAGCAGGGGGAGACGCGGTTCTGGCTGTGTCTTCAGCGGAGGGTAAAGGCGTATCTTCCAGTCCGGATTCAGCGGGTTCCATTTCTTCCTGGGGAATGGTTTCTTCCGCTCCATCTGCGGTATCATCTTCTGGCCCACCCTTATCGGCAGCTGCAGTCTGGGAATCGGGTGCATTGTCAGGTGTAGCTTCCATGCCCTCCGGCGTCCCTGTTTCTGCTTTCTGCGCTTCTGCGTCAGTTTCTGCATGAGATTCCTCTTTCTTTCGACGGGCAATGCGTCTGGTCTTTGCGGCGGCGCTGCCTGTTTCTGATGAAGTTACCGGTTCCGGTTGTGGTGCTTCATTGGAAACATCGCTTTCCCCGTCAGCACCATGCACAGTGGCGGAGCCATCGGAATCTTCCAGCACCTCCCCAAAGATTTCTTCCTCTGTAAGTTCCGGAAGTTCTCCGTCCGGCAGTCCAGGGTTTTCAGACGGCTCCTGATCCATGCTGCCAAGGAGTTCATTTAAGTCCATGCCGTCCCCGTCCGTTTCAGACGGTGTGCCATCCTCTTCGCCGGGGAAAATTCCGGCCTCTGTGCCTGCTGCGTCCACAGGGATGTTTCCTTCCATTGAAGGGTTTTCCAGTTCCATAAGTTCTTTTTTTCTTGCCATGTGTTTACCTCCATAGTGTAGTTATTCTATTTCACCGCCCGGAAACGGGCCGTTCCATAGCAGTCTGGTTTCAGGACATGATGGAATCTTTGTCCGCAGATACAATTCCGGCAGGGGTGCCGGAAGATACGGCAGGCTTTCCCGGTTCTGATGCCGGGGGATTTTGTGTTTCCTGCCGTGTGCCAGACGCCAGTGTTTTCACAGCTCCTTTTGCGGCGGGTTTTGTTCCGGTTTTGGGAGCACTTTTTGGTGCTGTTTTTGCGGCCGGCTTTGTCATTGCCTTTTGTGGCGCCTGTTTTACGGTTGGTTCCGGTGTGGCGGCTTCCATTTCCAGGCGTCTCCACTCCGGGATATGGGCGGATGCCTTGCAGGAGCGCAGCAGGGGATATTCCGGATGTTTGGAATAATCCATCTTGTCCACCTTCAGGGTCTTCTTTCCCCGGATGATGACCAGCGCTTCATCAATGGGCAGGCGCAGCACTTCATCCGGCGTCAGCACGGGGCGTTTCCCCACGCCGCTGGTCTCCCGGTATTCCGGCGTGTAGTTGGAGATGCGCCAGGTGCCTAACTGTTTGGACTTGCTGGAGACCGCCACGCTGGCAAGGCCGGTACGGGAAGAGACATATTCCGCTGTCAGGGGATCGGTACACCCTAAAAAGAGCTGGACGTCACAATTCCCTAAAATCTCCTGCCACAGGTTTAAAGGATACCGGTTCTGCAGCCCGGCAAGGTTCTGGAACACGCAGGACATGGAGATGTTCCGGGAGCGGATCACGCTCAGGCGCCGGGAAAGGTCCGGGATGGTGCCGCAGGCGGTCAGCTCTTCCCCTAAGACATGGACGGGCACGGGGAGCCGGCCGCCCTCGCAGTTCCTGTCCGCATACCGCACTAACTTAATGAACACAAAGGACAAAAACAGGGATGCCAGGAAGTCAAAGGTGCTGTCCTGGTCGCTGGTCACAAGGAAATAGGCGCAGGGCTTCTGGCCCGGCAGTTCCAGGTCGATCTCATCCCTTGCGGTGATCTTTTTGATCAGTTCGGACTGGAACACCTGCAGGCGGCTCCCCAGGCCGATGATGACGCCGCTGCGCACGGAATCGGATGCCTGTTTGAACAGGCTGTAGGGTGCCTTTGCCGGATGGTTGATGGGCAGGACCTCAAAGAGGCTGTTCAGTGCCGTCTCTGAATTTAAGGTGATGAGCTGGTAGACCTGTCCCATGTTCCGGTTCTCCGGGGGATACCCTTTATCCACATACAGGACCAGTGCTTTTAACAGGTTCATTTCAGCGGAATCCCAAAAATGGTCTCCCTTGCCGCCGCCCGTGGTATTTTTGATGATGACATCCACAAACAGCTGTGCCATCAGCTCCTGGCCCTCCACTTCGCAGAGGCAGTTCCAGGAATCCGAGTTTTCCGGGCTGACCAGGTTGAATACCCGGACCGTGTAGCCTTTGTCACGCAGATATTCGCTGGATTTTTCGTACAGTTCCGATTTTGGGTCGCAGATGACCAGGGATTCCCCGCGGGATACCCCCTGTAAGATCCGGTTCATGCAGAAGGAGCGTGTCTTCATGGAGCCGCTGGCACCGTAAACCGCCAGGTTGCTGTTCAGCCGTGTCTTCTCCGGCACACAGACCGCCTTCCTCTCCAGCATGCCCAGCACGATCCCCTGATACCGGCGCAGGTCGGCCACCAGCTCCAGGACGCCTGCCATCTCTTTCCGGCTCATCCAGCCGGATGTGCCGTAGGTGCCTTTGGCGGAGTAGGTGAAATTCCGGTCCTCGTCATATTCCCCGGTGTCGCTGTATCCAATCCGCATGACCAGAAGCAGCAGCACGGCCAGAAGCCCGATACAGATAAAGATCCCGTAAATTCCGTATGGCGGACGGACCGCCGCATGTAAACAGACGGGAAGGGAAGGGGAGGGAGGCCGAGGGGATGTGCCGTCTCCGGGGTAGCCGCCCCCCTGTTTCCAGAGGGCGTAGTTGCCGATGAACTGCCCAAGGTAGCCGCCCGCATACAGGATAGCGAGGACGGCGATGGGGGCAGTGACCAGCCCTTTCAGTAATTTTTTCTTGTCTATGGGAAAAACCTCCTTTCAAATTTTTCAAAGCTGATGGTGGAAAACTCCGCCTGTCCGCCACAGAAGCGGTGGAGAACTTCCTTCTGGAAGTCAAAGCAGATCAGGGTTCCCGTCCGTTCCTGCAGCTGGAGCGCCGTATGGAAACGGTTGATGCGGGGGATATCCAGGAAATAGCCGAACAGCACCGGGTTCCCGTTCCGGTCCAGGGCGTCGTGCTCTATGGGCAGCCCTGTATCCTTTGGCTGAAATCCCTGCATCAGCATGTGGTCAAGTTCAGTTACCTTTTCCAGGCTGCATAAGAGCTTCAGCAGCGTATCCCCGTACCGGTCATTGGTCAGGTAATAAAAATGCTCATAGTTCCCGTCCAGAAGGAAGAAACAGCGTGAGGAAGTATCCGCACTGGAAAGGATCTGGTAAAAAGGCTCCAGGCCGTTCCCAAGGAGCAGCCCGGAAACTTCGGTACGGGCATACTGGGCCGGCAGCCTTTCACAGCACAGCAGAAGCTTTAAAAATACCTGCACCTTTATCTCTGCCCGGTAATCCCATTTCATGGTATAGGAGTCTCCGTTATAGGTGACAAAGATTCCGGCTGGCGCAAGGAGTGCGCCGGCCATGCGGGAGCCCCGGATCTTTACAGCGTCGATGCCGACTTCTTTGATCTCGCGGGAACCGTAAAAGGCCGGGCAGTCCAGCGTGGAAACCGGGGAGCCTCCGGCAGAGAAGATATCCGGCTTTTCATCCCGGAAGATCCGGATGCCCGCATTCCGCATGGAGACAAAAATCTCAGCTACACGGTGCAGGCGAAGGCGGCGGGTAAACTCGCTCTTTAACCTGCTTGTCTCCCCGTTTCCCGTAAGGAAGAATGAGAACCGTTCCGGGTTTTCTTCCAGCAGGAAACTCCTTGCCTTCCGGCCCAGGCGGTAGCCGCGTAGCTTATCCCGGTAGTAGGTTTTCAGGAGCCCGTCTTTTTTCAGGGAAGTTATGACAGACTCTTTGTAACTGGTGCTGCCGGGAATGCGCATGAGCAGATATGCGGGGAGTTCACCGCATATGGCGGTCAGTTCAAGCAGATGGTAACTGATCGTGTCTGTCCGTGGGAGTCTGCTGCTGCCATCCAAAAGATCACCTCCTTATGACCGGCACGGGGCCGGCATTTCCCCGGTTTTTTACCGGGGTGACTGAAAACTTCGGTAAATTTGGGGCGGGAAAACACCCCCAAAAGCAGTTTTTTCGGGCATTTCCCGGATTCCCGGCATATGGGTGAAAAAAATCCCCAAATGGTCAAAAATCCGATATGGATTTTAAATCCTTTTCCCGTCCGGAGAGCCATCCGGCAAAGCGGCCTTTTTCCATGATGTAGATGCGGGTGCCGTCCTTATCCCCAAGTTCCGTGGTATTGTAGGCGTCACATAAAAGCCCGCTGTCATCCGCCATCACATACAGGGCGATGGTGTCCAGGATCTGCTTCTGCTGCAGGTTGTCATAGTCCAGAAGGCACCAGTCCGGCAGTTCATGGTCATACACATGGGAGATGCAGACCACACATTCCCGGAACCGCGGCATGGGGTGTTCCTTTATGTACTGCCCAAGGACTGCATGGAGCGGGTCGATCAGAAACAGGCTGCTCTGGCGTGATTTCTTTTTGGGCAGCAGGCGGGGCATTGCTACTTCCAGGATGCCGTCTTCAAAACATACTTCAATGCCGTGGGCTTCCCCTGCCTGAACAAGGTACTCCGTCTTTTGGACGGAAGTGGAGGCATAAAGAAGGCTCCTGAGCTGGCAGGCGATCCCTTCTGCCCGCAGGGCGGCTTCGGTTGACATGGTTTCGTAGTTTTCCGGATAGCGCTGGATATCCAGGGAATCCATGGCACAGATGTTGTTGTTCAGCCGTGAAAGGCTGTTCTGGATATCTGCGATCCGGCGTGAGATGATTTTTCGGTCCACTCACATCCCTCCAATCTTTTTATGATGATTTTTTGTAGTAGCTTACATTTCCGGCGGCATCCACCGTACAGAATCCGGTTATCCCCGGAAACTCCAGAAAGGGGATCTGCCCGGGGTCATCCACCAGCACGATACGGCGGCCGCCGCTGTCACGGTCCTGGTGCAGGGCATGGGTGACAAGGGCCTCCTGACCGGCAGCGGCATGGATGATCTCGTACAGTTCGCCGCCGGAGAAAAAAACAATCTTCACGGGGAAATCGCTGGACGAGTGGTATTCTGCTTTGTCGATAAAGTCCAGCAGGACCCATGCCGCCCGCACCATGCCGGGATCGGTTTCTGCTTTGTCATTCCCGTAAGGGAAATATCTCCCGCTGTCTGTCTGCCGGGCACGCCCCTGTCTGCGCAGGTGGGCGAGCAGATTTTTGGTAACATCCTCCCGGCCAGGGTAGAACCGGCATAATTGTTTTTCCGTCAGCCCCGGATACATGGATATGATCCGGAGCAGTTCCGTGGCCTCCCGGCCGTATAAGTCAGCCCTGGTCTTCACTGGCAACACCTTCCTTTCTGGTTTTTCTGCAAATGCGTAATCTGTGCGTATAACGGACGCATAAGAAACCTGATTGCGTAATCCATGCGTATATGGCGCGTAATCCTGCCTGCTATCCGGCTTCGTTCTGCTGCCGCATCCGCTCCACGATGTCCTTTAACTCCCTCCGGTCCGTGGTGATCAGGTCTTTTTCCAGGGGGCTTGCCTTGAATTCCACCATGATGTTATTGTTGTTGGTGCTGATTAGGCCGTTGCCACGCTCAAAGTGGGTGACCTCCATGATCTCCGCATCGGAAAGATGGAGCGCACTCTGCACGCGCATGGCTTCGTCATCTTCCAGGTTCAGGATGATCTTGGTCTTGGAGTTGTTGATGATGCCTTTTCCGAACCGTCCTTCATCCAGGTTAAAAAAGTCATTCAGGTCCTGGCTGGCACAGACAGCGGAGCCGCCGTACCCCCGGATGGTCTTGAAGATCTCCAGCACAAAATCCCCGGCAAGGCGTGTGCCCGTGGCGCCGGCGCCGGACAAGAGCTGCCAGCATTCATCTATAAAGATGGTCTTTTCCTCGGTACGGTCTTCCTTTGCCCGGTCCCAGACAAAATCCAGCGCCACGAACATCCCGACAGTCAGCAGGTCGCCGGTCAGGGAGGAAATGTCCAGTACGGTATATTTATTGTCCAGGGACACGTTGGTCTGCTGGTTGAAGGTGCTGGCGGAGCCGTTCACCAGGCGGTTCAGGATATTTGCCAGCCGTTTTGTAGCGGCCGATTTCTTCAGTATTTCATAAAGGTCGCCCAGTACCGGCATTTCCCGGTATTGTTCCGGGTTTTCCGGATCTGCCAGGGAAGCGTTGTCATGGGTGATGCCCTTTTTGTTGTAGGTGTGGATCAGGGCCTCGTCCAGAAGCTGGCGCTCCTCATGGTTCATATCCGGGATCAGCAGGCTGAAAAAGATATGGAGCCGCTGGATTTTCTCTGCCAGTTCCGATAACTGGATGCCGGGGCCGTCCAGCAGTTCGTTCACCGTGCGGTCCACCTGCCGGATCTCCATCACATTGATACAGTGGGGGCTTGCCGGGGAGACCTGGATGAACTCGCCGCCCACGTTGGCACAGGCCCGGTGGAACTCATGCCCCTTTAAGGGAGCAATGATGAAAATGGGGATGCCTTTCCGCCGCATCCGCAGCGCCATGAGCTGCATGGTGAAGGTCTTGCCCGCACCGGAGGTTCCAAGGATCGCCATGTTTGCGTTTTTATAGACGGCGGAATTAAAGATATCCACAATGATCAGGGAGCTGTTGTATTTGTTTACCCCCAGAAGGATTCCGTTATCATCGCACATCTCATAGCTGGTAAAGGGGTAGCAGCTTGCGGCGCCTCCGGTCAGGAGGTTGCGTTTGCTGCGCTCATACAGCCCTTTTTCCACGGATACCAGGGGCAGGGCGGTCAGGAATGCCTGTTCTTCCCGGAAGTGGCAGGAGGATACACGCATGTCCTGAGAGAGCAGGAGTTTTTTCATCTCGCTGACCTTCCATTCCAGGTCCTCTTCATTGGGGGCCGTGATGGTGACTAACAGGTTCATAAAGTAAAAATCCTCGTTATTGGCAAGCCCTTCCTTCAGGAAATAGCCGCTGCGGATGGCGCTGTCGATATCGTCAAAGTCCGTGTTGGTATCGCTGGCGTCCTTGATCCGGGAGCGGTTGATGCGCAGCTGCTGGCCCACCTTCTGGATGATGCGCTCCTTGGGCTGGCGGGAGAGGAACATGTCCAGGTCGATCCCGTCCCCGGCATTGACCATCAGGCTGAGCCATCCGGCTGGCACATGGGTCTTATAGCCGTCCGAAGGGATCAGCAGGTAGGCGTAATAAAGCCCGTCAATGCAGATGTAGCGCCCGTGGGTGAAGTCAATGCCTGTGGGGGCGATGAACTCCCCGGCAGGGATATGGTCGATCTCCGCCTCCCTCCCGTTTGCCAGGTACTGCGCCACCACCTCTTTTGCCCGGACGGGGAGGGGCTTTGTGGCGCTCTCATTCCGGCACAGGAGGTTATAGAGCACATCTATGGTGAACTCGTCCTCGTTGTCCGGCAGCACCAATTCATTCCCGCACTGGCGCAGGTAATTGGAGGCGGTGTGGACGGCGGACTGCAGGGAGCCGATGGCTTCCCCTTCCTCGTCCGTGCGCCTTGCATTGCTCCATGGCTCGTATTCAAAGACCAGGAAGAACCGGCGCGTGACCGCCTCGCGGGAACAGATCTGCTGGATGAACTGCAGGTAATCCTCCTGCATGAGCCGGCACTGTTCGTTGGTCTCCTGGGCCATCTCCCGGCGCACCGTCTCCATGTGGCGCCCGATATCCGCACGGCGGGTCAGCACCTTGAACTGGAGCTTTACCGGGCTTATCTTTAAATAGGAAACAAAGGAATAGATGATGCTCCTCTGTTCCCTGGCGCTGCGGAGCAGGAAGTTGATGGGGATCACCTCCACCACCTTCACATACCGGTGGTCTTTCGTGTAGATGACGCCGTTTTCTATCCTGCTGATGGGCAGGTAGTCCGCCACCGGGTTTAAGTGGGCAAACGGAGCTTCCGGCGTGTGCAGCGGCTTTCTGGGGGAGTGGTTCTTTTTCTGCTGCCTGTTTCTATGGTCCGGTTTCCTGGATTTTGTAGAGGTTCTCCGTTTGTCTGTTTTTTTGGCTTCCTTTTTCCCTCCTTTTCCATTTTTATTGCTTTGGGGGCCGGGCTTCTGTTTTTTCTGTGTCTGGCTGGGACGGAGCTTCTGGCGTATCTCATAACCTTTCACCTGGTCAAACTCTGCGGGAAAATCTTCCTCCCCCTTACGCCGCCAGCCGGACATACCGCCGATCCTTTCTTCCCTGCCGGCTTTTTTGCTTCCGTCCGGCTTTCCGTTCTGCCCGATATCCTCTGATGTCCTGGCCTCTTCCTGGCCATATTTTTTCTTCTTTTGTTCCCGCCTGCTCTTTTTGGCGGCGGGAGCGGCCCGCATGGTTTCCCGGCTTTCACCGCTGCCCACGATACGGCGGTTCTTCATATATTTTAAGAAGATGACCAGGAACGATGACAGGCTTTCCCCCGCTATGCCGATCAGGGCAAACAGGACAAGGGGCAGGGTGGTCAGGCAGAGCACGATGATCCGGGCGGTCAGACCGAAGGGAAGGAACAGGAAAACCGGCACCCCGGTCACGGCGGCCAGGATGCCGGCTTCGATCACATTCCTTGCCCGGAACATGCCGCCGAAAAAGGTGCCTGTGTCTACAAAATTCGGCGGGATGATATAGGTGTCGTGGTCATTTTGATTGTTCATATGGTAGTACCTCTCTTTCGCAGTGTGTCAGTTCCGGCCACGGATAAAATCAGAGCGGAACGTCCGTAAACAGGTTTCATGGCCGGACTGCGGCAGGACGGCTCAGCCGATGATCCAGAATGGGCCGCCCGCACCTGCACGTCTGCTGGCTTCGTTCAAAATGATGGAAAAATCCCAGAGCTGTCCGCTCCGTTTATAGCTGGCAGGGTCAGCCACCAGGATTTTTCCGTCTTTCACTCCCCGCAGCACGATAAAATGTCCGCCGCTTGTGAAGTGCCCTTTTGACATGATGGCTACCACCAGCTTCCCGTCTGCCAGGGCGTCCAGTATCCGCTGGGGTTCTGAGGGGGAACAGCCGGAAACGGCAAGCCCCCAGTTTTCTGCCGCGCCGGGTATCAGCGCATGATAGGAGCCGCTCCCCTTGCACCAGTAGCCGTTCTCACAGGCCCACTGTGCCATACGTTCCGGGTCAACGGTCTCCCCGGCCAGGGAGGAAACCACCATCGCCATGGAGGTGGGGCCACAGCCGTAACCGCCGATATGGTCGGTGCCGTAAGGCTTCCCGGCATAGCGTTCATCCAGCTGGTTATAATAGACAACTTCCGTGCTGCCATCCGTAAAGCGTACATCACCGAGGGATGGGATGCTGTTCCCTTCCCAGCCCGCCAGGTTCTGGACCAGACCGTCACCAAGGAAAAGGCTCAGGTTGCCGGCATAATCGGCAGCAAGCTCTTTCTGGTCTTGCGTAAGGGCGAATACCTGGTCGGCAAAATATTCTTCCCCGTTATAGAGAACCGTGTAGACCATCCATTTTTCCGATACGGTGGTCTCTTCCCCGGTTTCCGGATCTTCTACGGTTTTCTCCCGCATTTCCTCTGTCCGCCGATAGGAATAGAGGTGGGATTTTCCCCGGCGCATGACTGCCGCCATATCCGTAATGGAGATATCCGCAAATTCCTTTTCCTTTGCCGCACAGTACTGGGAGACAAAGAGGTTGGCATTGTATACAGGGTTTGCCCCGTATGGGTTGATGATCTCCATTCCATCCCCGTCCGAGGCGGCAAAATCCCGTTCGATCCGTTCCATCACATCCTCCATGCCTTCCCCCAGAATGCCGCTGATGGTGAAGGTTATGGTGTTGGCATTCTCTATGATGGCGGTCTCGCTGTTCAGGACAGGGGTTTCCGGGTCCGCAGGGGAAAAAGCGGCGGAAAAGCCGTCAAAGATCAGGCCGGGGAGCATCAGCACAAAAAGCACCGGGAGCATCAGCAGGACAGCGGCTGTCGCCAGGATTTTTCCGACAGATTTGCGGCTTTCCCATAATGCCCCCGCCGCTGCGCCGTAAGGCCCGCCCGTGGCGGCACCCTTTGCGGCCCCGGACACTGTTTTTCCCGCTTTTATGGCGCCCCTGGCAAGGTGTGCCGCAGACGCGCCGGTCTCAAGGGCTTCGGTAAGCCCGTTTTTCTGTTCTTCTGCCATTTATAACCTGTCCTTTCTTTTCGGTGCCGGGGGCATCTTTTTCACGATGGATTCCTTATAGGCAATGGAGCCGTCCGCCGCCATGTAAGGGGATTTCTCCACGGCATCCTGTGCGTACTGCTTATACCAGGAAGTGCCGTCTACGGCCTGGATGGTGGCATAGGCCCCTTCCGGGGCGGTGTACTGGTCCGCATGGTACATGCCGAAGGAAATGCCCTCCGGGTGTTCCTCCGAGATTTCCATGCCGGTAATGCGTCCACCCCCGATCTCCACGTTTGTAAAGGAAGGTACATGCTGTGCGCCCTCTTCCAGTGCGGCATAGCCCATGTAGGAGTGGAGAGCCTGGGCAGCCTTTTCCCCGGTCATGGAACCGACAGAGGCAATATTTCCCGTGGCGACTGTACCGATGACGTTATTGGCAAAATCGCCGCCCTTTACAACGGAAGAGGCGTACATGTTCCCTCCAATGCCGGCGGATATGGCGGACGCAAAGCCTCCGATACTGCCGCCAGGCGCTTTGCCGCTCTGCCGGTTTATTTCCGTGTGGGTGGTTGCCGTGCGCAGGGCGCTGTTTGTGACCTGCCGGCTGACCACGCCTGCAAGGCCGCCTGCCAGGAACCCGCCCGGACTGCCGGGGCTTCCAGGGCTTCCGGGTGAGCCGGAGCCTGTGTTCACATGGGAAGAGGAACTGCTGTGGCTGCCGCCGAAGTGCTGGCGGGAAAAGTTGCGGACAGCCCCTACACCCCTTGCGGCGATCATGGCCTCCGCGATCATGGAGCCGCCCGTATGTCCAACATTTACACCCAGGCTGGACATGAAGGAATCGATCTTCTGGGACACCTTCAGAAATGCGATGGCACACAGGAACCAGACCAGGACATTGCCCGATACCGCCTCCCGGCCCGCCGCATCCACCTGGGCCTGGGCGTCACTCTCCGAAAAGGCAAAGGCCGTCTGGCTGGACAGGCAGAAAAAGAGTGCCATCAGGAAGAGAGCAGTAAACAGCTTTTTATTTTTTTTCATGGTTATCGCCATTCCTTTCTATGTATTCTCACAATGACAGCGGGTTTGCTATGAAAGCCCCGACCATGGATGTGAACAGGCGCAGGCACCAGGCATTCATGAGCAGGAGGAACACCTGCCCGCCGAACATCCGGCACCAGGACTTGAAAATGTTGGAGGTAGACTGGGAGGCTCCCATGGAAAAAGCCACAGGCGCCGTGTAGACCAGTACCCCTAAAAGGACATACCGTTCTGCCGCTTCCAAAAGGAGCTTCAGATAGTTCCATGCCAGCACCAGCACCACGATCAGGGCGATCAGGGCCACCGCACCGTTGGCACAGACGCCGATGATAGCCAGCATGACCGAATTGAAATCCGCAAAACTCAATGCCGGCAGGTCGGAATCCATAATCCAGTGGTACGGGGTGCCGCCAATCTTTAAAACGGTATCCACGATCCCGTCCGAGAAATAAGCCAGCAGGATGAAGAGGACGGAACGGATGCTCAGGCGCACCGGGTCTTCCGCTTCTATGCCGGCTCCCAGGCCGAAGTTCTTAAACAGCTGCCATACCCAGTTTAAGAGGATGATCCCGATAGCCAGCGCCACAAAGACTTTGTACATGGTCTCTGCGGCGGGAAAGTAACGGAGGAACACGGTCATGTCGCAGCCCAGCGCCCCCAGGACTGAAGTGGTTATGAGGTCAAGGCCGTTCATCACCTGTTCAGCGATCCATTCCACAATTCCGTCTAATATACCCATAAACAATCACTCCTTTCCGGCGGTCAGCCGTTCCATTTGCCGTCCGCAAAGAACGGGGTGATGTAGGCCATGATGAATCCCAGGCCGTTTAAGATCGCCCAGGTGATGCAGATACGTTTCAGCCATGCGCGGCTTTCATCCACCGTGCGGCCGGAGCGGGAGAAGTTCATCATCAGCAGGGCCACCGAAGCGGTGACGATAGCAGCCACGGTGGAGATGAGCACGATCTGGTTGTAGACGTCCTTCATGATCTCCGTGGCTTTTGTCCATACATCCGCCGCATAGACCGGCTGGGTGGACATCAGGAACATCATGGACCACAGGAATGCATAATAGGCCGCTTTCGCAGGGGAGAACCTGGGCCCGGTTTTCTTTCCTGCCGAGGCAGGGGTCTGCAGTTTGTTTTTCAGTCTCAATTTGTGGACCTCCTTTAAATAAGATTTGGTTGTGGAAAGAAAAGACCATGCCACAGGAACAGGCATGGTCTTCTTTCTTCCGGGCGGGAGGCGGGGAAAAGCCGGCTCTGCGGTCAGAGGCGCAAAAAAGCACCTCTCTGGAAAGGTGCCATGCCAGCCCGGATTGCTTCTGGATACAGTTTTAAGCATATTTAGTGTAACATATCCCCATTTACGGGGAAAGAGCAGAACCGTGCCAATTTTGTGCGGAATTGTGCCAATTTTGTGCCAGAGAATGATGTATGGGGAAATACATATAGAAATTTTAGGAAAAAGATCCTGAATTAAAATATGGGCAGTATACCTTGTGATATACCGCCCTGTTTTTTGCAATATTGGTTCAAATTCAAGCTAACTGTAAACCAGCCAGTTCCTCCACTTCTTCTATAGGCAGACCAGAACCAATCGCGATTTCTTCAAATGATAGTTTGCCTATTGTTAATAAGCGTTTCGCTGTTTCAACTTTTGTATCATGCTCTTTGCTTTTGACATAAGAGCGCATCACTTCTTCCTGATCATATAATTCCATCATCATGTTGACAACCTCCTTTTCTTTGCTTTCGAGATATTCTTTCAGCACATTCCTGTCTTTGCAGATGCGAATCGCTTCCTGTATAGCCTTTCTGGTCCTTCCATGAGACGACACTTGTTCCTGGCATATTCTGGTAAATGTTACATACTGATGGATAATATCACCTTCTTTTCCATCATAAATAATCTTAGCTCTCGCATCTATACAAATTGAGTATCTTATTATTATAGAAGATTATTGGGATTGAGGAAATAAAAAATTAGCATTTATTCTTGGAATATATCCATAATATCGGCAGATGATAATTTCGAGAGGTTCAAAATTAAATTCATCAAATGACATTTGTTCGTTTTTATAATGGCTTAAAATAAACTCTGCTTTTCTTTTAAAATCAGAATATTCCATTTCAACTGGCAATTCTACACCTTCTCCTGCTAGATTCATGGCACATCTCTCATAATATATCTCTTCTTCATTTTTGCGCAAAAACCATATGCATTTTGCTACCTGTTCTAAATCGTCTTTCAAAAATTCTTTTATTTCATTATATAGGCTTTCAAAATCTAAAGAAACAATACACAAAAGAGTATAGCCCCAAAATCCTGAATATTTATATTCTTCAACCAAATTACGAGATTCTATATTTATAGCTTCTTCAAAAGTATCTGAGGGTGCAGGATATTTATGCTGCCCTCTATAGTAATTCACTAAAATACGACTTTGATCTTCCAAAAGTATTTTTATGTCATCTATTCTATTATATTTTGCAAGAAGTCTGTATAAACTTAATTTGATTCCTATATTGGAATCAAACGGTGCATATACCATATTAGGATAATTGTTAATCAAACTTATGACATCATTTAAAACCAATAGGGCTTTTTCTCGTTTATAAACAAACAAATATGTTGCATATGCTGTTAAATAGCCCATAATTTCATATAGGATAATTCGATTTTCGACAACATTATAATTAGGAAACAACATTGGATCTATACAGACCTCATGAATTTTCTGGTAATACACATCATTCCATTTTTCATAATCCATACAAAATTTAAGTAGCCATTCTACCCATTTTTTCTTTCCGAAATAATTCTTTTTAAATAAGAATTTCCAGTATTGAATCAATAAATATTCAGATACATTGATTGCAATTTTGCTATTTCCAGAATTATTGGCATATTGGCAAATCATTTCGCAGGATAGATGAAGACATGTTAATGATTTGTTGATTCCTTTATTGTTTTCAGTAGTAATTTTTGCAAGTAGGGTTTGGATTATTTTTTCATAGTACTCTTTTTTGTAATCTGTTTCTTCTACAAAATATAACGCCTTTCTCAGAGCGCTTTGCAAAGGCTGTTCAAAAATGTGTTCATTCAGATAGTTTAGCTGTATAAGCTTAACAATATCATCAATACCCCAAAATTCTATCTCGACCTTTTTTCCATTCCAGTCTTTATTATGGTCAACATAACCCTTCCAATTGGCTCTGATTGATTCTTCTTTTACTCCGTTAGTTGCAACCACAACTTTTATTTTCTTCTTTTTTTCCTGTTCTGTAAGTAAGTCCATATATGCATCTTTAATTTCATCCAGGCTTTGCCTAACAGCATTAGGGCAGGAATCCCACATGGTTCGGTCTATATTCCCTTGCTTAATTACCAGAAGCAATATTTCCTCTTCATTATGCAGTTGAATATCTACTCCATATTGCCGGTTGCCTGTCCGAGGTATATTATCCGCCACATATCCATTTTGAACTAATAGTTCCAACAGCAACAAATCTAATTCATCTTTCTCTTTTAATTGTGATATATATTCTTTAATAATCAGTCTCATTATAACACCTGCACATCAAATATTTTTTCCTTTTCTGTTCGAATTCGTGAGGATTATTGAGAAATGCTCTTGGCAGTTCTTTGGAGACCCCAATTTTAGCATACTCACTAACATGATATGTCATTTTTCCATTAGGACCATATTGTATAAATCCAATTCTTGTTCCATATTTCATAAATCTTTCAGGAAACAATTTCAAAAATAGCGATTTTTGTTTTGAATCATTATTCAACTTTCTATTCTGTTCTATTTTAAATCTTTGATATTCGTATTCTCTTTGAGCTGAAGGTCTAAGATCTTTGTTTTCATAACCCTTTTTTATTTTGTCCAAATGTTCTTTATTCATTTTAAGTAGCTGAAAGGAGATTTCCATTTGTTTTTCATTTACATTTTTCGTATACTTATTTGCTGTATCCATCAAATTCCCGGCATAGTTAGGATAAACATCTTCACAAATCAGACTCCATACTTTTTCGGTTGACTCAAAATACGGAATAGTCAAAAATAGAAATTCACATATTTTTTCGGCATTAACAGAAAAGTAGATGATTCCCTGTAAGATCAATATCATTTGATCATCATTATACCTATTATTTTGAAAGTGGCTTTTAACTTCTGATATCTTCACCAAAGATTTAAAAAGTTCTATACCCCATAAAAACTCTTGTATGCTACCACTTAGAATTTTCTTAAAACAGTTTTTACAAATAAGTGTCTGATCACACGTTAATTCTTCGCAGGTTAATGGAATACAATCCCAGAACATGTCGCCAATGTTATAGTGATTGATTATATACACTTTTTCCAGATAATTTAATGCATTGACCGTATTCTCTTTTAACTTTTGAGAAAAATAAAAGTCCAAGCTATGTAAAATCTCTTTATCTTTTTGAAATGAATTATCTATTATAATCCAAATTAGTGCTTCTAATTTTTCATCCAATTCTTTCTTGTATTCAATATAGTGCAGTAAAATTTTTTTAGCTTCTGTTGATGTCTCTATCATTTCTTTCAAGTATTCATAGATACTATGATAATATCTTCCATTCTCACCACACTCTAAGTAGTTCACAAATGTTCCTATTAACTTCAATTTGTAATCATCATTTTTCATCAGACAAATACAGTGTTCCATATACTTATCTGTAAAGTTAGTTTTGCCATAAGAAAGTAACTCCAGCAGATCTAATGCACTAAATTTACAGCAGGGATTATCGTGTTCAAAAAGTAATGAAAGCATCTTGTCCACTTGATCTATATTCTCATATACGAGATTTCTTCCAATGTGCAAAACTAATCTGGCATATATTTCTGTGGGAAATGACAAATAATCATTTAATATATAATCTTCTTTTTTATATTTGATAATTAAACTTGCATAATTTCTAATTGTACTATCCAATAAATGGTTTTCTTTATTTATTACAAAAACATTTAAAATAGGTCTGATATCATTTATATCAAATGCTTCATCGTACAATATATTGGCACTTGCATATGGAAACATATCTTTCCCCATGTTATTTCCTTCTATCAAAAGTCGTACCATATAAATGCCGTATTGTGTCTGCAAAACAAACCCAATATATTCTGTCATTAGGCTGCATTCATTAAAATTTGAAAGATACTCTATTATCCCTGAATAAGTAAAATCTGTCATATTTTTCATTCTTGCGCGAACCATTACTCCCCACCGCAAGTGATGCATTTCCTTTGTTCCATCATCCAGCTCCTCAAAAATATTATTAGTTGATTTATTCAAAATCTCTGGATTTTTTTTGATATATTCATCGGACCATTGAAATACATGTTCAATCTCTTTTCTGTCCATCATTTTAATTTCCTTTTTATTATCTTTTTAATTTTTTGAAAATTCTTCTGTCTCTTCTGTAAAATGTTCTTTATTGGAAGAAGAAATCGTATATAATCATTTGACATCTGTAATATCTCTTAATGCAAAATACCGAAGTCCACAATCCTTCGGTATCAATGCATAACAATGACCATTGCAAATAAATGCAAGGTGTTTGGCTTTCAAGAATCCTATTAGCTTTTCTTAAAGTTCTCTTCAAGTTCATGGTGCTGAACATATGCAGAGTAATCTATATCGTTTTGCAAAGCTAAATATTTATCATGTATTATAGAAAAAATATTTGCTTTTTGTTCATAAATTGCCTTAAAATCCTTTTTTTCAATAGGAATAATGTAGGTGTTATCCCTTAACGCAATTTTCCGAATTAGTCCGCTGGCATCGCTCCATTTAGAACGCCCGGCAATACCGTTCCAGGCAATCATAATACCAATTTTACATCGAGCAGCATGAAGCAATGAGAAAAATTTTCCAACATACGTCACATCTACGCTCTTCTTATAGTTTTTACATTCACACAAAAAAGAATCTTCTAAGAACGGAAAGGCTCTATCAATTCCTGCCAGTCGTGCATTTTCCGTCCAACAAAGCTGCAGGTCAATCTCATTGCTGCTTGTACGAAGATTTCTTCTGCATTCAAAAATTCCTGCATATCCTTGATACAATACCAAAGTTGATAAATCTTCTAACAGTTTCCCTTTATCGCTCTGTTTAAAATCCTTATTGATTATTTTCTCATACAACTCAGCAAATTTTTTATAGCTTGTATCATCAAGCTGCAAAATGTGGGATTTATATTTCCCCATAGTCAGAAGCCATTCTGTTGCTGTCATTCCTATATCATTCAGAAAAGCTTCCGACTTTTTTACAATATCCGATTCGTTTGCCATTTATAAGACCTTATAGATAATAATTGCGTGGTTTAAGGGGTTCAGTATTTCATAATCACAATGCAGACAGTTGATTTCATCTGGTATTTCTGCAATAGTCTTATAATATTGACCGGTATATTTTTGGCAATGAGGGCAATATATCTGTAGATACTGCTCCAAAGTTTTTATTTCAACACACAATTCCAAAATCTCATAAACAGTCTTTATGCTCATTTTTAGATTACGGTGCATTGCATCCGGATACAACCAGTCACCTGGCTTATAGCGCTCAAGAAATTTAGCTAATGCATCATAATCAATATCAAATTTTTTCTCCTTTAGCAAAGGAACCACTTTCACAAAGATATTTGATAGCATCATTCATCCGCTCCATTCCTAAATCTTTACAACCCCCGGTGATATGTTGTAGTAAAGTGTATCTACGGTTTAAGTAATCAAAGGTTATTTTAACTATGTAACTCTGCGATTCCACAGGCTTTACCCATTTCACATAAATGTAAGGATAACTTGCTGTCGCTTCTTTATCATTCAGGTATTGGGTAAGCAGCTGCTTAATCTCAGGTGCTTCATTGAAAAGATCTTCATTTTCATCAATAAGTTCTCGAATTTCACCAATAAAAGGTAATACATAATCAGAACTTTCGGCTGCAGTCAGTTCGGCTGCACCGCCCGAACTCATCTGCATCATCTGCTTATACATTTTTACATCTTCATTCTGTTTATCATTCACAATCTTTATTGCATCGGTATGCTCACAGGTATACAAAGAAAGTCCTAACTCTTTTTTTATCCAGTCAATACAGCTGACTACTAATTTTTCATAGATCTCACTGTCGAAAGAGTCCGTATATTTTATAGCATCATAGCGTATTTCCATGCACTGGTTGGGCAAATCAAAGTATAATACAATAGGATATCTGTAATCAGTCTGCTCAAAAGATTCAGATGTAACATATGTTTTCTGCAGTGTAAATTTTATAAATATTCTGTCCTGTTCTATCAGATAAATCGGCTTGGCATCTGAAAGCGAGGTATTAAGAACGAATTCTGGTTGAAAAGATGTTTCGCTAAATTCTGAAATTCCTTTCTCATTCAAGATATCTGTCAAATTTTTGTCCGTATCAAACTGATAAAATAATGGTACAGAATATTTATACAGCTTTACAAATTCCCAATGTTCATAAAATCCGATGAAATCTTTGTTTACAGTTGTCTGAGAAAGTATACCCCGAAGGTCTTTCTTGGATTCAAAATATATAATTTTATCGGGATCGAGCAGGCTTCTCTGCTCTTCAAAAGTGATCCGGTGCTGTTCTTCCAATGATCTACATATATGTCTCTGAAGGTTATTGGAGTATCCAAGTACCGTATTTTTATAAAAAGTCATAAAGGTTTTTTCATCCATTGGGGATCTCATTGGCTTTCCTCCTAATAGTAAAGCTATATACAGTATAATACATTTCACTGTTTTTTACCATATTTTTATGCGAAATTCGTAAGTTTCCTGAAATGAAATCTTAAATTCCACCTTCTCAAACTGCAGTAGCATTTACCTCTGCATAAGTAGAGTTTACTTCTTCATACGCTTATGATATGATTCCTCTGCTTTCTGACAGCAGTAGAAGGAGAAATCATGAGCAATCTTATACCTGGCAATCAAAAACATCTCTCCTTGCAGGATCGGCTTTACATTGAAAAAGCCCTTTCCTCTGCAACATCCTTTAAAGACATTGCACGCTTCCTCTGCAAAGATCCCTCTACCATTTCTAAAGAGGTCAAAAAGCACCGGCTCAGCGACTGGTATCACAAGGGCACCTTCTACAATGCCCATAACTTCTGCATCCACAGATATCACTGTCGAAAAACAAATGTCTGTGGCAAGATCATCCTTTGTGGGATCAAGTGCACCTCCTGTCCATCCTGTAACCAGACATGCAGAGATTTTGCCCGGGAACGATGCGGCCGTCTGGACAAGGCCCCTTATGTCTGCAATGGCTGCGACAAGGCGCTCCATAAATGTACCATCGCCCACAAATATGTGTACGATGCCCGTTTTGCACACCGTAAATACACTGAGACCCTAAGCTCTTCCCGAAGCGGCTTAAACATGACAAAGACCGAACTGGCAAAGAAAGACAAGCTGGTTTCCCATCTGGTCTATCAAGGACAGTCCCCTTATCAGATCGTGGCAAACCATCCGGAGCTGGATATGTCCGTCCGTTCCGTCTACACCTACATCGATAAGGGACTCTTTACAGCCAGGAATATCGACCTGAAACGCAAGACGAAGTTCCGGCCCCGCAAGTGCCACAAAACACAGATTACCAACCGTGAAGTGTTTTCAGGCCGCATGTACAGTGATTTTCTCCTGCTCGACCCGGACTATAGAGAGAGGGCCGCTGAAATGGATACCGTACATTCTTCGAGAGACTCTAAAAAAGTACTGCTCACTTTCTATCTGCGCAAGGAAAAGCTGTTTCTTGCCTTCCTGATGAACCGATGCACAACCGGCGCTGTCCGCATAGTCTTTGACCGGCTTAAAAACCGTCTGGATACCGATTTCCATCTTCTGTTCCATACCGTCCTTACAGACCGGGGTTCGGAATTCGGTGACCCAGACTCTCTGGAAACCGACATATACGGAGAAAAATGCTCCAGCGTCTTCTACTGTGACCCTATGCGAAGCGGACAAAAAGGCGGTGTTGAAAACGCACACACCCTGCTCCGGATGGTTCTCCCAAAAGGCACCAGTTTTGAATTCCTGACCCAGTGGGATGTGAACCTGATCGTAAACCACATCAACTCCATGCCGCGGGAAAGCCTTGGCGGGCGCACTCCTTATGAAGCAGCATTATGGACTTATGGGGCCCGCACTTTAAAAGCACTTCAGCTTAGACCGATTCCTCCCGATGAAGTCAACCTGACGCCTAAGCTGATACGCTTTAACCACTAACCACCACAAAAAATCTGCTGTCAGACAGGAAATAGACTTTTCACATTTCATATGTTCGGCTGGTGGAATTCAGTCTTGCACACTGCATTTCCAGCGGTCTGTTTGTCATGTCATCCATTCGATTATTTTGCAGGAAGTTGCTTCTATTATAAACTCAAACTTCGCACTTTAATAAGTGCCTATGCATCTTGAAAATACAATAAAAACTGGCAATTAAATAGCATGAAACCGTCTGGTTTGGTATAATTGAGTTGTCGAAAAACAATTAAAACCGGAGGCTCATGCTATGAATAAAAGTATAACACAAGCAAACCAGAATGATAAGCAGATTTCAAAATCTATCGAAAAATTTTTTAAAAGATTCCATATCTCCTCGGCATTGAAAGCATCTAATGCCTATAAGAAAAAAGGCAT
>CAJTGF010000041.1 GCA_910575585.1 Clostridiaceae bacterium
TTTCCGTTTTGGGCTCATCGGAATGTTTGGCATATCTGAACCCGGACGGGACATCTCTCCTTCTCTGACTGGCTTCACGACTAAATCGGCCCCTTTGCTCACTCAACAATACAGCAATTCCATTATTTTGCCATTTTACGCAAGAGCTCGTTCTTAAGGTTCTAAAGCGTGTTTGAAAATTGGCCCCTATGGTAAGAGCAGACTGCCCGCCTGATACACCACAACGGACACCGCCCAGGCTATAAAGATCTGAAATGCCACTTGACCGACCGTCCAGCCGGCGGACTTTGTCTCCCGCCTGATGGTCCCGATGGCCGCCACACATGGGGAATACATAAGGCAGAAGATCATCAGCGCATAGGCGTTGACCGCCCCAAACCCATCCATGGCCAGTATCCCGGACAGCTGCGCCATACCGGCTGCGGAGTTAATATTGCTGATGCCATAGAGTACCGAGAAACTGGACACCACCACTTCCTTCGCTGACAGTCCCGATATCAGGGCCACTGCGATCTGCCAGCTTCCCAGCCCAGCCGGCTTTAACGCCGGAACCAAAAATCGCCCGATCATGGCCGCAAAACTTGCCGACATGTCCTCCACCAGCCCGCTGGGCCCCATATTCAGCATAAACCACAGCACAATGGATGCCGCAAAGATGGTGGTCCCAGCCTTGGTAAGGTAGTCCTTCACCTTCTCCCATACATAGATGGCAACCGTACGTTTATTAGGCGTCTTATACTCGGGAAGTTCGATCAGCAGCGCGTCTCCCTCCTCTTTCCCTGCCCCTTTGTGAACGATATAGGCAATGCCGATGGCCGTCAAAAGCCCGATTACATACAGCGAATACGCCGCCAACAGGGCATGTTCCCTAAAAAACATCTGGGCAAACAATACATAGATCGGAAGTTTTGCGGAGCAGGACATAAACGGTGTGATCAGTATGGTCCTTCTCCGGTCCCGCTCCGTAGCCAGCGCCCTGGTGGCCATGACCGCAGGTACCGTACACCCGAATCCCAAAAGCATGGGAAGAAAAGCCTTTCCCGAAAGCCCCACCCGACTCATGGTCTCATTCATCACATAGGCAACCCTTGCCATATATCCGCTGTCCTCTAAAAAAGCCAGCGCAAGAAACAGGATAAAAATATTGGGAAGAAATGTCAGGATGCCTCCCACCCCTGCCACGATCCCGTCCACCACCAGGGAGATCAGCCACCGGGAAGTTCCCATAACTTTCAGCCCTTCCAAAAGCGCCTGAGAACCGGAATCCAGTCCTGCCTCAAAATACCCCTTTAAAAAGTCGCCCACCGTGAAGGTCAGGAAAAACACCAGCGCCATGATCCCCAGAAAAATAGGGATCCCCCACACAGGATGGGTCAAAAAGCTGTCAATTCTGTCAGTCATGGCCGCCTGCTTTTCTTTGTTGAACAGGCACTCGTCAATAACCTCCTCTATATAATCATATTTTTCGTTAATGATCTCTTTCTCATAAGAACGGCTGACAATATGGAACAGGTCAACGGGATGATCCTTTTTTACCTCATCATCCCACTCCAGCATTTTGATGGCATGCCACCGCATGTTGTCCATCTCCCCGTACCGCTGCCCAAGCTCCTGTTCCACCTGGCCGATCAAATTCTCCAGCCATGGCTCATATTGGACCACGATCCCCTGGGGCCCCTCCTCATAATGATGGACCACCGCATGCATCAGCACGTCCAGGCCGCTGCGCTTTCTGGCCGACACCGGCACCACGGGAATATGCCCCAGCATCTCCGGCAGGCGGTGAAGATCGATCTCCATCCCCCGCTCCTCCACAATATCCATCATGTTCAGAGCCAAGATCACCGGCTTCTTTAATTCCAGCAGCTGCAGCGTCAGATACAGATTCCGTTCCAAAGAAGACGCGTCCACCACATTGATGATCACGTCAACATTTTCATCCTCAATGCATTTTCTGGTAACGATCTCCTCAATAGTATAGGAGGTCAGGCTGTAGATCCCCGGCGTATCCACCACTTTTATGACGCGGCCCCCGTAACTGGTCTCCCCTTCTACCTTTTCCACCGTAACGCCGGGCCAGTTGGCCACCTTCAGCTTGGCGCCGGTGAACGCGTTAAATAGTGTGGTCTTGCCGCAGTTGGGATTGCCCACAAATCCCACGGTTATGGGACACTTTGTTTCCCGGGTGTCCTGGTCTTTGTACTCTCTTCGCGCCATCTCTATGCCTCCTTGACCATGATCCCGTCAGAGATCTTTCTGCCCAGAGCCAGCCTGGTGCCACGCACCTTGATGATCAGGCTTCCGCTCCCCTTTTTGTTCAATATGGTGATGGAGGTCTGTTCATTGACCCCCAAAGCCTCTAAACGCCTGGTGATCTGTTCATCCACATTGACATCTGTGACCTTATAGACCTTTCCGATAATTCCTTCATTTAATCTCATACCTGTAAGCTCCTTATCCGGCCACCTTATCCTTCCGCGCACGTTCCGCACTGGTTAGAAGAAGGTAACCGCCTTTTCATGAGCATACTATTAAGGATAATGAATGTCAATACCTTTATTCCATATCCAACAACATCTTTTTTACTTCCAGCATCCTGTCACGCAGGATCGCGGCCTCTTCAAAGTTCAATTCCGCCGCAGCTTTGTGCATCTTCTTCTGCAATTCCTTGGTCAGCTTGTTCAGTTCCGCGGCATCCATGGACTCAATATCTTTCTCATTATCTCCGTAATCCCGTTCCGCAGCTTTGGAAATAGCGATCAGATCCCGGACCGCCTTCTTTATGGTAGTAGGCGTTATCCCATGTTTCTCATTGTACTCCTGCTGAATCTTGCGTCGTCTCTTAGTCTCTTCAATGGCCCTGCCCATGGAATCCGTGATAACATCGGCATACATGATCACATGTCCCTCCGAATTGCGGGCCGCCCGTCCCACGGTCTGGATCAGGGAAGTTTCCGACCGCAGAAATCCCTCTTTGTCCGCATCCAGAATCGCCACCAGAGAAATCTCCGGAATATCCAGACCCTCCCGCAAAAGGTTGATGCCCACCAGCACATCAAACACATTAAGGCGCATATCCCGGATGATCTCCGCCCGCTCCAAAGTGTCAATATCCGAATGGAGATATTTGACCCGGATTCCCACCTCTCTCATATAATCGGTCAGATCCTCCGCCATCCGCTTTGTCAACGTGGTCACCAGCACTTTATTGCCCTTGTCCACCTCTTTGTTGACCTCAGACACCAGATCGTCAATCTGTCCTTCCACCGGCCGCACAAAGATCTCCGGGTCCAAAAGTCCTGTGGGCCGGATGATCTGCTCTGTCCGCATCAGCTCATGGGCCTCCTCATAATCCGAGGGCGTGGCGGACACAAACATCATCTGGTCAATCCGCTCCTCAAACTCGCTAAAATTCAAAGGGCGGTTGTCCAACGCCGAGGGAAGGCGAAAACCGTACTCCACCAGGGTCTTCTTTCTGGACCTGTCGCCCGCAAACATCCCCCGCACCTGGGGGAGGGTAATGTGAGACTCGTCAATAATGATCAAAAATTCGTCCGGAAAATAATCAATGAGCGTGTAGGGCGGTTCCCCCTCCTTGCCCCCGGTCAAATGCCTGGAATAGTTCTCAATGCCGGAGCAAAACCCGGTCTCCCGCATCATCTCCACGTCAAAATTCGTTCTCTCCGAAATCCTCTGGGCTTCCAGCAGCTTGTCCTCGCTCTTAAAATAAGCCACCTGCTCTTTCAGCTCCGCAAGGATATTCTGCGCCGCTTCCTCCATCTTCTCCTTTGGGATAACATAGTGAGAAGCAGGGTAAATGGCCACATGGCCAAGCTGGGCTTTCACCTCCCCGGTGAGGGTATCGATCTCTGTGATCCGATCCACCTCATCCCCGAAAAATTCCACCCGGTACGCCTCATTGCCCGAATAGGCCGGGAATATCTCCACCACATCCCCCCGCACCCGGAATGTCCCCCGGTGAAAATCCATGTCATTGCGGTCATACTGGATATCGATCAGCTTGTGAATCACCTCGTCCCGGTCCTTCTCCATCCCCGGACGCAGAGAAATCACCATCTCCTGGTAATCAATGGGGCTTCCAAGGCCGTAGATGCAGGAGACCGATGACACGATGATCACATCGCTTCTCTCCGACAACGCCGCCGTGGCGGAGTGGCGAAGTTTGTCTATCTCGTCGTTGATGGCGGAATCTTTCTCGATGTAAGTATCTGTAGAGGGGACATAAGCTTCTGGTTGGTAATAGTCGTAGTAGGACACAAAATATTCCACTGCGTTACTCGGAAAATACTCTTTGAACTCACCATAGAGCTGGGCCGCTAATGTCTTATTGTGCGCTATTACCAAAGTCGGCTTGTTAAGCTGTGCGATCACATTTGCCATGGTAAAGGTCTTTCCGGAACCCGTAACCCCCAGTAAAGTCTGGAATTGATTGCCTTCCTGGAACCCTTTGACCAGGGCTTCTATGGCCTGGGGCTGGTCGCCGGTGGGCTTGTATTCGCTGTGAAGTTCGAACATTTTTTGTGCAGTTTGCACAAATACCACCTCCAAAATTCATAGTAAAAAAAGATGCGTATATGCCACAAATTCGTCAAGGAACTTTTCATTTTCGTCATGGCATTTACTCAAATCGAAGGAAAAAAAGTCCTTGACGAATTCCGTTCACAATTTGCTGTTTTTGCAACTCAGTACACCTCCGTAATTCCATACGGACTGGGCAGCACTAAAAAGCTTTTTTATCTTACCACAAATCATAAAATTTGTATAGATGCAAAATCGAACTTTTGTTCTTTTTGTCCTTTCTGTCACACTGCATCCGGAAGAAATTCGGTTACATCTACTACAATCTCCAACAATTCCTTTTTAAAGATTTCTGTCTCTTCCGGGTTTGGTAATACTTCTTTCATATACGCTTCTATTTCCGGCACTCCATCCGCTATGATGCCTCTATTATCCGCATAAACATCCATTGTTATGATTTCTTTGGCATGTCCCATGAGCCTTGATACTGCCTTTGGATTAAAAGACTCTTTTAACAGAAGAGTACAGTATGTGCTGCGTAGATCGTGCCAGCGGATATCCGGTAAACCGTTTTCAGCAAGAAGCTGCTTATAATACCTGCAATGGAATCCTTTGCTCCTTGCCCTGCCAAGGGTGGAACAACAGATATAGCCCAGATCCTGAAACCCTCTCTTTCTGCGGTTTCTGTTTTTCTCATACACCTGCCGTTCCTTTAAGATTGCCTCAAAGACATAATCAGGAATCGGGATCTCCCTGTAACTGGATTTTGTCTTCAATCCTACTTCCTGTTTCGTAAATGTTTTCGGGGCAAAGTCCTCTTTTACTGCGTTATGTACTCTCCCCAGCTGACGTTCCACTTTTAAGGTATGGTTGATATAATCTACGTCCGAATATTTTACCCCATTGATCTCGGATCTGCGGAGCCCCATAAGCACATTCAACAGCACCTGCATATGGATTGGGGTATCTTTGCTTTTTTCCAGCAGGACCTGGATCTGCTCCATGGTCAGTGTTTTCTGTGTATCAATATTCCGGGTCCTGAATCCTGATCTCTGCTGCGGCTTTTCTGCTTTGGGAAGCCCTATCCCGTCTACTGGACTGTTTGGAATCACTTTGATTGTTACCGCATAACGAAAAGAAACATTCATGATTGTTTTTACCTGCTCTGCCACCGATCTTGAGTAGTCTGTCTTGGTATTAAACAATTTCTGAATGTCTCCACGGGTAACATCCATCATTTTCTTTTTACCCAGAATGGGAACAATGTGATTCTTTACTATTCCGCAATAATTATAATAGGTTTCATGACTGTCCGTGCGCTTTTTAAGCTCCTCTTCAAGCCAGAAGGACATAAAATCGGCAACATTCACCTTTGCGTATACAACAAACGTACCGTTATATAATTCTGCGATTGTCTTCTCTCTTGCCTTATTCGCTTCTCTCTCTGTTTTAAATCCCGACTTCTGCTGTGGCTTTTCACTTCCGTCCGGATATTTCAAAAATACCCTGTAGCCGAAACCAGAGCGCACAGGTATTACCTGTGCCACTCTCCAATCGACATAATTTTTTAAGCTCAAATCTAACATATTGCAGCACTCCCTTTTGGAACAAACATATTGTTCATAAACGTAATAATCTGCTCATTCTCGTCCATGACCTCACAATAATATTCAAAGGTTGTATTGACACTTGCATGGCCCAGCAGGGCAGATATCTTAATCAAAGGAACTTTCTGCTCTACCAATATGGTAGCATACATATGTCTCAATCCATGAACAGTTATGTGGGGCAGGCCATTTCTGGAACATAACTTTGACAAAGCGCTGTTCATTGCTGCAGTTGAGTGGGGCAGGCCGTTTTCCTGGCACGAAATATAATCACGGTCAAAATATTGTTCACCGTACTGCAGCTTATTTGCATCAACCAAAGTTCTCCTTTTTTCGATTTCCTTCGCAACAGCCTCCGGTATTCGGAGCAGCCTGTAACTGTTATCCGTCTTTGGTGGTTTCTCTATGACTTCATACGTTTCAATTTTGCTTTCACCCTTTGGAATAACAGGGTTGGACGTAATCTGCCTCTGAATGTAGATTGTCCTGTTTTCAGCATCAAAATCTCCAAACTTCAAGCCTGATATCTCACCCTTTCTAAGTCCGCAGAACAGTCCGAGAAGAATCTCCAGATACCATCCACTATTGTAAGCAGCTTTCAAAAGTCTTTTCACATTTGCTTTGTTTAAAATAATGATTGTTGGCTTTTTTCTCGGATACGGCTTTGTCGCAGGTATCGGGTTCCTTTTGATATATTCCTGTATTACAGCCTCTTTCATTGCCATATTCAAGAACTCTCTGGACTTATTGCCAGCGGACTCACATGCTTTTGCTACAACGGCCAGCAGGGAATCAAAATACTCCTCATTGGCATATCGCAATTTTATATCCTGCTGCATATTCGGAAGGATCAGGTCATACAGCACATAGGCACATACCATGCGGGTTGTGTTCTCAATCCTCTGTGAAAATACATCCTCAAACCAATAAAGCAAATAATCTTTCAAATCAACATCTGCATTAGGTTTCGCCGACATCTGATAAACTCTGGATGCCTTCTTGAATTCTTCTTCATGTTTATAATAGCTTGCTTCCGCTTCTGACTTGCTCTGAAAGCCGCCACGCTTGCTGTACTTTACAGAACCATCCGGCTGCAGTAGTTTAACTCTGTGAACCCATGCATTCCCTTCATAAAAAGCAACCTCTTTTTTCGTTGCTGGTTGTTTCACTAAATCACCTCGCTCATAAACCACCATTCAGCCATTCATCGAATCCTCGTTTTGGCACTCTGAAAAGCTTACCGATTTTAAGAACTTTGAATGGCGGGTTCTTCTGCTTATACACGTCTTCAAGGAAGGTATAGGACTTACTCTTACCTATTCCAAGCATGCGCTGAATATCGCCTGCCAAATACACCTGCTGATCAACTGCCACTTCATTATCTACATCTGCTGCCATTGTCTATCCTCTCTTTCTCTTTTCTTTGCATCTTTCCTTATCATAAAACGTTTTCTGCAGTTGAAGCGGTATCTGAATGGTATTTGATATAAAGCCTCTATATAAATCTTATACGCATTGAACATTCCGTTTTTCAACTGTAATTAACATATTTTTTCTACTTGAATTAAGGAAGCATAATTTGTACGCACCCAATCAGGTCACTTCCTGCGCCAATATCTTTGCCGCGTATTTCAGGTATTGCTATGCAATTTTTAAACAGAGGGCGGGCTCACGTATGGTCATCGCACACTATCCGTCTGTGCCTGTATAACTCCTGAACGGTGCTGTAAAATTGTCAAGGTGCAAAGGGATTTCCGTGTTTCGGATGCAACCCATATGCTATATAAATAAAGGAGGCTCTCTCCTTTTTCTGCAAATTATCAACATAATTTTTCATTTTTACTATTTAGAAGTCTTGGCACGAAATTGGCACAATTCCGCACAAAATTGGCACGGTTCTGCTCTTTCCCCGTAAAAAGGGATATGTTACACTAAATATGCTTAAAACTGCACCCAAAAGCAATCCGGGCTGGCATGGCACCTTTCCAGAGAGGTGCTTTTTACGCCTCTTACCGTATAATCCGGCTTTTCCCAGCCTGCCAGCCCAAAGAAAGAAGACCGTGCCCGTCTCTGTGGCATGGTCTTTTCTTTCACAACCAAATCTTATTTAAAGGAGGTCCACAAATTGAGACTGAAAAACAAACTGCAGACGCCTGCCCCGGCAGGTAAGAAGCCCCGCCACAGGTTCTCCCCCGCAAAGGCAGCCTATTATGCCTTCCTGAGTTTTATGATGTTCTTAATGACTACCCAGCCAGTCTATGCCACCGATGTGTGGACGAAAGCCACGGAGATCATGAAGGACGTCTATAACCAGATCGTACTGATCTCCACTGTGGCCGCTATCGTCACCGCTTCGGTAGCCCTGCTGATGATGAACTTCTCCCGCTCCGGCCGCACGGTGGACGAAAGCCGCGCATGGCTGAAGCGCATCTGCATCACCTGGGCGATCTTAAACGGCCTGGGGTTCATCATGGCCTACATCACCCCGTTCTTTGCGGATGGCAAGTGGAGCGGCTGATGCCGGAAAGGAGTGATCATTTATGGGTATTTTAGACGGAATTGTGGAGTGGATTGCCGAACAGGTAATGAACGGCCTTGACCTTATAACCACCTCGGTCCTTGGGGCGCTGGGCTGTGACATGACCGTGTTCCTCCGTTACTTCCCTGCCGCCGAGACCATGTATAAGGTCTTTGTGGCGCTGGCTATCGGCATCATCCTTTTAAACTGGGTATGGCAGCTGTTTAAGAACTTCGGCCTGGGAGCCGGCATAGAAGCGGAAGACCCGGTGCGCCTGAGCATCCGTTCCGTCCTCTTCATCCTACTGGCTTATTTCTCGGACGGGATCGTGGATACCGTTTTAAAGATTGGCGGCACCCCGTACCACTGGATCATGGATTCCGACCTGCCGGCATTGAGTTTTGCGGATTTCAATTCGGTCATGCTGGCCATCATCGGCGTCTGTGCCAACGGTGCGGTGGCTCTCATCGCACTGATCGTTGTGCTGGTACTGGCATGGAACTATCTGAAGCTCCTTTTGGAAGCGGCAGAACGGTATGTCCTTTTAGGGGTACTGGTCTACACGGCGCCTGTGGCTTTTTCCATGGGGGCCTCCCAGTCTACCTCTAACATTTTTAAGTCCTGGTGCCGGATGTTCGGCGGGCAGGTGTTCCTCCTGCTCATGAACGCCTGGTGCCTGCGGCTGTTCACAAGCATGGTCGGGGCGTTCATCGCAAACCCGCTCTCACTGTGAGAAAAACAGAAAGGAATGACAACAACCATGAAAAAATATAAAAAGGTGCTTACTGCGGCCTTTCTGATGGCGCTCCTCCTCTGCCTGTCCTGCCAGACGGCCTTTGCCTTTTCGGAGAGTGACGCCCAGGCCCAGGTGGATGCGGCAGGCCGGGAGGCGGTATCGGGCAACGTCCTGGTCTGGTTCCTGTGCGCCATCGCATTCCTGAAAGTGTCGCAAAAAATTGATTCCTTCATGTCCAGCCTGGGCGTGAACGTGGGACATACAGGCGGCTCTATGATCGCAGAGGCCCTGGTTGCCGCAAGGGGCGTGGGCGCTGTCCGCAACTTTTCCCGCCAGCATTTCGGCGGCGGCCACAGCAGCAGCTCTTCCCATGTAAATAACGGCTCCGGCTCACCCGGAAGCCCCGGCAGTCCGGGCGGGTTTATGGCAGGCGGCCTTGCGGGGGTAGTCAGCCGGCAGGTCACAAACAGCGCCATCCGCACAGCCACCTCCCACACGGAAACAAACAGACAGGGCGGAAAGGCTCCCGGCGGCAGTATCGGCGGGTTTGCGTCCGCCATATCCGCCGGCATCGGGGGGAACATGTATGCATCTTCCGTTGCAAAGGGCGGCGATTTTGCCAATAACGTCATCGGCACAGTAGCAGCCGGAAATATTTCCTCCATGGGCACCATGACCGGGGAAAAGGCTGCCCAGGCCCTCCATTCCTACATGGGCTATGCCGCCCTGGAGGAAGGCGCACAGCATGTACCATCCTTTACAGGCGTGGAGATCGGGGGCGGGCGCATCACCGGCACGGAGATCTCGGAGGAACACCCGGAAGGTATTTCCTTCGGCATGTACCACGCAGACCAGTACGCAGCGCCGGAAGGGGCTTATGCTACCGTGCAGGCCGTGGACGGCACTTCCTGGTACAAGCAGTACGCACAGGACGCCGTGGAAAAATCCCCTTACATGGCGGCGGACGGCTCCATCGCCTATAAGGAATCCATTGTGAAAAAAATGCCCCCGGCGCCCAAAAGAAAGGACAGGCTATAAATGGAAGAAAGACAGAAGAACGGGCTGGAAGAAGCCCTTGAGACCGGCGCGTCTGCGGCACACCTTGCCAGGGGCGCCGTAAAAGCGGGGAAGGCGGTGTCCGGGGCCGCAAAGGGCGCTGCCATGGGCGGGCCTTACGGCGCAGCGGCAGGGGCGTTATGGGAAGGGCGTAAATTTGTCGGAAAGGTCCTGGCGGCAGCCGCTGTCCTGTTACTGCTCCCGGTGCTTTTTGTGCTGATGCTCCCCGGCCTGATCTTTGACGGCTTTTCCTCCGCCTTTTCCCCCGCTGACACGGAAAACCCCATCCTGAACAGTGAGGCCGCTGTTGTGGAGAATGCCAACACCATCACCTTCACCATCAGCAGCATCCTGGGGGAAGGCATGGAAGATGTCATGGAACGGATCGGGCGGGATTTTGCCGCCTCGGACGGGGATGAAATGGAGGTCATCAATCCCTATGAGACAAGCCCCGTATACAACGCCAACCTTTTTGTCTCCCAGTACTGCGCGGAAAAGGATAAGGAATTTGCGGATATCTCCATTGCGGACATGGCGGCTGTCATGCGCCGTGGGAAATCCCACCTTTACTCCTATAAGCGGACCGAGGAGATCCGTGAAAAGACGGTGGAGGACCCGGAAACCGGGGAAGAGACTACCGTATCCGAAAAATGGATGATCTATACCATTTCCTATAACGGGGAAGATTATTTTGCCGACCAGGTATTTTCCCTCACGGAAGAACAAAGGGAGCTTGCCGCCGATTACGCACAGAACCTGAGCCTCTTCCTTGGCGACGGGCTGGTCCAGAACCTGGAAAACTGGGAAGGGAACAGCATCCCCTCCCTGGGTGATGTACGCTTTACGGATGGCAGCACGGAAGTTGTCTATTTCAACCAGCTGGATGAACGCTATGCCGGGAAGCCCTATGGCACTGACCATATCGGCGGTTACGGCTGCGGGCCTACTTCCATGGCAATGGTGGTGTCCTCCCTGGCCGGCGAGACCGTTGACCCGGAACGGATGGCACAGTGGGCTTATGAAAACGGCTACTGGTGCAAAGGAAGCGGCTCCTACCATGCGCTGATCCCCGGCGCCGCAGCAAACTGGGGGCTTGCCGTTTCCGGCTGTACCCCTTCGGAACCCCAGCGGCTGTTGGACGCACTGGCAGACGGGAAGCTGGTGGTGGCCATCATGTCAAAAGGGCACTTCACAAGCGGCGGCCACTTTATCGTGCTGCGGGGAGTGAAGGACGGGAAGATCCTGGTGGCGGACCCCGCCAGCTACAAACGGAGCGGGCAGCTCTGGGATCTTTCCATCATACTGAACGAAGCCAGCAGACGTGCAGGCGCAGGCGGCCCATTCTGGATCATCGGCTGAACCGCCCTGCCACAGTCCGGCCATGAACCCTGTTTACAGATGTTCCGCTCTGATTTTACCATGGCCGGAACTGACACACTGCGAAAGAGAGGTACTACCATATGAACAATCAGAATGACCACGATACCTATATCATCCCGCCGAACTTTGTGGATACAGGCACATTTTTCGGCGGCATGTTCCGGGCAAGGAACGTGATCGAGGCCGGCATCCTGGCCGCCGTGACCGGGCTGCCGGTGTTTCTGTTCCTGCCCTTTAGTCTGACCGCACGGATCATCGTGCTGTGCCTGACTACCCTGCCCCTTGTCCTGTTTGCCCTGATCGGTATATCGGGGGAAAGCCTGTCTTCCTTCCTTGTCATCTTCTTGAAATATATGAAGAACCGCCGTATCGTGGGCGGCGGTGAAAGCCAGGAAACAATGCGGGCAGCCACCGCCGCAAAAAAAGACAGAAACGGTCACCGGAAGAAAAAATACAGCCATGAAGAAAACATAGCATCAGAGCATTCTGGCCGGAACGAAAAGCCGGGTAGAAACTATAAATCCGGCAAAAGCGAAAAGATCGGCGGCATATCCGGCTGGCGGCGCAGAGTGGAGGAAGATTTCCCAGCAGAGTTTGACCAGGTAAAAGGGTATGAGATCCGCCAGAAGCTCCGCCCCAGCCAGACACAGAAAAAACAAAATCCCATGTCCCAAAGCAATAAACATGGAAAAGCCGGAAAAAAGGGCGTCAAAAAAACAGATAAACGGAGAACATATGCAAAATCCAGAAAGGAGTGTGGCAGCCGTCAGCAGAAAAAGGACCGTTTCCCCAGAAAGCCGCTGCACACGCCGGAACCACAGTTTACCCACTTAAACCCAGTGGCGGACTACCTGCCCATCAGCAGGATAGAAAACGGCGTCATCTATACGAAAGACCACCGGTATGTGAAAGTAGTGGAGGTGATCCCAATAAACTTCCTGCTCCGCAGCGCCAGGGAACAGAGGAGCATCATCTATTCCTTTGTTTCCTATTTAAAGATAAGCCCTGTAAAACTCCAGTTCAAGGTGCTGACCCGCCGCGCGGATATCGGGCGCCACATGGAGACGGTGCGCCGGGAGATGGCCCAGGAGACCAACGGACAGTGCCGGCTCATGCAGGAGGATTACCTGCAGTTCATCCAGCAGATCTGTTCCCGCGAGGCGGTCACGCGCCGGTTCTTCCTGGTCTTTGAATATGAACCCTGGAGCAACGCAAGGCGCACGGACGAGGAAGGGGAAGCCATTGGCGCCCTGCAGTCCGCCGTCCACACCGCATCCAATTACCTGCGCCAGTGCGGGAATGAAGTGGTACTGCCGGACAACGAGGACGAGTTCACCATTGACGTGCTCTATAACCTCCTGTGCCGGAATGAGAGCGCCGCTAAACCCCTCCCCGTCCGGGCAAAAGAGGTGGTGGCGCAGTACCTGGCAAACGGGCGGGAGGCGGAGATCGACCATATCCCTGCCGGGGAGTTTATTGCCCCCACAAGCATTGACTTCACCCACGGACGGTACATCTGCATTGACGGGCTTTATTACGCCTACCTGCTGATTCCCTCAGACGGCTATAAGACCCATGTGCCGGCCGGCTGGCTCAGCCTGATGGTCAACGCCGGGGACGGGATCGACCTGGACATGTTCCTCTCCCGCCAGCCCAAGGAGCGCATCATCCAGAAGGTGGGCCAGCAGCTCCGCATCAACCGCTCCCGGATCAAGGACGCCAGCGATACCAACACGGATTTTGACGATATCGACAGCGCCATCCGCAGCGGTTACTTCCTGAAGGAAGGGCTTGCCAACAACGAGGATTTTTATTTTATGAACCTGTTGGTCACCATTACGGCCCCCAATGAAGAGGACCTGGAATGGAAGGTCAGCGAGATGAAGAAACTCCTGCTCTCCCAGGACATGCGGGTTTCCACCTGCCACTTCCGGGAAGAACAGGCATTCCTGACCGCCCTGCCCCTGGTGTCCGTGGAAAAAGGACTGTATGAGCGCAGCAAACGAAACCTCCTTACCGGGGGCGCCGCAAGCTGCTACCCCTTCACCAGCTATGAGATGTGCGATGACAACGGCATCCTGTTAGGCGTGAACAGATACAACAGCTCCTTGATCATTGTGGATATCTTCAACTCCGCTGTCTACAAAAACGCAAACATGGCGATCCTGGGCACTTCCGGCGCGGGCAAGACCTTCACCATGCAGCTCATGGCCCTGCGGATGCGGCGCAAGGGAATCCCCATTTTCATCATTGCCCCGTTAAAAGGGCATGAGTTCCACCGGGCCTGCGCCAACGTGGGCGGCGAGTTCATCCAGGTCTCCCCGGCAAGCCCCCACTGTATCAACGTGATGGAGATCAGGCAGGTGGACCGCACCGTCAACGAACTGCTGGACGGCCCCGGCATCCAGCTCTCGGAACTGGCGGAGAAGATCCAGCGGCTCCATATCTTTTTCAGCCTGCTGATCCCGGACATGAACCATGAGGAACGCCAGCTTTTGGACGAGGCCCTGATCCATACCTACAACAAGAAGGGCATCACCCATGACAACGCTTCCCTGGCAGACCCCCAAAACCCGGAACGATACCGGGAAATGCCGGTACTGGGCGACCTCTACGAGATTTTAAAGAAATCAGCTGCTACAAAACGGCTGGCAAATATCCTGAACCGACTGGTGAACGGCTCCGCCAGCACCTTCAACCAGCAGACCAACGTGTCCCTGGATAACAAATATACCGTGCTGGATATCTCTTCCCTGACTGGGGACCTGCTGACCGTGGGGATGTTCGTGGCACTGGATTTTGTCTGGGACCGGGCCAAGGAAGACCGTACCGAGGAAAAGACCATTTTCATTGACGAGTGCTGGCAGCTTTTATCCGGCGCCGGCGCCACGGGTACACGCCTTGCCGGGGACTTCGTGCTGGAGATTTTCAAAACCATCCGGGGCTATGGCGGCTCCGCCGTCTGTGCCAGCCAGGACTTAAATGACTTCTTTAACCTGGATGAAGGGCGGTTCGGGAAGGGCATCATTAACAACTCCAAGACCAAGATCATCCTGAACCTGGAGGATGACGAGGCCATGCGTGTGCAGAGCGCCCTCCACCTCTCCGATGCGGAGGTCATGGAGGTCACCCACTTTGAACGGGGCAACGGCCTGATCAGCACCAACAACAATAACATCATGGTGGAGTTCAAGGCGAGCCCCCTGGAGAAAGACCTGATCACCACGGACCGGAGGGAGTTAAAGGATATCGTGGAACGGATGCGCCGGCAGAGTGAAGCCGGATAAGGGAACGGATTACGCACCATATACGCATATATTACACAATCCCTTTTCCCATACGTCCGTTATACGCACAGATTACGCATTTACAGAAAGGAAGGTGGCGCCAGTGAAGACCAGGGCAGACCTGTATGGCGGGGAAGCCACGGAACTGCTCCGGATCATATCCATGTATCCGGGGCTGACAGAAAAACAATTATGCCGGTTCTACCCTGGCCGGGAGGATGTCACCAGAAACCTGCTCTCCCACCTGGCCAGGCAGGGGCGCACCCGGCAGGCAGACACCGGTGGATATTTTCCATACGGAAACCAAAAGGCGGAAACTGATCCCGGCATGGTGCGGGCGGCATGGGTACTGCTTGATTTTATTGACAGGGCGGACTACCACTCGTGCAGTGAGTTTCCCGTAAAGATTGCCTTTTTCTCAGGTGGCGAACTGTATGAGATCGTCCATGCCGCTGCCGGGCAGGAGGCCCTTGTCACCCACGCCCTGCGCCAGAGCCGTGACAGCGGCGGCCGCCGTATCGTGCTGGTGGATGAGCCGGGGCAGATCCCACTGCTGGAATTTCCGGGGATAACCGGATTCTGTACCGTGGATGGAAGCGGGAATGTAAGTTACTACAAAAAATCAACATAAAACAATCCATGCCCTGACCGCTATGATGCAGGGCAGCTATATTACAACATCCAAAGGAGGGATGTAATTGGACCGAAAGATTATCTCACGCCGGATCGCAGATATCCAGAACAGCCTGTCACGGCTGAACAACAACATCTGCGCCATGGATTCCCTGGATATCCAGAGGTATCCCGAAAACTATGAAACCATGTCAACCGAAGCCGCTTTAAGAGCGGAAGGGATCGCCTGCCAGCTCAGGAGCCTCCTTTATGCCTCCACTTCCGTTCCAAAGGCTGAGTACCTTGTAAAAGCAGGGGAAGTGCATGGCATTGAGGTCAGCTTTGAGGGCGGCATCCTGGAGGTGTCAATGCCCCGGCTGCTTCCCAAAAAGAAAAGCCGCCAAAGCAGCCTGTTCCTGATCGACCCTCTCCACGCCGTCCTGGGGCAGTACATAGAGGAACACCCCCTGCCCCGGTTCCGGGAATGTGTGGTCTGCATCTCCCATGTATATGACCATGAACTGCCGGACTGGTGCCTGCTGGACTATGACAACCTGCAGCAGAAACAGATCCTGGATACCATCGCCCTGTATGTGATGGCGGATGACAGTGGGCTTTTATGTGACGCCTACAATACCACGGAGCTTGGGGATAAGGACGGCACCCGTATCTATATCATGGAGAAAGGCCGTTTTGCCGGATGGCTCTCCGGGCGGGAAAAAGAGCTGAAATCCGTATCGGATTTTTGACGGTTTTTCTCATTTTTTCACCCATATGCCGGGAATCCGGGAAATGCCCGAAAATCCGCCTGTGGAAATTGGTTTCCCACCCGGAATGTACCGAAGTTTTCAGTCACCCCGGTAAAAACCGGGGAAATGCCGGCCCTGTGCCGGTCATAAGGAGGTGATCATTTGGATGGCAACAGCAGACTCCCACGGACAGGCACAGTCAGTTTCCATCTGCTCGAACTGACTGCCATCTGCGGCGAACTCCCCACTGACCTGCTCCCACGCATCCCCGGCAGTACCAGCTATAAAGAGTCCGTCATAACTTCCCTGAAAAAAGACGGTCTCCTGAAAACCTATTACCGGGATAAGTTGCGCGGTTACCGTCTGAGCCGGAGGGCAAGGAGCTTCCTTCTGGAAGAAAACCCGGAACGGTTTTCATTCTTTCTTACGGGGAATGGGGAAACAAGCAGGTTAAAGAGCGAGTTCCCCCGCCGCCTGCGTCTGCACCGTGTCGCTGAGATTTTTGTCTCCATGCAGAATGCAGGCATCCGGATCTTCCGGGATGAAAAGCCGGAGATCTTTTCTGCCGGAGGTCCTCCGGTTCCCATGCTGGACTGTCCGGCCTATTACAGTTCCCGTGAGATCAAAGAAATCGGCATTGACGCCGTAAAAATCCGGGGCTCCCGCATGGCCGGCGCACTCCTTACATCATCCGGAATCTTTGTTATCTATAACGGAGACTCCTATACCATGAAATGGGACTACCGGGCGGAGATAAAGGTGCAGGTATTTTTAAAACTGCTGCTGTGCTGCGAAAGGCTTCCCGGCCAGTATGCCCGGACCGAAGTTTCCGGGCTGCTCCTTGGAAACGGCCTGGAGCATTTTTACCAGATCCTTTCCGCCGCTGACACGGCTTCCCGCTGTTTCTTTCTTCTGGATGGCAATTATGAACATTTTTATTACCTGACCAATGACCAGTATGGGGATACGTTGCTGAAGCTCTTGTGCAGCTCAGAAAAGATAACGGAACTGAACCGCATGCTGATGCAGGGGCTTTCCCCAAAGGACACAGGGCTTCCCATAGAACATGACGCCCTGGGCGGGGACGGCAGCCCGGTACTGTTTGGCTATTTCTTGGACATCCCCCGCATCAACCGTTTCCATACAGCGCTCCAGCTGCAGGAACGGACGGGAACCCTGGTCTGTTTTGACTTCCAGAGGGAAGTTCTCCACCGCTTCTGCGGTGACCAGGTGGAGTTTTCCACCATCAGCTTTGAAAAATTTGAAAGGAGGTTTTTCCCATAGACAAGAAAAAATTACTGAAAGGGCTGGTGACTGCCCCCATCGCCATCCTTGCCGTCCTGTATGCGGGCGGCTACCTGGGGCAGTTCATCGGCAACTATGCCCTCTGGAAACAGGGGGGCGGCTATCCGGGGGATGGCACTTCCCCCCTGCCCGCATCCCCCTGCCTGTCCGCCTGCCTCCGCGCGGCGGTGCATCCGCCATACGGGATCTACGGGATATTTATCTGTATCGGGCTACTGGCCGTGCTGCTCCTTTTCGTCATGCGGATCGGGTACAGCGATACCGGGGAATATGACGAGGACCGGAACTTTACCTACTCTGCCAAAGGAACCTACGGCACCTCCGGCTGGATGAGCCGGAAGGAAATGGCCGGCGTCCTGGAACTGGTGGCTGACCTGCGCCGGTATCAGGGGATCGTCCTGGGGATGCTTGACAGGAAGGCGGTCTGCGTGCCGGAGAAAACCCGGCTCAACAGCAACCTGGCAGTCTACGGCGCCAGCGGCTCCATGAAGACACGCTCCTTCTGCATGAACCGTATCCTTCAAGGGGTATCCCGCGGGGAATCCCTGGTCATCTGCGACCCGAAATCGGAGCTGTACGAAAAGGCCAGTGAATACCTGCGCGACAAGGGCTATACGGTCCGTGTGTTCAACCTGGTCAATCCGGAAAACTCGGATTCCTGGAACTGCCTCAGTGAAGTGGAAGGGCAGGAACTGATGGCGCAGCTTTTCGTGGACGTCATCATCAAAAATACCACGGGCGGCGGCAAAGGGGACCATTTCTGGGATTCCGCAGAAATGAACCTGTTAAAAGCACTGGTGTTGTATGTGGATAAGGGCTATCCCCTTGAGAACCGAAACATGGGCCAGGTGTACCAGCTCATTACCTTAAACTCGGAAACCGCCCTGAACAGCCTGTTTGAAGTGCTTCCCATCAACCATCCGGCAAAGGCGCCTTACAGCCTTTTTAAGCAGGCATCCGATTCCGTGCGAAGCGGCGTCATCATCGGCCTGGGGAGCCGCCTGCAGGTGTTCCAGTCGGAACTGATCAAGAAGATCACCGCGCGGGATGAGATCGACCTGGAATTACTGGGCCAGAAGCCCTGCGCCTATTTCCTCGTGACCAGCGACCAGGACAGCACCTTTGACTTCCTGGCATCCCTGTTTTTGTCCTTTGTGTTCATCAAGCTGGTGCGGTATGCGGACAAAAACTGTGAGGGCGGCCGGCTCCCCGTGCCCGTCCATGTCTTAGGGGAGGAATTGACCGCCTGCGGCACCATCCCGGACCTTTCCCGGCGCCTGAGCGTGATCCGCTCCCGGAACATCTCCATGTCCTGCGTGTTCCAGAACCTTGCCGGGCTGCAGAACCGGTATCCCTTAAATCTCTGGCAGGAAATCCTGGGGAATTGTGACGTCCAGCTCTTTTTAGGATGTACTGATCCCCTGACGGCGGAGTTTGTCTCCTCCCGCACCGGGCTTGCCAGCGTGGCGGTCTCCAGCAAGTCCAAACAGTTAGGCACCTGGCGGATCTCCAACTACACGCCGGAATACCGGGAGACCAGCGGCGTGGGAAAGCGCCCCGTGCTGACGCCGGACGAAGTGCTGCGCCTGCCCATTGACGAGGCGCTGGTCATCATCCGAGGAAAGAAAACCTTAAAGGTGGACAAGATGGATTATTCCAAACACCCGGAATATCCCCTGCTGCGCTCCTGCAAGGCATCCGCCCACATCCCGGAATGGAGGCGCCTGGAAATGGAGGCCGTTGCCGCACCGGAACCAGCAAAGCCGGCTCCGCAAAAGCAGGCATCAAAACAGACAGCGAAAGCAGCATCAAAGCCCGCCCCAAAAGCAGGGACAAAGCCTGCGGCAAGAGGGGCGGTGAAGGCACCGGCACCTGGCGCACAGCAGAAAGCGCCGTCCCCTCCGGCATCCGGGCCGGGAAAGGCTGCCCCTGCCGTATCTTCCGGCACGCCTGCCGGAATTGTATCTGCGGACAAGGATTCCATCATGTCCTGAAACGAAACTGCTATGGAACGGCCCGTTCTGGGGCTGTGAAATAGAACAACAACACTTTGGAGGTAAACACATGGCGAGAAAAAAAGAACTTATGGAACTGGAAAACCCTTCTATGGAAGGAAACAACCCTTTGGACGGAGCGGGCACAGAGGCCGAAGCCTTCCCCAGAGAGGGCACACCGCCTGAAGCGGACGGGGACGGCATGGACTTAAATGAACTGCTTGGCAGCATGGACCAGGAACCGGCTGCCGCACCGGATATGGCAGAGGGGGATCTCCCGGAACTTACAGAGGAAGAGATCTTCGGGGAGGAGCCGGAAGGTTCCGAGGGCACCGCGCATGACGCTGACGGGGAAAGCGATGCTTCCGGGGAAGCACAGCCGGAACAGGCAGCTTTATCGGAAACAGGCAGCACCGCTGCAAAGACCAGACGCACCACCCGCAGAAAGAAAGAGGAACCCTCCGCAGAAACGGACGGGGATGCACAGAAAGCAGAAACGGAAACGCCGGAGGGCATGGGTGCCGTGCCTGACAGCGTGCCCGATCCCCTGGCGGCCGATTCTGATACCGATAAGAGCGGGCTGGCCGATGATACCGCAGAGAAAGCGGAGGAAACCATTCCCCAGGAAGAAACAGAACCCGCTGAATCCGGGCTGGAAGATGCGCCTTTCCCCTCCGCTGAAGACACAGCCGGAACTGCGGTTCCCCCTGCGGCATCTCCCTCCCGCCGTACCGCCGCCAGAGGCAGAAAGGAAGAGGCCCCGGTACTGACACTGGAGGTGCGCGGGGAAGTGGAAACGGAAGAATCCCGCGGGGACGCCATCTGGCATGAGATCCACAATGCCTACCGTACCAGACGTATCCTTACCGGGCAGCTTGGCGGGATCGAGCAGACGGACAACGGCAAGACCATCACCATTGTAGACTATAAAGGTTTCCGGATTGTGATCCCCTTAAAGGAAATGATGATCAATGTGGGCCGCAGCCCTTCCGGCCAGGAATATGCGGAGCTGATGCTGCGCCAGAACAAGATCCTCGGCAATATGCTGGGTGCGGAGATTGACTTTATCGTAAAAGGCATTGATTCCAAAACCCGCAGCGTGGTCGCCAGCCGGAAGGAAGCCATGCTCAGGAAACGGCAGATCTTCTATCTGGATACGGATGCAGCAGGCATGTACCGCATTTACGAGGGACGTATTGCCCAGGCCCGTGTGATCGCCGTCGCTGAGAAGGTTATTCGGGTAGAAATTTTTGGGGTGGAGTGCTCCATCATGGCCCGCGACCTGGCCTGGGAGTGGATCGGGGATGCCCATGAGCGTTTTTCCGTGGGCGACCAGGTGCTTGTGCGCATCCTGAACGTGCGCCGTGACAGCCTGGAGGATATGGGCATTAGGGCTGACATCAAGAGCGTGTCCCAGAACACCAACCATGACAACCTGAAAAAATGCCGCATCCAGAGCAAGTACGCCGGCAAGGTCACAGACATACATAAAGGCGTGGTTTATATCCGGCTGTCCAACGGCGTGAACGCTGTAGCCCACTCCTGCTACGATTACCGGACTCCCGGCAAGAAGGATGATGTGAGCTTTGCCGTCACCCGGATTGATGAAGAACGGGGCGTGGCTGTGGGGATCATTACCCGGATTATCCGACAGAATCTGTAACTTCCATTAAAAAGTTCCAAATGTGGCGTTATAAACAAACACCACATTTGGAACTTAAAACTAAACACTATTATATTTTTCGTAGTCTTTCTACATTCAATTCATTAACCGAAATAATTTCAATCTCTTTTCCATAGATATCCTTACTAATCAATGGTTCACTTACAATAAATATACCAATTATTTCCCATTTAGCATATGAAAGTCCATAATATGTAATTACATCTTCCATATGTAGTTTCAACCATTCGACTCTCCTTTGATGTTTTGTCACATAACTCTTTTTCTTTGGAGAATCAACAAATAATTTTTCATATTCCATTTGTATCTCATATGGATTTCTGGAGAAGTTAAAATCTTTTACTTCTGTAGCATAGATTTTTTTCCTTTCTTCATCAATAATCAGAATGTCTATATCTCCCAAGGTATTTCCATTTTCATCTGAAATATTCTTTTTGTTTATTTTTTTCACATTGGGTTTTACTCCAAAAACATGCATATCCTCCAGCATTTCTACAACAAACTTATTAAATTTGTTTCCTCTATCATGACTAATAATTCCCAATAAACTTTTCATTTCTTTACTGTTTGCAGGAAATTGGCCTTCAAATATTAAATGTGTTACATATTCTACCATATGATAAAGCTGACGATTACCCCATATTAAATCATCATTTCTCAAAACTACTGGTTTCCGAATAAAAGAATACTTTCTGTTGAATCTCCATGGGTAAATATCTAATTTCGTATATCCATTTGGCGGAATCAAAAAATCCTCCCGTGCTTTTATTGTAATGTCATCTATCACTTTATATATCAAATCCACAGATAATGTTGAATCAATTTTAGCCAACGAAGAAATAAGGCTATTTTTATTTTCAATAAATACATCCTCATCTTTATTTGATGTATATATAATCATTATATAAATCACTCTAATAAAATCGTCAAAAATGTATCCAAATTCAGAAAAAAACGCCGCATTCAAATCATTGGCATAATCTTCTTGTCTAATTGAGTTTTCCTCCATGTAATTTTGTGGCAAATTATAGCATAACTTTTCCCTTCGGAATTTCATTCCATATTGATACATATTTATAAATGAATTCTGTTCCATGCCAACTCTATTTGAAGGGAGAATTTCTACCTTTGTATTAAAAATATTGTAGTTAAATAAGTCGCCTTTATAGGCCCATTCAATTATAAGTGAACAAATTGCTAATATATATTCGTATTCACCTATACCCATAAATTTTAAGCCTTTAGGTGGCTGTGCTGCTACATATTCTAACATAAATTTCAATGCTAAGGATGTCCTATTTAGTTCATTATAATCATGTAAGAATTCATTTTCTTTTTCTGGATAACAAGCCAACTCTGAAGCATATCTTCTTTCAGCAAGCAAAAGATTATATAATGTTTCTTCCAAATCATGGTATATCATTTCAATTAAATTTTCAGAACTAAACTGCGCAATCTCTTTTTGCATTAAATTATACAGCAACCCTACCACTGCCTGGGTAATTTTATTTCTATCTTTATTTGGTATAACTCCATATGACCATTCACCTGTCTTTAGTAATTCAACACCTATAATATCAGCCAAATAATCTTCATCCTCTATATGTATATATCTTTTGTTGTTGTATTTAACTGGTTTTAAATATGGCCTTGTCTCAGGATCTAAAGAAAAGAACTTTTTCTTTAGTGGGTTCTTAAATATTGCTGAAATATCATTTGCATATTCTAATGGTTCAAATGAAAGGCCATTGATTGTATCTAATATCAATTCACACAATTCTTTTTCTCTATGATTATCTGATTGATTTAATTGTCCATATGCTTGTGCATTCCACTTAATCTGTATATAACTCCCATTTACTTCAAAATGCAAACCGTTACGGAAAGGATATTCTTCTTTTCTTTCTAAATAGTATTCATCACTATTTCCTGTTAAAATTATATGGATATGATAACTTATATAATAGAGACTCATCCTTTCAATAATATCTTTACATTCTGATATCCAATAAGATATCATATCCAATATCGAAAGACACAAATTTAAGTCCAAGTATTCTTCTGGCTTTTCTGATGTTATCCAAATGTTACAGTTATTGAAAAACAGACAAAATGCTATGTAGTTTGAATCAAAAATTCTATCTTCAATATAAATATTTCTTGTTTTATCCAAACATATTACTTCGGTTTTATATCCATCAATATATGAGCTAATAAGAATTTTATTCTCTCGTTTTAATGCCTTACATATATAATCTATCGAATCACCTGGCGCAATATAAAAATTTGTTGTACTTGGTTCAAAATCATCAGACATATAAAAAGAGTACCGATTGCTTGTATATATACTTACTGCATTAAGTTCGCTAAAAACTTCTGGCATTGTTGTATTTATCTTCTCTTTCGCTCTCATATATCTTGGTAGAAAATCTGTTCTTTTACTTTCCAGAATATTTATACAATGTAATTCAAATGGATTCAATTTCAAAATTTTATAGAATGATGGCCTTTGATAACTCTTTATTGCTATCCCTCTGCCAAAACCACTAACTATCAGTAAGCAAAAAGAAATATATTTATCCAATTTATTTTCAGTGACTTTTCCAACAAAATAAGCTATACGTTTTTCAACCATCTCCGAATGACGTTTATCTGGGTAATCCTCATGCATCGTTCTCTCATTATAAGCATACGCATCATCACACACAAAGATAACCAACATTAGCTGGTTTCCTAATGCTGTTACTAACATTTCTTTATAATATGATGTGATTCTAAGTTTAAGTCCCATTTTGTCTTCAAGTATTTTTTGATGGCCTAACCCTTTTAATGATTTCTGGCATTTGCGCCAAATAAGGTCATTATATCTGTTAATAATCTCTTCTTTGATTTTAAATAAATCAGCTATTTCTAATGCCTTATAGAATGCAAATGTAGATAGCAAAGAAATATTTAATAAAATAATCGTTTTTTCTTTGGAGTTATATATAAAGGGTTTCACATAAAAAGGTTGATAATTTATATTTTCGCTACTTTTTGTATTAAATGTTGTCAACAGTTCACTAATATCAAAATCTTTACCCAAGAAATCTTTTACTACATATTCTGGATAAATAACACTTGCAGCATACTCATGCACTCTTTTCCCATCAGGAACTATAATCAATCTATTTTCATCATTAACGGCATTGTCTAATGTGATGTCAAACTTTTTAGCTATTTCTTCTGACATCCATAAGACCAATAAAAATAGCCTGCGTACTTTAATTAAATAAGCAGCAGGGTAGCTATTTTTATACAAAAATAAAATATCAATAAGTGTTTGCAAATTATAAGAAGGGGTTTGATCAATCCCGTTAAAAATTCTATAGTTTTCTCCCATCATTATATTTTGGATAAACACATTTTCATTTGGATCTACTGCTAATCTGAGATTTGTCGTATTAAGCTTTTCAATTATCTTTTTGAATTTACCATCGCTCATTTTATGAACGGAACTATAAGCTGACTCCTCTTTGCACAGAATTTTTGCTATTAAAAAATCCAAAAGAATAGATTTATTTTGATTTTCTGATAGTATATTTAATCCAGAAATTCTGGCTATAATATCAAATATGTCATAATTTTTTAAATCAGATACTATTTCTTCTAATTTATCCATACTTTCTTTATTTGTGAAAACATTTTTCATCTCCATGTATTCTTTTGAATTTATCGCATTCTCAATTTCATTTTCTGTAAAGTTCAAAAACATATTTCCTCCCCAATTTCGTACACATAATATTTTAAAATCATTATACGTTTAATGTGATTTATCCTCTCATTTAACTAATGTTAAAAAAGTGCGGAACCATCAGGTAAATCTAAAAGTTCCACACTAATTTTTCAAAATATTAGTCTTTCAAATATAATTTAAACATTCTTAATAAGTATTCCATTTCCAATCCATTGCTCCACAACCTTTAATGGAGTATCAAGAATATCTGCAATTTCTTCTATTGAATTTCCTCTTTTATACATTCTTTTAGCAGTTTCAGAATTCGCCCTTTCAGTTGCTTCCCGTTCTTTACTTTCTACATAAGTCTTTAAAATATATTCCTCATTAAACAACGTCATCATAATATCCACAACCTCCTTTTCACGCCCTGACAGATACTCGCTCAGTACATTCTGATCCTTGCAGATGCGGATTGTCTCCAAAACTGCTTCCCTGGTCCTTCCATGCAGTTTCACCTGCTCATTATATATTTTTGTAAATGTCACATACTGATTTATGATATCTCCCTCTTTCCCATCATAGATCATTTTGACCTTTACATCAAGCACACTGTCATCCCCGCCAAAAAACTCCTTTGACAGATACAGATACTCCGGCCTCGTCTTCCTGTTTCCTGTGTAAATGACGTACACCTCTGGCCTTGGAAGTTCCAGCTTTTTGCTCCCGTACACATTCTGTTTGGTACTCTCAAAATACTCCTGATAAGTCTGGGCAAGATATAACAGACAGCGTACCACGATATTGATGCTCCAGCTCGATTGCTGCTCTACCAGAATGACGATCTTTTCCCCGATCTGAAAACCCACATCATTATAATACTGGTCCAACAGTACATTTGTGATCGTCACATTTTTGATGCTGTCTTCCGTTGCCTCATGGTCTTCCGGATGCAGTGCCTGATATAACTGCAATAGATATTTCGGCTCCCGGAAGAGCGAAGTGAACACGCTGTCTTTTGCGGTATATTTTGCCACCTGCTCCGGCTTCTTTTCAGCATCAGATGATATATTTTTTACTTCCTGATCCATTCTATGCAGACACCTCTATCCTATTGTTTCCATTTTTGTCTATCCTATTTGCAGCGCAGTCTTTCTTATTTCCTATCTTACCATAAAAAAGCGAAAATTACAATTTGCTTTCCTGCTGACAACAGCAGAACTCTCCTAATCCGCTTTTTGGCCTTAAAATTCTTTCCTATTTTTAATTGGCACACCATCGGCACAACATTGGCACGGTTCTGCTCTTTCCCCGTAAAGGCGTCCATGCTATACTTGGTACAGTCAAAAATATGTAAAGCAGCCGTTTTCCATTCCGGGAGACGGCTGTTTTCGTCAGAAAGGCGGTGGTTTTACTTTGTCCCAAACAATGTCCAAAGCAGCCGGCAGGGCGTCTCCCCAGAAGGGCAGCCCCGGCAGGAACCCGGTGGCCATACTGAAAAGTGAGAATGGTGATGTCAACTATTTCAGTACGGTGGTGTTCATCTTCATAGCGGTGCTCCTGCTGGCATTCATCCTGAATCTGTTCAGCATCATCTCCACCAAACAGGAGCTGGACCACTGTGCAGACCAGATGGTGAAGCAGATCCAGCTTTCCGGGGGCGTCAACGGGGAAACAGAACAGCTTTTTAACTTCCTCTGTTCCCAGATCGAAGGGGCTGAGAATATCTCCTACTCCATTGACGCCTCCTACAAGTCGCCCACCCCGTCCGGCATGAGCCGGGCCATCCAACTGGGGACTCCCTTCTACATCACCATCACGGGCAGGGCAAAGCTGGGCGGTTTCTGGAATTTCAACCTGGTGAACATTACCGTTGTCTCCAGGGGCGCTGGTGTCAGCGAGCATTACTGGAAGTGAGGTGGCGTATGAAAAAACCGTACCAACGCATGAAAGGCAGCACAGGCAGGAATCCCCTCCGGAATGACCGTGGGGATATTTCTATCTTTACCTGTTTTTTTGTGGTAGGGATTGTGATGCTGGTCTCCTTCCTGCTGCTGTATGCCTCTATCCGCATCACCTGCATCAACATCCGTAACGGCGCAAAGATGGAGCTGAACAATCTAAGCGCCAGCATCTATGCGGACACCTACCGTTCCCAGAGGGAGACCAATTTCAGCGAATACTTAAATACCCTCTACTCCAGCGGGGGCTATACCGCCATGCTGGAGGACATGGTGACAGACGGGCTCGCCAGCAAGATCCCCCTTTCCACGGATGACTACCAGGTAAGGGACATCAGCCTCGCGTTCCATGTAACAGGCGACCGGGTGGAGTATGTATTTACCTGCAACGTGGAGTTCTATGTCTACATGTTCGGTCACTCCTACCCCGCCATCACCCGGCCCGTGGAACTGACCGGTTACCACAACACCAAATTTTGACCAACCACGAAAGGAGCTTACCTCTTATGAAGAAATTGTTTACATCCAAAAAAATCATTTTCGCCACCCTCTTTACGGCCCTTGCCGGCTTCCTGACCTTCCGCCTGATCGGGCGCCGCAGGGCAGCAGGAACTGATTCATGATCATCAAACTGCTAATGTTTGATAAATTTAATCTTCTGTTGAAAAACTTTGCCATAAAACCGTAAAGGATATACAGAAAGAAAAAAGGAGATGACTGCTATATGAAAAAATTTTTAAAGTCCAAAGGGTTCCTCGTGACCGTCCTTTCTGTTTCCTGCATCGCCATCCTCGCCGCCTGCTGGCTTGTGGGGCGGGATACAAAGACCGCCTTCCTGCCGGATGGGCAGCCCCCGGATGCCGTCCAGGAGGAATGGAAGGATACCCCGGATGCCACGGAAGGCTCCTGGGAGCACGCAGACAGCAACATCCAAAACCAGGACAATGCAGCGGACAAGCTGGAAGATTACCCCAAAGTAGCAGAGGAATCGGAGCAGGAAGTTGTAGTTGACTTCGTTCCCACAGAAACAAAGGAGGAAACGCCTCCCCCGCCCCCGGAAGGCAAGACTGCCATCACGGACCCCGGTGAGGGCCATCCCGTGAACCCGGCCCCGGAAACAGCCCCGTCTTCCACAGATACCGGAAAGGACAGTACGCCTCCTGCCGGCACCACCAATGAAAACGGGGCTGTATACGATCCCGTTTTTGGATGGGTTGTTCCCGGACAGGTCAACCAGGCCACTGTGGACAGCAGCGGAGATCCTAACAAGATGGTCGGGAACATGGGGAACTGATGATGCCCTGCTGAGTATCACAGATACACAACTGAATACTGAAACCGGAAAACCGCCTCAGAAATGGCGGTTTTCTTTTTATAGAAAAAGATTGGAGTGTGATATTGTTTGAAACGCTTTTATGCCCTCCTCTGCACCGCCGCCCTTGTGCTCTGCCTGTGTCCTGCACAGGCTTTCGCTTCCGGGCAGGGCAACATTGACGGCGGCGGGGGAAACATGAACCAGGGCACCTCCACCAACTTCTGGTCTCCCGGCAACGATGGCGTCCGGGTGACGGTGGTGGATGCCCAGTCCGGCTCCGCCGTGAGCACGCCCGTGGATTTCTCCAACCGAAGCCAGGCATCCACGATGCTCCATTTTGGAAAGATGAACAAGATCCAGTACCGGGACGGGACTTCGCTCTCCCTGCAGTCCGGCGTCCCTTACAACTGCCTGCAGCCGGCCTATTCCATGCCGGCCATCATCAACAGCAACAGCCGGCCCGCTTCCATCGAAGCCATCAAACGCTATTTCTGTTCGGAATACGCCTGCATGATGGTAGCCGATGCCACAGGTGTAAACTACGAGAGCATGCTGTCCGGGCAGTACAAGATCCTGCTGGAGCCCATTGCCTATGTGACCTTCAATGGGACAAAATACGCTTTTACCGCAACGGAAGCCGCCCTCTACGACCAGCTCTCCGGTGGCTCCCTCAGAAGTAAGCTGCCCTCGGCGGCTTTCCAGAACCTCCCCCTTTCCCTGTTCCTGGAGTACAGCGACCTGGGCTTTCCCGCCTGGACCGGAGGCAGGCGCGGGATACAGTCCAATGGGAATATCATCAGCTCCCTTGGGATCGGCATTGTCTGGTTTGAAGAGACCGAAGAACCGGGCGGGGAGATCGAGGCGCCGGACGTGGAATACCGGGTGGATACGGATGTGATCACTGCCATCCGGCTGCGGACAGGAGGACGCCTTACCCCGGACAACCCGGCAACGGTCACGTTCCATATCATGGGCAGGAGTTACACCGTCCGGAACATTGTCATACCGGCCAATGACTCCCAGCTGGTATGGGTGAAATGGCATACGCCCGACACGCCCCAGACCATCACGATCACGGTGTCATTGAGCAGGGGCTTCACCGCCCAGGATACCTTTGTGGCAAAGATTGTGGACCTGAACGAAAAAATACCGCCCGATCCCCTGGCAACAGACGTGAACCCCGGCTATTCCGTTCCCGCACTCCCCTCCAATCCGCAGAAGCTCAGTGCGAACTGGGGCGTGTGGAGCTGTTACTGGGTCCCGGACTGGCAATGGTGCAGCCACGAGGAAGATGACGGCCACTGGGTAGACCGGGGAGACTGGGAGTATGACTATACCGGCTATTCGGCCTCCATCAGCGGGACTATGACCCTGATGCCGGATGATATCGTCCCCACCGCCAACGGGAAGGACATGAAGAGCGGCTACGGCGTGAAAACGGAAGTGCGGGCCGTGTTATCCACAAACTCACCGGACGGGCACCACAGCAACCCGCAGACTGCTTTTTCTGTATTTCCAGAATTCCAGTATAAGATTTACCTGCGGCTTTTGCAGCGCGTCTCCAGCGGGCGCAGCGCAAGGTTCACCTTCCAGCCCAATGAGTTCTCCACCTACGGGCGCACCGTGCATTTCACGCCTGTATGGTTCCCGGACAGCACCAGCTATGTGGTGTATACCCAGGTATGGGACGCATGGACGCCGGACGGGATGCTCTCGGTCAACCTGGATGACTACATCACCATCCACCAGAGCGTGTTTGATGACTGGTATACCAACCGTGAATAGCAGCCCCATTTTCCTTTATGAACTGATGGCCTTTGCGTGCATTGCTGGATTTGCCGCATATGACCTGAAAAAGAGGCGGGTGCCCGGCCGGGCGCTCCTGCTCTTCCTCCCCTTTGCGCTTGCGGCGCCCCTGGTACGTGCAGGGCTTTTCGGAACCGCCCTCCTGCCGCTTTTATTCCTTTTCTCTTTTTCCGGGGCAGGAGCCGGCTTCCTGGTCCTGCTGGCCGCCGCACTGGTGTCAAAAGAAGGCGCCGGGATCGGGGGCGGGGATATCAAGCTGGCCGGGATCATGGGCCTTATCTACGGCCCCTCCCGTATGCTGGCCGTCCTGCTCATTGCTTCCGGCCTTGCGGCCTGTATCTCCCTGGCAGCAGGGCGGAAAAAGGGGATGCTTTCCCTTCCCTTTGTGCCGTTCCTGATGGTCGGGAGCCTGGCCGTTACCATAACTGCAATCCTATAACTTCATCTGCCAAACTAATTGCGCTGTGTATCGTAGAAGCGCATAGAACCAGCACCTGTTTTATCTGACAGGGCTGACAGACAGATGCCACACTTTATATTACAGGAGTGAGAACATGAAACTGAATAACCGCTTTATCTTCGGCCTGCTCAGCATCCTGCTGGCAGCCGTTATCGCCTTTGTCGCCCTGCCCACCATTGCGAAGCAGACCAACGGCAAGACAGAGATCGTCCGGGTCACAAAACCCGTGCTGAAAGGGGAACAGCTCTCGGCAGACAATACGGAGACCGTGGAGGTGGGGAGTTGCAACCTTCCCCCCAATATCGCCCACTCCCTTGAGGATGTGAAAGACCTCTATGCCACGGCAGACTTATCCCAGGGGGATTATATCCTGGCCTCCAAGACCAGCGCCGTCCCGGTATCCTCGGACGTGGCCTTAAACAGCATCCCCTCCGGGAAGGTGGCCATCTCCCTGACTGTGAAAACACTGGCTTCCGGCCTGTCCGACAAGCTACAGCCGAATGACATCATCCGGGTATACCATTTCCTGGACGCGGCGGAGGAAGTCCCGGAGCTGCGTTTCGTCCGGGTGCTTTCCGTCACGGATGCCAAGGGCGTCAACGTGGACAACACAAAGGAGCCGGTGGAGGATGAAGAAAAACAGCAGTCCGCCACCATCACGGTACTTGCCAGCCCGGAACAGGCACGGGTCATCACCTCCCTGGAAAATGACGGGGTGGCCCATGTAGCCCTGATCTCCCGTAACAATGAAAAGCTGGCGGAGGAACTCCTGGCAGAGCAGGATGTGATCCTGCAGGAGATCTACTTCCCGGAGCCTTCCGATGAAGAAACAGAGGAAATGGCCGGGTACGGGGAAGCAGAAAATCCGGAAACGGACGCTGTGGGAGAAACCGGGGAAGAACCTGCCTCTGGGGAACAAAAAGAATCGGGAAAAGAATCCGGAACCAGCGGGGAAAACTCCCCTGATAAAGAAGGAAACAAGGACGAAAACAAGACCTGACCGCAGACAGAAAGGAGGAATGGTTTCCATGTCCAAAACAATCACGGTCTGGGGCAGCCCCGGCAGCGGCAAATCCATGTTCTGCTGCATCCTTGCCAAGGCGCTGACCCGTGACAAACGAAAGGCCATCATCATCAGCGGGGAGCCCGGCATCCCCATGCTCCCGGTATGGCTCCCGGAGCAGATCACCACCACAGCCGTCTCCATCGGCCAGGTCCTGACCAGCGTGGAGATCGACACATCCCAGGTAGCCAGCCATGTGACGGTTCTGAAGAATTACCCCTATATCGGCCTTATGGGATACTGCGCCGGGGAGAACCCGTTAAGCTATCCGGAAACGGACTACCAGATGGTCCTGCAGCTCATATCCTCGGCAAAGAAACTGGTGGATTACGTCATCCTGGACTGCGGCTCCGCCATGACCAACGTATTCACGCCTGCCGCCATTGAATCCGGCGACCTGGTACTCCGTATTGTGACGCCGGACTTAAAGGGCATCAATTACCTGAAAGCCCACCAGCCCCTGCTGGTAGACGGGCGTTTCCACTACCATGAGCACATGACCTTTGCGGGCATGGCCCGCCCCTTCCACGCCTTTGACGAGATGGGGTACATCATCGGCGGCTTTGACGGCCTCCTGCCCTACGGGAAGGAGATCGACCGCTGCGCCACCGAAGGGGGCATGTTCCAGGCCATCAAATACTGCAACTCCAAATATACCGCCTCCTTAAATAAGGTCCTGGAAGCCCTGGAGCAGATGGAGCTTGCCGAGCGGCAGGAAGAGGATGCCTATGAAATGGAATATGGAGACGGGGCATATGCAGAGGATGAGTATGGACAGGAGCCGGATGGGGAAGACGAATACGGGGAGGATGAATACGATGAATAACTTAAATGATATTTTCTTTGCCCCCACGGAGAACGGCGACCTGACCTATGAGCAGGTGCTGGAGGATGTGCAGCACTATTTTTCCGAAAACCACGCCTCCACCATAGCCGGCGCCGGGGAAAATGATTCGCAACGTGCCGTCACTGTGTTAAAGGAGCTGATGGTGCAGTACCTGGTGAAACGCAAGTACGCCATCAAAGGGCTTACCACCGAGCAGCTGTGCGCCAGGCTTTATGAGGACATGGCCGGCTACTCCTTCTTAAAGAAATGGATCTACCAGCCGGGTGTGGAGGAGGTGAACATCAACGCCTACAACGATATCGAGGTCATCATGAACAGCGGGCGCAGCATCAAGATCCCGGACCGGTTTTCCTCCCCCCAGCACGCCATTGACGTGGTGCGGCGGATGCTGAACGCCTGCGGCATGGTCATTGACGACACCATGCCCTCGGTCATCGGCTTCCTGGACAAGAACATCCGTATCTCCGTGGATAAGACGCCCATCGTGGATTCGGAAGTGGGCATCAATGCCTCCATCCGTATCGTCAACCAGAATACGGTGTCCGAGGAAAAGCTCCTGGATTCCGGGAGCGCCACGCCGGAAATGCTCCACTTCCTGACCGCCTGCATCCGCTACGGGGTTTCCGTGTGCATTGCCGGCTCCACCGGTTCCGGGAAGACCACCATCATGGCATGGCTCCTATCCAACGTGCTCAACAACCGCCGCCTCATTACCATAGAGGAAGGAAGCCGGGAATTCGATCTGGTGAAAAGGGACGCAGAGGGCAACATCCTGAATTCCGTGGTCCACCTGCTCACAAGGCCCCACGAAAACCCGTCCATGAACATCAACCAGGACTTCCTCCTGGAGCGTGTGCTGCGGAAACACCCGGACGTGATCGGCGTGGGCGAGATGCGGTCGGCGGCAGAAAGCCTGTCGGCGGCGGAAAGCTCCCGTACCGGCCACACAGTCTGCACCACCATCCACTCCAACTCCTGCGAGAGCACCTACCGGCGCATGATGACCCTTGCCAAGCGGAAGTACAGCATGGACGATTCCATCCTGATGCAGATCATGGTGGAGGCATACCCTGTGGTGGTGTTCACCAAGCAGCTGGAGGACCGCTCCCGGAAGATCATGGAGATCATCGAGGGGGAGGATTACCTGGACGGGAAGCTGATATACCGTTCCCTCTATAAATATGAGGTAGTGGACAACGTGACCGATGAACACGGGGCCGCCCACGTGGTAGGCCGCCACCGTAAGATAGGGGCCATGTCCGAGACACTGAAAAAACGGCTGCTGGACAACGGCATCTCCCACAAGGAGCTGCAGGAATTTTTAGACAGCGCCCCTCCCCGTAAAGGGGCTTTGGGGAAACAGCCGCCAGGAAAGGAGGTGTAGGCATTGCACTGGATCTATCTTATCTGTTTTACCCTGCTAAGCGCCGGGCTTCTGGCTCTCTTCCAGGTGCGGCCGCGGGACTTTACGGACGTTATCTTCAACACCGGTAGAAAGACCGCCACCCTGTCGGATGAGCTGAACGTGCTCATGGGGACGCCGGCCAGGGGGTTTTTCAACCAGGACTATGAGATCAGGCAGATCTTAAAGGACACCGGGCGGGCTGACCGCTATGAGGCAGTCACCCGGCTGACCCTGATCCTTTTTGCGGTAGGGGCGGTGCTGGCGCTGCTGATCGGCAACGTGTACCTGGTCCCCATTTTAGGCCTGGGCTTTTCCCTGGTGCCCATATGGTATCTGCGCAGCACGGCGGCCAGCTATAAGAAACATCTGAACGAGGAGCTGGAGACCGCCATCTCCATCGTCACCACGTCCTACCTGCGGACGGAGGACCTGCTGCGCTCCGTAAGGGAGAACCTGCCTTACATCAACGAACCAATAAAAGCCAACTTCGAGGCATTTGTATATGAGAGCGAGCTGATCAACGCCAACATGACCAGCGCCATCAACTCTTTGAAGATGAAGATACCCAACCGGGTATTCCACGAGTGGGCCAATATCCTGATCCAGTGCCAGTCGGACCGTTCCATGAAGAATACGCTGCCAACCATTGTGCAGAAATTCTCCGATGTCCGTGTGGTGCAGTCGGAGCTGGAAGCCATGATGCAGGGCCCCCGGCGTGAAGCCATTACCATGATGTTCCTGGTGATCGCCAACGTGCCCCTGCTGTATTTCCTGAACAAAGACTGGTTCCATACCCTGATCTACACCACACCGGGAAAGATTGCCCTGGCCATCTGCGCGGCCATCATCCTGTTTGCCTTCACGCAGATCATGAAACTGAGCAGGCCCATCGAATACGGAGGTGACGGAACATGACCCTGTTAGCACTGATCGCTATTATCTTTTTTGGCTTTGCCACCTATAACCTGTCCACGGCCTTTGCGGACATCCCCACCAGCAGGACCTCCAAAATGATGATGCTGGCAAAGAAACAAAAGGGCGCCAAAAATGAACAGCTCCTGGATGTATATATCACCAAAGTCGCAAAGCTGTTTGCCCCTTACCTGCGCCTGGACCGGCTGAAGCGGAACAAGCTGCAGGCGGCCCTTGCCATCACCGGGCTGGAACTGACACCGGAAGTATACACGGCCAGAGCTTGGGTAACGGCCGGGGCCGTAGGGCTTTGCGCCCTCCCCATGGCGTTCCTGATGCCGCTGTTTGTGCCGGTCCTGATCGGGACTGCCGTGGCGCTCTGGTTCTCCACCTATTATGCGGCTTTTGATTTTGTAAAAAAGCGGCGCAGGCTCATAGAAGCGGAGATCCCCCGCTTTGCCCTGACCATCGGGCAGAACCTGGAAAATGACCGGGATGTACTTAAGATACTCACCTCTTACCGCAGGGTGGCAGGCCGGGACTTCGGGTCGGAACTGGACCAGACCATTGCGGACATGAAGACCGGCAACTATGAAAACGCCCTGATCCGCTTTGAGACCCGTATCGGGAGCCCCATGCTCTCGGATGTGGTGCGGGGCCTGGTGGGTGTCCTGCGGGGGGATGACCAGCGGATGTACTTTAAGATGATCTGCTTTGATATGCGGCAGATCGAGCAGAACAACCTGAAAAAAGAAGCTGCCAAACGGCCGAAAAAGATCCAGCGTTACTCCATGATGATGTTAATCTGCATCATGATCATTTACCTGGTCGTCCTTTGTACGGAAGTTTTAAGCTCCCTTGGCGCTTTCTTTGGATAAGAGCCAGGCAGTCTTTTGCCGCAGGCCCTTTACACAGCAAATTTAAGGGGGTGATAGCTTGTATCCCAGCGGCTTTTCTTAAATCCATGCAACTTATATAACAACCGATTAGGATTCGGCCTGCTTTGGCAGGTGCGATTACAGACAGGAGCTGCCATGAAAAAACACAGAAAACATGCTATGTCCCCGCTGACAGCAACAGACAGGCTCCGGCTCCGGCATCAGCTTTTTCAGAAGCCTGCTTCCTATCCGGACAGGCCCATGCGCAGAAATGCCAGCCGGAAAAGACTTATCCGGTGCCCTTAAACCAGGTACATACAGCAACAGTAAATCATCAATATTTTAACAGGAGGTTTTCCATGAGAAAAATTACAAATCGTATCTGCAGCAAAGCAAACCATTTCGTCAACCGTGCCCGGATGGCAATCTCCAACCAGCGTGGAGATTTCTATATCTCGGATGCCGTGAAGATCATCATTGCCGTTGTACTGGGTGCCCTGCTGCTGGCAGCCCTGACGTTGATTTTCAATGATACGGTCATCCCCAGAATCACACGAGAGATCGAGGGGCTGTTCGGTTAATACAACTGAGCCAAAGACTCTCGCGGCATTCGCCAAATACTTGTGCGAGCACAGCGTTTGGCTCATTGCTCGCAAAAATAAAAGTTTTAGGGCCAGGCCGCAGAAATATGTGTCTGGCCCTCCTTTTTTATTTGTATAAAAAACTTTCTGGAGAAATCATCGAAGTTTATAAAAATTTTAGAAATTTCCGGCTCAAATTGACCATTCCAGGTTTTGAAAAAGTGGGTAATGAAAGTGAAGAGATTTATTCACCTTCATTACAAAAATCTCTCAATTCAAATGAACCATGTAATAGGAGGTGAAAGAAATTGAATCAACAACATTGTAATATTTATCCCTTTTTAAAAGCAGTACGCGGATGCTGGCATAACGCCCTGTTTATCAAGTGCGAGCATATAGTCTGCCCCCATGGCCAGTCTCCGCCCTGCGGCGGATTCCTGATGGCTGTGGATGCGGACGGCTCCCCCATCCTTATGCCTGCAAAAGTCTTCAAACAGATAGCTGGGGAGTCCATCGAACCGGAAGAGTGCCGGGCTGTCCTGGGAAAACAAACCTTTGAAACCGTATACGGCCTGTATATTGAGTGGCACACCGTATCTTCCACAAACTGCCCACTGCTGGAACTCTGCCAGACTTCCCATCAATGCCGCTGTCTTTAAAATACGGGAGATAAACAAAACTGCCATGAATGGCAGGAACGGAGGTGACCAATGAAAACCATAAAAAAATATAACCTGAAATGCCCTTACTGCGGTGCCCCGGCCATCTGCCGGCCTGCCAGTTCCGTCTACGGAGCAAATACCATTAACCGGGGGAGCTATCTGTATGTCTGCTCCCGCTGGCCTGCCTGTGACTCCTATGTGAGCGCCCATAAGAAAAACCGGAAACCTATGGGGACTATGGCAAACCGCAGCCTGCGCCAGAAACGCATCCTGGCACACCAGGCTTTAAAACGGCTACAGAAAGAGCGGCATATGGACAAATGGGCCGCCTATGTATGGCTCCAGGCAAAGCTGGGCCTTGATGAAAGCCAGACTCATATCGGTATGTTTTCAGAGCAGATGTGTGAGAAAGTCATTTCCCTGTGCCGTCCGCCTGTAAAGCCTGGCGGCGGCATGGCGGCCTGAAAAGAGGTGAGCATTTATGAAACGAGATATCCCCCTGACCAGAGAACAGCGGGAATTGGTGGAAAATAACCTGTCCCTTGTCTACTGGGTTATCATGGAAAGCATCCATGTGAATGAAACAATCTACGGGTTTGGGTATGAAGATCTCTATCAGGAGGGCTGCATCTGGCTGTGCCATGCGGCGGCCACCTATGACCCAGTGCGTTCCCGGTTCCCCACTTATGCCAAAAGGATTGTGCGTAACGGCCTGCTCTCCTACTGCCGGCAGATGTGTTTCCGGCAGCGCCGGTTTACCTATCTGACTGTAGGCGACCAGGGGGAACTGTTGGCAGACGGGGAACCAGTCCTGCTACCGGACGATTTTCATGCGCAGGTAAATATGATAGAAACCCTTGACCTTCTGGCATACGCTGAAAAGAAATACCAGGGTGTGACAAGGCTTGGGATTGAGGCCCTGAAGCTGAAGCTGAAAGGCATGAGCGTTTCCGAGATCGCCGGCCTGTACCATGTGCCGCCGCCCCATGTAGGCGCATGGATCTCCCGGGCCACCCAGAAGCTCAGGAAAGACACGCCTTTCTTATCCGGGCTTTTATGACTGCCGCAGCAGGCAGCCTTCTATATTACTATAGGAAAACAGGAGGATTTTTTATGATGCTGAAAACACTTTATACCGCTGCTGGCCGCTTTGAGCGCAGGACAAACGGATGCCGGCGCTACTGCCCCGTTATTGTCCTTGGGGGAAAAGAATATATGGTCGATATGCAGGAAATGGTCATCTGGAGCTGCCTAAACTGGCGGATTGCCCGTATGGAGGAAATCGGGCGGCTCTACACAGCGACTTTACCGGTACAGAAAGATATCGTAAGCCGTTCCTGGAAGGACTGCGTGGAACGGCTCCTGACAAGGGGCCTGCTGGTCTGCGGGAAAGGGGAAACGGAATATGACGCCCTTTATGACCTGCTCTCCTCCATGTACATCATTCCCACGGACGGCTCTGCCCTGCTCAGGATGCTGTCTTTTCTGAAACTGACTCTTGTAAACCATGTGCCCTTTTCCTCTGCCAGAAAGCTTTTCCGCCGTGACCAGCGTACCGAAAATGAGAAGCAGGTCATGGCCCTTGCGAGGCAGGCCCTGCTCTCCACTGCAGAACTGATCCGGTGCATGGAAAAGGATATCCGCTCCCTCCCTACGGAGGAAAGCATCCTGGAAGGGCTCTATGACGATGCGGACACCACCAGCGACAACATCAGCTGCATGATGCGGCTCTCCTCCAAAAGCCAGGCGGTCACGCTGGCGGTTGCGAACCTGTACCTGCGCCAGCAGATTATTTTTGAAAGGATATGACATCTTATGGAACAATGGTTGAACGCCCCTCTTACCCTCCGGCTGAAAGTGTTTCTGATCCTGTTTATGGGGATTGGCAGCCTTTTCATCGCCGCTATCGTATTTTTCCTCTCCCATGACCGGCTTTTGCTGATTTTAAGCGGCATCATTTTCGGCAGCTGCCTGTTCCACAGCGCCGGACTCCTGGTCGTAATCCTGCGCGGGGATTATGAAACCATCACGGGAGTCTGCACCGCCGTTACATCCCTGCCTTTACGCAGGTATCGCAAAATAGAACTTACGGACTGTCAGGGAACCGCCATTATTCTGCTTTTGGGGAAACAGGTAAAAATAAAGCCGGGCGGATGTTACTGCTTTTATTTCCGGAAAGCCTCCCGCCCATCCCTGGGCAGCGAATATCTGGACGCTTCCCTCTCCACGGACTTGTTTTTAGGCTACGATTCCAGCCTGCCTCAAAATCTGCCTGAAATAAATAATCAGGATACTGCAGAATAAAAGCAGTTTGATCCCTATTTATAGATGGGAAGCCCTGTGTTCAGTCTCCAGGGCTTCCGGCTACAAGATATTGTATTTTGCCACTCCAAGTATCTATATATAGTATTTATAAACTTGACAGCCACCAGATATAGTGTTATACTTACCTTGTAATTGATTTTTGTGCGTATCCTTGCAGGATTGCAGGCAGATTTGTCTGTACGGCGATGAAGAAATCGCATTGCACACGCTGTTAAGTTTGTATATAAGTGTCAGTGGTATTACTGCGCCCATCCGGGCCGGATTCCCGCTGACACTTTTTTTATAGATAATAAGGCCAGTGGCAGAAAGGAGTGTTATGGCACAGATTTTTGCATTTGGACGTGTGGAGAATGACCTGGTTCCCAAAAAGAGCCAGAAGGATTCCACCTATATCTGTTTCGGTTTTACCGAGCAGATAGGTAAGGGCCAGTTCCAGTATTACCAGGTATGGGCATGGGATGATGAAGTATCCCGCCTTGTCCGGCTTGGTGTCAAAAAGGACAGCCAGTTGTGGATCACCGGCACACAGCAGCTGGTGGACTGTACCGCAGGCCATGGAAAGGAACGGACAAAAATCCTGAAAATCTATCTATCCAATTTCGGATTTCTTCCGGGGCGCATTTCCAAAGAAGGCTCCACCAATTTTCCAGATGAACCCGGGACCGCAGACACCGCCCCTCCCCCTGTGGAGGTACTGGACGGGGAACGCGAGTCCCTGCCGGAGTGAATCCCGCTCCGGCGCTAAAAGAGGAACCCTATTGGTTTTTCAGAATGAACCTGAAAGACCGGTAAGGTTCCTCTTTTTTTGTGCATGTAGGTTACTTTCAACAAAGACAAAGAAAGGATGGTAAAAAAATGAAAAGTGACAAAGCCCTGTGGGGCAGCATCAGCATCCTTGTGGGTACAGTTACCGCTATACTGGCGCTCATAAGGGGAGCATGGCAGACCTGGCTTCTGATCGGGGTGTTCTCTCTCTGGGGGCTGTGGGTTATTGCAGTGCTTTTACGGCCCTGTATGCAGCAGGCGAAACGCCGCAGGATGCGTGAACAGCTTACAAAGAAACGGCTGGCAGAAGGGATCACGGGCACACAGTCTTTTGATCTTTCAGCCACAGAATCCCCGGAAATGGAACTGCTCCTGCTCCGCCATGTCAACCACCGGATCTCTGCCTATCTCCGGGCGGTTTATCCTGACGTGCGCTGGGAATGGTGCGAAAAGAGACCGGAAAAACTGGTGCTGGCAGGAGGGACCGGGCGCATCCGCCTTTACGGAATCCCGGATTTTGACCATGCGGATATATGCATGGACCAAAACGCCTCCATCACCTGCAACATGTTAAAAATGGTCCCGCTCTCGGAAGCCGGAGGCGGAGGGCCGGAAGATACTGTCCCGCCCAACAAGCAGCCGGTGGACCCCCAGATCTGGTACGAGGTCCAGGGCCGGAAGGTTCTGGAGGCTCTTGTGGCAGACTTGAATTCCCGCGGCCACAGTTGCCTCACAATCCATGAGGACGGCGATATCTGCATCGAGGAGGACACGGAGGAGGTGGTAAAAGAGCACCTTGCCGGCTTTCCGGAAAAGACGTACTGGTCACGGCTTTTACAGGTTTTTGAACGCAACGGGCTGGCGGCTGAGGTCACGGCGAAGGGCATCCAGATCTCCTGGTAAGCCCTCACACAACAAGAAAGGAGCTGAACACGAATGAAAGAAGGTCTTACCCTGAACGAAATGGCCGCTGAGATCACACGGCAGAACAGCATGAAGGAGGATTATCTGGTGGATACTAGGAGCCTGCAGATGGAGCCTTATGATTCCCAGATTTATCTCCACATGTTTGACGGGAACACCGAACCGGTGGAACCCATGCAGGTCAACACCATTGCCCACCGGCAGTTTGGAACACACTTGAAGATCCCTGCGCCTTATTATGACCGGATGCTCACGGAAAAGCCGGATCTTCTGGCCGCAAATGTCAACGCCTGGCTCCAGCATTCCCCATCCAAACGGCTTCTGCGTACCATGGGAGGCACCGCAAGGGCATTCTTAAGCAACCGTTACCGGCGAATCGACAACATGGAGATTGCCCAGGCAGTCCTTCCCATTATTGGGCGCATGAAGGGCGCACGCTTTGAAAGCTGCCAGATCACGGACAGCCGGATGTATATAAAGGTAGTCAACCCCCGCCTCGAAGCGGAGGTTGTGCCGGGAGACATTGTGCAGGCCGGCGTCATCATCTCCAACAGCGAGACCGGCATGGGAGCTGTCACTATCCAGCCCCTTGTCTACCGCCTGGTATGCAGCAACGGCATGATCGTCAATGACGCACAGACACGCCGCAACCATGTGGGCCGTGTCAATGACATGGAAGAGAGCTTCCAGCTCTATTCGGAAAAGACACTGGCTGCGGACGACAAAGCCTTTATCCTGAAAATCCAGGATACCGTCAGAGCCGCCGTGGAAGAGGCTCGTTTTGCCCAGGTGGTCGGCCTGATGCAGACTGCTGCCCAGGCGGAAATGAACACCAAAGACGTTCCCGGTATCGTCAAGCTGGCCAGCCGGGAATTCCACATCACAGACGATGAGGGGGAAGGCATCCTCCAGCATCTGATCGAAGGAAAAGACCTTACGCTGTACGGGCTTTCCAATGCAGTCACCCGGCACAGCCAGGATGTGGAGAACTATGACAGGGCCACCCAGCTGGAGAGCATCGGCTATAACATTCTTTCCATGCCGGCCCACCAGTGGAACCGGATCAACCAGATGGCCGCCTGACGCAGCCATTTTGATACCATTACATCACAATTTCACTTTAAGGAGGAAAACAGTATGTATAACAATCAGAACAACGCTTTGGCAGAACAGGAAAAATTTATGCTCCCGGCAGCCATGCCCGAAGGGGAATTTACCCAGGAAGAACTGGCAGAGGATATGGAAGGTCTGCAGATGAGTTTCCCCCGGATCAAGATTCCGGCAGGCGGCGCACTGCAGTTTGAGATCCCCTCTGACGATCCGGAAAGCCCGGATTATGCAAAGACTCTGGTAGGTGTCATCCTCTCAAATTTCCCCAACAATGCTTACTGGCCGGAAGGCAGCGAGTATGATGACAGCACCACTCCCCTCTGTTCTTCTGTGGATGGGAAACAGGGGATTGGAGAACCTGGCGGCTCCTGTGCAGCCTGTGCCCTGAACAGATTTGGCTCTGCTGCAGAAGGGAATGGGAAAGCCTGCAAGAACATGCGTGTGCTCTATCTGCTCCGCAGCGGTGAGTTCATGCCGTTACAGGTGACCCTTCCCCCCCACCAGTCTGAAGCCCTTCCGTGAGTTTATGAACCAGTCCTTTTTGCTCCGCCGCCGTGCGACTTATGGCAGCGTGGTGCAGATCGGGCTTAAAAAAATGAACAATGGAAAGGATGATTACAGTGTTGCCACCTTCCGCCGCCTGTACGATTTCAGCGGGGAGGAACTGGCACAGATCCGGCAGTTTGCAGACGGTTTTAAAGAGCAGGTGCGCATGATGCTCCAGCAGCGTGCGGCTGTCAATGAAACCCAGCATGACGATGGCTGCGATTATGGCAGCGGCAATGTGGAAGTCCTGCCTGTAAACGGAAACGCAAAATTTAATTACGGGCAGCCCCTTGACGGGGAACGTGAAGCCCTGCCCGCATAATCAATGAAACCAATATGGCATAGAGCCATATAAAACGTTTGGAAAGGATTCTCCCGGTTATTTACCGGGGGAGTCCTTTTCGCATTTTAAGGAGGAAATTTTTATGAAGTGTGAAGTACCATTAACCCCGGAACAATGCTTATTTGCAGCCGAACACCATAGTCTTGTCTATAAATTCTTAAATGAAAATCATCTTTCCAGTGATGAATTCTATGATGTCGTCATTTTTGGGTATCTTCGTGCAGTTTCCCGCTATTTCAATGAGCCGGAATTGCAGCAGTATTCATTTACCACGATTGCATGGCGCAGAATGTCGGCATGTATATCTGATTATAGGAGAAAACAAAGACGCCCTAAACACAATGCAGATGTTATCAGCCTGCATATCAAGCCAAGCGAAGAAAGTTTGCCTTTGGAAGAAACCATAGCAGCGCCCAATCCCTATATGCGTCAGCTGGAAGAACAGCTGCTCCTGCATGATCTGGCAAAGCGGGTATCCAAACAGCAGATGAACATCGTGCATCTGAAATCCTGCGGCTACAATGACCATGATATCGCCCGCCAGCAAAACACAACCATGAAACGTGTCCAGGAACTTCTGGAAGAGGTACGCAGCGTGCTCCTGGAGATATGCTATGGATAACGCAGCCGTTCCCATTTTAGTTCTGAAACAGAATGGAGGTCAGTAAGAATGAAAAAGAAAAATAATGAAGAAAAGAAAAAAGTAATGCTCTGCGGAACGCTCCTGTTCCCGATCACTGTCGGAAAGCCTGCTGTATTTGCGGCTGAGGGAAGTGTCTACCGGACATCCAATGTGGTAGCCCTGCACGAGCAGACCGAAGACAATGTCCATTTTGAAACCAGGAATACCCATTATCACCTTTCTATGAGTCCTTTTCCGCTGGCGGCCATGAGTCCGCTTCCTGTGAGACTGGCCGCATGTGCGTAAATGGACTCTGAGCAACTGTGGCAGCCGCATCTGTGCTGGCTGCCTCCATGTTCCGGCCGTGGCTTAACCAAACCACGGCCTTTTTACTTAAAATATAGTATGCCTTCAGCATACAGAATGGAGATGCCATGAATATAAATGAATTTGCAGAAAAAATGAAAATTGCCCTTACAGATATCCTGCAAAAAGAAATACAGAGTGTTTCACCATTAAAACTGAATAATGTCCGCCTTTGCGGAATTGCCATTGTGGAACCGGATTCTAATATAAGCTGTACGATTTATCTGGAGCAATTCTTTGGAAGGTTTCTGGACACTGGAGATTGGGAACAGACTGTTTCTGATATCCTTTCATTTTATGATAACAACAGGGTGGCAGACTCTTTTGACTCGAAATGGTTCCATGATTTTGGGCAGATTCGTAGAAACCTGTTTTATCGTCTAATCAATTATAAAGAAAATCAGGAACTGCTTTCCGCTGTCCCCTATACCAGATTTCTGGATCTCGCAAAGGTTTATTATGCAGACTGTCAGATCGGTGAAACAGCCGGAAGCATTCTGATTCATCACAAACATATAGAAGAATGGGGAATCACGGAAGATGAACTGATAGCAGCTGCAGAAGAAAACACCCCTATACTTTATCCGGTGAAACTCAAACCTTTATCTTCTGTCTTAGGGTTGGGGGATGATATCTGCCCATTTCCCGGGATGTCGGGTCACATGTTCGTCCTTTCAAACACTGAAAATCAGAATGGTGCTGCTTCTGTCTGTTACAAAGATGTCCTGGATAACTTTTCTCAAAAAATAAAGGATGACCTTGTAGTTCTTCCCAGTTCCGTCCATGAAACAATACTCCTGCCATTACAGGAGAAAAGCAACTTGGATTCTCTGAAAGAAATGGTTTATGACATTAACCGTACCATATTAAACCCGTCAGAATTTCTTTCAGATAATGTGTACGTTTACAACAGGCAGGATAAACAGCTTATCATCGCCTGAACCTATGGCATGGGCAGTCTGAAAAAGCACTGCCCTGCCTTTAACTGAAATCAGATAGGAGGATTTTTATGGATCTACTCAAGAAATTTGAAAATGTTGAAATGAAAGCTGATACCCGCATTTCAGAATCAGACCGGATATTCTGTGAAGCTCACCAGGCAGCCTATGACAGCGCCAGAACTTCCCTGCCGGAACTGGGATTTATCTGGGATGACATGCTGAGCCAGCAGAGGGAGCTGCTGACACCGACAGGAACATCATCAGAAACTTATCTCGCCACCTATGACGGCCTGAAACTTTCTGATAATGCCATCCGGCAGCAGATTCGTTCCCTGCATCCCCGGTTCATATGCCAGATTACATCCTATTTCAGCAAAACTTACCATTTTTCCATAGACCCAAATGATATTATACACAATCTTGTTCCCCAGGAACCAACAGACAGATGGACTGATAACTATAAAGAACTGTGTCAAAAGTATACGCAGGACATGGAGGAACTGTCCCTCTGTTACACAGATATCCTCGAACAGATATTCCTTCAGACAGGCGGACGTGCCTTTTTTGAACAGGCACTCCATGAGCTCAAGAATAAATGCCATCGGGCATCTTGGATTATCAGCAGCGGAATCCCACAATTTGAGCAGAAAAAAAGCACTATACAGCTCACAGGTTATGCCTGCAGTTTCCGGGACAGATATGGTGGAGGGGAATGGTCTCTGGCTGACCGGACAAAGGATCTCTTACGGGGCATCGCCCATTTTGAAACAGATTCTTTTGACGCTCTTCCCGGCAGTTTATCGAGAGTCCTTAAACGGTATGACTGCCCAGACAACCAATATGAATTTCCCGACTGTGAAAAAATCCAGTCCCTGCGGATGTTCAAGAACGGAAGGGTTGATCTGAAATTTACCAGTGAAGCCCATGCCTCCCAGTTTATAGAGGACTATATGAAAACCATATGTTAGCGAGGTGACACAAATGAAATATGCTTATCAGGAGGAATCTATCCCCCAGGATAAACGGAAAGCACTGAATGAAAAAGTCCTGTACCTGATCGACAGCGGACGCTGTGGGGAATGCTCCATCAGCCCGGAGGATATCTATAATGCCTATACCGGCGATGGCGGCCTGCATGGTCTGGAACGGGCGGACTACGAGAATTACCATGCATACAGCGAGGCAAAGAAAGAGATCGAAAACGGCCAGTTCTTTACGCCGCCCCGCCTGTGTGAATTTATTACGGCCTGCCTGAAATTGTCTGAACATGACCTGGTGGCAGACCTTACCTGCGGCATAGGGAGTTTTTTCAACTTTATCCCCACAGAGGCAAACATCTACGGATGTGAGCTGGATGTAAAAGCCGTGAAGGTGGCAAAGTTCCTTTATCCGGAAGCAACGGTGGAGTGCCGGGACATCCGCACCTGCCAGCCGGAGACACGCTTTGACTATGTAGTGGGGAACCCGCCCTTTCATTTAAAGTGGTGGACCAAAAGCGGCAGGGAGATACCCTCCCAGATGTACTACTGCCTGAAAGCTGCAGAGGTATTGAAGCCTTTGGGAATCCTTGCGCTGATCGTGCCCCAGTCTTTTCTGGCAGATGATTTTACTGACAAGGGACAGATCCGGGAGATGGAGAGCCTGTTCAGTTTTCTGGGGCAGGTCCTGTTCCCGGACAATGCTTTTTCCTGCCTGGGCGTCAGCAGTTTCCCTACAAAACTGCAGTTCTGGCAGAAAAAGACGGCGGACCAGGGATGGAAGCCCCATCCGTACCGGACAGAGGCCGACTACATCCTGCCGAAAGACTTTGATAGCCGGAAGGATGCGGAGTGTACCTATCAGAAGATACTGGCCTTTGCCAAATCAGCGCTGGAGAATAACCAGTCAAAAATCCTGCTGGAGCTGGCAAGGTCACGCCATACATCCAGTGATTTCAGATACCGGACGCAGAAACTCTTATACCATATCAAGGCGCATCCGCTTACCCGGCCATCCTATGCCAAATGCTGTGAGTACCTGCACCGCTTTTATACCCAGCGTCAACCGGATAATATGAGTTATGAACAATGGTGCCGGGTTCAGCTTACGGAGAACAAGGTGCTTACCTATCTCCGGCAGGTATTAAAAAAGCAGAATCCTGTGACGGAAACAGACTGTATCCGTCTGGTCAAAAGGAAAGGCGAGTTTGCCTATAAAGGGTACAGCGCAGCCGCCCGCAGACAGATCAAAGACAGCAAACGCCTGCCTGTGCCAGTGTATCAGGCAGTGCTTGAAAACACCCCGGAGTCCTATCCGGGCTATGAACGGCTACTCCGCAGGAAACGGGCAGAATACGAGATACAAAATATGCCCTATGCAGAAATGGATGAAGATCCGGCTATCTCCAAGTGGCTGGAAGATTTTTCACTGTGGGATTCTTCCCGTATGGAAGAAATCCGCCTGAATGAGATCCAGCGGCACGACATCAACCTTACCCTCCAGAAACGCTATGCGCTGCTGCAGTGGGAGCAGGGAAGCGGAAAGACCCTGGCCGGCATTGCAACGGGGCTTTACCGGATGCAGAACCAGAACGTACACAGTACGTGGGTAGTATCCTCTGCCATCTCCATCCGCAACAACTGGGACGTGGTATTGGCAAATTATGACCTGCCGTATGTGTTCATCAAGCGTCTGGCGGACCTGAAACGTGTCCGGCCCGGAGATTTTGTGCTGCTGACACTGAACAAAGTGAGCGCTTATAAAAAACATTTGCGCAAGCATATGAAGCTTCTGCACCAGAACATCCAGCTCATACTGGATGAGAGCGATGAAATCTCCAACCCTGACAGCGCCAGGAGCCAGGCGGTGCTCTCCTGTTTCCGCCGCTGCCGGATGAAGCTGCTCACCACGGGCACCAGCACCAGGAACAACATTTCAGAGTTTGCACCACAGCTGGAGCTGCTCTACAACAATTCTATCAACATGATCTCCTGGAATCCGTATATCTATCACCATGACAAGAAAGCGGAGGCAGACGAAGAACCAGACTGCGACAGCAATCCTTATTTCGGCCAGCCCATCCCTGCCTATAAGAAAGGGTATTCCCTGTTTGCCGCCTCCCACCTGCCGGAAAAAGTAACCGTATTCGGCATGGAGAAGCGCACCCAGGACATCTACAACGCGGATATCCTCAGCGATATTTTAGGGAAGACCGTCATTACAAGGACCTTTGAAGAGGTTTCCTGCAAGGATATCAAGCAGATCCACCAGGTACTGCTTCAGTTCCCTCCGGAAGAAAAGGATGTCTACCAGAAAGCGATAAACGAATTTTATACCATGCGGGATAACTATTTTTCTTCCACAGGTAATTCTAGAAAGGATTCCATGATGCGCCTGGTCCAGCAGATCGTGCTTCTCCTGCGCATCGGCGCCGCCCCGGATACGGTACAGGAATACACGGGGGATACCCCGGTGAAGGTCATGGCCGCTGTTGAGATGGCTGCTGAATGGGAGAACGAGATCATTGCCATCGGGGTGCGGCATGTTACCGTGCTGGAATCTTATGAAAAGGCACTGCGGGAATACCTGCCGGACCGCCCCCTGTTTGTGGTGACCGGTGCCAACACCAGCTTTGCCAAAAGACGGGCACTCCGCCAGACACTGCAGGACAGCGGGAACGGGATACTTCTCTGCACCCAGCAGAGCCTCCCCTCCAGCGTCAATTTTGATTACGTCAACAAAGTCATCATACCGGAACTGCATTACAACAACTCCGGCATGAGCCAGTTTTATTTTCGGTTCATCCGGTATACCTCAACGGAACACAAGGACATTTATTTCCTTACCTACGCCGGAAGCATTGAATCCAACCTGATGCAGATGGTGCTGGCAAAGGAGAAGCTGAACCTGTTTATGAAAGGGCAGGATGTGGACCTGGATGAAATCTATGACAGGTTTGATGTGGATTACGACCTGCTCTCCCTCCTGATGCGCCAGGAACGGGATGAGAACGGGAAACTCTGCATCCATTGGGGCGAACAGAAAATCGCATGAAATGACACCCTGCCCCATCATACGGGCCGGGCAACGAAAGGAGGATCACAGATGAATTTTCACGAAACAAAAATGGGTACTACCTTTTTCAACCAACAGATTCCAGAACTGATTAAAACACTCCAGGATATTGCCAAGGCTCTTTCAAAACCTGTCCCTGCTGCCATACAGCTGGCAGAAACTAGTAGTCTGTCCTTGAAATATTTGTGTAAATATTATCATATGTACTTGAGCTCTGGATCAATGTCAGCCTCTGCGATATCTTCTGCGGTAATCTCATCGGTCTTGTACGTCCAATGATAAACTACTGGCGCCTCATTGATCTCATC
>CAJTGF010000042.1 GCA_910575585.1 Clostridiaceae bacterium
GGTTTTAATTGTTTTTCGACAACTCAATTATACCAAACCAGACGGTTTCATGCTATTTAATTGCCAGTTTTTATTGTATTTTCAAGATGCATAGGCACTTATTAAAGTGCGAAGTTTGAGTTAAGTATATTTTTTTCTTTTGATGAAACAAATTGGTTTGCATTTTTGTGACCTCCAGAGGCTCTGATAATTTATTGATTAGTTGTTTTCCAATTTAATGACTACGATATCTTGATAAATCTGAATTGAACCATCTGCAGGATAACAAGGCATAGATTGAATTACAGGATCATTTTTTAAAGCTGATAATGTTTCGTCATTTACAAGTGGAATTGCAGACAGACCACTATAATTCCGAATAAATATATTTCTAGAATATACATTTATTAAACTATGAAGATTTCCACCATAGTTAAAAGTATTAGACCATGGATTGCCATGCAAAGGATCAGAAATGTTTTCTCCAATAAATGCCCATTCCATAGATGGTTGATAACCATCGGTCATTCTTATTTGTGTAATAAATGAATTAAGATAGCTGTTAGCTTGTTGAGTGGTATAGTACATGGCTGTATAATTTCCATTGGATAGATATACATAATTCCATATCGCAATGGAAAGAAAAAAGATTACTCCTGCCTCTGTAATTTGCAAAAATAGCCGCCTTGCTTTCCCTAGAATATATGGAAATAATTCCTTGGCAGTTAAATCAATAAGTACTATAGGAAGTAGATAAATAGTAACAAAACCATAAACCATCAATGTATAGATTGAGCTGTGAGGAGCCATGAGCATAATACTGTTTGCAGCAAGCGGAAATATAGCACATAATATAAAACAGCTTAACACAGTTGTAAGTTGTCTTTTTTTCCAAAGTAGTAATAAAATTACTAATATAATAGATATACAGGTAAGTATCAATATTGATATTTTTAAAACCAGAGTGCAGGAAACACCATAGTAATCTTCAAACGGGATGGAAAAAAATTTGTAATAGGCACTTTGTATAATAGAAGGGAACTCATTAATACTAATTTTTCCCATTTCATTAATGTTTTGATAATCGCTTAATGATGTCTGCTGAAATTTTAAACCTATCTCTAAAATTAAAAAATAAACCACAAGAGATAAAATAAGTGTACTTAAAAATATAAGTCCTTTTTGAACGATTATTTTTATTTTAGAATTCTGTTTTAAAATATTTTGAATTAGTAATAATACAAAAAGACTAATAGTTATAGGAAAGTATGCTTGATAAATTCCTAAAGAGCATGCGCACATCAATATCCCTGGTATAAAACCTAATTTATATTTGTCGGTTAGCCAAACCGCTATAACCGAAAACATAATTGCTATGGCATAGTATGGAGCAGTGAATGCGTAAAAGAACATACTTGTAATTGGGGGGGTTGTTATGAGAATACCCCCAATAAGAGCACAAAATATAGGACGCTGGATATTAAATATTAAGACGACAAAGCAGGCGGCAATAACCAAAATGAAAATGGATAATATATTGTTATAAAAAGGAAGATTATAGTTTCCCCAGAATTTTCCTGCAATTTTTCCCAATATAGCTAACATCCACCTGCCTGATGTAATTCCAGTTCCATAACCCTTGGGAAGTTCGGCTAAACTGTCATGATTGTGAACGACATTTGTAAGGACAAATAAGTGTGCCAAAATCGCAAATATAACAGAGGAAATACATGTTATTTTTATATTTTTAGGATAAGATAACCTCAATTTTTTGAAGTTGATCATAATGAATTTTTACCTTTCCTTTTCTATTTGCTCTGGTAAAGCAGTGTAAGCGATCATAAAAATTGTCATCAATAATATATTATAAGGAGAGACTATATAATGGTTTTCAAATGTGCCAGAGGTGAGGATTCCATAAATAGAAGCAATACATACAGATTTTAGAGGGATAGAGGAAACTGTAAAAACCTCAGATATCCGTTTGTACATTAAATAAAGAACAATCAAAAAAACAGGAACACCATGAATAAACAGTAAATCTAAAAGAGCATGATGGACTTCCTTTAAATACAAATCAGGAAGCATTGCATCAAAATTAGATCCAATACCTGTGATTGGATGCTGGATAAAAACTTTGAAAAACTCATACCAAATGATATCTCTTCCGCTGGCGAATCTTTTTCCAAAAACGAAAACATTGTCTACAGCGCCATTTTTCCATAAAAGTACATATATGACAGGCATTAAGAGACTAGCTCCTATAACAAAAGGAATGGTATATTTCTTTTTGGGTAGGATATAGTATGTTCCTGCCCATGCAGCGATTGCAAGCAAAACGCCACGACAATGTAAGGAAAGGATACGTCGGGCTATAATATAAAGGATTAATAAAATTGCAATATGAAAAAAATATTTAGGTAGTTGATAACGATATAAATAGTACACGAAAAAGCTTACAAATATACCAAAATTTGTAAATATAATGAGAGAAGCACCATTAGGATTTGAAGCAATATTTTCGTATGTCTCTTTACTAATACATAACCAATAAAATAATATGATAAAAGAGGACAAAGCAAAAGCGCTTAATTGAATTCGGTCAAAATGCACTTTATTGGCTAAGTAAAGTATAAGAAGAAAATCGGCGATGGTAAAAAAAGCGCCGATATTCGATTTTATAAGTATGATATTTATGCCACTAAGTATAATACCTCCACATAAAAGAAAGAACTCATATTCCTTTGTTTGGAAACATTTTTTTATAGAAATATGATTTAGAAATAAAGCGCATAAAGTAATAAATATAAAAGGAGGAGCAATATAAGTAAATCTCTCCCATAAGGTGAGGGTTGTCATTGTAGCTAAAATAAATAAAAGAAAGACTGTAATAATGATCCAATCAAAAAATTTTCTGGTTTTTTCTCGATCCATAAGGAAAACCTCCTCATTTCCTAAATTATGATTACGTAATTATACTAAGGCAATATCCTCCAAATAGAAACAATCTACTGCAATTAAAAGAGGACTTTACATCTGAATAAGACAAGCCTAGTTTGCGCGCTGTTTTAAATAATCTTCGCAGCCCTTTTAATTTGTAAATGAGGTCTGCATCTTTAAAGCCTATTCTTTCAGAGATAAGCAAAGTATATGTTTTGAAATTTTCTTCACAGGCTTTATAAACCTGAGATGTAGCCCCACCGGGTAGATATTCAGTATAATAAATGATATCTTTAAACCATCGAATTTTTAAACCGGCGGCGGCTATCCTGTCGTAAAGCATTCCTTCCCAAGTGTAATATTCGCCATCAATTTCAGGCAATGGTCCATAAGAAATTAGAACATTTGTATAATATGCTTCTGCCTTATCTCCTTCTAATCTAAATTTATTTCGCTGTAAATTGGTTGCATCAATATATATATTTTCCCCTTTTCCATAACCGCCAATAATTGTTCCATCTTTATGGGCGCGCAGACCACTTACACCTGCAAAGGATTTTTTTTCTTCTGGAAGTATAGTACTTTCCCATAGAATAATTTTTTCCAAAGCGTCACTGGTTAAAATATCATCATCATCGACTTTCATAAAAAGATGTCCTGAGGCCATTTTAACAGCTTTATTCATAGCGCGGTTAATTCCACGCTCAGAACTATTAGAAGTTTTATGATAAATAATTGGAAAATCTGTTTTTTTTTGTTTGAGATTTTCAATAATATCGTGGGTATTATCGGTTCCATTATCAATAACAAGCCATTCGAAATTTTTATAGGTTTGTTGAGTCAATGAATCATAAAGGTTTGTAATTAAATGGGATCGATTATAGGTGGGGGTAAATATTGTGATTACTATTTCACTCATTTATTTTACTCCTTCGAAATGTAAAAGATAGTTTTTATCATTTATTTTTCTCTTTTAGGTTTCCTTAGCAAAAAATTTTTAATATCGACTAATTTGAAATATAAATTAGGTCCGATAATTCTTCCAATCCGTAATAAAAATTTTTGTCTGGGGCTATGCCATGAAGCGTTAAACCAATGAATACTATATGTTTTATTTGTAATATTCAGATTTCCAGAGAAGAAATCTTTTGGACAGAAATATTCTGTGGGATAGATAGTAATATCGGCAACCGTCTGTTTTTGGTCATTTTGGACGAACCCATGTTTTAATAGGAAATCTGTAGTTATATTTGGTATAGGTATCATATTATAGGAGCCATCCTGGTTGAAAAACGATAATGTCCTATATATTTTTATTAATTCTTCCAATGCGTAATGGTGCTTTTCAGCCGCCATACATAACCCTGGATTGATGAGCTTTCCAGCTTCAAATCCCATAAATGCTTTGTTGGTCAATAAATCATCCAAATTTTTTATTAGTTCAACATCCGTATCTAAATAGATGCCGCCATATTCATATACAATTTCAAGTCTGGCGTAGTCAGAGACAAATCCCCACTTTTTTGCCTGATATGCATCCTTTGTAAATTGAATTTTGGTTACATCATAGTTGGACTCATCCCATCGCATAATGGTATAGTCAGGACACAATCTTTTCCAACTTTCGATGCAATGTTTATCTTTTTCAGGGATTTGGTTTCCACCAAACCAGCAATAATGAATGATTTTCGGTATCATATAGGCTCTCCTTTATATTGTAGAATCAGGATTTGTCTGCGCCTTCTGTTTTATATAATTTTCTGCCTGCAAGCATGTATTGAATAGCGTGAAAAAAAGATACATGCTTTTTATACAATGTATATTTTCTCACTGCATACTGAGCTATTAAAAACAGCGAATAATGGGAAGTCATTGCTTGAAAACTGGCTCCGCGGGCAATAAAAAAATCTTGGTTAAAACCGTTGTACCATGTAGAAGGTTCATAACGAAGCTTGGCAATTTTTTGGGGAACATAATATATTTTTAATCCTTGGCGCAAACATTCATAAAGGAATGCGTTTTCTTCGCCCATTCGGTATTTTGTTCCGGCTCCTATACGTTCATTGAGGCGTATATTGTGAATGCTTTTTCTTTTAAACGAAATTTCATAGGAGATGATTTTCCCGCTTGTAAGATAACCAATTTTTCTGGGAGACTGGTAGCATGGGATTGGATTGATCTCCGATTCCACATGAAAAACGATAACATCGCACTCAGGATGTCTCTCATATTCCTTTACTATTAACTGTTCGTAATTATCCAGGTATTCCACATCATTATCACAAAAAATACAGATATCCGCCTGAGAGCGGTCAATAGCCATATTCCGGCTTTTGCTTAATCCTCTCTGAGGAGTTTCGATATAAGTGATCTGCCGGCCGTTTTCAGAGATAATCTGCTGATTTGTCTGATCGCACTGGTTGATAATTATGCAATTTCCTGTTATATTTAAGGAGTCGATGTAGCTATAGTCCTTTAAATGCATAGCCGACAATAAAACTTCCAAAGTCATGATTTTTCTCCGTATTATGGTGATTTCCGGCATTGTTTCGGGTTATATTATAGTACAATTACAGATAAAAAGCAAACAAGTTATTTGTTTTGTAAGAAAAAATCAATTGTGGAGTAAAGTGGCATATGGGCGACCGCTATAAAGGAATATAAAACATAACCGGTATAAAAAAGAGGTGATTTAAGGATATGAACGAGTTAAAACGTTTGGTTAAGACAACAGGTGTATATTTTTTGGGGACAGTGGGAACAAAATTAATATCTTTTCTGCTTCTTCCGTTGTATACGGCATTTCTTTTGCCAAGTCAATATGGTCAATATGATGTAAATATTACCTATGCAACTCTGATTTCATCTGTCTGTTTTCTGGATATTTGGACAGGAATTATGAAATATATGTTTGAAAATAAAGAAAATGAGCAGCAATTCAATGTGGTGTACTGCGGCATTGCGATTTTTTCAGCATCTGCTGTCCTTTACATGTTGCTTATGTTAGCCTTTGGGTTTCTATGGGAGATCGAATACCTGCCCGGAGTTGCGGCATATGGTTTTTTCTTGTGCCTGCAAAATCTATACGGCTATTTAGCCAGAGCATACGGAAAAAATCTGCTGTTCATTTTTACAGGACTTGTTTCTACGGCATGTAATGCAGCGCTTAATATTCTGCTTTTAGCGGTTTGGGGATGGGATTATAAAGCGCTTTATATTTCTTTTTCTGTTGGAATTATGATGCAATGCGCAATATTGGAGATGGATCTTCGTTTAATCAGTCACTTTAGAAAAAAATATTTAGACAGGGATACTATGAAATGCCTTCTGCGCTTTTCACTGCCTCTCTGTGTCAATTCCTTGTGTTACTGGCTGTTAACGGGATATAACAGAATTATAATAGAAAAAGAGATAGATAGCTCTGTTAATGGGTATTATGCGGTTGCGTGTAAATTTGGGGGCATCCTGTTGTTAGTATCTTCCTGTTTTTCTATGGCGTGGCAGGAGCTGGCTTACCGGAAATATGGAAAGGATAAAGATACCGGGCGGTTTTATTCTTATGCAACAGAACTTTATATAAAAGTGCTTTTCTGCGGCTTTTTTGTAATGATGCCGTTGATTTATTTGATTTTTCCATACTTGGTGGATGATGGGTATGAAGCGGCCAAGCAGATGATACCTGTTAATATGCTGGCAACGCTTGCAGGTATTTTATTTATATTTTTGGCAAATATTATCAGCACCTATAAAAAGAATAATATTGTGTTTCTCTCAACGCTTGCGGCCAGTATTGTAAATATGACGATTCTGCATCTGCTGATTAAGCAAATCGGAGCGGAGGCGGCCAATATCGCGCTGCTGGCAGGATATGTGGTAAGCGATGGAATACGGATTTGTATAATAAGAAAAGAGATCGATTATCACTTAAATTGGAATATGTTTTGTTACTTACTGCCATTTACAGCTGTAATTTTATTAGGATTCTGGAAGGGACAGAAAGAGGACAATATGGTTTTGATAGCAGTCAGCATCATTGCCAGCCTGTGGATTCTCTGGTCAGATATAGAACCTTTGATTTTAAAAGGATTGCCGAAAGAGCGTGTTCAAAGGTCTAAAGATTGATTTTTGCATCACAAAGCCAAAAAACTTTACAATCAATATAATATTTTTTCGTTTCCTAGTAGTGAACCTGTCTCAATTTGTATAGTTCATAAAAATTCTATAAATTATTTGATGATTTTATGCACAAAGTATGGTAAACTTGTTGTAATTATACACAGTAGGAGATTAAGGACCATGTATCACATAGCAATCTGCGATGATGAGATCAAAGAACTGGAAAAGACGGAGCGCTATCTGAAAGCCTGGCTTGGGGGGCACAAGGACTATGAGTTTAGGATAGACCGATTTGATAACGCAAAGAAGCTTTTGGAGGCCATGGAGGGTAACGAATATATGCCCGAATTTCTGCTCCTTGATATCTATATGCCTGGAAAAACGGGCATTGCCGCGGCAAAAGAGCTGCGGCAGATGGGGAGCAGCAGCCGTATCATCTTTCTTACCACGTCTACAGAACACGCGCTGGAGGCTTTTGGGGTAGATGCGGATCAGTATCTTGTGAAGCCTGTGACAGAAAAGGAACTGTATCCGGTTCTGGACAAGATGCTGGAGGGATTGGAGAAAGAGCAGAAAAGCTATGTTCTGTTTCGCATTGACGGGACAAACTGCAGGGTGGCATTTAAAGATATTGTATACTGCGAGGCTCAGGGAAAGAATCAGCGGATACACTTTGCTGACGGCAGCTACGGCCAGATGCGAATGACTATGACGGAGATCTATGGGATGCTTTCCGCAAGAGGAGAATTTACCAGGGTGGGGGTTTCCTACATTGTGAACCTGGATCACATAAACAGCCTGAACGGACAGGAGATCAGCCTGGACACAGGGAAAAGCATCTACCTGCCAAGAGGGGCTTATCAGCCTTTGCGGGAAAGATACTTCGCGTATTATTGTGAGGAGGAGCGATGAGACGAAAGATTGCCGTTATCTGGCGGCTGGAGGTATAAAGATGAGTCCGGCAGCGATCGTTATCCTATACCCGCTCCACGGGGTGGCCATACTGCTTTTATGCCGTTCACGGTTTGATAAGAAAAAAACGTGGCTGGTCTGTATTGTGGCAGCGGTTTTGCAGATTGTGGTTGCACTGGGGCTGTATGGGGTGGTGCAGGGAAAAAGGTGGATATATGGGGTATTTTCTATTACATTTCTGATACTCATGGCAGAAGTTTTTTATCTGTCTGTAGAGAACTTTCCAAAGACCATGTTTTTGGCTATGACGTATACACAGGCGTTTTTGATCGCCGCTTTTTTTGGCGGATTGTTGTCCAACTGGATGTTTGGCGGCAGTATAAAGGCAGCTTCCTGTATCCGCACGATCTTTCATGCAACAGGTCTGACAGCTTATGGGTTGGTATTTAAGAAGAAATTCGAAGAAGTGCGAAATGATGTGATAACAGGCTGGTGGCCTATGTGCTTTTTGTCCCTGATCTATACCATATATGTTATTTATTTAACCCTTACGACGCAGGCGGAGTATTTCCAAAATGCGGATGTGGTGTCCTTCGCGCTTTTGCTGGTTGCCGTGATCATGGGCTACGGCGTGATCTTTCACACGGTCCATTATATGAGGGAGGCTGCCTTAAACAGCCAGATCGAGCAGCACCAGAATATCCTTCTTAAGAAACTGGAGATCATGGAGGATTCAGAAGAAGCCGCGCGCCGTCTCCGTCATGATTTCAGACATCACATCCGAAACATAACGGAGTATGCCAGAAAGGGAGAGACCAGAGAGCTGCTTCAGTATCTGGGTGAATACAGCGGTGAGATCGAGAAAACAGCGAGACAGCGGATATGCGCCAATCCGGTCATAGACAATGTGCTGACCGTGTACGTGAATCAGGCATGTAAGGAAGGAATCCAGGTGGATTTTGACATATCTACAGACAAGGACGGGGGAATAGGCGCTGTGGATATGGTGGCGATCCTTGCGAATCTTATGGAAAACGCCATACATGGCTGCCACGAGTCAGGGAAAGAACACAAGACTATCCGGGTGCAGATGGGAACCAAGGCGGGAAAGCTTTTTATTGTGGTGGAGAACACCTGTAAAGAGGAGATCTTATTTAAAGACGGTCTGCCGGACCGGTCAAGGCTTCGCCAGAGAAAAGGCATTGGTATCTCCAGTATCATGAAAAGCGTGGAGAAATATGGAGGAGATGTGGACTTTAGGAGCGAAAACGGAAAATTTATCAGCAGGATCATTGTCAGCGGATGAGAACGGTCAAAAGCCCTGCATCTGCAGTGCGGAATATACCCGAAAAAACGCAATACATTCCCAATCTGTTAAAACAGGCCGAGTTTGTGATAGAATGTCTTAAAACAGGCAAAAAGGGGAAGTTATGTTAGGTGGTACATTCTGGATTGCGTTTCTTCGCAATGCCATGGGCGCGGTGATGGTGCTGGCTGTGTTTTTACTTTTAGACCGTCCGCGGATGGCTATGAAAAAGGCTGTATTGTGTTATCTGGCTTTTGGCCTTGCGGCTGTGACGGGTTTTACTGTGTGGTATTTTTATAGCAGAGATACGTATCTGCGGTTTTCAGGGTTAGCGGTCCTTCCGGTTCTGGGCAGTTTTTGCTGTCTCATGAGCGGAGGAGGGCTGTATTTGTCCCTGTATAAAATTTCTGTGGGATTTTATCTTCTCTCCGTATGTGTGTGTTTAGGCATTGATCTGTCCAGATGGGGATTCGAAGGAAGTTTGTGGGCAGACCTTGGGATACGGTTTTTATTTCTGTCTGTGATTCTTACGCTTGTGGCGAAAAAATACCGCAGGTCGTTCTTTGAGAATATTGACTTTCTGCAGGACGAGATGGATCTTTTCTGCGTGATCACCCTGGTAGTTTCTGTTGTGCTTGCGGCTTTGGTAGCTTATTGGCCGGACAAACGGGTATTTTCCACCCTTAGTATGGTAAGGATCTTAGTGGGCCTGTCCATGGCGGGGATCATCCAATATCTGATCTTTCATCTATATATCCATCTGGGGAAAGAACAGCGTCTGGAGGCTGAGAAGCGGCTGGTGGAGATGAATGAGCAGCTGCTGCGCCGCCAGCTGGAGATGCGGGAAAAGGCTCAGCAGAATGAGATAAGGCTTCGCCATAATATGCTGGACCATTACCTGTTAATAAAGGAAAGCGCCACCCCAAAAGACAGAGATGAGATCCTGGACCATTTGCTGCAGTGCGGGATGGATATGGGAGACAGCCCGGCAGAACCGTTTTGCGGCAATAAAGCGGTCAACGGGATCTTGTCTATTTATGAAGAGTACGCAAAAAGCAGGGATATCGGTATAGACATGGAGATCCAGATGTCCGATACGGCAGGTATTCGGGATATGGATCTGGTGATGCTCCTTGCCAATATCCTGGAAAATGCTATTGGACTTTGTGTGGACTCCGGCGCGTCAGAACGGTATATCGGTCTGTCTGTGGCTTTTAAGAGCCACAAGATGGTGATCCAGTGTCAGAATACGTGTGGAATGGACGTGTCCAAGGAGGATTACGGCAGAAAGGCGGAAAGAGTCCGGAAGGGAAGCAGGGCCGGCGCGGGGGATATTGTCAGGATCGCGTCCCGGTATCACGGAGAGACCGACTTTCAAGTGGAAAACCGGGTGTTCCATGCCCGGGTGCTTTTAAACCTGCCTAAGGTCCCCGCCCGTTTAACAGGTGCTTGACTTTGCATTTTACTCCGGTTATTATAGTAGGAGCACGAAAAAGTACAGGAGCAAGAATATGATTTCTGCCATATGGAGTAAACTGGGCAATAGAGAAAGCATTACTTATATTATCTGCGGTGTCCTGACTACGGCTGTGGACTGGATCACCCACAGGATCTTGTGGCATATGGGGGCAGAGTACCAGGTGTCAACGGCAATCAGCTGGGCGGCGGCGGTGCTGTTTGCCTTTGTCAGCAATAAGTTTTTTGTGTTTCGAAGTTTTGAGATGAAGCCAGGGCGTCTCTGGAAAGAGTTTGTTTCCTTTGTGGCATGCCGGATCGCCACCTTTGCCATTACCATGGCAGGCATGGTGCTTATGGTGGGCATGCTGCGCTGGAACGAATTTCTGGGGAAACTTGTGGTGTCTGCCGTGTCCATGGTGCTGAATTATATTCCCAGCAAACTGTTTATATTTAAAAAGGCAGGGGATGGGACAAGCTGATATGGAGAATGATGAGATCAAAAAAGTGTCGGAGGAGCTGGAGCAGCTGCTAAGCGGGTATGAGGCTCCAGAACCTAAGGCAGACAAAGAGTTTGTAACGGATAATGTGTCAGAAGATGAGACTGGGCACGAACCGGAGACAGAAGAGGACTGGGAACCCGACGACTACCTCACGGTCCGCTTGGGCAGGAGCAGAAAAAAACAAAAGGGAGACTGGCTTAGAAAGCCTGCAGCCGCCATGGATGAGTTTTTCAGACCTTCCGACGGCCTGTGGGCTGCTTTTTGTGTTCCTGTTGTGATCATGATCATTATTTTTATTCAGAGGGGGATCTTTCCTTTTGGAGATGAAAGCTTTTTGCGGACCGATATGTACCACCAGTACGCTCCGTTTTTTTCGGAGTTTCAGTACAAGCTTAGCCAGGGGGGCAGCCTGTTTTACAGCTGGGATATCGGTATGGGGGTGAATTTTTCCGCCCTGTACGCCTACTATCTGGCCAGCCCGTTTAACTGGCTGCTGATTGTGTGTCCCAAAAGCCTGGTGATCGAGTTCATGACCTACGGCATTGTGTTAAAAATCGGCCTTTCGGGACTTGCCTTTGCCTGGTATCTGAAAAAGCGGGGCAGGGACTGGGGAAGTGAAAGCTTCGGCGTTGGATTTTTCGGGATATTTTACGCGCTGTCCGGGTATATGGCGGCTTACAGCTGGAATATCATGTGGCTGGACTGCATTATCTTGTTTCCGCTTATTATGCTGGGGCTGGAGCGGCTGGTGGAGGAGCGGCGGGGGATGCTGTACTGTCTGACCTTGGGAGTCAGTATCCTTTCCAACTACTATATCTCCATTATGACCTGCATTTTTATGGTGATTTATTTTGCGGCGCTTCTGGTCCTGGGCATGGGACGGGGAAAAAGCCTGAAAGACTACGGCGTTCATGTGGGGCAGTTTACCTTGTATTCCCTGCTGGCAGGGGGATTGGCCGCTGTCGTGCTGATCCCGGAGATCTACGCCCTGCAGGCAACGGCGTCGGCGGACTCGGAGTTTCCTAAGACGATCAGTTCTTACTTTTCTATCTTTGATATGTTTGCCAGACATATCAGCAATGTGAAGACAGAGATTGGCCTGGAACACTGGCCCAATATTTACTGCGGCGTGGCGGTGCTGATGCTGTTCGGGCTTTACCTGGGGTGCCGGCGGGTCTCTGTAAGGGAGAAGGCCGTGTACTGCGGGCTTTTGCTGCTGTTTTTTGCCAGCTTTTCAGTTAACGGGCTGAATTTTATCTGGCATGGATTTCATTTTCCCAACAGCCTTCCATGCCGACAGTCGTTTATCTATATATTTTTGATGCTGGTGATGTGTTACCGGGCCTACATGAACCTGGAAGCAACGCCGTGGAAACACATAAGTTTGGCGTTCTGGGGATCTGTGATCTTTGTGATACTGGCGGAAAAGCTGGTGGAGCAGGAACATTTTGAATTTTACACCTACTATGTGGCCATCCTGTTTTTGTCCCTGTACGGAGGGCTTTTCTACCTATATAAAAAGAGGCGGGCAGGCTACGGCGCAGTCATGGCCCTGACTTTGGCGGTGGTCTCCATTGAGGCGGCGGTGAACACCACGGTTACCAGCGTAACTACCACCAGCAGAACCAGCTACACAAAGGACAATGAGGATGTGAAGAAACTGACGGAAGGGTCCATCCCCGGCGATACCTTTTACCGCATTGAAAAGGTGACCAGAAAGACGAAAAATGACGGGGCATGGATGAATTTTCCGTCGGTGTCTTTGTTTTCCTCCACAGCCAACGCGGATCTGACGGAATTTTTTAAACAGCTGGGATGCGAGGGCAACACCAATGCCTACAGCATTACCGGGAGCACTCCCCTGGTGGATGCGCTGTTTGCCGTAAGATATGCCCTGTATTCGGAAGAACAGGAGGAGGACGTCCTTTTGGAACCCATTGGCCAGAGCGGGGATACGTGGCTGTACCGAAATAAGGCGGCGCTGCCGGTTGGCTTTGTGGTGGCTGATGATCTGGAGATGGACTGGCAAAGGGATATTGGCAACCCGGCGGAGGTCCAGAACAACCTGTGCGACGTCATCGGGGCGGAACGGGTGCTGCTTGATATAGGAGGCGAAAATAACGGGACCACCTTCCGCGTGACGCCTGCAAAGAAAGGCAGATACTATGTGTATGTTTCCAACAAGCGGGTCAAGGAGGTTAAGGTAAAGATTGGGGAAAGTACCCAGACATTTAAAAATATCAACCGGGGATTTCTGCTGGAACTGGGGATGTGCCAACCGGGGACGGAGATCGTCATTACCAATGAGGAGGACGAGGAAAGCCTTGGTGCCAGAGCCTACTGCTTTTCGGAGGAGGGGCTGTGGTCTGTTAATCGTATTTTAAACCGGTATCCATTGCAGGTGACCAGGTGGACGGACACCCGGCTGGAAGGGGAAGTGAACGCGGAGCAGGCCGGCGCGCTGTTTACCAGCATACCCTATGACAAGGGCTGGAGCGTGGCTGTAGACGGCGTCAAGCAGGAACCGGGCAAGATCTTTGACACGTTTTTAAGCGTGGAGATCCCCCAGGGGAGGCACACCGTAAGTTTGTCCTATGAACCGGTAGGGTTAAGGCTGGGGTTTGGGATCAGCGGCGGCTGCGCGGCATGCCTGGTCCTTATGATCCTGACGGACCGGAGAAAAAGAAGACATCAAAAAAGAAAGGAGACGATAGACAATGAAGCTTTGGGGCGGACGTTTTACAAAGGAAGAAGATCAGCTGGTGCATAATTTTAATGAGTCCCTGTCCTTTGACAGGAAGCTATACCGTCATGATATTGAGGGAAGCATTGCCCATGTGACCATGCTTGCCAGACAGGGGATCGTGACTGAGGAGGACAAAGAGACCATCGTAGAAGGGCTGAAAGGGATCTTGGCAGATCTGGATTCAGGAGCCCTTTCCTTTACTAAGGAACATGAGGATATCCACTCGTTTGTAGAGGCAAATCTTATAAAGCGAGTGGGAGAGGCGGGAAAACGGCTACACACAGGGAGAAGCCGCAATGATCAGGTGGCTTTGGACATGAAATTGTACTGCCGGCATGAGATCGGCGAGATAGACGGCCTGGTAAAAGGGCTGATGGAAACGATTCTGAAGATCATGGAGGAGAATTTGGACACCTATATGCCGGGCTTTACCCATCTTCAGAAAGCTCAGCCCGTAACATTGGCCCACCATATGGGAGCTTACTTTGAGATGTTTTACAGGGACAGAACCAGGCTTCGGGATATCAGAGAGCGGATGAATTACTGTCCTTTGGGATCCGGCGCCCTGGCGGGGACCACCTATCCTCTGGACCGGGAGTACACCGCCAGGCTCCTTGGCTTTTACGGGCCTACGCTCAACAGCATGGATTCGGTTTCGGACAGGGATTATGTCATCGAGCTGTTGGACGCCCTGGCGCTGATCATGATGCATCTAAGCAGGTTCAGTGAGGAGATCATTATCTGGAACAGCAATGAGTACCGGTTTGTGGAGCTGGACGACGCTTACAGCACAGGGAGCAGCATTATGCCCCAGAAGAAGAACCCGGATATCGCGGAGCTGGTAAGAGGCAAGACCGGGCGGGTCTACGGGGCGCTTATGTCCATGCTCACTACCATGAAGGGGATTCCCCTGGCTTATGACAAGGATATGCAGGAGGATAAGGAACTGACCTTTGACGCTATTGACACGGTGAAGGGGTGTCTGGCGCTGTTTAGCGGGATGATTGCCACTATGAGTTTCAGGAACGACGTGATGGAGGCTTCCGCGAAGAACGGGTTTACCAATGCCACAGACGCGGCGGATTATCTGGTAAATCATGGGGTGCCGTTTCGGGATGCCCATGGGATCGTGGGTCAGCTGGTGCTGTACTGCATCGGCAAGGGCATTGGTCTGGACGATATGAGCCTGGAGGAGTTTAAAGCCATCAGCCCGGTGTTTGAGGAAGATGTGTATGAATGCATCAGCATGAAGACCTGTGTGGAGAAGCGGGTTACCTTAGGCGGGCCGGGGAGGACAGCCATGGAGCGGGTGATCCAGGTCTGTCGGGAGAGACTGCAGGAGCAGTAGCCGGTCTAACGGCTCTGTAAAGGCAGTTCCACGGTGAAGCAGGCTCCGCCTGCGCCGCTGTCGGACAAGGTTATGGTTCCGCGGTGGAGCTGTACCAGTTCTTTGACGATGGAAAGGCCCAGGCCGAAATGGTGTTTGTCGCTTCGGGAGGCGTCAGCCTGGTAGAAGCGGTCAAACACATGGGGCTTGTCCTGGTCAGGGATCCCGCACCCTTCATCCAGGATCTGGATGGCCAGTATCTGACTTTGGGGATTGGAGCGGCTGCGGATGGTGATGGAGCGGCCGCCGGGGGTGTGGTTTTTGGCATTATCCAGGAGAGCTAATAGGAGCTGGCGGATCCTCTGGGGATCGCCGGGAATCTGGGGCAGGGAGGTTTCGGGAAGGTCCAGATTCAGAGTGATGTCCTTTTGGCGGCAGGCGGGCGCAAAGGATTCAAACAGGTCGATAAGCAGGGTATCCATGTCCACGGCCTGCATCTGGAGGCTCCAGGTTTTGGCGTCAGCCGATGCCAAGAGCAGCATATCATCAATAAGACGAGACATACGGACGCATTCGCTGTCTATGACGGACAGCAGCGCGTCTTTTTCTTTTGGGCCGGTTCTCAAGGCAGCGGCGGCGGAGCGGAGCACGGCAAGGGGAGAGCGCAGCTCGTGGGAGGCGGCAGCAATGAAGCGTGCCTGCTTTTGGCGGCTTTCCTCCACAGGCTTTAGGGACCATCCTACGAATTTCCAGCTAATAAGGCCCAGGCAGGCGATGCCAAACAACGCCAGGACGCACAGGTACAGAAACGTTCCCCTTAGAGATTCCCTCACAGGGGGGATGTAGGAGATAGCACAGATGCTCTTTACGCCGTTTTTGGCCGCAAGGACCAGAATCATGGCATAGTAGGAGTCCCTGTGCTGCCCTTCCAGGGTCATCAGGGAGGTGGCGGCAGTGGTGGAAGATATGGGAGCCTGGTCTAAGGAAACGCCCTGGGCCCCCGCCTGGTCTTCGGCCAGCCGGATCAGAGTCTGGCGGTCCGTGGGAGGCTGCCAGGACCCTTGAAAGAGCAGCGGGGTCCCGTTTTCCTCTATATGGATGACCATCTGGTAATTGGCCTCTGTCTGGGAGAGAAAACCGTGGGAAACGGTGCTGGAAGTCAGAAACCTGGAGGTTAGGGAGTTCCAAACAACCTGAAAATGTTCCAGCTGGGCGTTATGGCTTTCTCTGACGGATGACAGCAGAAACGCGCTCATAACAAGGAGCAGGATGGAAGCGGTAGTAATGGTGTAAAGCCCCGCAAGGCGTCTGTGTAAAGTCTTCATAGTACGATATGGAGGATCCTTTCTAAACATAAAACATTATATTACATAGTTTACCACGACTTTACCGTCATCACAACCATTGAGCAAACCATGCCCCAAAAACTGCAATTCATGCCTGACCGCTTAAAAGGCCGGATTTTTTTGTTATAATGTGGAAGAGTACTCCCGAAGTCTTCCCTGCAGCCCTTTCGAAGACGGAGTTTTGTTGGATGCAACCCCGATTCAATCAACCAACTTGCCATGCACGCCTCATAAGTAAGTGCATGTCTGACAAAACTCCGCTCCCAGATTTGGGTATTAAAGACTTCGAGGGTACTTTGTAAGAGTAAAGGAGGATGGCAGCCATGAACGAAGTTTTAAGGCAGGAGAAAAAGTATCTGCTGAATCTTGCTTTCAGCCATGAGATCTGTCATCGCCTGGGAACGATCATGGCCCAGGATAAACACAATGGAGCCGAGGGCTACCGGATACGTTCTCTGTATTTTGATACCCTGGATGACAGCGACTATAAGGATAAGCTGGACGGGATGGAGCTGCGCAGAAAGATCCGGCTGCGAAACTATGACCCGTCCGGAGATTTTGCCATGCTGGAGATGAAGCAAAAAGAGGGGGCATACCAGAGAAAGCGTTCCCTTCCCGTAAAAAGGGAGGACGGACAGCGGCTGCTGCGGGGCGATTACACCCCTCTTTTGCGATTTTCGGAGCCCTTTGCGGCAGAGTGCTACGGGCTGATGAACCGCATGTGCTACCGCCCCAAGGCAGTGGTGGAGTATCGGCGCAGGGCATACGTGGCAAAAGAGAACAGGATACGGATCACCATAGACAAGGATATTACGGCTACAGAAGCCTGTTTTGATATATTTTCGGAAAATTTGGCGCAATACCCGGTTTGGGACGGATTCCATGCAGTGCTGGAAGTCAAATACAACGGTTTTCTCCCAAGCTACATCAAGGAGCTGGTCAGTTCGGTTAACTGCATGGAACTTTCTGTCAGCAAATATGGGTTGTCGAGAAAAGTGGGACTTTATTCTATTGAACATTAAGAGGCGCAGCATATGAAAAAAGAGCTTTTTGAATTATTTGGTTCACCCAATGATCTGTCCGCGGAGGTGATCCTGGCAAGGCTTTCCATGGCCACAGTGATCGGTTTATTTATTTTTCTGTCTTATCGGCTTTCCCACGACGGAAGCATCTACAGCAAGAAGTTTAATGTATCCCTGGTAACCCTGACTATTATAACGACAACGGTGATGATCGTCATTGGAAATAATCTGGCCATGTCCCTTGGTATGGTGGGCGCTCTGTCCATCGTGCGTTTTCGGACGGCCATCAAGGATTCCAGGGATGCGGTGTATATTTTTTGGACCATTGTGGCAGGCATCTGCTGCGGCGCCGGAGATTATGTGGTGGCGGCCATGGGCAGCGCCTTTATCTTTACGGTTCTTTTGCTGTTCGGCCGGATCCGCAATGAAAACCGGGTGCTGATGATTATCCGCGGGGCCCGCGTCAATGAGGGCCAGGTGGAGGCTTTGATCTTTCAGCGGTTTTCCAGAAAGGCCACCCTGCGGGTGAAAAATTCTACGGAGACCAACATCGAATTTATCTATGAATTGAGCAAAAAGGTGTTCGATAAAAAGCAGAAAACAGACAAAAGCATTATGGATGAGATTTATGCCATCGGCAATATTGAATATTTTAACGTTGTGACACAGAATGACGATATCAGCAGTTAATATGCGCGTGACCCGAAAGAGGGAAAAAACATGAGATACAAAGTACTGGGTATTGGGATGACCGTTTTTATGCTGGCCGCCGCTGCAGTCCTGACCCGTGCGGAAACCGTAAAAGAGCGGGGCCGCGTCCATCATCACCGGGTCGGGCGGCGCGAGGGCGGATGTGACTGCGGCGGCTTGTCACTGTGTACCCATCTGCCCCTTGTGGTGATCGACACCAGAGGGCAGATGGTCCCGGGGGAGGTTACGCAGGCCAGGGACCGGTTTGGGCAGATGACCTATACAAAAGCGCCGGACGGGGATACTACAGTCTGTGTGGATCTGAAGGTGATCGACAATGAGACTGCCAACAATCATCCCGGCGACAAGGAGGCGTTTTCTACGAACTGCCGGCTGCGGGTCCGGGGCAATTCATCCAGGCGGTTTCCCAAGGTCCCCTATGCTCTTGAATTTGTTGACGACAAAGGGGAGAACCGGAATATTTCCGTCATGGGTATGGATGCCCATCATCAGTGGGTGCTCAACGGGCCGATCCTGGACAAATCCCTGATACGCAATTATATGTGGTACAACATTGCCGGGGAGCTGATGGATTACGCGCCCAATGTGCGGTTTTGCGAGCTTTTGGTAGACGGGCAGTATGAAGGGCTGTATCTGATGACGGAGAGCGTCACCGGAGGGAAGGACTGCCGGCTGAAGCTGGCCGCCAATGTGAACAATACCCAGCTGACGGGATATCTTCTGCGGTATGACCGGCCTACCCAAGAGGATCTGGAGAGCGTGCGGGATATTTACACTTATTCGGAGCGCATGTTCCAGACCCCGCAGGATATTGCCATCCGCTATCCGGGAAAGAAGAAGCTGACACAGGATATGGCAAAGAGTATTGAGCTGGATTACTCCGCGTTTGAGAAGGCACTCTTTTCCTTTGACTATAATTCGGACAAGTATGGGTATGAGCAGTGGATCGATGTGGACAGCTTTGTGGACTATTATCTCATAAACGAGTTTACGAAAAATCTGGACGCGGGAAGTTATTCCACCTACATCTATAAAGAAATAGGAGGGAAGTTTAAATTATGCGTATGGGATTTTAATAATTCCTGCGATAATTACCGTGAGGAGGCGGTTGGCCCCCAGGGGTTTTTCATGAATGAAAGGGCATGGTATTTTATGCTGATGAAAGATGGGGCATTTGTGGAGCGGGTCCAGAAAAGGTATAAGGAATTAAGAAGAAGTTATTTTAGTGAGGAGTACCTGATGGGATATATTGAGGAGACGCTGGAGTTTCTTGGGAGCGCCATAGAGCGCAATAATGAGCGCTGGAAGGAGGAGATCGCCAATTGGGGCGGTCTGATCCCCCAGGAGCGGAACCTTAGCAGTCATGAAGCCGCGGTGGAGCAGCTGAAAAGCTGGCTGACAGAACGGGGGAGATGGCTGGATGAGAACATTCACGGACTGGAACAGTATGGGCATTATTCGCGGAATAAGGTGTATGCCCATTGAGGAAGCGCATCTGTTTAGAAAGCTGTAGATCATGAAAAAATATATCATTACTGTTTGTATCCTCATAACCCTCCTTTTTTTGGGATACACCATTTATTACCGTCATGGAGTCTACATAGACATAACCCCCGATGTGGCCGTCACCTCTTTTGTGACGGTTAACGGAAAAAATATCTGTCTGAAACAGGGACAGGAGGATATGCCTTTTGAGGTGAGAGGCGTGGATATGGGGGTGGGGATGCCGGGAAAGTGGGCAACGGATTACGCCATAGATAAGGAAATGTATTTTCGGTGGTTTGGCCAGATCCAGGACATGGGAGCCAACACGGTCAGGGTTTATACGATTTTGCAGGACGATTTCTATGACACGTTTTATGAGTATAACCGGCAGAGTAAGGAGCCGTTGTATCTGATCCATGGGGTTTGGATCAACGACTACGTTTTCAATTCCCACCGGGATGCCTATGATGAGGAACTGCTGGACCCTCTTCTTCGGGACTGCCGGGCCGTGGTGGACATTATCCACGGCAAGAAGAGCCTGTCTTTAGGGGACGGAGGAGCGTCGGGGACGTATAGAAAGGATATTTCCCCCTGGGTGCTGGGGTATATTATCGGCGTGGAGTGGGAGAGCAGTCTTGTGGTCTATACCAATGAAAAAAGCTGGGACAAAAATTCCTACCAGGGAACGTATCTGTACACGGAGCCGGAAGCCACGGCTTTTGAGGCTTTTCTCTGCCAGGTGGGGGATAAGATGATCCAGTATGAAAGCAGCAGATACAAGCAGCAGAGGCTGGTGGCGTTTTCCAACTGGCCTACCACAGACCCGTTTGTGTATCCTATGGCAGTAACCTCCTACCGATATAAGATCGCCTGTGTTGACGTGGAACATATTAAGGCGAAAGAAACGTTTTTGTCGGGGATGTTTGCCTCCTACCATGTGTATCCCTATTTCCCCGATTATCTGCAGATCATGAAGGAGGGAGACCAATACAGCCAGGAGATGGTGGATGAGCGTCTGGGCGAGGTCATCCGAAAAAATCTGGAATATCACACCTCACGTTTAAATGGGGCAAAGATTGAAAAATATCTGACAGACAGGGACTACTATGACTCCAGAGGGCGGTACAATACCTATAGGGCTTATCTGAAAGCCCTTAACCGGTATCATACCATTCCGGTTATTATTTCCGAGTACGGCGTTACCACCGGAAGGGGGATGGCCCAGAGGGATGTGAATACGGGGCGCAACCAAGGACATATGACGGAACAGGAACAGGGGCAGGCCCTTATTGACTGCTACCGGGATATTATGGACGCGGGGTGCGCGGGCAGCTGTGTGTTTACCTGGCAGGATGAGTGGTTTAAGCGGACCTGGAACACCATGCATGCCGTGGATTTGGACAAGACGCCTTACTGGAGCGACTGCCAGACCAATGAACAGTATTTCGGGCTTCTGTCCTTTGACCCGGGCAGTGAGGAAAGTGTCTGCTATGTGGACGGCGATATTTCCGAGTGGACCGCAGACGACGTGGTGATGACCGCGGATGACATGGAGCTGTCCGTAAAGTATGATGAGAAATATATGTATTTTCTGGTGAAAAAACAGAGATTTGATCCGGAACATGACACCTTGTACATTCCGCTGGACATTACGCCCAAAAGCGGCAGTACCTGGTGCAAAGAGTACAACGTGGCTTTTGAGCGGGCCTGCGACTTTGTGGTGGTCATCAAAGGGAAGGAGCACAGCCGGGTAATGGTGCAGAAGCGGTATGAGGCCCTGTTGTCTACCTACGGAGGCCCTTATTACCAGGAGGACCCTTACCTGAATCCGCCAGAGATATGTACGCCCAATTTTGAGCGGGTCTATCTGCCCCTGATCTTAACCGGGGTTTTTCCGGACCGCAAATCCACGGCGCCCACAGGGGTGAAATACGAGACCGGCCTTTTGCGGTACGGAAACGGCAATCCGTCGGCAGAAGAGTTTGACTCTCTTGCGGACTTTATTTTTGCGGGGGATTATGTGGAACTGCGGATCCCCTGGCAGGTGTTAAACTTCTCCAACCCGTCGGAGATGATGGTACATGATGACTACTATGAACACTATGGGATAGAAAATCTGCGGGTTAAGGAGATATACGCAGGAGTGGGATGGTCCGGAGGGACCAGTCACCGGATCCCTATGGCAGCCGTTTCTTTAAAAGGCTGGGGGAAGAAGGTGACCTTTCATGAGCGGCTGAAACAATCGTACTACATGTTGAAGGCGTACTGGACCGGCAGTCCGTGACGGGCTTTGGCAGGAATGAGGTGATGGAACGTGGGCAGTGAGGTGCTGTTATACGGGTATGGGGCTGTGTGCCTGAGCATGCTGGTGTTTAATATTGTCAACAGCATGGTAATGAAAAAGCAGGAGATGAGGCTGGAGAGAACGTGCAGAATTCTGGCCGGTCAGGTGGAGATCCAGCTGGAACGCATCCGGGAGGGAGGATCCGTGGATGAAAAACACATCCGCTACCTGTCATGGAAGCTGTCCCATATAATAAATTTGGTGGCCTTTGACCATGTGATGGAGACCTTCCTGGAAAATGACCGGGAGCCTGGGGCCGGGGAATACAAGAAACAGATACAGCCGGTGATCTTTCATCTGGCGGTGGTGTATCTGCGGCGGGAAACGATGCAGTCCGCTTATTTTGCCTACTTCCTGTCCAGAAACGGGCTGCAGAGTTATATGGCGGCGGATGCCCTGGAAGACATCCTGGTCCAGTACATGAGAAAGCAGAACCTTTACTGCCGCGTCAATGCCCTGGACGCGCTGTGCGGGTTTGGCTCCGGGGAGAGCGTTGTAAAAGCCCTGATGCTGTTGAACCAGGAAGGCGGGTTTATCCACGAGAAGATACTGACAGACGGCCTTCTGGCTTTTAACGGCAGCCATGACCAGCTGATGGGGCTTTTGTGGGATAAATTTGAGAGATTTTCCGGCAGGATGCAGATGGTGATCTTAAATTACACCCGCTTTAAAAGCGGCGATTACTGTGAGAGCATGTTTCGGATCATGGTGGACCCGGGCAGGGACAAAGAGCAGAGGCTTTTGGCTATCCGCTATTTCGGCCGGTATTTTTATGAGCCTGCCAGGGAATCTCTCCTTGCCTTTGCCTTGGACCAGAACCCTTTAAACTGGGAGTACGCCGCGGTAAGCGTCTCATCCCTGGCAGGATATCCGGGGGAGCAGGTGGTGACGGCGCTCATAGACGCGGTCCACAGCTCCAACTGGTATGTGCGCTACAATGCGGCGGCAAGCCTGGAAACTCATGAGGGCTATGATTGGGAGTGGATGGACGCGGCAGGCGGCAACGACCGGTATGCCAGGGAGATGCTGATGTACCGGCTGGAACTTAACAATGCCAGAAAAGGAGACAAGTTATGAGAGAGGCGTTTCAGGTGTTTTTTCATGGAGTGGGAATTTTTTTTGTCCTGTACATGATCGGGTACGCCAGCTTTCTCTTTCTGTCCGTAACCGTAGGCACCACGTCCTTGTACAACGCCAAAAGGAACAACGCCCTGAAAAATGAACTGCAGAGGGATTACTATATGCCGGTGTCCATACTTGTGCCTGCCCACAACGAGAGCATTACCATCAAAGCCACCATTGATTCGCTTCTGGCGCTGGACTACCTGCTCTACGAGATCGTGGTGGTGGACGACGGTTCCACGGACGATACGGCCCGGGTTATGGAAAAAGCCTTTCACATGGCCCGGGTAAACCGCCCCATCCAGAGAAGACTGGCCTGTCAGGAGGCGGAGGCAGTTTACGAGACAAACGCGTACAAGGTGCCGATCACCTTGATCCGAAAGAAAAACGGCGGCAAAGCCGATGCCCTGAACATGGGGATCAACATGGCAAAGTATCCCTATTTTCTCTGTATTGACGCGGACTCGGTGCTGCAAAGCGATTCCCTGAAAAAGATCGTACGGCCTGTGCTGGAGGATGACCGGGTTGTGGCTGTGGGCGGAGCTGTGCGGCCGTGCAACGGGGCCGAGATCCAGGACGGAAAGCTGATTCGCTACCGCATGCCCCAAAAACTTCTGGCCTGTATGCAGGTGCTGGAGTATGACCGCTCTTTTTTGGCTTCCCGCATCCTCTTTGACAAGTTTAACGGCAATATCATCGTGTCAGGGGCCTTTGGGCTGTTTAAAAAGAACGTGGTCATGGAAGCGGGAGGGTATGACGTGACCACCATGGGGGAAGACATGGAGCTGGTGGTCAAGCTTCATGTGTTTTGCAGAGAGCATGGGATGGAGTACAGGATACGGTACGCCACTGACGCCATCTGCTGGACCCAGGCGCCGGAAAAGCTGTCGGATCTGTGCAGGCAGCGGAGGCGGTGGCACATCGGGCTGTATCAGAGCATGATAAGGCACCAAAGGATCCTGGCCAATCCCAAATACGGCATGGTAGGTCTGGTGTCCTATTTGTATTTTTTGATCTATGAGCTTTTATCCCCATACATTGAGGTGTTCGGCACCGTAGCCATGGCTGCGGCATGGATGATGGGATTTCTCAATATTTCCTATATGTTTTTGTATCTGGGGATCTATGTGATGTATTCTTCCATCCTGTCGCTGACCGCCTTTTTTGCCAGGGTCCATACCATTGACCTAAAGCTGACGTTTGCGGACGGTATAAAGGCTGTGGGGCTGTGCGCGGCGGAGGTATCCTGCCTGCGGTTTATCCTGGCATGGGTGCGGGTGACGGCTCTGGGGCGGGGAAAGAGACGTAATGTGTGGGGACAGATTGAGAGAAAGGCGATCAATTTCAAAAGCAGCAGTCAGTAAAACGGCAAAAGGATTCTATCAGGAGAGTGCGTAAGTGGGAAAAGCGGTCATCTATGTGGCAGGAAACCCTGATTCCTACCCAGTGGAATATTATGACGCCCGGGAGGGTATTTACAAGGGGATGATCCCGGATCTTTTTCGGGAATTTTCGGAAAGCTCGGATTACGATATTGAGTACTATAAGCCGGGGGAGGAGGATCTGCGGGAGCCTTTGGCTGAAGAGAGGCAGGTGGATATCATCTCCGGATGTGTGGGGGAGGAGTCGTTTCGCCATCGGTCCCAGGGGGAGATCGTGGTGCTGGAGACAAGGATAGGAGGGGAATCGATCTTCTACCGTATTCTGATGACAGACGCGGCGCCGCAGCAGCTGAAGGGGGATCTGGAGGATTTTGTTTCGGCGGTTTCCCAGGAGAGCAAGGCGGGGATGCTGATCGATTGTTCCCAGGGAAAGCCTGCGCTTTACAGAAAGAGGACTAAGCTGGCCTTTGGGGGGCTGGGGGTTGCGATCCTGGGGCTGACAGTGGGAGCTGTGTGGCTGGCAGGAAGGTGCAGACGTTACCGCAGGGCTGCGGATAAAAGAGATGAGACGGACAGCCTTACGGGGATCGGCAACGAAACATATCTTTCCCGCAATTTTGAAAGGTTCGTTGTCCGGGAAAACAGGGCTTTGTACGCCATGGTTTATTTTTATGCGGATACGGACAAAATGAGAAAGACCAGGAGCAGTGAAGAAACCGATGGATTTGTGCGTCGTATGGCTTCGGCGCTTTTGGGGTTTACCGGGGAACGGGATATTTTGGCCAGAGTCAGCGATCAGGGGTTTGTCATGGTGCGGATGTGTCCCGGGGATGAGGAGCTGCGGCAATGGGTTTTGTCTGTTTTGGCCCGCGTCCGGGGGGTGGGGGAGGATCACGGCCGGTATGTGAGCGCCGGTATGTGCCGGTTAAAGGACGGAGACTGGGATCTGGACGGATGCCTTCTTCATGTGAGCCAGGCGGCCCGGGCTGCCTGTGGGGAGGATCTGGATTATAAGGTGTGTACCGATAGTTGGATCCGCCAGTTCAGGGAGGAGAGAAAGCTGCAGGGGGACATAGAACGGGGGCTGGAGAACCAGGAATTTCAGCTGTATATCCAGTTTTACGCAGATGCGGCCCAGGGGCGGATCGTAGGGGGAGAGGCCCTGGCCCGGTGGGGCCATCCGGAAAAAGGAGTTCTGTCTCCCGGCAGTTTTATTCCACTGATGGAAAGGGCGGGGCTTATGGGGCAGCTGGATTTTTACGCTTTGGATCAGGCATGCGGTTTTTTGGAGAGGCTCCATCAGGTGGGGATGGAGGACTTTTTTATGTCCTGCAATTTTTCTCCGGCGACCCTGAAGGAGGAGGGATTTATGGACCGCTGCAGCCAGATTATAAAGACGCACCAGTTTGACAGAGGGCGGCTGATCTTCCAGGTTCCAAAGAAAGCTTTCAATGAGGAACTTGCTGTTGTCATCAAGTATGTCAGGCAGTTGAAAGATATGGGGGTACGGGTTGCGCTGGATGATTTTGGGGAGGGATTCGCCGCTTATGCGGATATAAACGAGTATATGCCGGATGTTCTGCAGCTGGATAAACGGCTGGTAGGTCTTCTTGGCACAGATGCGGGCAATGCCATTGTAAAAGCCATGGTTCAAGTGAGTCATGAGCTGGGGATCAGGGTTATGGCGGAAGGCGCCCAGGAGAAGGACCAGGCCGGGCTTTTGCGGGACATGGGATGTGATATGATCCAGGGATTTTGGTTTTACCGGCCCATACCGGCGTGGGAGGCGGTAAGAAAACTGTTGGAACAGTCTGCGGATGCAGGGAAAGGCGGATTATGAGAAAACAGATCTATTGGGCTGTAAGCGGGATCGTGGCGTTGGCGGCATGGGGCGCGGTCCTTGGCTTTGGAGGCCCGGGACAGGAAAAAGAGCGTGGCTCTGGGGAGGGCTTCGGCATGTTCAGCTGGGATGAGACGGTCATAGGGCCGGAGGAGATGGAGGCTCTGTCTTCGGTTGCCAAAAGAGCCAATGTGAGCGTCATTTACCAAACGTTTTCCAGGGAATGCCTGGAGGGGCCAGAGAGCGCTGTTTTTGTGGCCGGCATGAAGGACAGGGGGATGGATGTGTTTGCCCTTATGGGGGATGCCGCCTGGGCTTATGAACGTGACGGAAAGACCCTGATCGAGCAGATCCGGTATGTGGCGGAGTACAATGAGAGGCATAAGGATAAAGGCAGGATACAGGGGGTCATGGTGGATGTGGAGCCTTATCTTCTGGATGAGTGGGATGGGGGGAAGGAAAAGCGGGCGGAATTGATGGCAGGGTACGGGGCCTGCATGGAGCGTGCTTATGCCTACGCATCGGAGAGGCAGCTGACATTTTTGGTGTGCATCCCCACCTTTTATGACGCGACAAATGAAGATATCCTGGAGCGGCTGATCGCTTATGGGTGCGACGGTGTGGCGGTAATGAATTATAACCGGAAAGACGAGTACGGACAGATGGCCAAAGAGGTGGGATTTGCCAGGGAGTATGGGAAGGAGATTATCTGCATTTATGAATTGCAGAAGCCGGGAAAGCACCAGCTGGAGGAGATCAATACCTACGCCAATGAGGGGCTGGAGGCTTTGAGACAGTCCGCCTGGCGGCTGGAGCGGCAGTTCGGGTATGACAGGCTCCGATTTGCGTACCATTATTATAAACCGCTGAAAGAGCTTGTGGAGAAAGAGAAGGGGCAGTGACGTTTGGAAAAGTCACTGTCCTTTTTCTTCCAGGCGGTAGCCTATGCCATGGACGGTGGTTAATTTTACGGGGGCGTCCAGGGATTTAAGGCGGCGCCTTAGGAAGTAGATGTAATTATCCAGGTTGCCGTCTTCCACCTCGCTGGACAGCCCCCACACATAGGACAGGATCCTGGGGCGGGGGAGCGTCTGACCGGGATTTTTCAGGAAGAACTCCAGAAGGGCGGCTTCTTTTTTTGACAGGGTCAGGGACATATCTCCAAAGTCCAGACGGCGGCTGCCCGGAGTAAGGGTCAGCCCCAGGGCGGTGATGCTGGGGGATATCTGAAGATTACCCGGCCTTCTGGTGACGGCCCGGATGCGGGCCATAAGTTCTTCCACGGCAAAGGGCTTTACCAGATAATCATCGGCTCCCGCGTCCAGGCCGTTTACGCGGTCATGGAGCCCGTCCAGGGCAGTGGCAAGGATGACCGGGGTTCGGATGCCCTGGCGCCGCAGGGAGCTAAGGACAAAAAGGCCGTCCAGGCCGGGCAGCATGCGGTCCAGGATGATAGCGTCATAAGGGTGGTTTTGAGCGTAAAAAAGGCCGTCGTTCCCGGTGTGGCAGATGTCGGTGGCGTAGCCGGACTGTTCCAGGGTAAGAGCGATGAAACGGCACAGATCCTGGTCGTCTTCAATAATCAAGATTCTCATAAGATAACTCCTTGGTATTTACTCTTTGTTTTGATAGTGATTATACTATAAAATTCTCTAAAAATCTTGAAAAAGTGGAGACGGAGGATTTTTTTTATTGGCATTAGGCTTTCCAGGATTTTTAGAGAAATGGGAGGTATGATAGAGGAGATGAGATCGTTAAGCGGGATCCGGCACAGAAGGATCCCGGATTTTTAAAGGAGGGTGCTATGAAGATGTTCAGGACGAAAGGGTATGGTCCCATCAGACGGGGACTGGCGTGGATCTTGGCTGCCGGGCTGATGGCCGGCGCGCTGGGCGGCTGCCAGAAAAAGGATGGGGGAGCCGGGGGCATGTCCGGTGAAACACAGCAGGTCGGTCAGATCACAGACAGCCAGGGAAGCTCTGCTTCGGCAGATCAGAGCGCGGGTCGGGAGGAGAAGGAACCCGGAGCTGTGGGAAGGTACAATGAGACCCAGGTTTCTCTGCCAAAGAGCGTGGAGGAACAGGCGTATGTAGGATTTTTGAAAGGCGAGGGCGGTAATCTGGAGCTGTATACCGTAAAGAGGGACGAGACTACCATGAAAGTGGTGGATGCGTTTCGGTACCTATGCCTGGACGGCGTGTGGCAGTGTGATGAGGACTGGGAAGGAAACGGGATTTTAAAGGAAAAGGGGATCCAGTTTGCCAATGTGGCCTACGGTCTGGATGGAAAATACTATGTGGGCGGAACCGATGAGGATTATACATATCATTTGTTTCGGTTGGAAGGCGACGGTTCGGCTGCGGAGATCCTGGAGGAAATATTTTGGCCAAAAGACGGAAATACCTATGGGATGCATCCTCCTAAGTTTGAGATTTTAGAGGATGGCAGGATCGTGGTCTATGATTTTGATGAGGTGAATGTGTATGATGCTTCGGGGAAACGCTTGTTTGCCATGGCAAAGGATTTTTCGGGAAGTACAGGAGATCGGAGAGGCTTTTGTGAGAACGGGGAGTTTGTGACGGTCTATGAGGATCAGATCATCAGATACAGCCTGGAGACAGGAAAAGCCGGGGAAACCGTAGGTTTTGATGAGATAAAGGGCAGCAGGGACGGTGTGGAGCTGTTTGGAGACGGCAATGGGGGCGTCTACGTGGTCAATGAGACGGGAGTATCCCACACCAATAAAGGAGGGACCTTGTGGGAGGTCCTCATAGACGGGAGCCTGACCAGACTGGGAATGAGGAGTTTATTTTTGCAGAAGTTTATGGAAGGGGATCAGCAGGATTTTTACGGGGTGTTTACAGGAGAATGGGAGAAAGGGATCGAGATGTTCCATTATCAGTATGATCCTGACCTGGCTTCTGTGCCGCCGTCAGCCCTTACGGTCTACAGTTTGGAGGACAATTCTACGGTCAGGCAGGCGGCTTCCCTGTTTCAGAGCCAGCATGGGGATGTGAGGGTGGAAGTACGGACTGCGGCGGATAATGACGGCCAGGTGACGGAAGAGATGATCCAGGGGCTGAATACGGAGCTGTTAAGCGGAAAAGGGGCTGACGTGCTGATCTTGGACGGACTTTCGGCAGATTCCTATATTGAAAAAGGGATCCTTATGGATCTGTCGGATGTGGTAGGGGAACTGGAACGTTCCGGGGATATGATGGATAATCTTCTGGACGGTTTTAAGAGAAAAGACGGGACGGTTTATCAGGTTCCGATCAGGACCTCGTTTCCGCTGCTGGTAGGGGAGCAGGAGGCGCTGCAGGCGTATTTTACTCTTGATACCATGGCCAGGTACCAGGGGGAACGGCCTTTGATGCGGATAGACAACTACGAAAATATGCTGCGTAAAATTGCATGTCTGCGGTATGAGGAGCTGTTTGAGGCGGACGGAGCCGTGGAGCGGGACAGGCTGATAAAGTATCTGGAGACAGTGAAGGCTTTGGGGGATGCCAACGGTTCCAAATGGGCGTTTACGGAGGATGAATCCGAGAAATATTTTGTTGCCAACCACGTGGCAGCTGACGGTATCACAGGAAGTTTTACGGAGTATGACAGAGGGGTATGCGACAGCGGGATCGAGCAGATGCGGGGGTATTGGGATCTGTGTATTCCCGCGGAGGTGCGCAACCGTCATCCGGAAAGCAGGTTCATGTCTGCGGGAAAGATCTATCTGCCAAAGGGCATGGCGGCGATCAACAGATCTACGGCCAATGAGGAGCTGGCTAAGGAGTTTATCCGTTGTCTGGTGTCCTATGAGGTGCAGAAGGAGGATTTGATGGACGGGTATCCGGTCAATAAAAGGGCTCTGGAACTTTGGGTAGAGACGGACAGGCCGGAGTATTCGGTAGGGTCCGGCTACGGGGATTACCATATCTCCGGAGTCTGGCCAAGTCTTGAGGCGCGGCAGGAGATCGCCGGTATGCTTGAGGGACTGACGGTGCCTGTGGTGGTGGATCAGACCATTATGCGGATGATTATAGAGGGCAGCAGAGAGTATTTGGAAGGCAAGGCCACTGTGGATCAGGCGGCGGACGGGATCATGAGAAAGCTGTCGATCTATATGGCCGAGTAGGCATGACAAGGAGAAAACGGGGGTCAGGCAGGGGCATGTCCCTGTCCAGGGTCAGGAAAAACCTGACCCCCTGGATATTTCTGGCTCCCAGCCTTTTAGGGGTGACAATATTCACGGCAGTTCCCTTCTTTGATGTGATCCGGCGGTCTTTTCAGGATACCATGGGCGCCGCGTTTGTGGGGACGGCCAATTATCGGGCGGTGGCCGGCAACAGGGCTTTTCGCCTGGCGGTAGGGAATACGGCACGGTTTCTTTTGGTGTGCATCCCGCTTTTGATGGGGGTGTCTTTTGGGGCGGCGCTCCTGTTATCTGCCGGCGCGGATAACAGCGGTGACAGCGGGACGGCCGGAAGGGATCCGAAGAACAAAGGGCGGTATGGCATTTTCAGGACTACGCTGGTGCTGCCTATGACCATCCCTGCTGCCAGTATGGTGCTGGTGTGGAAGATTCTTCTTTGCCCTGACGGGGTGTTTAACCAGTTTTTGGCTGGGGTTACGGGACAGGTCTGGGAGGTTGACTGGGCATTTTCCCGGTGGGCGTTTCCTGTGCTGATCGTCACGTATCTGTGGAAGAATACAGGGTATGACATGATCTTGTGGCTGGCAGGTCTTCAGGGGATCCCGGGGGAGCTGTATGAGGCGGCAAAAATGGACGGGGCCGGATTTTGGTCCAGGCTGCGGTATGTGACAGTTCCATGTCTTAGGGGGACGTTTGGTTTGGTGGGCATCCTTTCCGTGGTCAATTCGTTTCGGGTGTACCGGGAGGCGTACCTGCTGGCCGGCTCCTACCCGGACACTTCCATTTATTTGATCCCTCATTTGTTTGCTCATTGGTTTTTGGATCTGGATGTGCAGAAAATGACGGCTGCCGCGGTGATGCTGACGGCAGCGGCTGTGGTTCCGGCCGTAGGTGTTTTCATCGCCGGAAAAGGAAAGGAGCAGTGAGGAGAAGTGAAAAGAAGAAAGGGTTTGATCAGGGCGGCTTTATTTGGCATATGCCTTCTTGTATGGCTTCCCCTGCTTCTTATGGCAGCGGCTGTTTTTATGCCGGAGGATGAATTGTATTGGAGATATCTTTCTCCCCTGGGGCTTGGGCGGGACAGGGTTAGGGCGGCTCTTTTGCCGTCCTATCCGTCTTTCGGGGCTTTGGGGGAACTGCTTATCCGGTCGCCTGGATTTTTTGTCATGTTCTGGAATTCCTGCATCCAGACGCTTCCTATGCTGCTGGGGCAGCTGGTGGTGGGAGCGCCGGCGGCTTGGGCTTTTGCCAGATTTCGCTTTCCCGGCCGGAAGGTGTTGTTTGGGATGTATGTTGTCCTGATGGTGCTGCCGTTTCAGGTGACTCAGGTGTCAAATTATCTGGTCCTTGACCGGCTGGGATTTCTGGATAAGCACCTGGCCATGATCGTGCCGGGGATTTGGGCTACTTTGCCGGTGTTCATTATGACCAGGTCTTTTGAGACCATCCCCCACGTTTTGGTGGAGGCGGCCTGTTTAGACGGCGCCGGGGAATGGTATGGTTTTTTTCATATAGGTCTGCCTTTGGGGTATCCGGGGATCGTTACGGCGCTGATGTTGAGTTTTGTGGACGGATGGAACTGCCTGGAGCAGCCCATTACCTATCTGAAGGATAAGACGCTGTGGCCGGTGGCTTTGTATCTTCCGGATATTGCAAAGGATAAGGCGTCGGTAGCGTTTGGGGCGGCATTGGTCACGTGTATGCTGCCGGTGCTTGTTTATCTTAATTGTCAGGAGGAGCTGGAACAGGGAGTGGCGGCGTCGGGGGTGAAGCAGTGAGCGTGGAAGCCCCTGTTTTGGGCATGGAGAAGGGATAGGCGTAAGAAAGGGGGATGTATGAGGAGGATGGGGAAAATGGCGGCGAAGCGGTGGGGATTGGCGGCGTTTTTTATTTTTATGGGTGTGTGTACGGTGATCTCCAGGGTCTATGACAGCGTTACCATCCCTAAGGTACAGACCACAGCTGCCAAGAGGAAGGCGGTGGAGACGGTGGTGGAGGGAATGGGAACGGTGACAGTCAAGGAGAAGACCGGGTATTTGGCCCAGGCCGGGCTTAGGATCGGACAGGTGTTTGTGGAGCCAGGCAGTGAAGTGGAAGAGGGAGAGCCTTTGTTTTCTTATGACGGGGGCTCTATGGCGGATAAAAGGGATGAGATCTTGCGGGAAATGGAACAGCTGGATCTGGATATGGAGCAGGAACGGATCTCCCAGGAAAGCTATGGGGGCATGAGCCAGGAGGAGGGTGCCCAGTGGGAGCTTGCTATGGCCCAGAGAGAGCTTTCGGAAGGGCAGGCAGAATATGAGGAGGCATTGGCGGAGCATGAAAGACAGCTGCAGCGGCTGAAAGATGATTATGAGGACAGTTTAAGCCTTACAGAGGAGGAGCTGTGGCTACAGCAGATCCGTGACTGGGAGTCGGCAAGACAAGACCTGGATTCGGCCAAAGCGGCCAGGGACCGGGAGCTGCGGGCAGCGCAGAGGGATGTGGAGGATCTAAAGGAGCAGATTGACCTGGCACAGGATGAGGAGACGGTCCGAAGTTTGGAGCGGGATCTGAAACGGGCCAGAGAGGATATGGAGGATCTAAGAAGGTCCTGGGAGACGCAGATCACTTCGGCCAGTTTTCAGCTGGATTTTGTGGAAGGTCAGGAGGAAAGGATCCAGGCAGGGCAGACTACGGCGCAGGAGGCGAAAAAGGAATCCTATGAGGCGGCAGTAAAGCAGCAGGAGGACAGCATAAAGGCAGCCGGGGAGAAATTGGCGGATCTGCAGAAGGCGGTGGAGCGGACCCAGTGGCAGGTGGCGGCTGCCAGGAAAGAGGATTCGGCTGCGGCCATGTCCCAGGAGCAGAAAAAAAGGCTGTCTGATCTGGCTGTAAAGGGGATGGAAAACACCAGGAAAGTCAGGGCAGAGGAGCTTGCCCATCTGGAGGAGCTGATAGCAGAGGGCGGTCAGGTTCAGGCCAGGGAAAGCGGCGTGATCGTGGATGTGGAAGTTGCGGCAGGGAAAACGGCTACCGGGGAGGAGCTTGTCACGGCGGCAGTAGGCGGCAGCCGGTTTCAGGGGACCTTTGAGAAGGAGGAACAGAAGCTTTCCAAAGGGGACACCATAAGTATTGCCATACCAGGGACCCAAAGGACCAAGGAGGCAGTGATCGACGCCATGAACCTTTTGGGGGATAAAGACGGGACGTTTCAGGCGGATTTGGGGGATTTGGAGATGGATTTGGGGACTGTGACCAGCTATACATGCAGGAAGCAGTCGGATCTGTTTGCAAAGGTGATCCCTCTGGAGGGACTTCGCAAGGATATGAAGGGGTATTATTGCCTGGTGGCCAGAAGCAGGTCCTCCATACTGGGGGAGGAGTTCCGGGCGGAGCGGGTGGATGTGGAGGTTTTGTATCGGGGAAGCAGGGAGGCAGCCATAGAAGGGATGGTGCTTGAGGAGGACAGGATCATTATCAGGGAGGATCAGACCATTGGAGAGGGGGACCGGGTTCGGGTTATGACAGGGAATGGAGGAGATAATGGAACGGAAAAGAGGTAAAACAGCTCCATGGTTTCTGGCAGCAGCTTTGGCAATAAGTGTTTTGTCTGCGGCCATTGTCGGGGGATGGCACTGGCTGTTTTACAGGTCCTTCTGCGTGTATGAAGACTGCAGGGGACAGGGGATTGATGTGGAGACCATGAAGCAGTGGGAGGAGAGGGCCGAAGCTCTTGGCATTGTAAGGATGGCAGGGTGGCGCGCGGGGGAGGAAGAGACAGTTACCTCCCTCAGCACCGGAAGATGGAGACGGGCGAAGGTGACCTGGGTGTATGGGACCATGGAGCTGGCAGATAAGGAGCAGCTTTTGTGGGGGCGGTTTGGGATAGCCCAGGAGGAAAACTGCTGTGTGATAAGCGAAGGATTGGCCAGGAATCTGTTTGGCAGCGTAGATGTGGTCGGGGAGCAGGTGAAAATGGGAGACCGGGTCCTGATGGTGTCAGGAATCACAAAAAAGGACAAAGAGGCGGTTATGGTTCCCGCCGCTAAGGGGATGGTGGAATATTTGTCAGTGGAATTTGACAGACAAATGGGAGCGCAGGGAAAGATAAAGCGGCTTTTGGAAGAATATTGACGGAGAGGATAAGCTGTGTTTTTGCGGAAGAGCAAGGATTAACTGCTTGCATGTAATTATGCATATGTGCTAGAATAGAAGGAAGCATATTTTGTGATTTTCGACAAAATCAAGGCAATATGACATCAGAGGAGGAGTGATCAAGACTATGTTATCCAGATTCAAACAGCTATTTGCTCAGGTTGATATGACAGAGGGCCGGCCTTGGGAGAAGATTGTGGCCTTTACCATCCCCATGCTCATCGGCAATATCGCCCAGCAGCTTTACAACACGGTGGACAGCATCGTGGTGGGAAAGTATGTGGGAGACAATGCCTTGGCTGCCGTCGGAAGCGCAAGCCCCATGCTGAACCTTCTTCTGGTGTTGTTTGTGGGGATTTCCATGGGAGCCAGCATCATGGTGTCCCAGTATTTTGGCTCCAGGGACAGAGAGAATTTGTCCCGCACCATCGGAAGCACCATTACCTTGACCGCGGCCGCTTCCGTTCTTTTAATGGTCTTTGGGTCCGCCGTCATCCGGCCTGTGCTGCATATGCTGAATACGCCGGACAGCATCATTGACTGGTGCGCCTCCTATCTGTTTATTCTTCTGATGGGCATCGGCGGAGTGGCTTACTACAATATTCTCTGCGGAGTGCTGCGGGGACTGGGGGATTCCTTGTCGGCTTTGGTGTATCTCCTTGTGGCCACGGTGATCAACATTGTATTGGATGTGTGGTTTGTGGCGGGACTGAACATGGGAGTGGCGGGAGTTGCCCTGGCCACTGTGATCGCCCAGGTGATCTCCGCCGTGCTGTGTGTGTTTAAGCTGCGCAAGATGACCGATTTGTTTGATATGAAACTGAAATACCTAAAACCCAATAAAGGAAATCTTATGACGGTTTTAAACCTGGGGCTGCCATCGGGCATAACCCAGGCGATCTTTTCTCTTGCTATGGTCGTGGTGCAGTCTCTGACCAACAGCTTTGGGGAGATCGTCATTGCTGCCAACGTGATCATCATGAGGGTGGACGGGTTTGCCATGATGCCCAACTTTTCTTTTGGAACGGCTATGACCACTTACGCCGGACAGAATGTGGGCGCCAGAAAGCTTGACCGGGTAAAGCAGGGGGCAAAGCAGGGAACGTGGATCGCCGTGGGGACTTCCGCTGCCATCACCGGTATCATCGTGATTTTTGGCCACCTTCTCATGGGGATCTTTACCAATACGGAGGAGCTGGTGAATTTAAGCGCGGATATGATGAAGATCCTGGCCGTAGGGTATATTGCCATGGCGGTTACCCAGAGCCTGTCAGGAGTCATGAGAGGAGCCGGCGATACCATGACGCCTATGTGGATCTCCATGATCACCACGGTTGTGATCCGGGTGCCGCTGGCCTACGGGATCGCGGCTGTGACAAAAACGCCGCAGCTGCCTCAGGGGCGGTATGAGTGTATCTGGATCTCGCTGCTGATCTCCTGGGTGCTGGGCGCGGTGATGACTGTGGCGTGCTACCGCATGGGCAGATGGAAAAAGACAGCTTTGGGAGGATAAACAGACAAAAGATCAACAGGCTATAGGGATATGTATTGATATATTCCCTATAGCCTGTTGTTGTTTTAGGCCCTTAAGAACGATTTCTTACGCGAAATGGCAAAATAATGGAATTGTTGTATTGTTGAGTGAGCAATGGGCGGGGATTGTTGCGGAGCCCGGGAGGGAAGGCAGGCTGTGTGCCGTTCGGGTTCAGATATGCCAGACATTCCGATGAGCCCAAAACGGGAACCAGTCGGGTATCAGCCCTCCTCTGACTGGCCTCACGACAATCCCCGCCCACTGCTCACTTAACTAAACAGCAATATGACGAATTTAAAGTTCCGGTTTATCCGGGTTAGGATGTTGCAGCAGCAGCCTGCCATTACCAGGAGATCACCTCATGGCCGTCCTCGGTCACCAGCACCTGGATCTCCCACTGGGCCGATGGTTTTCCGTCTGCCGTATACACCGTCCACTCATCTTTCTCATCCACGTAGATCTCTTCGGTACCCATATTGATCATAGGTTCGATGGTAAACATCATGCCGGGGACCATAAGCATCTCCGTCCCTTTTCTGGCCACATAACTGACCCAGGGGTCCTCGTGGAACTCAACGCCCACCCCATGTCCGCCGATGTCAACCACCACACGGAAACCGTTGGCTCTGGCGTGGTCATTGACAGCCTGGGCCATATCGCCTAAAAAGCCCCAGGGTTTTACCTCCCGAAGCCCCAGTTCCATGCACTCCTTTGTCACATCTACCAGTTTTTGTTTCTCCGGCGACACATTGCCGATGCAGAACATGCGGGAGGAGTCGGAAAAATATCCGTTTAAATTAGTGGAACAGTCCACATTGACAATATCGCCGTCTTTCAGCACCACATCCGGAGATGGGATGCCGTGGCACACCACTTCGTTGATGGAGGTACAGACGCTTTTGGGGTAACCCTCAAAGTGGAGGGTGGCGGATGTGGCGTGGTATTTTTTGGTCTGCTCACAGACCCAGTTGTCGATCTCCTGGGTGGTGACTCCCTCACGGATGTGTTCCGCCACATAGTCAAGGACAGCCACATTTACCTTGGCGCTTTCCCGGATGGCCTGGATCTGGGACGGAGTCTTGATCATGTCGGTGGAGGGGACCATATGTCCCTGACGGCGGTACAGTGCGATCTTCTGGTCAAAATCATAGTGGCATTTTTTATACTTTAGTCCGCTGCCGCACCAGCAGGGATTATTTCGGTTAAGAAAATGCATAGGGGTTTGCTCCTTGTCTGTGGATTTGCGGCTAAGGGTCCCATATCCGGACCATACAAAGCCGATCTGTGCCCATAGTATAGCACATTTTACGAAAAAGGGGGAGAGTATTCCGCTTGTTTCCTCTTGCTTTTTCCAATAAGAAAACTTATAATAATAAAAATAATCAAGACAGCATAATTTATACGCTTAAGAAGGTGAATGTATGACCAATGACCATTCAGGGAAACAGCTGGAACGGGAGCTGGAAGCGCCGGCTTCCTTTACCAGTCCGGAGATTTTATATAAGGATTTGATCCGCAGCATCTATAAGTATCATCCCTCTGATGACATCAGCATGGTGGAGCGGGCATATCAGATCGCCAGGGATGCCCACAAGGACCAGAAAAGGAAATCAGGAGAACCCTACATTATCCATCCCCTTTGTGTGGCCATTATCCTGGCGGACTTAGAACTTGATAAGGAAAGCATCGTTGCAGGGATCCTTCACGACGTAGTGGAGGATACGGTCATGACTCTGGACGAGATCACGGAGGTGTTCGGGCCGGAGGTAGCCCTTTTGGTAGACGGCGTCACTAAGCTGACCCAGCTGTCCTGGTCCATGGACAAGGTGGAGATCCAGGCGGAGAACCTGCGGAAGATGTTCCTGGCCATGGCAAAAGATATCCGGGTGATCCTTATTAAACTGGCGGACCGGCTCCACAATATGCGTACCCTGGAATTTATGAAACCGGAGAAGCAGAAAGAGAAGGCCAGGGAGACCATGGACATTTACGCCCCCATTGCCCACAGACTTGGCATTTCCAAGATTAAGGTGGAACTGGACGATCTGTCTTTGAAATATTTAAAGCCGGAAATATACTACGATCTGGCGGAAAAGATTTCCTTAAATAAAGAGGCCAGAAAAGCATTTGTCAATAAGATTGTGGAGGAGGTAAAGCACCACATGGCAGATGCTGAGATCACTTCCACCGTGGACGGCCGGGTAAAGCATTTCTTCAGTATCTATAAAAAGATGGTCAAGCAGGATAAGACTCTGGACCAGATTTACGATATGTTTGCCGTGCGTATCATTGTGGATTCGGTGAAGGACTGTTACGGAGCGCTGGGAGTTATCCACGAACTGTACAAACCCATTCCCGGAAGGTTCAAAGATTACATCGCCATGCCAAAGCCTAACATGTACCAGTCCCTTCACACCACGCTGATCGGCAGCAACGGACAGCCCTTTGAGATCCAGATCCGCACCTATGAGATGCACCGCACCGCCGAGTACGGCATTGCGGCCCACTGGAAATATAAAGAGAGCGGGAGCGGGCAGGTGGCTGCCGGGGATGAGGAGGCCAAACTTAGCTGGCTGCGCCAGATTTTGGAGTGGCAGAAGGACATGTCGGACAACAAAGAGTTTCTAAATCTGATCAAAAGCGACTTGGACCTGTTTTCCGACAACGTGTACTGCTTTACCCCGTCGGGGGATGTGAAGGCCCTTCCCAGCGGTTCCACCCCCATTGACTTTGCCTATGCCATCCACAGCGCCGTGGGCAACAAGATGGTGGGCGCAAGGGTCAACGGAAAATTGGTGAACATTGACTATGTGGTCGAGAACGGAGACCGGATCGAGATCATCACTTCCCAAAATTCCAAAGGCCCCAGCCGGGACTGGCTGAAGCTGGTAAAGAGCACCCAGGCCAAGAATAAGATCAACCAGTGGTTTAAGACGGAGTTAAAGGAAGACAACATCATCCGCGGAAAGGACATGATCGAGCGGTACTGCAAGACAAAAGGCATCAACTATCCGGATCTGAACAAGCCGGAATTTATGGAAAAGGTGATGAAACGGTACGCCTTCAAGGATTGGGATTCGGTTCTCGCTTCCATCGGCCACGGCGGCCTTAAGGAGGGCCAGGTCATCAACAAGATGCTGGAGGCGCGGAATAAAAAGCTTAAGCGTGAGGTAACGGACGCAAACATCCTGAACGGCCTTGAGGACATGACCAACAAGGTTCCCGCGGCAAAGAAGTCCAAAAGCGGGATTGTAGTCAGAGGCATCCATGACGTGGCGGTGCGCTTTTCCAGGTGCTGCAGTCCCGTTCCCGGAGACGAGATCGTGGGCTTTGTCACCAGGGGCAGGGGCGTGTCCATTCACCGCACGGACTGTATCAATATTATCAATCTTGTGGAGAGCGAGCGGGTGCGGCTTATTGACGCGGAGTGGCAGCGGGCGGAAAGCGAGGAGAACAAGGAACGATACTCCACGGAGATCCAGATTTATGCCAATAACCGTATTGGGATGTTCGTGGACATCTCCAAAGTATTTACGGAGCGCCAGATCGATATCACTTCCATGAACGTGAGGACCAGCAAACAGGGCAAGGCCACCATTATTATGACCTTTGACATTCACGGCAAGGAGGAGCTGACCCGGCTGACGGATAAGTTAAGACAGATTGATGGGGTTTTGGATATAGAGAGAACAGCGGGGTAGCCTGCTTTCTCTCTTCTTCATTCATTGATAGGATTACTTTGAAAATCCGCCGCCGAATAGGCGGCATCAATTCAGGGATGCCAAATGCGCCCGCCGCCGGGCGAATGATGGTTTTAGGAGGAAGAGGAATGAAAGATTTGAAAATGGAGTGCTGTGTTTTGGGGATGGTCAGCACAAATTGTTATATTGTGTACCGTAACGACTGTGAGGGCGGGGAACACGGGCTAAGATCCGGGGTGATCATTGATCCGGGAGACAACGCGCCGTATATTCTGAATAAATGCCGGGAACTGAAGGTGGAACCCAGGGCCATCTTGCTGACCCACGGCCATTTTGATCATATCCTGGCGTCGGAGGACATCCGCAGGACATTTCACATTCCCGTCTTGGCCAGCGAGAAGGAGATGGAGCTTTTGGAGGAGCCGGATATCAATCTAAGCGCCACTTACGGGGATAATGTATCCCTGTCTGCCGATCGGTGGCTGACAGATGGGGAGCATCTGGAACTGTTGGGAAAGCGGTGGAATGTCATTCACACGCCGGGCCATACATCCGGCTGCCTGTGTTACTATATTGAGGAGGAAGGCGTGCTGTTTTCCGGGGATACCCTGTTTCAGGAGTCTGTAGGCAGGACGGATCTGCCTACGGCAAGACCAGGGGAGATCATCCATTCCGTTGTGGAAAAACTGTTTGTTCTGCCGGAGGATACAAAGGTGTATCCGGGGCACGGCAGCAGCACTTCCATAGGCCATGAGAAGAAATACAATATTGTCGCCCGCAGCAGAGGACAAAGACGATCATGATTGAGATTTTGTTAAATGATAAAGCTTACGAGCAGGATATCCGGGAGCTTTTAATGGCGTTTTATCCTGGGGAGACTTTTTTACACGAGCCTGATGCCCGGTCGGATTTTTCCGTGGAAGGGATGGTGGACGGGACGAGAAGATATTTTTACCTGAAGATCGTTTCCCACAGACGCCAGGAATATCCGGTTCTTCCGGCAGACATAGGGGAGGCCCTTGAGAAGGAACTGGAACGGTCAGAAGAACCCATAGCAGTCGATTACGAAAACCGTCTGGAGACAAAAAGCCGGATAAAGAGGCGGCTGTATGCTCTTTTGGTGCTTCGCACCGGCCGCCTTCTTCCCTGGGGTACCCTGACAGGGATCCGTCCCACGAAGATCGTTATGACAAAGCTTACGGGGGGCGAGACCTGCCAGGAGGTTGCCTCCTACATGAAAGACACGTATTATACCAGTGACGAAAAGATCCAGCTGGCAGTAAAGACAGCGCTCCACGAGAGGGAGCTTCTTAAACCCATGGATCATGAAAACGGGTACAGTCTCTACATAGGGATCCCCTTTTGCCCCACTACCTGCTTATACTGTTCTTTTACTTCATTTCCCATAGGCCAGTGGAAAGGCCGCGCCAGACATTATCTGGATGCCCTGTACCGTGAGATGAGGGCGACGGCGGAGATGATGAGCGGAAAGACACTGGACAGTGTGTATATAGGAGGAGGGACTCCTACTTCCCTGGCAGCGGAGGAGCTGGATTGGCTTTTGGACAGTCTGGAGGAGACTTTTGACTTAAGCGGCATCAAGGAGCTGACGGTGGAGGCAGGAAGGCCCGACAGTATCACCAGGGAAAAGCTGGCAGTGCTGAAAAGCCATGGGGTTACCAGGATCTCCATCAATCCTCAGACCATGAAGCAGGCGACTCTGGACCTTATCGGACGCCGCCATACGGTGGAGATGGTAAAAGACTGCTTTGCCATGGCCAGGGAGGAAGGCTTTGACAATATCAACATGGATTTGATTGTGGGACTTCCGGAAGAAGGGCTGGAGGACGTGAAAGCCACCATGGAGGAGATACGGCGGCTGAACCCCGACGGCATTACGGTTCACTCCCTTGCCATAAAGCGGGCCGCCAGGCTTAACACTATGAAAGAGGTGTATAAAGATTTAAAGATAACAGGAACTCAGGAGATGATCGATCTGACGGCCAGATATGCGGCAGAGATGGGAATGGAACCTTACTATCTGTACCGGCAGAAAAATATGGCGGGGAATTTTGAGAATGTAGGGTATGCGCGGCCGGGAAAGGCATGTCTGTACAATATTTTGATCATGGAAGAACAGCAGACCATCGCCGCCTGCGGGGCCGGCACCACCACCAAGGTGCTGTACCGGGCGGAGAACCGGATAGAGCGGGCGGAGAACGTGAAGGATGTGGAGCAGTACATAGAGCGGGTGGATGAGATGGTTGAGAGGAAACGGAAACTGCTGTAACAAAAACATTGCCATTTACAGACACCAATAGTATAATCGTTGTTACACAAAACAGGATGAAACAGGAAGAAAGCGGGGAAAATCTATGGCATTGAAGAAAAAGCCGGTAACCGGCATGAAAGATATCCTGCCCGGGGAGATGCAGATTCGAAACTACGTCATGAGCCAGATCCAGGAGACCTACAAAGCCTTCGGCTTCTCCCAGATCGAGACTCCGTGCGTAGAGCACATCGAGAATCTGACCAGCAAGCAGGGAGGGGACAATGAGAAACTGATATTTAAAATATTAAAAAGAGGCGAAAAACTGAACCTGGAACATGCCGGCTCTGAAGCGGACCTGGTAGACGGCGGCCTGCGCTACGACCTGACCGTGCCCCTTGCAAGATACTACTCCAATAACGCGGCAGCGCTCCCGTCTCCGTTCAAGGCTTTGCAGATGGGAAGCGTATGGCGTGCCGACCGTCCCCAGAAAGGGCGCTACCGCCAGTTCGTCCAGTGCGACATCGACATTCTTGGAGATGCCACGTCTCTGGCGGAGATTGAGCTGATTCTGGCCACCACCACGGCCCTGGGAAAGATTTGCCCGGACAATTCCTTCACGGTGAGAATCAACGACCGGGGGATTTTAAAAGGCATGGCCGCCTGGTGCGGTTTCGCCGAGGAGTCCTATGACCAGGTGTTTATCACCCTTGACAAGATGGACAAGATTGGAATGGACGGCGTAAAGGCGGAGCTTCTGGAAAACGGCTGCGGGGCGGACCAGGTAGACCGCTATCTTGGCCTGTTCACCACGGTCACAAGAGACGCCGACGGCGTGCGCAGGCTGGGAGAACTGCTGAAAGACGTGATGCCCGAAAGCGTATCCCAGGGACTGGCCCACATTATGGACACGGTAAAAGACGTGGCTGTGGCAGAATTTAACATCGAATTTGACCCGACACTGGTGCGGGGAATGTCCTACTATACAGGGACCATTTTCGAGGTAGCCATGGAGGGCTTCGGCGGTTCCGTGGCAGGCGGCGGCCGCTACGATAAGATGATAGGCAAATTCACCGGCATGGAGACGCCGGCCTGCGGATTTTCCATCGGATTCGAACGCATTGTCACCATCCTGATGGACCGGAATTTCCAGGTTCCCTGCCAGGACGAAAAAATTGCGTACCTCTTTGAAAAAGGGTTGGACAGCAAGCGACTTGGGGAAGTCATAAACGAGGCCATGAAAGCCCGGGCACAAGGCACCCAGGTTCTGGTGGCCCAGATGAACAAGAACAAAAAGTTCCAGAAAGAACAGCTGCAAAAAGAGGGTTACACCCAGTTCAGGGAATTCTATAAAGAAGCGTTAAAGTAGACGTAAAAGGCCGAGTCACAGGCCTGGCTTAAAAAACCGAAGGGCAGCAGGGCAAAAGGTCACCAAAAGGCATGCTGACAGAAATGGAGGAGATTATGGCAGAAACAATGATGGGGCTGAAACGGTCCCACAGATGTACGGAGCTTGGCACGGCCAATATAGGCGAAACCGTCACCGTCATGGGCTGGGTGCAGAAAAGCCGAAATAAAGGCGGCATTATCTTCGTGGATTTAAGAGACAGAAGCGGAATACTGCAGATTATTTTTGAGGAGAGCGACTGCGGCGCGGAAAGCTTCGGAAAGGCGGAAAAACTGAGGAGCGAGTTCGTCATCGCGGTCACAGGCAAGGTGGAGGCCCGCTCCGGCGGTGTCAACGAGAACCTGGCCACAGGAGCCATCGAAGTGAGGGCGGCAGGACTGCGCATTCTTTCAGAATCCGAGACCCCGCCGTTCCCCATCGAGGAGAATTCAAAGACCAAGGAGGAACTGCGTTTAAAATACCGGTTCCTGGATTTAAGGCGTCCTGATTTGCAGAGAAGCATGATGTTCAGAAGCAACATTGCCATTCTCACCAGAAAATTTCTGGCAGAAGAAGGATTTCTGGAGATTGAAACCCCGACTCTCATAAAGAGTACGCCGGAGGGGGCCAGAGACTATCTGGTGCCCAGCCGCGTACACCCGGGCTCCTTCTACGCCCTGCCCCAGTCCCCCCAGCTGTTCAAGCAGCTTCTGATGTGCTCCGGCTATGACCGCTATTTCCAGCTGGCCAGATGCTACCGGGACGAGGACCTTCGGGCGGACCGCCAGCCGGAGTTCACCCAGATTGACATGGAGCTCTCCTTTGTGGATGTGGACGACGTGATTGACGTCAACGAACGGCTGCTTCAGAGGCTGTTTAAAGAACTGTTAGATGTGGAGATTCCCATGCCCATCCCCAGGATGACGTGGCAGGAGGCCATGGACCGTTTCGGCTCCGACAAGCCTGACCTGCGCTTCGGCATGGAGCTGAAAAATGTGTCCGATACGGTGAGGGACTGTGAGTTTGCCGTGTTCAAAAATGCCCTGGAACAGGGCGGAAGCGTCCGGGGAATCAACGCCAAGGGCCAGGGCGGCATGCCCCGTAAGAAGATTGATGCCCTGGTGGAATTTGCCAAAGGCTTTGGGGCCAAGGGCCTGGCCTATCTGGCTGTTCAGGAAGACGGCTCCTACAAGTCATCCTTTGCCAAATTCATGACCGATGAGCAGCTGCACAGCCTGGTGGATGCCATGGACGGCAATCCGGGAGACCTTCTTCTCTTTGCCGCTGACAAGAACAAGGTAGTTTGGGATGTGCTGGGCAATCTCCGTCTGGAGCTGGCAAGGCAGCAGGACCTTTTGAAGAAGGACGACTTTAAGTTCCTCTGGGTCACCGAGTTCCCGCTGTTAGAGTACTCCGAGGAACAGGAGCGGTTCGTGGCCATGCACCATCCATTTACCATGCCTATGGAAGAGGACTGGGGAAAGATAGACGCAGAACCCGGCGCTGTCAGGGCGAAAGCCTACGATATCGTGCTCAACGGCACAGAGCTGGGCGGCGGTTCCGTCCGTATCCACCAGGGGGATATCCAGGCGAAGATGTTTGAGGTTTTAGGGTTTACGCCGGAGAAGGCCCAGGAGCAGTTCGGCTTCCTTCTGGAGGCATTCAAGTTCGGCGTGCCGCCCCACGCAGGGCTGGCCTACGGTCTGGACCGTCTGGCCATGCTGATGGTGGGAGCGGACAGCATCCGTGACGTGATCGCCTTCCCGAAAGTGAAAGATGCCTCCTGTCTGATGACAGAAGCGCCGGCTCCTGTGGATGGAAAACAGCTTGAAGAGCTGGGGATCGAGATCGTTGAGGATTAGTGCAGTGATGTACCAGTAGTCTTAATATTAAGGAAGTATAAAAAGCGGAGAGACCGGTAAATATGCCGGCCTTGCAGAAATTTTGGCAAGGCGGCAGTTTGGCGGGACCTCCGTTTTTTGCTGTTTTGCAGTAACCGTTCAAGGGTTATCTGATCGGTTACGTTTTGCATAAGTGTGAAATCTCTGTGAAACCATAGAAATATGGACCATAATTTGATAAAATGGCATTAATACAGAGAAAAGGTGGTTTTTCCATGGAAAACTTAAAAATACTGGTGGTAGACGACGAGGCCAGAATGAGAAAACTGGTAAAAGATTTCCTGACTATAAAAGGGTTTGCGGTTATAGAGGCGGAGGATGGAGAAGAGGCAGTTGACACATTTTTTAAAAATAAGGATATTGCCCTTGTGATCCTGGACGTGATGATGCCGAAGATGGACGGATGGGAAGTGTGCAAAGCCATCCGCCAGTATTCCCAGATCCCTATTATCATGCTGACGGCCCGGGGGGAAGAAAGAGACGAGCTAAAGGGATTTGAACTGGGGGTGGACGAGTATATTTCCAAACCTTTCAGCCCCAAGATCCTGGTGGCCCGGGTGGAGGCGATCCTACGCAGGAGCAATGCCATATCCAGCGACGCGATCCGGGTAGGCGGGATCGACATCAACAAGGCGGCTCACCAGGTAACCATTGACGGCGTTCCGGTGGAGTTAAGCTTTAAAGAGTTTGAACTCCTGTCATACTTTGTGGATAATCAGGGGATCGCTCTGTCCAGGGAAAAGATTTTGAACAATGTGTGGAATTACGATTATTTTGGAGACGCCAGGACCATAGACACCCATGTGAAGAAGCTGCGCAGCAAGATGGGGAATAAAGGTGAGTATATCAAGACCATCTGGGGTATGGGATACAAATTCGAAGTGGCAGAATAGCAGAGGTGAAGTATGAAACGTTCCATAAGAATCCGCTTTACCATGATTTTCATAGGTCTTATGGCCGGGATTTTCGTAGGGATCTGGTGTGTCAATAACTGGATGCTGGAATGGTTTTATATCAATCAGAAAGTGGATGCCCTTCAGCTGGGCTACACCAGGATGAATGAATTGGTCATGGAAAGATGGGAGTCCGGCGGAAGCATAAACGACGAGTTTATCACAGACAGCTACGGGGAAGAGGTGCAGACTCCGGCTATTGAGCTCTTGCGGAGTCTGGGAGATCAGTATAATATTACCATGGTAATCATTGACAGTTTCAGCAATACTCCGGTTGTGGCCTCCACCCGGGATGTGAAGTTTATGATGGATCGGGTATTCCAATATATGGTAGGGAGAAACAATCCCCGGACAGAACTGATCTTGAAGGAGGACAATTACACGATCCAGAAAACCTATGATACCCGCTCCAAATCCTTTTACCTGGAAAGCTGGGGGTATTACGGTGATAATCGGACTATTTTTATGATGTCAATTCCCCTGGCCAGCATTCGGGAAAGTGTGCAGTTGTCCAACAAGTTTTTGGCTTATGTGGGGATTATGGCTCTGGTGCTGAGCAGCATTGTGGTATATTTTACCACGAAAAAAGTCACTTCCCCCATACTGCAGCTGGCCCATATTTCGGAGCGCATGTCCAACCTGGACTTTGACGCCAAATACCAGGGAAATGCCCAGGATGAAATCGGCATTTTGGGGAACAGCGTAAATACCCTGTCGGATAAGCTGAAGGAGACCATCGGGGAGTTAAAGTCTGCCAATAACCAGCTGTTAAAGGATATTGAAGAAAAAAATCAGATTGACGAGATGCGGCAGGAATTTATCGGCAATGTATCCCATGAATTAAAGACTCCCATCGCTCTGATCCAGGGATACGCGGAAGGTCTGACCGAGGGCATGGCCCAGGACAAAGAGAGCCGGGACTATTACTGTGAAGTCATTATGGACGAGGCCAACAAAATGAATACCATGGTCCGCCAGCTCCTGACCCTGAACGCTTTGGAGTCGGGGAATGATATGGTGACTATGGAACGATTTGACCTGGTGGAACTGATCCAGGGAGTTTTGGCAGCCGCAAGGATATTGATTGAGCAGAAACAGGCCAAGATTATATTTTACTGCGACCATCCGGTGTACGTGTGGGCGGATGAATTTAAAATAGAAGAGGTAGTGACCAACTATGTCAGCAATGCGCTAAATCATCTGGACGGAAAGAAGATCATCTGCATTACCATAGAAGAATTGGGGGACAATGTAAGGGTGGCAGTGAGAAATACGGGAACGCTGATCCCCCAGGAAGCTCTGTCCAATCTATGGACAAAGTTTTATAAGGTAGATAAAGCCAGGACCCGGGCTTATGGAGGAAGCGGAATCGGTTTGTCCATTGTGAAGGCCATCATGGATTCTCACCATAAGGAGTGCGGGGTCCGGAATGTGGAGGATGGAGTTGAGTTTTGGTTTACGCTTGATTCGAAAGTTTAAGAAGATGTCCCATTGTTCCAGGCTATTGAAAAAGGACATATGCGGTTACATTCACAAGGTATCTGCCAGTGGAAAAAAGTTAAAAAAATCCAAAAAAAGTGTTGACTTTTGTAAAAGGATTTGATATTATAAGACTCGCCCCGTGAGAGCGGGGCGCAGAGAAAAAACAAATGAAAAAATCCAAGAAAAAAGTTAAAAAAGCTGTTGACAATTCGAAAAAGATGTGCTATCATATATAAGCTGCTTTTGAGAGAAGGACAGCAACGGACCTTGAAAATCGAAGATTGAACAGTATGTAAGACCCTGAAAATTCCAAATAAAAAGGCTCGGTTTGGAGCCTTGGATTTGAGAAAATTCAGAACGAATGCG
>CAJTGF010000043.1 GCA_910575585.1 Clostridiaceae bacterium
ACTCAATTATACCAAACCAGACGGTTTCATGCTATCTTATTGCCAGTTTTTATTGTATTTTCAAGGTGCATAGGCACTTATTCAAGTGCGAAGTTTGAGTGACATATTAATACATGGCAAATGTCAGAAAGGAGCCTTTATCCTATGGCTATTTATGTAAATCCCGGAAACACTGCCTTTGAGATGTCCCGTTATTCTAATATATGTAGATAAAACCATGCTGATCTCCATAACCAATAATCTATATCGGTCAGAACAACGTTTTCTCTGTGTCAGCAGACCCCGGCGGTTTGGCAAATCTATGGCTGCTAATATGCTTTCCTCTTATTACAGCCGCGGTTGTGATTCTTCTGCCCTGTTCTCAGGCTTAAAGATCGACAATGATATTTCCTTTAAGACACATCTCAACCAACATCATGTGATCCGTCTGGATATCCAGCGTTTTCTGGAATCAGAACAGGATCTTGATACCTTTATCTATGACATTGAGCAGGCGGTTGTGGAAGAACTTATGCTGGATTTTCCCGACTGTAAATCCATTCAGTCAACCAGCCGGCTTAAAGCGGCCCTGGATCATATATTCAGCCGGACCGGAAAAGGATTTGCTGATGTGGTCTATCTGCCAAAACGGGATGTAAATCGACCGGCCCTGATCGTGGAATTAAAGTGGGATAAGTCCGCAAAAGGAGCGATCCGGCAGATCAAAGAAAAAAAGTATGCCTCCTGGATTCAGGGATATGCAGGTGACCATTATTATAGCTATATGCGCAGAAGTTCTCCGGGATTAAACGCCCCAGATTTTTTTAGTTACACCCTTAAATTAAGCGCTTACGAAAAGGAAAGGCATGCTCACCACCGCGCATGCCTTTCCTTTATTTTTTATATATCATAAAAGGGGGCTTAATTAACAACTCCGCACCCTTATTTATCCGCTAATATTCAATTCTATCCTTTAATCCTGTCAATCTCTGCTAGGCTTACACCTAAGCTTGACAATGTTACTTTTAGTTCAAGATATCTCTTAAACATCATATCATATGTATTCATATCTCCATGAGCTTTTGCGGATAACATCCAATCCTGCAATCTGGAAAAATCTACAATAGAGTCTCTAATAATGTCTGCTTCACTGGGCATCAAATCACCTCCTGTGATCAATACGGGATTATAAACTGTATGTAGTATACCATAATCAGGGCGCAAAGTCTATTACAATTAATCCCTTTATAGGATCATTTATCCGAGCTTCATATTCGTATAAGAGAATCCGACTTTGCCATCACCACATACTACGATATTCTTTCGGGCTTACCCCTTCCACTTTCTTAAATATCCGAGAAAAATAACTTAACTCCCCCACCCCGCAGGCCATGCCTATGGCTTCGACCTTCTCATCCGTAAACCGCAGCATCCGCTTGGCGTGGGTGATCCGCACCTGCTGCAGATATGTATTCAGGGACATCCCATACTACTCTTTAAACAGCCTGGCCAGATAATACTTGTTGATAAAAAAGTTTTCCGCCAAAAAATCCAGTGTGATCTTTTCCCTGTAATGCTCATCCATATAAGCCTTAACCTGCTGGATATCCCTCTTGGCGGCCTCTCCCCCTTCACTCCCCAAAGATGCCCCCGGGTTCCAGGATTCGCTCATGAGATGGGTCAATAGTATATTCAGCTTTTCATTGATCCTCATATCTCTTATATAGTCATCTGAGGAAGCCACCTGGTAGATTTCCTGAAGAAGCTTGGTGTAAGGATCAGAATCTCCGGGACAGAGCACCGGCTGCCCTCCCCTCTCCTGATATTTGGCATAAACAGCCGCAAGGCTGGGGCCATAAAAGTGACACCACTGAAGCGTCCAGAGATCCCCGCTGTCAGATCCGGTGCTGTGGGCATATCCTTTCTGGCAGTCAATAAATACCACATTCCCTTTGGATAGCGAATAGCTCTGGCTGCCATAGGACAATTCCCCCCTGCCCTTGAGAACCACAAAGCAGAGACATGACCGCAGCTTTTCCCTCTGACTGGTATGGGGGATCCGCGCTGTCAGGCGTCCTGCCTCCTGAAGATGCAAAAGGCTGGCGCGGGCAAACGAGGAGGGCGTGTAGAGAATCCGATCATCAAGTACCCTGTCTCTGTTGTTCTGACCTGTCATCATTGTTTTGTCCTCCATGGTTTCATTTTCCAATAAATCCCTCCAGCAGGGCGGCAATTTCTGTTTCCATATCCTCCGCCTCTTTCCTGTTTTTTCCTCTAACTGACAGATATACCTTTAATTTAGGTTCTGTTCCTGAAGGCCGAATCACCACAGAACACCCGTCGCCTAATATAAACTTCACCACATCAGACTTAGGAAGTCCCTGGATCCCCAATCGATAATCAATGACCCTTTCCACTTTCCTTCTTCCAAAAGAGACCTGTGTTTCGCGAAACGCTTCCATGATCTTCTTCATCTTTTCAAACCCGGTTTTCCCCGGAAACCTGTAGCTGTGAAGGCTGTTGACGCAAAAGCCATAACGCGCGCGCAGCTGTTCCAGCCGGTCGAGAAGGCTTATTCCCTGGGCCATGTAAAAAGCGCACATTTCACAGATCAAAAGCGCTGCCCCCACTCCATCCTTATCCCTCACATAACTCCCTCCAAGGTATCCATAGCTTTCTTCAAAGCCAAAAATAAAATCCTCTGCCCGGTTTGCCGTCTCCAGGATACTGATCTGCTCTCCTATGAACTTAAACCCGGTAAGCACGTTTATCATCTTCACCCCATAATCCGCTCCGATCCACTCCCCCATTTCTGTGGTCACAATGGTTTTGGCAGCAACCGGCGTCTCTGGCATGGTGCCGTCCGCTCTTCTTTGCAGACAGATGTAATCCAGCAGAAGAACTCCCGTCTCATTGCCTGACAAAAGCACATACTCTCCCTGGCTGTCTCTGACCGCGATCCCTACCCGGTCGCAGTCAGGGTCCGTGGCCACCATCATAGCCGCCTGTTTCTCTCTGGCATACCGGATCCCAAGGGCCATCGCTTCCCTCATCTCCGGGTTGGGACATGGGCAGGTAGGGAAATTGCCGTCTGGCGCCTCCTGCTCCTTCACAACCGTAATATTCGTGAAACCACATTCCCGCAAAACCCGCAGCACCGGCTGTAGCCCTGTACCGTTCAGAGGCGAGTACACGATAGGAATCCCTTTGTCAGCCCTGGCATTGCCCAGAACAGACTGGTCTTTCACCGCCTGTATAAAAGCCTCGTACACATCCTGGGAAATATACACGATCTTGCCGCTGTTTTGCGCCTCCTCAAAATCCATTGCCATTATATCATCAAAGATATCCAGCTTTGCCATCTCTTCATAGATACGGCTACATGTCTCTATCGTGATCTGACAGCCATCCCTGTCATAGACCTTATATCCGTTATCTTCTTTAGGATTGTGGGAGGCAGTGACCATGACCCCGGCGTCGCATTTCAGCTGACGCACCGCAAAAGACAGACATGGAGTGGGCATTAACCGAGGAAACAGATACGCCTTTATGCCATTGGCCGCAAATACCCGACAGGCAGTCCCGGCGAACAGCTGAGAATTTATCCTCGAATCATAGCTTACCGCAATAGAGATCTCTTGTCTTCCTTTTTCTCCTAAAATATAATCCGCCAGCCCCTGGGATGCTTTTGCCACTGTATAGACATTCATCCGGTTTGTACCCGCCCCCATGATCCCTCTAAGGCCGCCTGTCCCAAAAGACAGATCTCGATAAAAGGCTTCCTCCATTTTCGCCTTATCGCCTTTCATCTCTTCCAGCTCTTTTATGATATCAGGGTCCACAACAGGGCCTTTTTCCGCGTTTTGAAGCCATTTTCCGTACTCCTCCTCTACGGCTTTGCCGCTACGGTTCAAAGGAATATTTCTTTTTATCATGCACACTGATCTCCTTGCCAATCTGAACTTCAATCAACTGCAGCAACGTGTGGGCAAATATCCCATGGCGGCTCCCCGCCTTCATGATCACCACAGATCCTGCCTGTATCTCCCGCTTTTCGTCATCCACCACAACCCATCCGGTCCCCAGGATCACCACCCACGCCTCATCTCGGTTATTATGGCTGTGGTAATTCATGCCATGACCTGGTTTCAGGGAAATCTTCAGCGTCTGGCTCTCTATTCCAGCATCCAATACCCGGAGACATCCCCAGGATTTTTCCGCGAACATGATCTGCTGGTCAATCTTATCAACAAATGGTTTGATATAGCTGGACTGCTCTTTATCGGAAACCAGGATGCCGTCTGGACTGGCGCAGATCACCGCGTCTTTCATCCCCATCGCCAGCACAGGGATTCCAAGTTCATTGATAATATGTACATTACTGCAGGCATCATTCATCATAGCTTCCCCCACGCAGTCCTCGCCCATGGACTCTGTCAAAGTATTCCATGTCCCCAGATCTTTCCACTGGCCGAGAAATCGCGCCACCTGGATCCTGTCCTCCTTCTCCGCCACAGCGTAATCAAAACTTATCTTGTCCAATGCCTCGTACCTTTCAAACAGATCCTCATATCCTCTATAGCCCATTATTTTTCTTGCTTTGTCCAGCACATACTCAAGTCTGTAGGCAAATACGCCTCCATTCCACAGGGCGCCCTGGCGGATGTAATCCTATGCCGTCTTTTCATCCGGCTTTTCTTTAAAAGACAAAACCCTGCTGATACTGCTGCCATCCTCTGGGATGATATATCCATATTTTTCGCTGGGGTATGTAGGTGCAATTCCCATAAGCACAAGATTCGCCTCCCCTTTGTCCGCCTGCTCACCAAGGGTCTTAAGAGCCCGAAAATAGTCTGCTTCCACGTAAGGGTCCACCGGACACACGACAACAGACTCTTTGGGATCAACCCCCAAAACATCCGTAAGGTAAGCACTGGCCAACACAATCGCCGGAAACGTATCCCGGCGGCATGGCTCCATAGAGATTCCCACCTGATCCCCCAGCTGGTTGTGGATGGAGGAAACCTGGCTCTTGCTTGTGGCAATGGTCACTTTTGCCTTCGGATCTACGGCCTTAATCTGACGGTAAACCCGCTGGACCATGGACTCATACTCCCCGGATTCCGTCTTAAAAAGCTTTAGAAACTGTTTTGAGCGTATATCATTTGACAGGGGCCACAGGCGCTTGCCCGATCCTCCGGATAATAAAATAATATTCATAAGTTCTATGACTCCTTTCCGATTTCCGCCGAGTCTGTCTTACGTCTTTTTTTCACGCCCGGTGCCTTATCTCTCAGCCCTCACAGGATTCTTTAAGAAATCTTCATAGGACAGCCGAATGCCCTCCCGCAGTTGTGTCCTGTAGGTCCATCCCAACCCGGCTGCCTTGCTCACATCCAAAAGTTTCCTGGGAGTGCCGTTTGGTTTTGACGCGTCCCACCGGATCTCCCCATGATAGCCGATCACCTCCGCCACCATCTGCGCCAGTTCCCCAATAGACAGTTCTTTTCCTGTTCCGGCGTTGACGGTCTCATTGCCGCTGTAATGGTTCATGAGAAACACGCACAAATTGGCCAGGTCGTCCACATAGAGGAACTCCCTTAAAGGACTTCCATCGCCCCAGCAGGTCACCCATGGAGCTTTCGCCTCCTTTGCCTCATGAAACCGCCTAATCAGCGCCGGAAGCACATGACTGTGAGTAGGATGATAATTATCATTAGGCCCGTACAGGTTGGTAGGCATCACCGATATATAGTTCGTTCCGTACTGCCGGTTCAAAAATTCACAGTATTTCAGGCCGGAAATCTTGGCAAGGGCATAAGCCTCATTGGTCTTCTCCAGAGGGGAAGTCAAAAGACAGTCTTCCTTCATAGGCTGAGGAGCCATGCGTGGATAAATGCAGGATGACCCCAAAAACTCCAGTTTTTTACAGTTATTTTTCCATGCGGAGTGGATGACATTCATCTCCAAGATCATGTTTTCATACATAAAATCCGCCAGAGCCCCTCGATTTGCTTCAATCCCTCCCACTTTGGCTGCCGCAAGAAAGACAAATTCCGGCTTCTCCTCCTGAAAGAACCTCTCCACCGCCTCCTGGCGGCACAGATCAAGCTCCTTGTGACTGCGGGTGATAATGTTGTCATACCCCTGACGCCCAAGTTCCCGCACAATGGCAGACCCAACCATCCCTCCATGGCCGGCCACATATATTTTCGAATTTTTTTCCATTGACATTATTTTACAACTCCCTTTTCCAGGTACTCGACCAGATTAAAGCGAAGGTTCTCCCCTGCCCGTTCCACTGCGACCTTCTTCATATCGTGTTCTGTCATGATCCGCACAAGTTCCTCAAAAGAAGTTTTTGTGGGGTTCCATCCCAGCTCTCTTTTTGCTTTGGATGGATCCCCCCACAGATTTACCACATCCGTAGGCCTGTAAAAATCAGGAGATACTTCCACCAGTACATTCCCGGAAGCCTTGTCGATTCCCTTTTCCTCCATGCCCTGCCCCTCAAACTCCAGCTCGATCCCCGCATAGTGGAACGCCAGACGGCAAAAATCCCGAACCGAGTGCTGCTTTCCTGTGGCAATGACAAAATCATCCGGCGCATTATTCTGAAGCATCAGCCACATGCACTCCACATAATCCCTAGCATATCCCCAGTCCCTTAAACTGGACAGGTTCCCCAAAAACAGCTTCTCCTGTTTGCCCTGGCGGATCCTGGCGGCTGCCAGGGTGATCTTTCTGGTGACAAAGGTTTCCCCCCGCCGTTCCGATTCGTGGTTAAAAAGGATTCCGGAACAGCAGAACATACCGTAGGCTTCACGGTACTCTTTGGTAATCCAGAAACCATACTGTTTTGCCACCGCATAGGGGCTGTAGGGATGAAAGGGAGTGTTCTCATTTTGGGGAACCTGCTCCACCTTGCCGTAAAGCTCCGAGGTGGACGCCTGGTAAATCCGGCATGTTTTGGCCTGTCCTGTAAGTCTCACCGCTTCCAAAACTCTCAAAACCCCTGTGGCATCCACGTCCGCCGTAAATTCCGGCACATCAAAGCTGACCTGCACATGGCTCTGGGCCGCCAGATTATAGATCTCATCCGGACGTACTTTGCCGATGACGGCAACCAGACTCATGGAATCCCCCATATCTCCATAGTAAAGATGAAATCTGGGATTCCCTTCCAGATGGGCGATCCGCTCCCTGTGATCCACGGAAGAACGGCGGATCAGCCCGTGGACCTCATACCCCTTTTCTAATAAAAACTCCGACAAATACGAACCGTCCTGGCCGGTAACGCCGGTTATTAACGCTTTTTTCATGTATGGACCCTCTGCTTTCTTTGCGGTTATTTCATTGGTTGATTTATTTTTCTGATTATAGGTTATTTTAAAGAAAAAGACGGGGGATTGGAATTGATAATATGGGGGGATTGTTGTACGATATTGACTTTTGAGATGGAAAGTGCCTCAAAAGATGATATCGGCAGTATAGCAGGATATGGACTGCTTTACCACTACGCCATCTTTTGAGGCACTTATTCACTGAGATATGGAAGCATCTGAATGATACTGACCGCAGTTTTTCGGATGACCTGCTCCCATGGTCACCGAATCTTCCTGCGAGCTGTAGGGAGTGTTTTGGTCAGACTTTTATCTCTTCTTCACTTCCTCTAAGTCTTTACACCCATTAACTATCATTTCAATCATCTGTAAAAATCCATCGTATTGTCTGTCTGTCATAATCTCTGCCATATTCTTTCCTCCGTTTTTCGTCAGAATTACTTATCCCATCTGATAATACTATTATAGCATGGGCAGACTACATCCGAAACCTAAACAAAAAAATCAAAACCACGAGAGTAATAACATACTATCCTAAATAATTATAAACATCTTATTAACAAGATCGGTCATCGCGTTTCCGATTTCCTCTGCAACTATAGCCGCAAACGTTGACTTTCCAAACAGTAACAAAAACTTCCTCTGCATCTCGCGAATCGTATCATCATAAGTAAGTGCCGAATTCGTATAGATGTCTTCAACTTGTTTCTTTATCACATCATTACCATATGACAGATGAAACGCAACCGTGTCCATCACAACATAAAAAAAGCCTGAAGTCACAAAATAATCTTGGATCAATGTATGCAATTCCTGCAATTTTGCCTTTGAGGTCTGTCCGTCGAAAACAGTCGGATTAATCTTATGGCACGCAGCTGCAGTGTCCTTCCGGATTACGTGCAATTCGCTGATCAAATGATCGATCTCACCCTCTTCCATATTATCTGCCAATGTTGTCACAGCTCCATGCTCGTATAATGAAGAAAAACTTGAAATATTTCCTATCAGGGCATTCCTAAGCATACCTTTCATATTTATACTGAAATTTCCATACACATAAGCTCTCGTTTGATAGCCTAATCCTATACACAATTTTTCATGATATTTTACAACACTTCTCCCGTGGATCCTTTTCTCATCAGTAATGGTATAGCCATTTACCGTGGCTTTGTCCTGAGTTAACTTATATTTTATACCATTAAGCATAGGCTTAATCAACTCATGATTGATCTTAATTTCAATTGCCGCTCTCTCTGGTCTTTTCACGGTAATATAGATTGGTTTTTCCATCCCACTTGGCAAAGCCCGCTTCCGAGAGTCGCTAATGATACTGCTGATCTTATCATACAAGCCTGTTCCCTGAAATCTGTCAATGTGCTTTGACGCATTAATCCTAACCGCTTTCTGGATCGGGTCAATCTCCTCCTCTAAATATCGCATGGAAAGCCATTCCTTATGTTTAACAGTAAGTTGTCTGGCGAATTCTAAAATCATTTCGTCTACAGATGTTGTCGCATATCTAATGTGCTTGTTATAATCTTCCTGGGTAAGTTCAAGGGTGTTTCTCTCCTGCTTATTTATAATGTTTCCAATTACGATGTCTGGTTTTGTGAAGATGAGATTCACCGGCACCCTGAATTTTTCGGCTTTGCCAATTTTCTCTCCGATGATCTTACAGCAGTTTGAAACAACCACTTTGTTTTCCTCCAGACTTAACAGCAGCAGAATACTGTCCGGACTGCAGTTCAACGCAATGTCCAGCGCGTCTTTCATAGATTTTTCATCCATATCTGTCTGATTCAACCCCATAGAATCTCTCAGACAAAAACGCAGCGGTCTATTTTCAACTGTTTTTTCCAGCATCTCTTTTCTCGGCCTGCTGGCCAATACAATATCTTCGATTATCAAACTGTAGGGTTCAAACGGATCAAACAGCCCATGCAGCACATTTCCTCCATACGGAAATTCATCATCGGTTTTTGTGCTGTACTCAAGGATAGTCCCCATATCCATATGTCCGTCTAAAAGTTCAGCCAGCCTTTTCTGGATGATTCCCTCTATGGAATTCAGCCATCTTAAATACTCATCGGTCGATCCGTCAGTAATCTTGTTCCATAACTCCTCCATGACATCCCCTCTGATCTCATCCAACGAAATTCGTCCCTTACTTAACTCTTTTCTCCTCTCCTGAACCCTTGAATGGAAAGTATTCCCCAATTTGGCTATGGCTGACAACGCTTTTAAAACAGCGCTTTTAAATTCATCTTCAGACAGCTGTTTCTCGATCTTTCCCAGATGGTAAGCAGAGTCTGATGGCTCAAAGATATTCATCATAAAGGCTTTATCAATTGAATCAACCGTTTTATTCGCATTGTATCCGTTAATTGCAAATATTCTTGCCAGGCTATCAAGGATCTTTACATGAATGGATTTTACCGCGACTTTTTTGCTGTTAATCTTAATTGAAAAATGTTCCTCTCTCTCAATCCTTTCGTCAAACAAAAAGTTGCACGGAATTATCGTAGTTTGACGCTTATCTCCTATCCCTGCCATTATGTATTTAACAATGCAGCGGTTTACCAGTGCGTATATGAGTGTACTCTTGCCCGATGACGTCGGACCTATTACAACCATTGTCTGCACCGATCTCATACGTTTGAGAGCCTCTTTCGACGACAGCAAAGTAAATTCTTGTTTTTTCATAGAAAAAACCTCCTTGTCAGAATATCAGATATGACTTCTAACAAGGAGGTTTTGACAAAAAGCTGTGCATTCCTGCACAACTATCATTCACAATCCTCAGCCGCGTACACGTTATAGGTGATGTTCCTATATAAGATGCATCGCAATGACTTGACTCAGCGTTTCCGTATTTCGCCATCTTGTCAAAGCCATATCTGTCTCTTTAGACTACTACACAAAGTCATGATTGTCAAGATCCCTTTTATCTTTTTTGGGTGACATTATTTTTCGGCTTTATATTTCAATTTCATCGTTCATAAAGCGAACCAGCTCACACCGGTTCGCGATAAGTATCCGGATGTTCCGGGTCAAAAATCTCATTTGCCCACATCACAGTTACAAGATCTTCCGTTTCAGATAAATTAATAATATTATGTGTGTATCCCGGTAGCATTTGCACCGCTTGCATCTTATCGCCTGTCACTGCAAACTCTATCACTTCATCGGACCCTATCTTACGCTCCTGGATAAGGCCATGTCCGGAAACAACGATAAAGATCTCCCACTTTCCGTTATGCCAGTGCTGTCCCTTGGTAGCGCCGGGCTTATTGATATTCACAGATATCTGGCCATGATCAAACGTCTTTATAAGCTCTGTAAAGGAACCTCTGTCGTCCTTGCGCATCTTCAGATCAAATACGATCTTCTCTTTTGGAAGATAACTCAGATACATAGAATACAGCTTTTTCTCAAAGGATCCCTCTGGTATAGCCGGCATGATCAGAGTCTGCGGATGATCGTGAAATTTTTTCAAACATTCTGCAATATACCCTAAAGTAGCCTTATGCGTTACCGGTGTACAGCAATACCGTCCATCTTCTCTATGTATAGTCTCCACGCCATCAAACTCGCAGTGATGCTCCTTCCCTTCCAATGCGTCAAACATCTCTTCGATCAGATCATCGATAAACAGCATTTCCAACTCTACTGCAGGGTCATTTACTGTTATCGGAAGATCATTAGCAATGTTATTACAGAAAGTCCCAACAGCGCTGTTATAGTTAGGACGCACCCATTTACCTACTAGGTTAGGGAAACGATATACCAATACCCTTGCCCCAGTCTCCTTTCCGTATTGAAAAAATAAATCCTCCCCAGCCTTTTTGCTCATCCCGTACTCCGAGATCCCAAATCTTCCTGCCAATGTTGCCTGTATACTGCTCGAAAGCATAACAGACGCCTTATTATCATGTTTCTTAAGCGTATCAAGAAGCTGCGAAGCAAACTCCAAATTTCCTTTTCTGAACTCTTCCAAATCATTCGGACGATTCACGCCTGCTAAATTAAAAACAAAATCCGCTTTCCTGCAATATTCATCTAATTCTTCCGGTGTAGACGCGAGATCATATTCGTAAATCTCTTCAACCACAATGGTGGGTCTGGTCCTGTTCTTTCCATCTCTTATATTTTTTAGGTTCTCCACAAGATTACGACCAACGAATCCCGCGGCCCCAGTTATCAGTATATTCATATATCTTTTCACTCTATGCCATGCTATTTATTTTTTTCCACGATGTCACTTCACTTCTTACTTCTTCTAAACTCATCAATTTTTCCATAGTTTGTTCAATAGTCAAAAGCTTTGTATTATTGCTGTTAAACTGTGACAGCCCACTTCTATCTGTTCCCTTGCTTAAATATTTGTCATAGTTTAAATCTCGTTTGTCACACGGCACTCGATAGAAATCACACATATCTATGGCATTAAAACATTCTTCATCTGTAAGTAATGTCTCATATGTTTTTTCACCGTGCCTAATGCCAATGATCCTAGTTTCTTTTTTATAATCGAACAGTTTCATAAGAGCCTCAGCAAGAACCTTTATGGTAGTTGCCGAAGCCTTTTGGACCAAAATATCTCCATTTTCTCCATTCTCAAATGCGAATAATACCAAATCGACTGCCTCATCCAGAGACATAATAAATCGTGTCATATTGGGGTCTGTCAATGTAAGTGACTCTCCCGACTTTATCTGCTTAATCCATAGTGGCAAAACACTTCCTCTGCTAAACATGACATTGCCGTATCTCGTACAACATATTTTAGTACTCTTTGTTGTCCTGCTCTTTGCAACTATCACTTTTTCCATCATGGCTTTTGATGTACCCATAGCATTAACCGGGTATGCCGCCTTATCTGTCGAAAGACATACAATAGATTCCACGCCTTCTTCAATAGCAGCTGTGAGCACATTTTCAGTACCCATAACATTTGTTTTCACCGCCTCAATTGGAAAAAATTCGCATGATGGAACCTGTTTTAATGCTGCTGCGTGAAATATGTAATTTACCCCATGCATTGCGTTTCTAACCGAGTCAATATCTTTCACATTTCCAATATAATATTTGATTTTGTCGCATTGTTCAGGATGATTCGCTTCAAAATAATGCCTCATATCATCCTGCTTTAGTTCGTCCCTAGAAAAAATCCGGATCTGTCCGATATCTGAATCAATAAATCTCTTTAATACCGCATTTCCAAACGAACCAGTACCACCAGTGATCATTAATATTTTTCCTTCAAAAATACTCATATTATTGTTCCTTTCATGATCAACCTTCATCTTGGATCTCTTTAACAAATTTATCATAATCCCTAATATACTCCTCAGGATCATAATGTGTACTTGCTAATACCAATAACACTGAATCAGAACTAAAATCATACATATCTTTCCAAACCATGATAGGCAGATATATGCCTGTATGGGGACGGTTTAGACAATAAATTGCCTCATTCCCTTCGCCATCCTTTACTTTAACCTTGCTTGTCCCAGCAACATTGATAAGGACAAATTCAGATCGTCTATTAGCATGCTGACCGCGGACAACCTCCGCATCAGAGCCGTAAATATAAAACGCTCTCTTGATATCAAAAGGGATATCTTTATTTCCTTCTACAATCACAAGATGCCCTCTTTCATCCCCTCTTTGAGGGAATTCGAGCATTTGTACCTTATTCATATTATGCATCCTCTATCTCCTCCCCTGTTCATTTTATTAACTCTTCTAGTGTCAATTCTTCTTTTTGCAGATAATATAAAAGATCATGATTGTCATGATCTTTTTCTTTCTCCGATACTCCTATCCTGTTGATCAATTTAAACAACGTATTTTCCTTGTTTCTTTTATATGCCTCTTTGGCGTACATCAGCAAATTTGTTCCGTTCCTATTTTTTACTTTAGGGTCTGCACCTAAAGATAATAAATACTTGACCACATCAGTCTGATTGAAGTATGTTGCCTTTATCAATGGACTCCACCCATTTTTATCCTGTTCATTGACATGCTTCTGAACAGAACAAATATCCTTTACCTGATCTATGGCGCCATTCTCACATGCCTTCATCAACTCGTCAAATCTGTCAAAATACAAGACCATGTTGTGATCGATCGTGCTAATGATAGTATAGCTTTTTCCTCGAACGAGTTCCGTTCCTGGCTTAGAAGATGATCTCGAGTCCAATATGCGATAATCTATTATTGTGATATCAAATACTTTTGGGAGTTGATAATCCCTAAAGGACAATGCGCGGATCTGTCTGCCAATCCCTGTAGCAGTCTGATTAAGATCAATATTAAGATCATTATAATCCAAGCTTCTCTTGGAGTAGTATGTTGATCCATAGGGAGTTTGTGCAGTTGCGATCACCTTCTTAGAGATAAGACCATCCATATTCCTCAACACCAGATCTGTGCCATACTTAATATATTTGAGATATAACGCTTTGCAATCATCCCTATCTCCTATTTTAAACCGCTCCTGATCGATGATATCACCTGTATCAATACCAGCATCTATTTTATGAAGGGTCACGCCGGAATACTCCTCTCCATTCAATATCGGATGAGCAGATGTATACATACCTTTATATTTCGGGAGCATGGAAAAGTGGATATTGTAAAGCCTTGCATCTTTAAACAAATGCGGCTTGACGATCCTGTCAAATTCTAAAGACATAAAAAGGAGATCATCGATCTCATATATCTCCTCAAGCGTCTTTTCTTCTATTTTATTTTGTAGAGCAAACTTTCTCAATGACCTTTGAAATGTGTTTTCACCAGTTTCTGTCTTGTTGCAAACAACACAAATATTTTCTTTTCCATAATGTCTGATTACATGATCCAAGACATCCACCGCAATATTATTCTTACCTGCAATACAAATAAACGGATGATCCATTATGCCACCTCCAATAACGCGCTCTCAAAGATGGCAGGATACATGATCTTATCTACTCTGTGATACCCCCCCAGACAGGGTAAAGCACTATATCATTGCTCATTGGATTGACCTCCACATATCTTTCTTGTTTTAACTCCATCTCATACTCTATGACATCTTCGTCTTTCATCCGAGTTCCTATGATCTGAAAGGCTGCTCTTTTATAAGTCTTGATCGCAGCTATATTTCGTATATCAACCCTCAGATAAAAGGCCCTTAAATTTAATAGATCGAACCCGATCTTCATAGCCATTATCAGTGAATGATAACCATATCCCTTCCCTCTGGCATTGGGAGCGCCTATCATTATCTTTCCGATTTCCGCTCTTTGATCTTGTATATTGTAGATGGATAAAGAACCTATCACTTTCTCATCTTCCACTATAGCCCAGTAATATATGTCCGGCTGATATAAATATCTTTTGAACCACTCTACCTGCTGTTTTGGATCAATGAAATCTATCTTTCTGAGATATCTCGAAATATCATTATCATTTCTCCATTTTCTCAAAAGTTCCAATTCTTCTTCCTCTAACGGTTTTATCAGTAGCCGTTCCAGCCTAGCCCCATATGTGTGCTGCATCTTTATCCCTCGAATCTATTGACTGCATCAATCACAATCCCTTGTTCTTCCTCTGTCATCCCATTATACATAGGCAGGCTCAATACCTCATCCGCATATTTTTCAGCGATCGGATAATCACCTTTCTTATATCTAAGATATGTATAAGCTTCTGAAAGATGGGGAGGGATCGGATAATGGATCAAAGTCCCTATCTCTACTTCTTTTAGATACTTAGCTAATGAATCACGATGCCCAGGTACATGGACTACATATTGATGCCAGGTAGAATCCGCTCCAGGACGGATCATAGGCTTCTGTATCAAGGGGTTTATTATCCCCATATCATAGTTTGCTGCTATCCTGCATCGTTCTTCATTAAACTCATCGAGATGCCTTAACTTAACTCGTAACAGACCTGCCTGCATCTCATCTAATCTGCTGTTACTGCCAACCATCATGTTATGGTAACGCTTTTCAGATCCATAATTGCGAAATATCTTGAACAATCTCGCTAAGTCTTCATTGTCTGTAACAATTGCGCCAGCATCTCCGAAAGCTCCGCATCCCTTGCTCGGATAGAAACTGAAACAACCCACATCACCAAAAGTACCTACTGTCTTTCCATGCCAATGATTACCATGACTTTGAGCACAGTCTTCTACGACCTTTAGTTTGTATCTGCGAGCCACATCCATGATCTTGGTCATATCACACGCCTGGCCATATAAATGAACCACAAGAATGGCCTTCGTATTATCTGTAACCACAGCCTCAATCTTGTCTGCATCTATATTATCATACTGATCCGGCTCAACAAAAACCGGCTTAGCGCCATTCACAGTAATGCCCATGACACAGGCAATGTAGGCATTTGCGCAAACGATCACTTCATCACCAACTCCAATATTGAGCAACTGAAAGCTAATCCAAAGTGCATCGAGACCAGACGCTAATCCAACACAGAATCTGGATCCTATATACATGGCCCATTCTTCTTCAAAGGCCGATACCTCTTTTCCTAAGATATACCAGCCAGAATCCAGAACCTCTTCCGCTTTTTTCTTATATTCATCGGCATGTAAACTATATTGTCTGACTAGGTTATTTGGCATTATCATCAACATATCTCCTTATCTTCGTTTTAAGATCTTTTTTATGGCGCTCTTTCTTTTTTTTAGTATTTGAAATTTCCTAATATGGTCTTTCATCTCAGCATCAATACAGTTAGGTTGTTTTCTGTTTATTAGTTTATTAAAGACAACATCAGCACTGAATTTCTGTGCATATTCAAAGCATCTGTCTGAGATCAACCCATTATACAGATACTCCTTCATGATCGTCATAAAGTCTGCTCTTCGTTGTCCCGTTTCAATGTCTAAATCCGGATATTCTCCCAGTGAGTACCCTACAGAATCATATATCCACCTATATGCAACTCTGTTTGGGTCTGTAGGTCGCACAGGAGTGATCACAACTGTAGGGCACCCAGCTTTTGCGCCATCTAACGCACTTGTTCCCATTGCTATCAGTAAATCGACATAATTGACAAAGTAATCATTTAATCCTTCATATGGGATGCTATCTATAAAGTCAATTTTATATTTAGTATCAAGTGCCTTTTTCTTTATTGATCCAACGGCATCACCATCGCCGATAATTGTCAATTCGATTGAAACTTCACTTGATTGGATATATTCAGAAATATCATCAATCAGATGGGATAATGGGATCTCCTTAAAATCGGATGAGACTCGCCCAACCCATGCTATATGGATTATGTTATTCTTTCTATTAGAACATCCTAAATCCCACACATTTCTCTCTGGTGTGCTAACTGCAATAGGAAAAATATTATCATCAATTTCCTCTGGAATCGTTATTCCCACAGATTTATAAGTATTATAGATCCCTACGCTATCCGTAAAAACAATAGAATCATTGCGTATAAGCCACTGTAACGTCTTCTTTGATTCTTTTGCATACATCATATGGAGAATCCTATCAAAGAGTCTAGTAGGTGGATAATTATAGTATGAATCAGAGAACGCTCCCATCCCCATGATCCAGATCAAAACGCGTTTCACTTCAATTCTCTTATCTGCAAGCAAATCTATATCTCCAAGTTGGGAGGAAGGCAGAATAGCTATATCATAACAATCCTTTAGTTCATCAGTATCCACCTCATCCACGCATACACGATCGGTAGAATAACTATTTTCGATCAACCACTGATACAATCGTGAAAGGAGTTTATCTGTTCCTCCAAAAATTCCTTGCTTACATAATAAAATATCCATTCTATTTCTATCCTATCTTTTTAGTCTTTTCAATACTACGTTAATATATCCTTTTCTGTATAGCTTCACTAAATTGAGCATGATCAAACATGATCCAAAGAGATTTGCTTGGATCATCATGTTTTTCATAACAAAAAAGACTTCTCCAAGCAGGAGCATTCCTTGTAGAAGAACCTCTGTTGACGGATTTTTTATTTTGATAATCTTCTTAGCATCAATTATTCGAACAACTACCACAATCACATAAGACAATGCTGTGGCAATTACTGCCCCTAAAATATTAAATCGAGGGATAAGAAGAAAATTCATCAAAATATTTGAAGATGCACAAATAATGGTTGACTTTATCTCCAAAAAATTCGCTTTCGCAGATGCATATATTGCACCATAATAATTACTGATCCCTAAGAATACAGTTCCTACTAATAGCATGGGGATATAGTACCATGCAACAAAAAAATCTCTTCCCACATAAATCCTCATTATCGGTTTTATTATCAGGATCACAACCGAAACAAATGAGAAAAGAAATGCGGCATATACGGCATATACGTTTTCAAAAAATGTTACATCCCTATCATTTTCGTATTCCTTTACAGCTGACATAATCCATGCCTGTGTAAAGACTGACAGCAGAGTAGTTACAATTGCTGGTATCTTTGCCGCTGCGGAATATATTCCAACTTCATTTACGGAAAAATACATATCTAGAATTAATCGATCCGAAAACGATGTGATCCACCATGACAGAGCATTGAACATTAGTGGGATAGAATAATTTAACATCTGTTTTAGCAGAGAAAGATCTATTCCTTCCTTAAATGAAATGTATTTCCTTACTCCTCCAATGAAAATCAAAAATATAATCGAACACCAATTCCCGATCATTTCCGCTAAAAAATATCCCCTGATTGACATTTTAAAAACAGAGATAAATATAATGTCAAAAGATGCAATGATTGTTGCTGTCAAAAAACTATCAATTGAGTAGACTGTAACTTTGTTGCTTGCCTTTACAAATAATGCAGTATTCGTCCTAAAAGATTGCGATATTAGCAGGCCCACAATATACCATCTATAATCTGCGATTGATCCATAAAAAGACAGTAAAGGAGACAACAGTAAAGTAAGGATAGATGATATAACGAGTACGGATCCAGCATTTACTACAAGCGCTCTTTTATTTGTATCTTCACTTAATCCAAACCTTAATACAGAATCGGATAGTTCTAGAGTGAGCAATGGGACCATAAGCCCGACAAATGACACCGCAAGGTCGATTGTACCATATTGCGCAGTTGTCAATACATTTGTAAAATACGGAAGCAATATAAACTGTACAAACTTGCTGCCTATTAAGCCCACGCCAAAAATCAACATATTTTTTACTAATCCACCATATTTTTTATTTTCAATATGATATGTATTCATTTATGACACCAACGGATTATATATTTAGTCCTTCCTATCATTCTATTACTAAAACTATTCAAAAACTTTGATATAAGTATTCCTATTTTATTTAAGGGGATGATCAGAACTACAGTCATTAATAACATTCCAATAAAACGTTCCTTAACACTATGCAGTAATCCCAATGTATCTACAAGTAAGTAATAAGATATAATGTGGGCAGCAAAGATCTCCATGCTGTATCGTCCAATCACTGGCAGTATTTTTAATCCAGTTGCTCTTCTGTTTATATTCAGCGCTATTAGCATTGTACACAGCATAGCAAAAATCAAACCATTTTGAAGCGATCCTACCTCCAGTGCTCTTTCGACCATTACTAAGGCACACATGATGCTGCATACAATCTTCTGACAATCTGACAATTTGTTAAACGCGCCTTCTTTTACGACATAATACAATATACTACCTAGGCCATAACTATAAATTCCTCTATATATGTACCACAACCATGGTTCCCAAATTGACCCAGGTATTTCATAGATAATACCATTCAACAAAAACAGGATACGATAAAGTAAAAATCCAATGGATACACAGATCACGCCAATAACAATAGAACTTCCTAATGTTTTGATCCGTCTTAACATTATTGGATATAACATCCACATAAGTGACAAAACAGCAATATATCCTGAACCTCCGACACAAGAAAAAAATAATGAAGGGGTAAGCCAATTTAAAAATTGATAATGAAGTACAATATCCCACCATGTTTCAACGATAATCCCATTTTTTACAACTTCTCCAATGATATACAATGTCATAAGAAGCCAATATAATGGTATTATCCGCATAAAAGATTTTCCGATCAACTGCCAAGATGTATCCGTACCCCCCCCGTACTCGACTATCATATGATCTTGCTAGTAAGAATGCATTGATTATGAATGTTATCTCAACACCCAATAAGCCAGATGTTCTAATATTATTCATGACTCCTGGCTGAGGAAATAGGTTACTCCACTGCAATACATGTATTGATACGATCATAAGCATTCCTATACCTTTAAATGCATCTAGTATTCTCGATCTTGTTATTTTACCTGTTTTTTCCTTATCGCTATCCGTCGAATCTATCATCCATGTTTTTGACAATCTATCATTACACTCGCTTTCCAAAAAGAATATCCAACAAAGAAAAATACAGCAAACTATTGATCAGTAGTACTAATCCAACAGTTAACTGATTTTTCAAGTTTTATGTATATTTCTGCGCAAGCGCACGAAATTCCAAGAGTAAATAGAAAAAGGACCCATGGATCCAACGTCAATCCTAATACTCCCACTAAAATAGTCCTCAGATAAGGAATAACTGCATAATGTATCAAAAATGTATATGCGCTGATATTTCCAAGGGATACCAATGGATGCCATGTTAAGAATCTGCTTACCATGCCTTTCTCTGTCGCAAATAGAAAAACAAATGCCGCTGCCAAAGGAGTGTAGCAAAGTGTATTTTTAAAGACTTCGTATTGCCAAATACAGATATTATGTTCACACATATACTGTATGAGGACAAATATAATAATTGTTATGCACTCTGCAGCTGAAACGATGCGTTTATTAATCGTCTCGGATCTTATATGAGCAAATGAATATCCCAGATAGCCGCCAATCACAAAATCCCCAAATCTAAATAATGGGCAAATATATGTAATCCAGTGAACCATATCAGGATTATCAAACAATCTTTGCACCGGATCTAATATGGATCCAATACCCGTTAACACCTGACACAAATAAATACAAAATATAAATGCAATACTATGCTTGCTTGTCCTACGGATAAATGATAACATCAGTGGGAAAACTGCATATATAAATACACACGCAGATAAGTACCATGAGACACCATTTAATGAAAAGTATACGCTCATATCTGGGATCCAGGATTGAATTAAAAAGCTGTTAAATACTATCATTTTCCACTGGATCATATTCTGCATGATTTTTATGTATAAAACAAGAGATAACATTGTAAGTATATGCAGCGGGTAAAGTCTTTTAATTCTATTTATAGAAAATTGAATGCCACTTTTCAGCGAACAAGGAATTTCATCTTCTGCGTTTCTGTATGTTAACAGGAAACCTGACAGAACAAAAAAGAGAGAAACTCCAAAAGCCCCCAGCTTAGTCAGCGTGCAATGACCTGTACAGACACATAGAAAACCAATTCCTCTAAGCCCTTGTAATGATCCAATTCTTTCGTTATTTCTAAATTTTGTCGTCTTTCTCATTATTATGTAACTCTCTTTAATCCTCTCATAGATAAATCCCAAAATGGCTGATCAATTTTCTATACTCAATTTGAACTCTCCGCTTTACTCGTGTCATGAGATCAATATGCATTAGATCCGAATATTGAATATCTTTCCCATCAAATAGGTCATTGGCATATTTTTCTAATCCTAGCCTTTTTATCTCATTTCCGTTCCATATACCGCGAACCATAAGCCATCCACGGTTATATCTAAATGGAGACATTTCATCTGATCTTAAGCAAAGAAACGTTTTATCTTTTAATTGCCTCGCCCGTATGGAGCCAAATAATTCTGTCTGCCAAGGACTTTCATTGTTTTTCAGCAATAGTTTCAAAACCTTCTTATCCCACACCCCCACCTGAAGGTTCAATAAATAGTCTGCGTTTGGTTGTCTTCTGCAAAGTCCTATAACTTCGTTATAAGCATTGCGACTATCATATATATCCGCAAAAGAAATTGTCGCAATGCTCGTATCTTTTTTCAGCATATTAATGTAATGGATTATTGATCCTGTATCAATATCCCTTTCCGGAATGAAATCATCCAGTACAAGCATCACATAGTCTGTTTTTATCTCTTCAAGATATCCGATCAGACGACCGCCCCATCCTTTTTTATCAGATCTTAATGTTTTAACCTCTTTATATTCTACATCTTTTTCTTCTAATCCTATATAGACTTGAAAAGGACAGTCCATCCACATCTTGCTAAAATGATCAAAAAAAATATTAAGTAACGATATATTTTTATCACAGCTCAAAACTAGCACAGAACAATCTTGATTCAGCATTTATTTATACCTCGTTGATACATTTTTGATGAATGTCCTCGCACTGCAGTGAGTATCACTGCTACCAGAATTGTCTTTATAATAAAATCCTTTATACTTGATCTACCAAGGTATATTAAATTTGGAATAGTCATGAAAAGGATTATATTTGCAAACTCTGCACAATCCATATGAACATATTTTTCCATACCAATTTTTTTCTTGATACCCACTCCTTTTTGGGAAACTTGATATGCGCATTCAACAAAACCAGCGCATACTCCTGCAACAACAAGGAATACTATATTAACCGGAAATCCACAAAAATATGATTCCGCAAAAAAACTCGAACCAAATCCTCCTGACACCCAAGTAACACCTCTTAGGCGATCTACAAAAATACCAAAATCGTTTCTGCGGAACAGATCGATAGGGGAAAAATATAATCTAATATCGTCTCTAAATATCACACTTCCAAAAACTGATTCCACGGAAGCGCCTTGTTGATACAACACAGACTTAATAATATTAACAAACCCAGTAGCTACAGACCATCCCATTCTATATGAAAGGATAAAATTCGCCAAATACAAGAGTGCAATGCCAATAATTGCAAGAGTAAATATCTTGATCTTCTTTTTCTGAGAGTAAAAAAGAAGCCACAAAAACATATACATTATCGCATATCCCCGTGCTCCCCTCATTAAATAACCCAATCCGGCAACTGCTGTTATTGTACTCCCTTTGAAGAACCTATTCTCATCTCTTCCTAGTATGATCCAAACCAGAAGCGTCCATTTTCCCAGACTGAACCATCTGTATCCTTGTATGAGGACCGTTTCGGAAACACTTAAATAATCGTGTATCTGCACTACGCTTACTTTCCTAACAGAGTCTATAAGAAACATCACAAAAAAACCTATGGCAATCCCTAGTATCATATTCTCTGCATACTTTGGAATCCTTAATCTACTGTTTCCTTCAAAAAAATATCTTTTTCTATAGGCAAAGCTTCGAGACGAAATAATCGCTGCCATGCATATGATATTCATCGCCATTCCAAGCCAGACAGATACTATATTCATGTTATATTCTGTGATCCCATCTCCTACAGAAATGATCTCTGCACCGTAAAAAATATTTAGTATATACCTCATCCATACAAAAACAAAAAAGGAAAGAACCAGATAAGAATATGGCCGAATCCACCCACTTCCATCGATGATCACTGTCATTATCAATAATGTAGATACTGCAATAACATAGAATCTATGATATGAAGCACTTTCAGCCAATGCAATCCCTAAGAATCCCAATATCATTCCGAATAAATGTAGGATCAGAGCTCTTGAGTCTCTAATATTGATCATCGCTTCTATCCTTTCCGTATCCCTGCCAAAATACATTTTGGTATTAGTCCCACTATCAATGGCTTTACAGCATATAATGCTCCTTTTGGCATTAATCCCAATCTATGGTAACCATATATCCTGGTCCTCATTTCAGCAATACGATATTTGAATTTGCGTTTCCCATAAGAGTTACGTCCTTCGTAATACTCAAAGATAGGTTTCTGGATGTTATATCCTTTGTATCCTGCCTCGTAAAGTCTCATCCACAAATCAAAATCCTCGCATCTTTTTGTTCTTGGTTTATCCAAATATCCTCCAACCCTATCAAGTATTTCTTTTCGTATCATTACGCTTGGATGCGCAAACGGACTATTCCACAGAAAATCCATTTTCGTTGGTCTTTCAGGATATTGATAAGAGCCAAATATACCTTCTTCATCAAATTTAATAATATTCGCTCCCACTAAACCATAATCAAGATTTGAGTCTAAGAATGCAACCTGCTCTTTAAATCTATTTGGTCTACTAACATCGTCGGCATCCATTCTTGCTACATATTTAGCCTTTGTCATAGAGATCATCCTATTCAAAGTAAACGTTATGCCTTTATTCTCATCATTTTGGACCGCAACTATTTTATGAGGATACTTCTTCTCATAATCCTTTATTACATCCACAGTATTATCTTTAGAACCATCATCGCAGATTATAAGCCGCCAGTCCGTAAACGTCTGTGACAATATTGAATCAATTGCCGTCCCTATCATTTTTTCTACATTGTATGCCGGCAATATTACATCGATATAAGCCATAACAATTTTCCTTCATAATATCATTTTTTGACAACAGCATTTTCAAAAAAACACTGATCATCACAGTTCCTATGACGATCAATAAACAATAAATCGTATGTGAGACTACTCGCATGTCTAAACAATATATTTCTCCGAAAAAACAAAATATTTTATTATAGCGATATCGCATTGTAAATTTCTTCCATTTCATACTCCGTAACAGAAATATCGAAGTTTCTGCTTTTTTGTTTGTTATAATATCCCATTTTTCTGCATCTAGCAGGATCATCTTTAAGTTCTAGGATAGCATTAGCAAATCCTTCTATGTCATCGAATCTACAAACTAGCGAACCATCACCGTAAGCAAAATCTCTCGTTCCTCTGTTATCAGAAACTATCAAGGGGAGTCCACTTGCCATCCCCTCTATCCCCGCAAGACCCAACCCTTCCCTTATAGATGGAAATACACATATATCTGAAGCTTGATACAAGTCAGCAATATTAGTTTTATATCCTAATAGGTGTACATTTCTATTAAGGTTTAATTGGTCAATAGTCTTTTGAAGTTCGTTCATCTGCTCTCCTTGTCCAGCTATCAAATAATGGATCATATCATTATCACAGATCTTCAAAGCTTTTATAACCACACTATGATTCTTATTAATGTTTAACTCACCTACGGAAACAAGCACAAAGGCTCCAACTGGTATCTGTAACCCAATCCGAATTTGATTTCGTAAAATGATTCTGCTCAGATGTCTGTAACCCCCCCATACTCCCTTTTCATTGTTTCTTCAACTGTTGCTATATCAAACTTCTTTATCTTCTCAAGGTTGTAAGACCCCATAGAATCCTTATCTGATCTTAACAGTTTCTTGATCGCATTTGTTACACTACTTACATCCTCGGGATCAAAGAAAAATCCGCCTTTCCCTTCATCAATCAGGTCTGTATTTCCCCGTATCCTGCTGCACACTATCGAAAGTCCGCTGGCCATAGCCTCCATAAGAGATACCGACAGTCCTTCACGAAACGATGGGAATACAAAAGCGTCTGCCGCATCGTAGTAATCCGCAATATCCGACTGGAAACCCACCAGCTTAATACGTTCTTGCAATCTACTGTCTATTGCCAGTTTAGTTAAGCGTTCTTCTCTGTCACCGATCCCAGCAATAATGTAGTAAAGATTATCTGGTAACTCACCACACTCCTTCATTTGAGCTAACGATCTTATGACCGTTTCATGGTTTTTATTCTTATTAAATTCACCAACTGACAGGAGCATGATCCTGTCATCATTAAGTCCCAATTCTTTCCTAATCTTCTCCCTTCCATTTCCATCCGGTTTAAATTTCTCCGTATCCACCCCCACACCTGGGACATACACCGTCTTCTTTGCCTTAAACTTCCTGCTTGCTCTCTTATAGTCTTCCTTATTGATGGTGATCAAAATATCGGTATATTGGGAGAAATGCCTCTCGATCGGATAGAAGATCAGCCAGTTTTTGAAAGGGGCTCCATCATAAAAATGAAAACCGTGGGCAGTATAGACAACCTTTAGTCCATCTTTCCTTTTGCTCTTCGCCGCCTGTCTAGCGATCACACCGCCAATTGGGCTGTGACAGTGGAGCAAAGAATAATCCTCACGATCCAACAACATTTTCACTTTCTTATAGGCTGTGCAGATTGCCGCCGGATCCACAGAACGCGGAATCGGAATGTCAAAAACACGAACTTCCATCTCTGCTAATCGTTTCTTGAGATTTTCCGCCCTCTCTGTTGTGATCGTTCCGGGATCAGTAAAGTCTGCAGCCACATCAACTTTATATCCAAGCGTCTGAAGGATCTGAATATTAGGGATATTAAATTGATCTATCATTGAAGCAACTGAAGCCAACTGCAATGCTCGTTTTTCCATTGACATCTTATCTTTCCGTTCTTCTTATGGATTCTTTTAAGCCGATCCTTTGATATTTGAAATCGTAGGCGGACATACTCTGGTCATAACTCATATTGCCAAAAGCCTTATCCGCCAATCTTCTCGTCTTTCCAGGAACAAGTCTTGCCAGTCCCACAGCCCAATTCCATGTTTTTGACACAATTATCTTGTGTCCGCTTGCCTCCGCTATGGTCTTCACCAGCTCAGATGTCTCTGTGTACTCCTCATTCTGCGGCCAAAATATGCCGCCTTCCCCTCGTATCATTACCTGACATAAAAACTCACAGAGGTTCTCTATGTAGAGCATCGATCTCTCATTAACCACAGCGGGAAATGCAGGCAGCCTCTTGGCTATCTTCGCAAGCGTTGGATAGTTTCCTTTGCTGCCTTTGCCATAGACCATGGGCGGTCTAAGAACAGTGACCAAAAACTTCTCGTCCGCAAGTTCCCTCACTCCTTTATCGGCTTTCCATTTCGAATCACCGTAAAAATTTGCCGGCTGCGGCTGTGTGTACGCATGAATCCTCTTAGGCTTCCCATATGGTGCCGGGTCACCATACACGATGGCCGAAGACATAAACACAAATTGCTTAATTCCCTCATTCTTCGCTTTCCGGCATGTCTCTATTGACAGATCCGTGTTTATTGCGTAATATTTTTTCTTAGTCTCCTCGCTCACCCTTCCCACATCCGCATGAGCAATGCCGGCGACATGATAGATGATGTCGAACTCTCCAAAATCCCTGTTTCTCCAACTCCCATCCATCATGTCCACGGTATCTATAGAAAGCTCAGAAGCATAATGCTCTTTCACGTAATTCTCAAAGCTTACGCCGACGTAGCTGTTAGCCCCGGTAATCAAGACCTTTTTCATCTGGCCTTCTCCTTCTTCTTTATCTTTCCGGTACCGCCTTCAACAATCCCCTCGCTCTTTGCAATGGAGAAGATAGTACCGATAAAGCACTTCACATCAAACAGGAAACTGATCTTCTTGACATACTCGCCATCAAGCTTTGCTTTATCCGAGATTTCCAGTTCATCTCTTCCATTGATCTGCGCCCATCCCGTAAGTCCCGGCTTTACATCATTGGCATTGTATTTATCTCTCTCTGCCACCAACACATCCTGATTCCAAAGCGCTGGCCTGGGACCTATGATGGACATATCTCCCATAAAAATATTCCAAACCTGCGGCAATTCGTCCATACTGGTCCGGCGCATAAGGCGGCCTACCTTAGTTATGTATCGATCCGGATCATCTAACATGTGCGTGGGAACATCATGGGGCGCAGACATCTTCATGGATCTGAATTTATGCAGTTTAAAATACCTCTTATTCCTGCCAATTCTTTTCTGTGTAAACAGGACCGGCCCGGGATCGTCAACCTTGATCGCAATCATAACGATCAAATACACAGGAGACAGTAATATCAATCCCAGACCGGCTAGAATCATATCCACTAAACGTTTAAAATATTTCTCATAAATTCTGGGAGTATACTCACTTTTTCCCACTGCCTTAAGATGACCACGAATTCCGTCAGCATTTTCTATATCATTTTCGTCTTCAACAAAAACAACATTCTTCCCCTCCATAGGATTTTGATACTCCGTGTTTTGTTTTTTATTTCTGACATATGACATATGCACATTTCTCCGATCAATCAATTATCCTCCCACATCGTACAGTCTTCTTCTGGAGGATAACCACCTTACTATTCTCTATTTCAATATATTTTTTAAGTTCAGTCATAGCTTCGCCATCCCAGAGATCTCTGCTCACTATTCTCTGGCTGACAAATTTTTATAACCATTGTCTCCAACACAGCGCGCGAAGCGTCTAATGCCGTCCACAACTTTTTTCATATCATTTAACTCCATCCCCATCGATCATGACTGCCTCTTCACAATCCCCACCCCTACAGTCACCTCTACAGCTCGTCCCATAAGAGGCACCTCCAAAACAATCAACCGCTTATGGCGCAACACTTTTTTAACTGTGCCTTTATAATCCATCATTGCGCCGGATGTTACCACCAACCGTTCCCCTTCCAGATACCCCTCAGAATATCTCACCAGATGTTCTTTTCCGCCCAATTTCTTAAGGTACGTTTCCTCCTCCGGATACAACGGCGTTATCTCCTCTCCAGTCCGCAGCACTTTCGCGTTTATCTTCCTCTGCTTCAACCGCAGAAAAAAGTCCTCTGCATCATCAGTCTCTGCAAACACATAACCTGGAAACAGCCTGCCGCTAACCAGCTTCCACTCCCCCAGAACCTTCGTCATCCTCTCCGCTGTCAGCACAAACACATCCTCATCAGCTTCCATGATTGTTCTGCGGCACTGTTGGCATATTTCTTCCTCGGCACCTGTGCTGACCTGCATTACGTACCACATCCTGCCGCCTTTCCGGATCCGTTTAATATGTTTGGATATGCGTATGTCTTGTATGTCTTCTTTGTGATCTCCAACCCTACCTCAACCAGGTTTTCTTTACCACAGAGATTCATACTGATGAGCCCTTTTCTCTTATGGCGGTCTATCTTTCTGACTCTGGACTCCATCCCTGTCAAAGGTCCTTCATAAATGCTCAGAACATTCTCGCATATCACTCCATAGGACATGTCAACTTCATCCTTTCCTCCTGTAATCTTTATGAGAAACTGTTCCTCCTCGTGCGTTATCGGACGAAATTCATCAATCTGTCCTGAGATCATGCAACATTTCAAAGGGTCTGTATTCTCCAAAGTCGGAATTTGATTTCCCATATACGGAATCCTGGTGACAAAAAACACATATCCAGGCAAAAACCGCTCCCTCTCATCATGCCACATGCCCTGATATCTTTTCTTTTTCACACAAAACAGCTCCCGCCACTCGCCATCCAATCCGAAAAACTCGCCCTCTAGCTGACGGCTGATCATTTTCTCCTTGCCCGACGCGTTCTGGACTGCGTACCACACTCTGATCCCCCGCCCTTCTTAAGTTAAATTCTGATCCCTTCAAACTTTTTCTTCCTGCTTCTTTTTAAATGAAAGCACCAAACATTCAAGCGCTCCATTATAGAACTGATTTTGTCAAAAACGACCGCTTAACTGTCTGTTAAGCGACATTTTTTTGCTTTCTTCAATACTGTTGTTTTTGGAAAATTTAGACAATTTACAAAATATGATAAAAATATAGCAAATTTTCTTGTTATAGTTGGAAAATATGATATTTTATCACAGTTGACACATAGCAGAAAGAATGATATAATCGAACACGTTATAGAAATTAACGTTTTTGATAATAAAGCAAATAAAAAGTGTCGCTTAACAGACAGTTAAGCGACACTTTTTTCCTAATCAGACTAACACCCCACTCTATTTTTCCCCTTATCCACCCCACACAAATCCCCGCGCCATTAATATAGGAAGAACCCCCTCTCCCCCTCCACTTCAATGGGCCCTCCGGTTAATAAACTCCGTCTTCGTCTTAGAATACACAAACTTCTGGCTCCCATACAGCCCATAATACCCCGACAACGTAAAACTCACCGCAACAGCCAAAGCAAAATAAGGCATTGCCTCAAACCCGCACATCTCAAAAGCCATGAACAAACCGGAGATCGGGCAATTCGTCACCCCCACAAACAAAGCCACCATGCCGCAGGCGGCGCACAGAGACGGCGAAAAGCCCAGCAGAGTCCCCACCATGCATCCGAAGGTAGCCCCCACGCACAGCGTAGGAACAATCTCGCCGCCTTTATACCCGGCTCCCAATGTCATGGCAGTAAACAGCATCTTCAAAAGAAACGCCTCATACCTGACGCGGCCGTTTAACGCCTCCTCAATCAGCCCCATGCTGCTCCCGTTATAATCCCGGTTTCCCACCAGCAGGGTAAGGCCGATCAAAAGTACGGATGCCGCCAGGATACGCCCATAGGGGTTGGGAAGATACCTTTTGTACAGATATTCCGCCTCATGGAGCATCAGGCAGAAAAAAATACTGACAACAGCGCCAAGAATTCCCAGACACACGATGATCATTCCCGGAACAAGGCCGAACTTGGGGATCTCCAAAATCTCAAAATGTTCCCCGGAAAGCCCCATAAGCCCTGCCACTCCAGCCCCCAGAAAAGAAGCGAACAGACACGGCACCAAAGCCGCGTAATACATGACGCCAATGCTGATGACCTCAAGGGAAAAGATTCCCGCTGCCAGCGGCGTGCCGAACAGCGCGCCGAAACAGGCGCTCATGCCGCACATTACCGCTACCTTCGCGTCCCTGTCATCCAGCTTTAACACCTTGCCCGCCAGTGTTCCCAGACTTCCCCCGATCTGCAGAGCCGCGCCCTCCCGCCCTGCGGAGCCGCCGGTAAGATGGGTCAGGATCGTGCTTATAAAAATCAGCGGCCCGGTAGAAAGAGAGATTTTCTCATTGGACGAAACCGCTGCCAGAACCATATTGGTCCCCTGGTTCTTCCACTGATGAAAGGTTCCATACAGCCACACGATCAGAACTCCGGTTACCGGCAACAAAAACAAAAGCCAGTGATACTTCCCAAAGCTTTCCGCCGCCACGCGGATTCCCCGGCCGAAAACTCCTCCGATTACGCCGCCCGTAACGCCTACGGCCATGGAGATCAGGCTCCACTTCACAAAATAATCTGCCTGAGCCTTAAATGGCGTCCTTATTTTTAATAATTCAAGCTTCATTTCCATTCCCCTGTTATGTACAAAAATGCAAGTTCCATCTCAAGTATGCCAATACTGCGGTATTGGATATCGTTCTGTCCTTTTTAAGCGTTTACTCCGTGTACGTTCCCGAAGCCCGAACCACCTTGGGACGATATCCCTCCACATTCAACGCGTTGACGATGGCGTTCTTATGCTCTGTGCCGAATGCCTCGATGGTGATCTTTAACTCCACCGCCGCGTTGCGGTTGATGCTGACAAACTGGTTGTGCTCCAGCTTGATCACATTGCCCTTCTGCTCCGCAAGGAGGGAAGACACCTTAGCCAGCTCTCCCGGCTTGTCGGGAAGCAGCACGGACACCGTAAAGACCCGGTCTCTCTGGACCAGACCGTGCTGAACCACGGAAGCCATGGTGATCACATCCATATTGCCGCCGCTTAACACGGACACGATCTTTTTCTTCTGCACATTAAGATGTTTTAGCGCCGCCACGGTCAGAAGCCCGGAATTTTCCACGATCATCTTGTGGTTCTCCACCATGTCAAGGAAGGTGACGATCAGCTCGCTGTCCTCCACGGTGATGATGTCGTCCACATTTTCCTGGATATAGGGAAAAATCAGATCGCCGGGACACCGCACCGCCGTACCGTCCGCGATGGTGTCCGCGCTCTTTAACTCTACCACATGGCCTGCCCGCAGGGATTCCTGCATACAGTTGGCCCCTGCCGGCTCCACGCCGATGACCTTGATCTTCGGGTTTAAAAGCTTTGCCAGGGTGGAGATGCCGGCGCACAGCCCGCCGCCGCCTACAGGCGCCAGGATGTAGTCCACGGTAGGCAGTTCCTTGATGATCTCCATGGCAATGGTCCCCTGGCCGGTGGCCACAGCCAGATCGTTAAATGGGTGAACAAAGGTCAGCCCACGCTCCTTGGCCAATTCCAGGGCGTAGGCGCAGCACTGGTCAAAATCATTGCCCTCAAGGACCACGGTGGCCCCGTAGTTTCTGGTGCGGTTTACTTTGATCAGAGGCGTGGTGGTGGGCATCACCACTGTGGCCGAGATCCCCGCCAGCTTGGCCGCATAGGCTACTCCCTGGGCGTGATTGCCTGCGGACGCCGTAATAAGCCCCCGCTCCTTCTCCTCCTGGGATAAGGTGCTGATCTTGTAATAGGCTCCTCTTAACTTGTAAGCCCCTGTATACTGCATGTTTTCCGGCTTAAAATACACCTTGTTGCCGGTGTGCTCTGAAAAATACTCGCTGTACACCAGTTTCGTCTCCTGGGCCACTCTGCCCACTGCCTCAGATGCTTCCTCAAAACTCTCCAATGTCATCATGATCCCTAATCCTCTTTTCTTTCCTGTACGTCAAACAGCGCGTTGATAAATTCCTCCGCATGGAACTTCTGCAGATCGTCGATCTTCTCCCCGATGCCGATATATTTCACCGGAAGACCCAGCTCCGACTGGATGGCCACCGCCACACCGCCTTTGGCCGTGCCGTCCAGCTTTGTCAGAATGATGCCGGTCACGTCGGCCACCTCCATAAACTGCCTTGCCTGAGAGAGGGCGTTCTGCCCTGTGGTCCCGTCCAGGACCACCAGCGTCTCCCGGTACGCCTCCGGGTACTCTTTGTCAATGATCCGGTTGATCTTTTTTAACTCCTCCATCAGGTTCTTCTTATTGTGAAGTCGCCCTGCCGTATCGCAGATCAGCACGTCCGCGTTTCTGGACTTGGACGCGGCGATGGCATCATAGATCACCGCTGCCGGGTCGGAGCCCTCCTGCTGAGCGATCAGCTCCACGCCGGCTCTGTGGGACCACTGGGTCAGCTGCTCAATGGCCGCCGCCCGGAAGGTGTCCGCCGCTGCCAGGATGACCTTCCTTCCGCTGTCTTTCAGCTGTCCCGCCAGTTTTCCCACAGACGTGGTCTTTCCCACCCCGTTGACGCCGATGACCAGCACCACGGACTTTCGGTTCTCAAACTCGTAGGCATTTTCCCCAAGGTCCATCTGCTGTCTCATGCTCTCCATAAGGATGGCCTTGCACTCCGAAGGCTCCTTGATGTGCTGCTCCTTGACTTTCGCCTTTAAATCTTCCACAATGGACATGGTTGTCTGGATGCCCAGATCCCCCATGATCAAGATCTCCTCGATCTCCTCATAAAAATCATCGTCAATGGCCGAAAACCCGCTGAAAATCGAGTCCATGCCTGACACAATATTGGCTCTGGTTTTGGCAAGCCCCTCTACCAGACGGCCAAAAAAACCTTTTTTCCCCTCTGCCACCTGCGCTCCTCCTGTTCTCACTTCATGTACTCTCGGAATCTCTCTTGCACCTGCCTTTGCGGATGATTTTCCGTCATATGGACATAAATTTATGCACATCTGACAAAAAATCATCTCACAAAATCAGGCACAAAGAGACTCCGAGAGTACATACTTCCTTTAAAACCGCCGCCCTATAGGCGCCGTCACTCCAGCGCCCGCTTCAGATCCGCAATCAATCGTGTCTGTTCCTTCTCCAGATATGTTTTCTCAAACACGCCTTTTCCAACAGGCCGCGTCTGAAGCTTTTTTGCCGTTACGGACGCCGTAAAGTCGATTTCCGTCTCACATCCCTTGGATGTAAGGACCAGGATCCAGTGTCCTTTTATATGGCTGTTTTCCACATCAAGCTCCAGCCGCTCCGGCGCTTTTGCCGCAGTAACCGTAAACACGGTCCCATAGCCGTCTTTGGTAGAGACCTTAAACCGTTTTTCATCTTCCGCCACCGTTTTGCTTACATCTGACTGCCACTTGGCATAGTCCCTGGCCCCGGCTATGGTGTCCCAGACTTTTTGAATCTCGCATTGGATATTCGCTTTTCTATTGGATGTTGTCATATCTTGTCTCTTACCCCACTTTCTCCCCTTCCAGACTGTCCTCAATCAAGTTTACAGATACCAGGGTGGACACCCCCTTCTCCTGCATGGTAATCCCGTACAGCCTGTCCGCCGACACCATGGTCCCCCTTCGGTGGGTGATCACGATAAACTGGGTGTTTCTGGTCAGTTTATGGAGATATCCCGCAAAGCGGTCCACATTGGAATCATCCAGGGCCGCCTCGATCTCGTCCAGCAGGCAAAAGGGCGAAGGCTTTAAGTTCTGGATGGCAAATAAAAGGGCGATAGCCGTCAGGGCCTTCTCCCCGCCGGACAGCTGCATCATGTTCTGCAGCTTCTTCCCCGGCGGCTGGGAGATGATCTGGATGCCTGCCTCCAAAATGTCCTCATCCTCCACCAGCTCCAGCTGGCCGTGGCCGCCGCCGAACAGCTCCTGAAACACCTGGTCAAACTCCCGGCGGATCTCCTTAAATTTTTCCTCAAACTGCCGCCGCATGCCGGTGTCCAGCTCTTCAATGATGCCCATCAAAGTCTCTTCCGCCTTCACCAGATCCTCATGCTGGGTCCGCATAAACTCATACCGCTCCGAAATCTCCTTGTAGTCCTCAATGGCATTGACATTCACATTGCCCAGGGCCCGTATGGACTCCTTAAGGGTCCCGGCCTGCCGCTTCATCTCCCCCAAAGACGTCCACTGGGGATTGAAAAATGCCTGAGCCGCGGTGGCGGTCAGCTCATACTCGCTCCACATGTACTCCACATGGCGCTCCAGCCGCTCGTCCAGTTTCTCCTTCTGGCTCTGGAGCCGGAACAGTTCTTTATCCAGATGGTTCATGCGCCCGGAAAGCTCCTCCCGCTTATCAAACAGCCGCTTCTGCTCCCCGGTCTTCTCCTCCCTGGCCCTGGCAAAGTTCAGCCCCTCCTGCTCCAGGCCGGCCGCCTTTTTTGCCAGCTCTTTGATCTGCTCCTTGATCTGATCAATCTCCTCCATCCTCTCGCTAATGGCGCGGCTGCTGGCGCCGGCGCTGCCTTCCAGCTGGGAAAGTTCCTGATCCAGCTTATCCATCTCTCCCCGGACACGCCGGACATTCTCCTGGATAAACTGGTATTTCTGCTGCAGATTGGCGCTGGCAAGCTGCACGGCCGACAGATCCTTTGCCAGCTGCTCCCGCCGCTCTTTTTCCTCCTCCAGCTGCCCTGACAGGGCCTCGATCTGTTTCTCTTCCTGAAGATTTTTCGTCTCCAGCCCCTGGACTCCGTTTAAAAGCTCCTTCTGATTCCGCTCGATCTCCCGGATCTGCTCCTCCAGATGGCTATTTTCCAGCACCATGTCCCGGGAGGACTCCTGGATCTCCTGGATCTTGTCGTCCAGTTGGGCCAGGTTCATGCGGATGGTGTTCTGCTCCAAAAAGGCGCTCTGCTTTTGCTGCTTTAACTGCTCCAGCTCCTCCCTCTGCTGCTTTAGCTGCTCCTCGGCCATCACCAGCTCCTGCTGGACCATCTCCGCGGCCTTTAAAGCCTTCCGGCACCGCTGCTCCAGCTCCTCGATCTCCCGCTTGCGCCCAAGAAGGTTGCTGGTATTCTTAAAAGCGCCTCCGGTCATGGAGCCGCCTGCGCTCAAAAGCTCCCCGTCCAAAGTGACGATCCGCAGAGAATACTGATACTTTCTGGAAAGGGCGATGGCATTGTCAATATTGTCCGCCACCACCACCCGGCCTAAAAGATACCGGATAAGCCCTTCGTACTTTTCATCCGCCTTCACCAGCTGGCTGGCAAGCCCCAAAACCCCAGGTTCCAAAAGGGCCTTGTCCTGGGAAAACCCGCCCTTGACGCCGACGCTTGTGAGAGGCAGGAACGTGGCCCTGCCGTACTTATTTTTTTTCAGATACTCGATCAGCTGCTTGGCCGTCGTCTCCGAGTCTGTGACAATGTTCTGGATGCTGCCTCCCAGAGCCGTCTCAATGGCTGTCTCATAGGCTTTCTGGGTGGTAATAATGTCCGCCACCACCCCATGGATGCCATGGACCCGGTTTTTCAGCTCCATAACCCTGCGGATGCTGTTGCCGTACCCCTCATAGCGCTCCGCCAGATTCCGCAGAGATTCCAGCTTGGTGGACGCCTTGTGGTACTCCTGCTGTCTGTCGTTTAAATTGCGGTTCAGCCGCTTTACTTCCCCCTCCAGATAAAGGATGGCCTCCTCGCCGTTTCCCTGCTGCAGGGTAAGGTCCTGGATGCGCTCCTCCACCTGAGAAAGCTTAAGGGCCTCCTCCTTCTTTTCTTCCTCCTGGACCGACTCGTCGCTTTTGGACTTAAGGAGCTTTTGCGCCACTTCGGCCCTGCGGACCTGAACCTGCTCCAGCATGGCCTCGTACCGCTGCTGCCTGGCGGTCAGGGATGCCTTCTCGTTCATGGTAAGGATTATGCGGTTTTTCCCCTCCTCAATCCTCCCCTCCAGCATCATGATGCCCTCGTCGGCCTTTCGCAGCGTTTCCTGGGCTTCCTCCTGCCGTTTTGTCTCGCCCCGCACCTGGTCCGACAGAAGCCTGTGCTCCTCTTTGTACTCCTCCATCTGGCCCTGTCTCTGCTGGATCTCCTGGGAAATGGTCCGCTTCCTGGCATTGATGTGCTCTTCGTTCATCCGCTCCGTGTTGATCTGCTCTAAGAGAACGTTGATATGGCCCTCCAGGTTCCCTTTCTCCATGTTGGCCGCCGCGCTGCGGCTGCGGCTTTCCTCCAGCTTTTCCTCCAATTCCTCCAAGGTCTGGGAGATCTGGTCATAGGTCACCCGGATCTGATCCGCCGCCGCCTTAGTCTCCCCCAGATCCCCCGACACAATGGCGGCATGTTCCTCCGTCTCCTTTAACTGGACCCGGATCTCCTGTGTCTCCGTCAGGAACACATTGACCTCATATGCCTTTAACTCCTCCCGAAGCCGCAGATACTGCCTGGCCGCCTCCGACTGTCTGGCCAGAGGCCCCACCTGCTTCTCCAGCTCCGACAAAATATCGCTGACCCGCACCAGATTCTGTTTCTCGTCCTCCAGCTTCTTCTGGGCAATGACTTTGCGCCGCTTAAATTTCACGATGCCGGCCGCCTCGTCGAAAAGCTCCCGCCGCTCCTCCGGCTTGCCGCTTAGGATCTTGTCGATCTGTCCCTGTCCGATAATGGAGTACCCCTCCTTGCCGATGCCGGTATCGTAAAACAGCTCGTTAATATCTTTGAGCCGGCAGGAACTGCCGTTGATCAGGTACTCGCTCTCCCCGGAGCGGTAGATCCTTCTGGCCACGGTCACCTGGTCATAGTCAATGGCCAGCTGATGATCCGAATTGTCCAGCGTGATGGCCACATAGGCAAATCCCTGAGGCTTCCTGGTCTCCGTGCCGGAAAAAATCACGTCCTGCATGCTGGCGCCCCGAAGCTGCTTGATCCGCTGCTCTCCGAGGACCCACCGAACCGCGTCCGCCACGTTGCTCTTCCCGCTGCCGTTGGGGCCTACGATACCTGTGATCCCGTTGTGAAACTCAAATACGATCTTATTGGCAAATGACTTAAAGCCCTGTACCTCTATGCTTTTTAGATACATGGCTCACCTGCGGGCTGCCCGTCCGCTTTTCCTTTCAGACAAAGGATGCCGCGGTAAGCCGCCAGGCTCTCCGCCCCTTTCTTCGTCCTGCCGATGCCGCGGCCGATCTCCCTGGCCCCCACCAATGCCCTGGCCTCAAAAACCTTGTTGTGATCCGGCCCTTCCTCCCGGATCATCTCATAGTTTAGCAGCTCGTCCCCCATGGCCTGCACCATCTCCTGTAAAATAGTCTTGCTATCGTAAAAGAGCTGCTTATGCTCAATATCATCCAGAACAAACCGATGTATAAACTCTTTTGCGCTAGCAAACCCACCATCCAGGTAGATCGCCCCGATCAGCGCCTCCATAGCGTCGGACACGACGGAATTGCGCTCCCGGCCGCCGGTGGCCTCCTCGCCTTTTCCCAGCCGCAGATACTTGCCCAGCTCAATCTCCCCGGCGCACAGAGCCAGGGTAGGCTCGCACACCATGCTGGCCCTAAGCTTTGTCAATTCCCCCTCCGGCAGATCCGGATGCCTGTGGTAAAGGTGATCGCTGGATACCACTTCCAAGACCGCGTCCCCCAAAAATTCCAGCCTTTCGTTGCAGCGCTTCTTCTCGATGCGGTGCTCATTGGCGTAGGAGCTGTGGGTCATGGCATCGAAAAGCAGATCCCTGTTCTCAAATTGGTACCCGATGCGCTCCTCCAGCTCATTCAGTCTCCGATTCATGTAAAACCTCCTTTTATAGAGGGAAAAAACCCCTAGTACAGCGTTGCACTAGGGCTTTTTCGTCTATCCTTTTCCTATCCTGATATTCCCTTAGTTCAGGATATTTCTGATCTGCTCAACGGCATCGCCTACGGTCACGATCTTCTCCGCCTCTTCCTGTGGAATCTCGATATCGAACTGCTCCTCAATGGCAGCGATAATCTCGAAAATATCCAGGGAGTCAGCGCCCAGATCGTCTACAAATGTGGTGGATGTGGTAATCTCATCTTCACTGACATTTAACACCTCTGCAATAATCCCCTGTAATTTTTCCAATTCCATAGCAATAACCTTCCTCTCTTTTTTATTCCTGCTCTTTATTTGGCTGCAGGCTCTCCTTAATTTTTTCGTTGATCTGCTGTTCCTTAAAGGTGATGCACTGGAGAATGGAGTTGCACACCTCCACGGATTTTGAATTGCCGTGGGCCTTCACCACCAGACCTTTTAATCCCAGCAGGGGCGCGCCTCCGTACTGGCTGGCGTCAAACGCCTTCATGGTCTCCTTTAGGGCCGGCTTTACCAAAAGGGCTCCCATCTTGCTGCGAAGCGTCTTCATCAGCCCCTCCTTCACCATGGCCAGCATGGTGGCGCCTACGCCCTCATAAAGCTTTAAGATCACATTGCCCACAAATGCCTCGCTGACAATAACGTCGGCTCCTCCGTCAGGGATATCCCTGGCCTCAATGCTCCCGATAAAGTTCACATCCTCACAGGCTTTTAAAAGAGGAAAGGTCTCCTTTACCAGGGCATTGCCCTTCTCCTCCTCGGCGCCGATATTGACGATGGCCACCTTTGGATGCTTAATGCCTATGACATGTTCCATATAAATAGAACCCATTCTCGCGAACTGCACCAGATGGGAGGGTCTGGCATCCACATTGGCCCCGCAGTCAATAAGCAGGGACACGCCTTTTCTGGTGGGGATCAGCGGCGCAAGGGGCGGACGCTCCACGCCCTTTATCCTTCCCACAATGATCTGCCCGCCTACCAAGATGGCTCCGGAACTTCCTGCGGACACAAAAGCGTCAGCTTCCTGCCTCTTTACCAGATTCATCCCCACTACAATGGAGGAATCCTTCTTCTTGCGGACAGCGTTGACCGGCGGCTCCCCGGTCTCGATCACCTCAGAGGCATGGACAATGGAAAGCCTGTCCGCCGGATATGTAGAACCCTCCAGCTCTTTTTCGATCTTATCCTTCTGCCCTACCAGGATCACGCTCACCTGGTCCTTTTTCTTCAGTGCCTCCAAAGCCCCTTTGACCATCTCCCCGGGAGCATAATCGCCTCCCATGGCGTCTACAGCTACCTTTATCATGACTCCCAACCTCTCCTTCCGGCCCAGGGCCTTTCGATAACCTATTACATAATATACTCGATATTGTTTTATAAATCAATAGTTTTTTCACATAGGTTCCCGATTCCCCCAAAAGGCCGGCAAAGCCCCGGCAATGGCAGAGGAAATACGCGTTGCAGAAGCGGTAACAAACACCGCCCCAAACTGGGTTACCATGACCCGTAAGGCAGCAGGCCGCAGCCAAACAGATCCAGCTGACCGTCGCTCCAAGATGTCTGCGCCGCGTCTTTTATGACATCTCCCTCCCGAAAGCCCCCAATAAGGAAGGGGGAATCCAGGTTATGGTTTTTCATGTTGCGTATGACCGTCTCTGTGTCGTAGTTGGCATAGCAGTACCGGCACCCATGGCCGCAGGTGTTGTACGCCCCGATATCCGCTCCTAAAAGACAATCACACGCCGGACGGGCCCGTTTCCTCTTCGGCACACGGAGCCGCATGCCAATAGCTCGCTCCAAAACCTCCTGTGTCATACAGCCTCTGGCATCCACATGATCGGTCTCCAAAGCCTTTTTCTCACAGCACAAATGGATCTGCATATGGTTTTTGACCGCGATCCGGGAAAATGCTTCAATGAGCCGCTTCTGATCCTGCCAGGCCACCTCCCTTACGCCGGGAAAATTCCGCTTCGTCTTCTCATACAAGTCCAAAAAACTGACCACGCACTGGTCCGTAAAAGGAGCCAGAGATCCGGCCATGGCTTCAAACCGTTCCACATGGTATTCCAGAGAATAGACATCGGAGAGAAACACCGGGTCATACCTCCAGATGACCCGCTCCTTCCCGACTGCCCTGGACAATCGCTTAAAGCTTTCCTGTACCTGCTCCGCGTTCGGGACAAAAGGCTCCACATCCCTTCCGTAAGAGGTTATGGTCACGTACCACAGGCAGGAATATTCTGATAATTCCCGCAACCTATCCAGCATAGGCTGAGGATTTTTGGTGCAAAAGGTTAAAATGTCGATAACTTTTGGAGTTAACCTGTACCTTGTAACCTGGGAAGGAGCATATGGATTGCGCGCCAGAACATAGCCTTCCCGGATCCGGTTAACGAACCAGTCGCTGTAAAATGCCGGGATATCGGTCCGGCTGCCTGTGTTAAGGATCATACTCTGCGGGCCCCTTTCCGGCTATCGTTTCCTATGACTGTCTCACAACAGGGACGCTGCCAGATAAATGACAGCGTCCCTGGGTGTTCCCCCTCGTTACCGGAAACTCTTTATCCAGTTAATGAGGGAATTATGGTACACATTCTCGATAACATCCTGGCGCATCCGGTCCGTCACAGGTCCGTTCATGGCCATTCTGTCCAGGATCGCCTGCTGAAGCTCCTCAATGGTCATCTCCTCATAAGTTTTCTTTCTTTCAGAGCCGGCCTCCTTGGCAGTGCGCTCTTCCCCAAAGCTTTCGGTCTCCTTGGCCGGCGTCAGATCCTCTTCCTGCTCCGGCCCTGTCGTTGGCTGGATATTGGACTGCGGCTTTGGCGCGGCTGTTGGCTGGATGTCCGGCTGCTGTTCTGATTCGGCCTTAGGCTGAGCCTCCTCTTGCGGCTCCGAAGGGGTCATCGGCTGCTGTTTTGGCACAGCCTCTGAATGGTCTTCCGGCTGCTGCCTTTCCGGCTCTTTGGCCTCTGTCCCCAGGCCTTCTTTTTCCTGGGGGTGTTCCGTTGTCTTTAACACTGCCCCGCCTTCAGACTGACAACTTCCCAAAGGTGTCGTTCCATCCGCCTGGCCCGGCGTCTCCGTGAATGCCTCCTCTTGTCCGTCGGCTTCTTCTCCCAAAGCAGGGACCCAGATCCCGCCGCCGTTGCCTTTGACCGGCACATTGAGCCGCCCGTCCGTCACTGTCACCTGCTGCCCTGACAACACATCCCGGTAAGCGGGCGCCGAACCTGCGGGCAGGCTCATAAAGGTGTCGTTGTCGTCATTGTTCACCGTAATGAAAACCGTCTCCCCGTCCCTTGTCCTGGAAAAACCGTACTGACGGTTTGTCAAAATAAGCTCCTTGTAATCGCCGTAGGAAAGAGCTTTGATCTGCCTGCGGGCTTTTCCCAGCGCCTGTATCAGCTTAGTGCATGGATTGTTGTCCAGGGCGTCTTTGTAGTCCTCCAGAGACAAGGCGGGACGTAGGGAGTCGTCGGAATGCCGCTCCTTCTTCCCTTCAATCCCGAACTCGGAGCCGTAGTAAATGGACGGCACCCCGGGCAGGGTGTACATCAGGATATGGACCGGCTCAAAGTGGGCCTTATTGGTCAATTTGGTGTAGATCCTCTCTACGTCATGATTATCCACAAAATTGTACAGTTTCAGCCCGTCCGGACGGTTGCCTCCCATCTCGTAGAGCCGTCGTACGGTGTGGGCGATCTCAAAATAATTATGATCATTGTGTCCCGAGTACAGGGCTTTGTGCAAATGGTAATTGGTAACCGAGTGGAGCGTTCCCTCATTGACCCACCGGGTATAATCCCCATGTATCACTTCCCCCATAAGCCAGAAATCCGGTCCGATCTCCCCGGCTGTCTGCCGAAGGGCCTGCATATACCCGAAATCCAGCACATCGGCAGCGTCCAGACGGATGCCGTCGATGTGGAACTCTCTTGCCCAAAAACGGATCACATCGCAGATGTAATCCCGCACATTCGGATTGTGCTGGTTTAACTTAGCCAGAAGGTTATAACCTCCCCAGTTTTCATAGGAAAATCCGTCATTATATTCATTATTGCCCCAGAAATTCACATTGCAGTACCAGTCCTTGTAAGGGGAATTTTCCCGGTTCCTCTTAATATCCTGAAACGCGAAGAAATCCCGCCCCGTATGGTTGAACACTCCGTCCAGAATCACCCGCACGCCCTGCCTGTGGCACTCCTCCACAAAGGCCGTCAGATCTTCGTTGGTCCCAAGGCGGCTGTCCAGTTTTTTGTAATCCGTGGTCTCATACCCGTGTCCCACAGATTCAAACAGAGGGCCGATGTAAAGGGCATTGCAGCCCAGATCTTTTATGTGGGCGATCCATGGGATCAGCGTGTTCAGCCGGTGTTCCCCCTCCTCGTAAGAATTGGTCTTGGGAGCATTTGTAAGTCCCAAGGGATAAATGTGATAAAATATGGCTTCGTCATACCATGCCATTGACCAGTTCCTCCCTGATACGTAATTTTCGCCTCTGCCCCGTCCGGGGCCCCAGACACCAGGAATCCTCCTTTTGTCTGATAATGTACTCTTGGAGTCTCTTTGTGCCTGATTTTATGAGATGAATTTTGGTCAGATGTGCATAAATTTATGAGGCGTACGTGGAACGTACGTTGATTAAATTTATGTGCATATGACGGAAAGTCAGCCACAAAGGCAGGTGCAAGAGAGATTCCGGAAGTACATTGATAACGTGTTTTTTAGTATAGCACATTTTCCCAGGATTGGATACTGCCAAAAGGCCAAAATCTTATCTGCACAACTGCCCCGATTTACTGTTTACAAGTACCCTGTGAACGGGGCGCATATGCCCCTCCTAACGGTACTGGCCCATTCACTGTTTACAGTTACCTGTGGACGCAACTCCATAGGGCCGTTTAAAATCGCCTGCGGCCTGCTCCGACGCAAAAAACAGTTTCTTGTCCGCCGTGTCCAGGACACAGACCCGCTTGCTCTGCCCTCTTGGAATCCCTCTGGCCGCCAGATACTCTTCATACCTGCGAAAACATCCCTGCTGCAGATAGGCCACCCGGGGCAAATGGATCTCCTCCATCTTCCTGCGCTGCCGATATCGGTGGTTGACCTGGCACAGGCACTGATCCAGGATCGTCTCCGCCCCAAGTTCCTCCCGGGAATCTGCCCCCTGTCCCCCGTCTCCTGCAGGCTCCACATAAAACAGATACCTTGGTCCTGTCTCCCCGGCCACCTCCTGGACACAGTACCCGGCCATAGCCGTGCCTGTTCCGGCCGCAAACCGGTCCATTGCTTCCTGGAGCTGTTCCGGGTCCGTCTCCTCCCCCGCCACATTGACCACCTGATCCATCCGATAGCAGACCCGCACCACCGGGGCTTTCTCATACCAATCCACAACCTGGATCACATCTTTCATCTGATAGCGGTACAGCCCGGAATGGTTGGTAAACAAAAGCTCATACCGCTGCCCCTGTTCCAGTTCCCACAAAAACAAAGGCTCTCCCCTCTCCTTTCCATGTCCCGTTACGGGTAGGAACTCAAAAAATCCGGCCTCCGGAAACAGGACGTAGGCGTCCGGCTCATCCATTTTCCTGGCCACGCCGAAGATCCCTTCCGACGCCCCGTAGGCAGAGTAATGGAACGGAATATCCCCCGCATACTCCCGCATCTTGTCCATATAGCAGAAAAATCCCTTTCCGCCTACTGCCAGGCAATACCGCGTCTTGGGCCACAGCTTCCTTACCAGACCGTCGCCCACATCGCTGCCAACGGATCTTCTAAGCTGGGCCGCCCGCCCGGGATCCGGCGGCAGTCTCTCCATCAGGAAGCGGCGCCAATGGCTGCTAAGGCGAATGCTTTCATGGACCGTCCCCCGCTCCATATCCTCAAGCAGCAGCAGCCATTTTCGCCGGATATAGTCAAGCACTCCCCACACCCGGTTAATAAAGATGCCGTGGATCGCGCGGATATCCGGCTGCGCAAGGGCGAACCGCACTTTAACGTAAAGCAGATCTTCTAAGTTTTCCGGAAAAAGCACTTCCTTGGGAACACAGTAATCCGACGCGTCAAACTGGCCGTCTCTGTCCAACCACTGGAAAAGACAGGAAGAACGAATCCCGTTCATAATCCCGTTTTCCGTGTACGACTTGGCAAACTCCCCGATCTGAAAAATTTTTCCAAATACTTTTTCCACAGGCAGATCCCGGTAATACTCCCTCACACATCCGAACACCGTCCCATAGGCATACCGATACTGGAGGTCCAGATCAGCCTGTGTCAGAGGCAGGTACTTAGGCTTTCCTGTGGCGCCGGAGCTGGCGCAGAAATACACCACCGGATCAGCGCTCAGCACATGCTTTTTTCCTGCCATGATCTCACGGATATAACCCTCATAATCCCCATACCCGGAAATCGGAACCTTTCCCTGAAACTCCCGGGGCGTCCAGATGGTGTGAAAACCATATCTCCTGCCGTATTCCGTGCCGCGGTTTCGGCGCATCAGGTCCACCAGAAGCCGTTTTTGCACCGCCTCTGCCTGGGCCGCCGTACTCCTAAGCCGCTCCATGGACTCCTGCCCCAATTTGCTGTAGTCTGTCTTCATCCCTTCACCCTCTTTGCTTGCAGCGTTTCTTATGGCTTTTGTTGTCATGATCTGTTTTAAATTTTCCCTGCATATACCGGATTATAACAAAATTTTTTCCCTATGGTTCTGTGTGGGATATTTGGCGCTTATTTAGGGACAATTTTCATGTTCTTTCTTATTGGAAAAGAAAAAGCCCCTGCTCTTCCATCAAAAAAAGAGCCGCCGCGCCCCCTTTTGGGATGCCCGGCTGCTCTCTTTTAGATGGGGTGATGATACTATACCACATCATAGATCCTTAAGAATGATTTCTTGCGCGAAATGGCAAAATAATGGAATTGCTGTATTGTTGAGTGAGCAATGGGCGGGGATTGTCGTGGGCCCGGGAGGGAAGGGAGGCTGTGTGCCGTTCGGGTTCAGATATGCCAGACATTCCGATGAGCCCAAAGCGGAAATCAGTCGGGTATCAGCCCTCCTGCTTTCCTGGTCTCATCTCCATAGCATATATTCACCCGCCCGGCACACAGCCTCCCTTCCCTCCCGGGCAAAAGCAGAATTCGCTGGCCGGGATTTGCTCGCTTAAGGTGGTTTCGATAGGGAACGCCGTTTCGACTCTGTAGTGAAAAGATAACTGCTTTGTCTGCAGATCCTTTCAGGTTCACAGCAACATCGCCTTAACCTTACTCAACAATATACTTGAGGCCATAAAAACAGCTTTTTTTTTCGCAGCAAAGCTGAGGCAGCGTCCCCTACCGAAACCACCTTAAGTGAGCAAACCTTAGCCAGCGAATTCTGGTTTTGCCAG
>CAJTGF010000044.1 GCA_910575585.1 Clostridiaceae bacterium
CAAGGGCGCGAAGCGCCGCATTTTTTGACTGGTTTGTCAAGTGTTTTAGAGAAAAAAGTGGGTGATTTTTGAAAAATAGGTTCTAAAAGCCCCATGAAATAAGGGCTGAAGATTCCGAGAAGTTATAAAGACGGAAAGGAGGAACTTCCCGCCGCTGGCGGCGATAAGCCGAAAACGCCCCGGCGTGGCCGCCCGCCCAAAGAAGAAAAAGCGGGGCCCACTGGCAAGGAGGAAACAAAGCCACGCAAGGGCCGCCCGCCCAAGGAGGATAAAACGGCCCCCGGAAAGGCAAAGCCGCCTAAACGAGACAAAGTGTCCCGAAGTGACGGCAAAGCCCCGGATGCCCCAAAGGACGCTCCCATCCGGGAGGCCGCTGTCCCGGAGCCGCCTGCTCCCGATCCCGCCGCCCCGCCCCGTCCCATTGACGAAGGAAAGCTGGTTTATTTGAAACTTTCCGATCTCCATGCGTTCCATACTTTCCGGGATCACCCGTTCCAGGTAAAGGACGATGAAAAAATGGCCGAGCTGGTGGGGACGATCAAGGAGCATGGCGTTATGACCCCCGCCACCGTCCGCCCGGAAAAGGACGGCAACGGCTATGAGATTGTGGCGGGCCACCGCCGCCACCGTGGAAGTGAGATGGCCGGGCTGGAGGAGCTCCCCTGCATCGTCCGCAGCATGACGGACATCGAGGCTGTCCGGGAAATGAAAAACAGCAACAAACAGCGTGGGGAGCCCCTGCCCAGCGAGCTTGCAAAACTTTTGGATCTGGAAGTGGAGGCCATCAAGCACCAGGGAGGCCGTCTGGACGGCGTGGCTGAGGGGGACATCGGAAAACGCTCCGTTGAGATTGTCGGGGAAAACAACGGCATGAACTATAAAAAAGTCATGCGCTATATCCGGCTGAACTCCCTTGTCCCAGAACTCTTAAACAAGGTGGACGAGAAAGGGCTTGGCTTTATGCCCGCCGTGGAGCTGTCCTACATCAAACCGAAAAACCAAAGGCTTGTTGCCGTTTCCATTGACGGCGAGCAGTCCTCCCCCTCGGTAGCCCAGGCAAAACGGCTCCGGGAGCTGGATAAGGAGGGAAAGCTCAACGGGGATGTGATTGACGGCATCTTATCAGAAAAGAAAAAGGAGGATAAAGGCGTGATTATTTCAACCGCTGAACTGGAAAAGTATTTCGGCAAGGAGGTTACTCCCGCTAAAATGAAGGAGCAGATCATGGGCCTGCTGGACGAGTGGAAACAGAAACAGCCGCCCCAGCTTACGAAAGCTCCGAAAAAGATGGAAAAAGACAAGTAATCACTTCGAGACATTTTGTCCCGAGGGGCTCCGCCCCTTGCGATGGCTCTGGTGGTATATATCCCCCGTCGCCGTCTGTTGTTTAGCACAGCCGGGAGCGGGCCGTCAAGGGGGCCAACGGCCCCGCCGCCTGCGGCGGCCTGCCCTTGACGGTCTGCCCCGGCTGTGCTATTTCCCCGGCAGGCGGCGGGGGTATATCCTCCAGAGCCGCCCCCTTTCCCAAGATTGGGAAAGGGCGGGGGGTTAGGGTTGAACAATTTCACGATAGAATGGAGGTTTTTACTTATGAAACGACCCCTTGCTTACATTACCGCCGCATGGTTTGGCGGCGACAGCGAAAACGCGGAACTGGCCGTCCAGTATTGCCGGGCAGTCTATGAGGCGGGCTTCTCCCCGATCTGTCCTACCCTCTATCTGCCGCTGTTCCTCAATGACGCAGTACCCGAGGAGCATAAAAGCGGCATCGACATGGGCCGTGACCTCTTGCGCCGCTCCCATGTGCTGGTGGTCTGCGGACACACCATGACCGAGGCTATGAAAAACGATATTGCCGTGGCCCAGCGGCTGGGGATCACCGCCACCACCCTTGAGGGCATTTTGACCGTCAAGGAACAGGGGCACCGCTGATGCCGTCCCTGTTTGAAGCCTACATCACCAACCTTGGGAAATACAGCGAGGGGGAGCTGGTGGGGGAAACGCTGAAATTCCCCACCAGCCCCCAGGAGGTGCAGGCTTTGTTAAAACATATCGGGGTGGACGGCATACGGTACGAGGAATTTTTCATTACCAGCTTTGACGGCGATGTGCTGGGGCTCTATGACTACCTTGGCGAGTATGAAAATCTGGACGAGTTAAACCACCTTGCCTGCCTGCTCTCGGAGCTGGATCAAGGCAAGCTGGAAAAATTCGAGGCCGCCCTAAATATCGGCGCCCATACTTCCAGCGTGGCGGACATTATCAACCTGGCGCAAAATCTGGACTGCTTTGAGTTTTACCCGGATATTGAAACGGAGGAGGACTTGGGCCGTTACTGGGCCGAGGACTTGCCCATCCCGGCGGAACTGAAAGACTATTTTGACTATGGGGCATACGGACGGGATATATCCATCAACGAGGGCGGCCACTTTGCCCCCGGGCGGCTATATCGTCCAGACCAGCGGCGATTTCAAGGAATATTATCACGATACCAAGGACATTCCCGCCGGGCACAAGGTTTTTTCTTTTCCCCAGCTTTCCATCCGGGAACAGATGGCCGCCTATAAGGAGGTGATTGACGGTTCCTCAAAAGAGGGATTCCGACGGCTGACTGAAAAAGGCCGGGAGGAACGCTGACAAGGCACTTCGAGACACTTTGTCCCAAGGCGGCCCAAGAAAGGAGGCGGTGTAACTGATTGACGAAGAAATTTCCCGGAGCTCCATAGCGATTTCCGTCCGGGCCGGCAAGCTGACGGCCCGGGGGCTGGCTTATGTGCTCCAGGCGGCGGGCCGCCAGATTGCCAAACGGCATAGGGCGGCCCAGCGGCCCCACGGCAGGCAGAGCGTAAAAAAGCTCATGGGGCATGGGGAGAATGTAAACAGTATTGAGGTAGAGTCCCCCAAGCTCTTTGACCGCATGGCCCGCCGTTTCAATGTGGATTATGCGTTTTACCAGACCGGGCCGGACAAATACCTGCTGTTTTTCAAAGCTGGGCAGGCGGACGCCATCACCGCCTGTTTTGAAAGCTATTCCCGGAAACTGCTTGGAAAATCAAAATCCAGCCGCATCCCCATCCGGGAACAGCTCAAGCGGGCGGCGGATCAGCTTGCCAAGGAAAGGCCCAAAACGAAAGAACGGGCAAAGGAGGTGGTTCGTGAAGAACGATAAGATCAAGAAATATCTCATTCCCAACATCCCGTATCTGTTCATTTTGTGGGCCTGTCTGAAAATGGGGACGGCCTACCGTCTGGCGGCGGGTGCGGACTTCGCCCATAAGCTCATGGGGCTGGGCTTAACCATCGGCCCGGCCTTTGCCGATTTCGCCCCGGGGCTCCATCCCTTTGACTGGCTCATTGGCATTGTAGGGGCGGCGGGCTTTCGCCTGCTGATCTATGTGAAAAGCAAGAACGCAAAGAAATTTCGGCGGGATGAAGAATACGGATCGGCCCGTTGGGGCGGGCCAAAAGATATAGCCCCTTTTGCCGATCCGAAGTTTGAAAATAATGTCATTCTTACCGGGACGGAGTTTCTCACCATGAATACCCGGCCCAAAATCCCGGCCAACGCCCGGAACTTAAATTGCTGTGTCATCGGCTCCTCCGGCTCGGGAAAAACCCGCTTTTGGCTCACACCCCAGCTTTTACAGGCTCATTCCTCTTTCGTGGTGGTCGATCCCAAGGGCGGGGTGCTGTCCCAGGTGGGCTGTTTTCTCCAAAAGAAAAAGGGATATAAAGTTAAGGTTTTTAATTCCATCGACTTTTCCAAGTCCATGCACTATAACCCGCTGGCCTATATCCGAAACGAGGCCGACATCCTGAAGTTTGTGGATGCCCTCATTTCCAACACCAAGGGCGAAGGCAAGGAGGGCGACCCCTTCTGGACAAAATCAGAGACTTTGCTCTACTGCGCCTTAATCGCCTATATCATTTTTGAGGGCCCCGCCGAGGATCGGAACATGAACACTTTAGTGGATATGATTTCCGGGATGGAAGTAAAAGAAGATGACGAGGATTTTATGAACGCTGTGGACTATATGTTTTCCGGGCTGGAAAAGCGAAAGCCGGACTGCTTTGCGGTCAAGCAGTATAAGAAATACAAATTAGCCAGCGGCAAGACAGCGAAAAGCATTTTGATTTCCTGCGGGGCAAGGCTGGCCCCCTTTGACATCCCCCAACTCCGGGAGATTATGTCCTATGACGAGTTGGAGCTTGACCGCATCGGGGATCGGAAAACGGCGGTGTTCTTTATTATCTCGGACACCACCCAGACCTACAACTTTTTAGTGGCTCTGGCCTTTTCCCAGATGTTCAACCTTTTGTGCGAGCGGGCCGACAATGTTCACGGCGGCCGCCTGCCCCATCATGTGCGGGTGCTGTGGGACGAGGCGGCAAACACGGGGCAAGTGCCCCAGCTTGAAAAGATTGTGGCCGTGATCCGCTCCCGGGAGATCAGCTTAACCCTGTTCTACCAGCAGTTGGCGCAGTGTAAGGCCATCTATGACAAACACGCCGAGACAATCCTCGGCAACATGGACAGCGTGGTATTCCTCGGGGGCCGGGAGGCCAGCACCATCAAGGAAATATCGGAAAACTGGCTGGGAAAGGCCACCATCAGTATGCAGACCGACAGCCGCTCCCGTGGCCAGTCGGAAAGCTACAGCCAGAACACCCAGCGGCTGGGCCGGGAACTTATGACCCCCAGCGAGCTGGCAACCATGCCCGGGGACAAGTGCATTTTGCAGCTTCGGGGCCTGCCCCCGTTCCTGTCCCCCAAGTATGATTTGAAAAAGCACCCCAACTACCGCTACACGGCTGAGGCCGATAAAATTTGATTGGATGTGGAAAGACCAGCCGACTACCCGGCTGGTCTTTCTAACCTTCCCTGCGCTCCAATACCGCCCGAATCATGGCAACGGCGATTTCCTGCTGGCTGGGCGACGTGCTTTCCCACAGCTCTGCCAGCTCCCGTATCTTGCTGACCTCATTATCTTCCAGCGCATCCCGCAGCAGATAATCAGGGGAGATTTTCAGTGCGTTGCAGATATTGATAAATACGGGCAGACTGGGAACCTTTATCCCGCCTTCAATCTGCCGGAGGTAAGTTGCGTTGATATTGCACAGCTCCGAGAGCCTGTCCGCCGTGAATCCCCGGTCTTTCCTCACCATGTTGATACGTTTGCCTAATCCTTTACCTTCCATAATGCCACCCATTTCATAAGCTATTAGCATTTATTTTGTACACTTTTAGACTACATCACACTTAGGGATTGCAATAGATTCTAAAAGACTATATAATATTAGCTAGTAGACTATAAACTATGAAAGGGGAACAACAGAATGGAACTGAACTATTTTAGGGACAGGCTTTTTGATTTACTAAACGACAGTGAAGGGATGGGGATTGTTGACCTGAACGCAGATGAGCGGAACAGCCTGCTCACTGTCAGGACAGAGGACGGGAATGTATTTGAAATCGTATGCCGACAGGCAGCGGGGAAGGAGGACGGATGGACGACCGCAAACTGACTGTATGCTATGGACGTGGCAATTACAAGCAATCTCCGCCGCAGATTCTTTTACAAGGTAAGTGGCTGGAACAGGCTGGATTCTCCGCAGGGGACAAAATCACCGTGAAATGCCAGCAGGGGCAGCTTATCATCACAAAAAACGGAACAAGAGCAGATTCAACAGAATAATGTTTATGATACAATGATTTTTTCGGAAAATCTATTCCCTCTGGAAAGTGACTGCGGTATAATGAAGCTATCGACAAATCGGAATAGGGAGGTAAATTTATATGAGTGATTTTGCTATTCGTTTTCTTAATAGTGAAGGGGAACCTATTACACAAGAAACTGTAGACAAACTGGTGTGCAAAATTCGGGAAAATCATTGTAGGTCTGCATGGTTAGCTTTGGATGAATATGGCGAAGAGGATTTTCTATCTGTAGATATTGAGAATGATTGGGCGGCTCTGGCTTTTAACACATATGGTGAAGATGAAGAGGCTCATATGTATATGCCTGTCAATTCCGAATATGGTACATCCAAAGAGGACGCTCCTGTAAATATCAGCGGACAGACTCCAGTTCTCAAGCGAAATGCGCTCAATGATTTGAATCTGGTTGCTGAATGTGTTCTCCATTTTGCTAAAACAGGAGAGCTGTATCCAAAGTTGAAGTGGGAGGAAGTAGCGTAAAAAACACAACTTCCAGTTTGTGCGCTTAAAAATTGAATAAGAACCACCCAAAATGCCGTTGCATGGAAAAATCCCAAGCAACGGCATTTCCTTATCTCCGTTTCATTCTGCTCAACGGTGAATCCTTATATGCCGGAGTTTTCTTCATAACATTTTTCAGAACCGTGCGCTCCTGCTCCGACAGCTTCTCATACCGGATTTGTAGCTGCGTACACATCAGGGCAGTGAACACATCCAGATAGGAACCCGGCACGGCCAGCGCCTTCTTTGCGTCCTTGATTAGCTTCATGCCATTGGAGCCGTCCGGCGCACTATCCGTATCATTCTTGTGCGTTTCCCTTATGGCATGGAGGATAGTGTCCCAAGTCCGGTGCGTGACCTGACAGAAATAATCTTCTTCCTGTACCTGCATAGCTTCCAACGCCTTTAACGCAGCATCTTCCTCCACCGGCTGATATTGGGAAAGGACTTGCCCCCGCAGGACTTCCAGAAGGCTGTTGAAGTTTTGGAAGTGGGCGGTTGCCACACCATCTACATAAATTTCCGTGTCCGTCATCAGGGTAATAAAATCCTCATGTGTGGCAATCTCACACAGCAGCCGGTTGTTGATACGCCCGCTTTTCAACAGCTCCACCATGCTGTCACTCAAATGCAGCTCCGTAAGTTCCATGCCCGGATGGTTCCGGTTCTCTGTCAAGCAGAGCAGGTAATCCGTTGACACACCGTAAAACTTTGCCAGCTCCACAAGGTTTTTGTGGCTGATTTCCTTTAGTTCGTCATTCTCATAGCTTCCCAAGGCTGATTTGGAAATCCCCGTAACCGCCGCCAGTTCCTCTAATTTTAAATGCCGCTCCGTCCTTAAATCCTTTAACCGCTCCTGAACCGTTATCCCCTGTTTCATGGCTTCCTGCTCCTTTCCAGCGGCCAGCTTTTGCCGCCATCCCCATTGTACCACATATCCATGCCGGGCGCATTTCCCTTTGTGATTCTTTTCAAAGGCGCAAAATGCGCTTTTGATTTGCCCGGATTTTCAGAAGTGCAAAATGCACATCTGATTTTTGCACCCGTCCAGCAGGAAGCCTTTTCCGCAATCGTGGAATTTTTCAGATTTTGGGCTTCATTCCTGATTCGTGGACATACGGCACATGGTACAAAAATGTCATATGATATAGGCAGTTCATCGATGGATTATTCCAATCGAATGACCGGCCTGTATGGGATATGCTCCCCGGCGATGTAACGCAACGACTTCCGGCAGGGAAACGGAGGAACCCTGACCGGAACGAGCGTACCAAGGAGAGCGAAACGCCGCCAAAGACGGGGGCAGGAACGACAGCAGAGGGAACCGGCAAAATGAACACCGAAACGATACCGAAACACAACAATTTCACGGGGCATAGTCTGCCCTGTCCGTAATACTAAGGGGGATTTTGGGGCGGCTCTACGGCTGTATTTCCCCTGAAAATCGCCCCGAAACGATACACAAAAAACCACTGCCCGCCCATTCCGGCTGTTACTGCTGAATCGGGCGGTTTTTCTATGAAGGAGGCACCATGCCGAGAATGTCAAAGAAGTTGAAGAAAGAGCTTGCTTTCTTCCTGAACGACCGGGGGCGCAGAAGCTACAATGAACTCTGCCGGAAATGCCAGCATGAATGTAAGCAGGGTTTCCGGGCTGTCATTATCGACTGCCCCCGCTACCAATCCAAACGAGCCAAAAGGAGGACACCATCCAATGAATTGTGAATTTATGATAGCCAGTACGCCCCTGCCGCCCTGTATGCCGCTCCCAAAGGCAATGCTCCGGCTTCCGGTCAGCAATACGGCAAAGGTCATGTACGCCCGCCTGTTGGATGAAATCCTGACAAGGGGAACCGAGGACAGCAACAGGATTCTGTTCATCCGCTTCCCCGTCATGGAGATAGCGGCGGCACTCTCCCGAAGCCCCCAGACCTGCAAGCGTTCACTGAACGAGCTGGAACAGGCCGGGATGATTATGCGTGTCCGTCAGGGCATCGGGGAGGTCAGCCATATGTATATCCTGCTCCCGAAGGAGGACACCGCCCATGAATGAAAAGCTGGAAAAACTGAATCAGGAAATTGAAAAGACCGAAGCCAGACTGCGGCGGGCGCAGCATAAGGAGAAAATGCTGGAACACCAGATAAAGACGCTGAACCGGAAGGAACGGACACACCGGCTATGTACCAGAGGGGCTATGCTGGAAAGCCATCTCCCCCACCCGGAATCCGTGACGGATGGGCAGGTCAGCACCATCTTAAAAGTCCTGTTCTGCCGGAGCGACACCAAACGTCTTGTGGAACAGGTTCTTGCAGAAAACTGGAAGGAGGACGCAGAGTGAAATTTTCAAAAAGTGAACTGGACATCATCTATCAATATGCCGCACCGACCAAGGCGGAAACCCTTGCGGGCATGAAAGAAACCGTGCCGGTGATAAAGGACTTACTGACAAAGGCAATCGTGGAGAACGCCATCCGAAAGCTGGAAAAGATACCGGAGCCGGAGTGCAGCCAGTTTGTTGCCGCCACAAAAGCCCGGTTCCTTGCAGAGCGTGACAATTCCATCCGCCAGCGGCTTGCGGCGGCAAAGGCACAGGAGCCAATCATGCAGGGGCATGACCTGTTAGGGATAGAACGGTTCCACCCGGAAACCCGGCACATGATTACGCTGGAAGTACAGAAGCAGTGCTTTGTCGGTTTTAAGGGGGAGCGGTTCCGTTTCTTCCTCTCCGATGAAGGCTACCGGAACGCAAAACGCAGCGAGCAGGAAGGGGAAATCAAGATAAAGAGTCATGCTGCCGTTGTCGCCGGGAAGCTCTATCCCGACAAGAAGCCGAAACAGCAGGAACGGTAAAAAGCCCGTTCCAGAATCAAAGTGCGCCGGGCGCGTCTTGATTTTGCAAGGGAAGTTTTAACGTGGACGAGTCAGGCGCGCTCACATTGGCGGCTTTCCATGTGTGAAAAATCAGAACGAGCCGGGCGCGTTCTGATTTATGCCGCCTATGGCGTAATTGGTACGGCTGATTTCCAACTGCCATAAACTCCACTTGCAATTTTGGCTTCCAAAGCGACAAGCTGGAAAATCCCCCTCTGAAAGAGGGCGCATTATTCGAGATTTTCAATTATCCAAGGAAACTTTCAAAATTACTGACAGGAAAGACTTTAAAAGAAATTACCTCGAATAATTATTTCTGAAAAGAGTAGCTGCCACCTCAATGATTATCCAAGATAAAGGCGTGATTGCCCCATTATCTCGGATAGGTGCAAATCATCCACAAGTTGATAACGGGTTTCATTATCCGAGATAATCGTTTTGAAATACTGTATTCATCGGATTAAATCAATTTACCTCGGATAAGTTTTTATCTCGGATAATGCTCCCTATCCAAGAACTGGGATAGGGCGCAATTATACACCACCCAGAGGTTGGTGAATTGCGTTCTCCGAAGGCTCCTTGCCGGAGGGCTGTGATTTTCCGCAGTCATGGTCTGCTCCAAATCAAACAGGGGACGCTACGCTTCCCCTGCACTGGCTGCCGCCAGCTACCCTTTTGCCTTTGAATAATCGAATAAATTTATTAGTTTTTTGTTGTGCTTATTCTATAATGATATTGACATAAATAAAAAAATATAGTAGAATATGCACAAAAAGAGGAAAAGGGAGGGATACTGATGATTTTATAAAATAAGCCGTAATTGTAATCTATGTGTAATAATGATTAAGGAGGATACCCATGAAGAAGTTTTTAACATTTTTATTAACTTGTGTTCTTTTTATTACATCTTCAATGCCAGTTTTTGCAATGACAAATGATAAAGTTTCTACAGAAACGCAAGTTGAAATTCCAGTTTTACAGTTTGACAGTAAGGAAGATTTTGAACAATATTGTTATACTCTTTCAAAAGAGAAATCAACCAGAGGGGCAACCGTTATTTATGCTTCCGTGATTAGAGATGGCACAAGTGAGGATTGTGAGTTATACCTATTGTGGGAAGGTGACGAAATGTACAATGCTTTTAGATATAAAAAAATACAGGTTAAAAGTGCTAACCTATTATCAAGTAAAGTTTATAAAACATTTGGAGACGGCACCAATTACACTACCAAAAATACAACCGCTGCGTCTGTTGGGTCTGTAAAAATAGGTGATTTCAAATTAGATAGTGATATTGAAAAAGTTAAAGTAACTTCAAAAGGCTTACAGGGGTATAATATGAAATCTCTATCATGGTTATCAGGAGTAGAATTTTCGGGAACTGTTACCATTAATTAAGCAGGAAAAATATATATTATGAAGCAAAGATATGAATTTATAAGAAATTATAAATCTCAAATTATTCCGGGTTTTAAATCTTTTGAGGAAACATTGAAATGGTTGTCTGAAAAAGTTGATATTATAGAAATACCATTAAGTAGTTTTACAAATTTCTTTTTAGAAAGCCAAAAATTTAATGCTATAAATGCAATTACTAATAACAATTTGCATTTATCTTCAGAAGATTTTGAGTTTATAGCATACAAATTACTATCTACATCAAAAAATGAGGCTTATAATGAAAAATTAGAAGATGAAAAATTTGTTTATATTTTATTTGAGCTAAGAACAAGGTATGTTATAAGCAATAGTGCTAAACTTCAATTAGAAATAGTGATTCAGCAAGGTATTGGTCAATATGATTATGAAAATAATACAGAATATTTGTTGTATTATATTAGCTGTATTGATAGACTAAAAAACAAGGAATATTAAGCAATAAGCAGGAAATCTGAAAAAAGGTCTCCTGCTTTTTTTCTGCCCGGAATCCGGGAGAAAGGAGGGCGCACACTTGCCATGCCCGCACTGTAAAATCACAATCATTAAGCGGAGCAACAATGAATCCGCTGTTTCTGCCGCCGCCTACCAGAGCGGCGAGAAACTGTTCTCTGAATACGACCAAGAGCAGAAACACTATCCCTACAAGAACGAAGTCACCCACAAAGAAATCATGCTCCCGCCCCATGTGCCGCCGGAGTATGCAGACCGCAATACTTTATGGAACTCTGCCGAAGCACAGGAAAAGCAATGGAACTCCCAGCTTGCCCGGAGGTTCGTGCTTGCCATCCCAAGGGAAATCCCATCGGAACAGCACGCCGACCTTATCCGTGACTACTGCCGGGAGTTTTTTGTTTCCAAAGGCATGATAGCCGATTTTGCCATCCATGACAAAGGGGACGGCAACCCCCACGCCCATATCCTGCTCACCATGCGGGCGATGGACGAAAAAGGCAGATGGCTCCCCAAATGCCACAAGGTATATGACCTTGACGGGAACGGCGAAAGAATCCGGCTCCCGTCCGGCAGATGGAAAAGCCACAAGGAGAACACCGTAGACTGGAACGACCGGAAGTATGCCGAAATCTGGCGGCAGGGATGGGCGGACACGGCCAACCGCTATCTGGAAGCCAACGACCGCCCGGAACGGCTTGACCTGCGCTCCTATGCCCGACAGGGGATTGATAAAATCCCCACCGTCCACATGGGGCCAGCCGCCTGCCAGATGGAGAAGAAAGGAATCCAGACCAACGTTGGCAACCTGAACCGGGACATCAAAGCCGCCAACTCCCTCATGCAGTCCATCCGCCAGATGGTGCGCCACTTAAAAGGCTGGATTGCCGATTTAAAAGAGAAAAAAGCCGCCCTGATGGAAGCATTGGAGCAGACGAAGGAACCGACCATACCGGAGCTGCTCTCACAGTATTTAGAACTGCGGAGCGGACAGCGTGCCGACTGGACTTCCAGAGGGAAGCTCAAAGGCACAGTTGCCGACTTCAACAGGGTACAGGCGGCAATGGAGTTTCTGCGGGAAAAAGGAATCTCCACCATAGAGAGCCTTGACACCCGGCTGGACGAAATCAGCCAGACCGCCGTTTCTGTCATGGAGAGCGTGAAAAAAAGCGAGAAGCGTATCAAAGCCATCGACACCATGTTGTCCTATATTGACAAATACGAAGCAAACAAGCCAGTCCATAAGGAGTACGCCGCTATCGGCTGGAAGAAGAAAAAAGAGCAGTTTGCAGAGAGCCACCGGGAGGAACTGGACGCTTACCATGCCGCCATCCGGTATTTTAAAGCCAACCTGAAAGGCAATTCCTACTCTCGCAAAGATTTGGAAGCGGAACGGGAACAGCTTGCTTCTGCCCTGCCGGAACAGGGGGAGGAACTGGAAGCGGTTCAGGCAGATGTAAAAGTGCTGCGGGATGTGCGCCGCTGGCTCAATCAGGTATTGCCATCCGAGCAGTACCGACAGACCGCCGAGCCGGGGAAGAAACCGTCCGTACAGGGGAACCTGAAAGGGCGGCAGGAACGCATCCGGCAGGAGCAGGCAGAGAAACGCCAGCCGCCCCGGACACAGAAACAACAGAATATGGAACTTTAAACAGGCACTTGTTTTGTGATTGTAAATCGCTGGCAAGTGCTTGTTCATTTGAACAAGACGGATTTACAGACAACGTGAACGACATTGTGTCGCTCACGTTGGGATTATCAGGAGGGAACGCCTATTGAACGTATTTGAAGCCGTGAAACAGTCCGTCACCACAAGGCAGGCTGCGGAGCGTTACGGAATCAAAGTAAACCGGAATGGGATGTGCGTCTGTCCATTCCATAACGATAAGAACCCAAGCATGAAGGTTGACCGCCGCTTTTACTGTTTCGGCTGCGGAGCCACCGGGGACGTGATTGACTTTGTTTCCCGGCTCCACGGTATCGGCAGTAAAGAAGCCGCACTCATGCTGGCACAGGACTTCTCCATCCCCTATGAGGACGGGAGGAACGCCGGGAAGCAGCCCATAAGGCCACGCCTGCGGAGGGAAACGGAGGAACAGAAATTTAAGCGCATGGAGCGGCACTGCTTCCGGGTGCTGTCCGACTATTACCATCTTCTGCGCCGCTGGAAGGAAGAATACGCCCCCAAACAGCCGGATGAAGCATGGAATCCCCGGTTTATAGAAGCCCTGCAAAACATGAGCCGTCTGGAATATCTGATGGACGTACTTCTATCGGGGGAACTTCCAGAGCGGGCAGCCCTTATCACAGGACACGGAAAGGAAGTGAGGAACCTTGAAAGACGGATGGCAGAACTTACCGCCCCAGATACGGCAGGAAATAGCGAACATGGCAGACAGCGCAGAGCCGCCCCGGAGCATTGAGGAAGTAAAGGCCATGCTGGAAACCACCGAGAAAGGCGGCTTCCGCAACAGCATGAGCAACTGCCTGACCGTGTTCCAGTGCGACCCGCTCCTTTCTGGGGCGGTTGCCTACAACCTGCTGACCGACCGCACCGATATTTTAAGGCCAATCGGCTACAAAAGAGCCACCGGAAGCCCCATGACCGACACGGACATGAAATATATCCGGCTGTATCTAGAAAAGACCTATGGCCTGACAAGCGAGAAAAAGATACAGGACGCCGCCGACCTTGCCGCCAATGAGAACAGCTACCACCCTGTCCGGGATTATTTAAACGGCCTGACATGGGACGGAACCGGGCGGATACGCTCCTGCCTGCGTCACTTTCTGGGAGCCGGTGAGGACGATTACACATACCAATCCCTGCGCCTGTTTTTGTTGGGAGCCATCCACCGGGCATTTTCCCCTGGCTGCAAGTTTGAAGTCATGCTCTGTCTGGTAGGCGGTCAGGGAGCCGGGAAGTCCACCTTCTTCCGTCTGCTGGCAGTCAAAGACGAGTGGTTTTCGGACGATTTGCGGAAACTGGACGATGACAACGTATACCGGAAGCTGCAAGGTCACTGGATAATCGAAATGTCGGAGATGATTGCCACCGCAAACGCAAAGAGCATAGAGGAAATCAAGTCATTTTTGAGCCGCCAGAAGGAAGTCTACAAGATACCCTACGAAACCCACCCGGCAGACCGCCCAAGGCAGTGCGTGTTTGGCGGCACGTCCAATGCCCTTGACTTCCTGCCCCTTGACCGCTCCGGCAACCGCCGTTTTATTCCCATACAGGTATGCCCGGAGCAGGCGGAAACACACATTTTAGAGGACGAAGCCGCTTCCAGAGCCTATTTAAACCAAGTGTGGGCGGAAGCGATGGAGATTTACAAAAGCGGCAGATGGAAGCTGACATTCAGCCCGGAAATGGTGCGCTATCTAAAGGAACATCAGCGGGACTTTATGCCGGAGGACACCAAAGCCGGGATGATACAGGCTTTCCTTGACAGCTACCCCGGCGATACGGTCTGCTCCAAACAGCTATACAAAGAAGCCCTGAACCATGATTTTGACGAGCCGAAACAATGGGAAATCCGGGAAATCAACGAGATAATGAACCAGTGCGTCACCGGCTGGAAGTATTTCTCCAATCCCCGGATGTTTGCCGGATACGGCAGACAAAAAGGATGGGAACGGGAGCAAAAGGCAAAAGCTGACGCTTGCGCCTTGACAACGGACACCGGCAACGGGGCGGGAAAAACCCCGGAGGGATTTATGCCGGTGCCGGAGCAGATGGAACTTCCATTCTGAAAAAATCCGGCAAAAGACAGCCCGTTGCACACTTCGTTGCTATCCCGTTGCCGGGCCGGTTGCCGGGGAAAATCCCGTAACTATCGGCTTTTCTCCCCTTTAACAACCAAAGCAACAGAAAAATAAAAGAAAAAGTATAAAATAACCCAACTGCCAGACAAGGATTCGTTCCAAGGTTTTTTGAAGCCCGTTGCCGGACTTCGTTGCCGACCTTCCCTGTCTGGCTGTTTTCATGTATGGAGGACAACTGCCTATGGCGAAAAATAAAACAGAGATTCATGTCACCACAGTATTTGACGGCGAGCTGGACGCTACGGACGTTTTCGTGAGCCTTATCGCACAGAAGCACAGCAGAAAAATAGATAAAGAATATCTTGCTAAAACACAAGAAATGAGATATAATAAAGACGAGGTTCAATGTGACCGTGTTCCGTCTGGATTGTGCGGGTAAACGGTTATGATGAACACTTTTGAATATGCAGGGATGGACACACTTCTTGCCGGGAGCTTCCGGGCGGCTATCTATTGCAGGCTGTCCAAGGACGACGACCTTGACGGGACGAGTGCCAGCATCGAGAACCAGCGGGATATGCTGGAAAAGTTCTGCCAGAAGCAGGGATGGGAGGTTACGGCAGTCTATCAGGACGATGGCTTTACCGGCTTGAACATGGAACGCCCCGACCTGAAACGGATGTTGAAAGCCATTGAGCGGAAACAGGTAAACCTTGTCATTACAAAGGATTTATCGAGGTTAGGACGGAACTACTTGCAGACCGGGCAGCTTATCGAGGATTTCTTCCCAAGGAACGGCGTGCGCTATATCGCCATGAATGACGGCATCGACACCATGCGGGACAACAACGACATTGCGCCCTTTAAAAATATCCTGAACGAGATGTACAGCAAGGATATTTCCAAGAAAGTCCATTCTTCCTATGTGCTAAAGGCGCAGAAAGGGCAGTTCACCGGCTGTATCGCCCCATTTGGCTACAAGAAAGACCCGGAGGACAAGAATCACCTTCTCATTGACGGGGAAACCGCCCCCGCTGTCCGGCAGATTTTTGGGTGGGCATTGGAAGGGAGAGGCCCCAACTACATCCGGCGCAGGCTGGAGCAGCAAAAAATCCCCTGCCCCACATGGTGGAACCGGAAGCGGGGACACCGGAACATCCGCACCAAATGGGAAAAGAAAGACCCGGAAAACGGGCGGTACGTCTGGGACTTCTCCGTGATTAAGGAAATCCTGATGAACCCCGTCTACACCGGCGCAATCGCTTCCCAAAAGACCGAGTACCGCTTTAAAATCGGCACTATCCGGGATAAGAAGCCGGAGGACTGGATTGTGGTGGAGGGGACGCATGAGCCGCTGGTGGACAAAAAGGACTTTGCGATTGTGCAGGAAAAACTGAAATCCCGCCAGCGACCGGGCAAATCCGGGGAAATCAACCTCTTTGCAGGGCTGATAAAATGCGGGGAGTGCGGAAAGGCTCTCACCATCCGCACCACGCATGAGAAGTTCCCGAAGCGTATTTTCTCCTGCAAGACCTATAATGCCTATGGGAAGCAGCACTGCACACAGCACCGGGTTGAATTTGACACGCTCTATTCTCTTGTGCTGAACAAAATCCGGGAGTGCGCCGCCGCTGCCCTGACAGACAGTGAAGCAGTAGCCGGACGGCTGACCGATACCTGCCATGCCAGGCAGAAAGACCAGCGGGAAGCGATGGAGCGCACCCTTGCCAAAGACGAAGAACGGATTGAAATGCTGGAAAAAATGGTGCTTCGGCTCTATGAGGACATGGTAGCCGGACGAATCACAGAAGCAAACTTCAATCTCCTGCTGGAAAAGACACAGAAGGAACAGGCGGAATTAAAAGCCAAGGTTGAGGAAGGCCGGAAACGCCTTGCCGATGAAATCCGGCTTGCCGTGGACGCAAGGCAGTGGGTGGAATCCATACAGGAATACCGGGACATCACCGTGCTGGACGCTTCCATCCTGAACCGCCTGATGAAAGAAATCGTTGTCCATGAAACCATAGACAGCGACAAGACAAGACACATTTCCATCGAAATTCATTTTAATCTCAAACCCATACCGGAAGTGGAGCAGGTCACAGGCTGACCGCTCCCCGCTCCGGGGAGGTTCTTTAAAAACTCCATATATATTTCTTGACGTGCCGCCGCCCGCCAGAAAGCTGTATTGTTCCTACTAATTGGGGATAACACAGTTAATGGCTGGCGGCGGTATCATCCTTTTGGGCACCACGCTGATCCCCCTGCTGTCCGGCTTGTTCTAAGGAGGGCTTATGGATTTTCTCACCGACTGGCTTGAGAACTGGATACGGGAGCTCTTGATCGGCGGCATCATGGGGAACCTGGAGGGGCTCTTTGATACCGTCAACGCCAAAGTCGGAGAGATTGCGGTACAGGTAGGGACGACCCCGGCGGCATGGAACGCCGGGGTTTTCTCCCTCATCCGCCAGCTTTCCGAAACGGTGATCTTACCCATCGCCGGGCTGGTGCTGACCTTTGTTGCCACCTATGAGCTTATCCAGATGCTTCTTGAAAAAAACAATATGCACGAGTTTGATGTGGCGAATATCTACAAATGGGTATTCAAAACCGCCTGCGCCATCCTCATTCTCTCCAACACCTTTAACATTGTAATGGCCGTGTTCGATGTGTCACAGAGCGCCATCTCCAGTGCGGCGGGGCTGATCCAGGGCTCCACGGACATTACCCCGGATATGCTGGCCGAGCTGGAAACCACGCTGGAGGCGATGGATTTAGGGCCGCTCCTTGGCCTGTGGCTCCAGTCCTCCATTATCGGCGTGACCATGCAGATCATGGGGATCATTATTTTTGTTTTGGTGTATGGCAGGATGCTGGAAATTTATTTGCTGACCAGTTTAGCCCCGCTCCCCGTTGCCACCCTTGCAAACCGTGAGCTTGGCGGCGCAGGGCAGAACTATCTAAAATCCCTGTTCGCCGTGGGCTTTCAAGGGATGCTCATTCTGGTATGCGTGGCCATCTATGCGGTGCTGATCCAGGGCATCGCCACAAGCGGCGACCCTATCGGGGCGATATGGGGAACCATCGGCTACACGGTGCTTTTGTGCTTTATGCTGTTTAAGACTGGCGGCATCGCCCAGCGCATCTTCGGGGCGCATTAAACAGGACTTCGGGACACTTTGTCCCAAGGCCGGAAAGGAGGCGGGATATGCCAAGACGGGCCCCCACCCGTTACAAACCAGGCCCGGACGGGGAAATGCGCCGGACATGGAACGGCAAGCTCCCGGAGGAATTTACCCAGCGGGACACGCTGGCGTTTATGGCTGATACGGACTTGCTTTTGAATGGCAGGGTATCAGCGGAAACCCTGTCCGCGATCCATGCGGCAGGCTATGAGTATGAGGGCGGGGCTGTCATACCCACGCCCGGAAAGGAGGAAACAGGACTGAGTAAGGATGTAATACTGACCCCGGAACAGATCGCCGCAGAGGAAAGACGCTGGCTTTTTGAGGTTCCGATTGCGGAGCTGGCCGAGGTCAAAGGCGTAACCATAGACGAGGCCGTGAAAATGAGGACGGACGCCATGCTGAAGGAGGCTGTTCCCATTGAAGTATCGGTGCGGCCCATTGAGCCGCAGGGGAAACTGATCGGCTTTGCCAGCGTAACCATCGGCGGTGTTGTGATTGACGATTTTAAAGTGGTGGACGGGAAAAACGGGATTTTTTTAGGGGCTCCCTCAAAGCCCGATCCCACCAGCAGGACGGGCTACCGCTCCACGGTGCGGGTTCCAGACCAGGCCACCCGAGATCGGATCAATGAGATTGCCGCCCAAGCGTACCATGTGGCCGTGGAAAAATTGATTGCAAGAGCCGAGGCGGTGCGGCCTGCCCCCATAAGGGAGCAGATGGCCCAGGCCGCAAAGGAGGCGGGAAAGGAAAACACCGCCCGGCCTGCCCCGGCAAAGAAAAAGGAGGCCCGGGATGACCGCTGAGAGAACTTTGGGACAAAGTGTCCCGAAGTCTGCGGAGCTCTCCGAGGGCCTGTTCCTTATGAACGGCATCGAGGGCCTGCGCTCCCTGCCGGAACACTCGGTTGATATGCTCTTAACCGATCCGCCCTACGGCACCACCCGGAACTTTTGGGATGTGCCCCTGCCGCTCCCGGAGCTGTGGGAGGCGGTCAAGTGGGCCGTCAAGCCTAATGGGGCTGTGCTGTTCTTCGCACAGTGCCCCTATGATAAAGTGCTGGGGGCATCCAACCTTGCCATGCTCCGCTATGAGTGGGTATGGTACAAAAGCCGTTGTACCGGCTTTCTCAACGCAAGGCGGGCCCCCTTAAAGCGGACGGAGAATATTTTGGTATTTTACCAAAAGCTCCCCTATTACAATCCGCAGTTTGAACAGGGCAAGCCCTATAAGAAAATCTCCCGGGAGGGGAGCAACAGCCCCAACTATGGAAAATTCCTGCGTTCCAGCAGCGGGTCGGAGGACGGCCTGCGCTTTCCCGGAAACCTGCTTGCCTTTTCCTCGGTACAGCGCACCGTCCATCCCACGCAGAAACCCGTGGAGCTGTGCGAGTATTTCATCAAGACCTACACCCGGCCCGGGGAGGTGGTGGCGGACATCTGCGCCGGGAGCGGCACTACCGCTGTTGCCGCCCTCAACACGGGCCGCCGTTTTGTATGCTTTGAAACAGCCCCGGCCTTTTATGCCGCCGCCAGCGAGCGCATCCATACCGCCCGGGTGTCGGTGGAGTCCGGGGAGAAAGGAGTGTAACTATCGGAGACTATTCTATCATTTATGCCGATCCCCCCTGGCAGTACCAGCGGAGTAAAGTCCAGGGGGCGGCACAGAACCATTACCCCACAATGGGGATCGATGAGCTTTGTGCGCTCCCGGTGGCGGATCTGGCCGCCAGGGACAGCGCACTTTTTTTGTGGGCCACTTTCCCCCAGCTCCCGGAGGCCCTGCGGCTTATTAAGGCGTGGGGCTTCCAGTATAAGTCCGTGGCCTTTGTCTGGCTGAAAAAGAATAAAAAGGCGGACAGTTGGTTTTACGGGCTGGGCTTTTGGACGAGGGGAAACGCCGAGGTCTGCCTGCTGGCCACAAGGGGCCATCCCAGACGGCAGGCGGCAAATATCCATCAGTTTATCATTTCCCCCATTGAGGCCCACAGCAAAAAGCCGGACGAGGCCCGGGAAAAGATTGTGGCCCTTATGGGCGACCTGCCCCGGGTGGAGCTTTTTGCCAGACAGTCCCCGCCCGGCTGGGAGGTGTGGGGAAATGAAGTGGCAAGCACCGTCCCGGACTTTGGGACAAAGTGTCCCGAAGATACCGGGGCCGGAAAGGAGGTCAAGCAGTGCCTTATGTAAATGTCCCCAACGATTTATCCAAAATCAAAACCAAAATGGCCTTTAACCTTACCAAACGCCAGCTTGTCTGCTTCGGCTGTGCGGCGGCAGTGGGCATCCCGTCCTACCTGTTCGCCCGCAGTTCCATCGGCAACACCGGGGCCATGTTCGCCATGCTGGTGATCATGCTCCCCGCCTTTCTGCTGGCCATGTATGAGAAAGACGGGCTTCCGGCGGAAAAAGTGGTAAAAAACATCATCCGGGCCCGGTTTACCCGTCCCGGGATAAGGCCCTATCAGACACAAAACATTTACGCCCCGTTTACCGGGCGGGGCCCTGTGAGAAAGGAGGATGCGATTGCAGACCACAAAACAAAGACAGCGGCGCAGGGCCGCCAAGGGCAGAAAGCGGGCGGCCCTGTCCGCCCAGCAGTCAATCCCTTATACGGTGATGCACCCGGACGGGGTGTGCAGGCTCCCCGGCGGGCTTTACACAAAAACCGTGGAATATGAGGACATCAATTATTCCGTGGCAAGCACCGAGGATCAGACGGCGATTTTTGGCGGCTGGAGCTCATTCCTCAATTACTTTGACAGCTCCCTGCCGTTCCAGCTTTCTTTCATTAACCGCCGTTCCCATTCCCGGAGCCGCTACCGGGTGAACATCCCCCAGGGGGATGACGATTTCAACAGCATCCGGGAGGAATATACCGGGATGCTGAAAAACCAGATCGCCAAAAGCAACAACGGCATTGAACGCTCCAAATATATCACTTTTGGCATCCCCGCCGAGGGGATTGCCGAGGCCCGGCCCCGGCTGGAGCGGGTGGAGGCTGATGTGATGGGGAATTTTAAGCGGCTGGGCGTTCCCTCCGAGCCGATGGACGGACGGGCAAGGCTGGCCTTACTCCACAGCCAGATGCACCCGGGCAACCGGGAGCCGTTCCGCTTTTCGTGGAAAGATATTCCGCAGACCGGGCTGGGGACAAAGGACTTTATCGCCCCGGACAGCTTCGACTTCCGCCAGTCCCGCTCATTCCGGGTGGGCCGGTATTGGGGAGCCGTGTCCTACTTGCAGATTTTAGCGTCCGAGCTCTCGGACAAACTGCTGGCGGAAATTTTGGAGCTGGATGCGGAAATGACCGTGACCCTCCATATCCAGACCGTGGATCAGCTAAAGGCCATCAAAACCATTAAGGGGAAACTTTCCGATATTGGGAAAATGAAAGTGGAGGAACAACGGAAAGCCGTCCGCTCCGGGTATGATCCCGACATCCTCCCGCCCGACCTCATTACCTTTTCCAAGGATGCGGCGGAGCTCCTTGCCGATCTCCAGTCCCGCAACGAGCGGATGTTTCTTCTCACTTTCACCGTGGTAAACCTTGCCCCTACCCGCCAGCGGCTGGAAAACGATGTGTTTACCGTGGGCGGCATCGCACAGAAATACAACTGCGCCTTAAAGCGGCTGGACTGGCAACAGGAGCAGGGCTTTATGTCCTCCCTTGCTCTGGGCTGTAATGAGGTGGAAATTAAACGGGGCATGACTACCAGCTCCACGGCGATTTTTATTCCCTTTATGACAAGGGAGCTTCGGATGGACGGGCAGGCCCTCTACTACGGCATGAACGCCCTTTCCCACAATGTCATTATGGCCGACCGGAAAAAATTAAAATCGGCCAACGGGATGTACCTTGGTTCAACTGGCAGTGGCAAAAGTTTTGCCGCTAAAAGAGAGCTCTTAAATGTATTCCTTGTTACCCATGACCGCATTATCATTGTTGACCCGATGGGCGAATATGCCCCGCTGGTGCGGCGGCTGGGCGGACAGGTGATCGAGATTGCCCCGGACAGCCCCCACCACTTAAACCCGATGGATGTGGAGCTTAACATGACCGCCGGGGAGAGCCCGCTTTCCATGAAAGCGGATTTTCTTTTGTCCCTGTGCGAGCTGGTGGTGGGAGGCCGTGACGGGCTCCAGCCCATTGAGAAAACCGTCATTGACCGCTGTGTGCGGCTGGTGTACCGGGAGCAGGCGCTGGGGATCGAAAATACCAAAACCCCGCTGTTACAGGATTTATACGAGGAACTTCTCAGACAGCCGGAGCCCGAGGCCCGGCGGGTAGCGACGGCCCTTGAGCTCTACTGTACAGGCTCCCTCAATCTTTTTAACCATCCCACCAATATAAAAACTGATAACCGGGTGGTGTGCATTGTCTTAAAAAACATGGGGGAAAACCTCAGAAAAATTGCCATGCACATCACAAACGAGTTTGTCTCCCAGGCGGTGGACACTAATTTCCGGGAAGGCGTGGCGACCTGGTGCTACTTCGACGAGTTCCATGTCCTGCTCCGTGACCCGCTGACCGCCAGCTACTTTGTGGCCGTCTGGAAAATGCTGAGAAAGAAAGGCTGTGTTCCCAGCGCACTTACCCAGAATGTGAAAGACCTTTTGGCCAGCCGGGAAATTGAGAACATTTTAGACAACACCGACTTTATGATCCTGCTGTCACAGGCCCAGAGCGACCGGGCGATACTGGCAAAACAGCTTGGCATTTCCGAGCACCAGCTTTCCTATATCACTCACTCTAATTCCGGCGAGGGCTTGCTGTTCTATGGGAATGTGACCATCCCCTTTGTTGACCGTTTCCCCAAAGGTGAGATTTACAACCTGCTCACCACCCGCCCGGAGGATATGAACAATGAAACGAAAACCGAATAAACCACGCCCGGAGCCTTGGGCGCAGACAGGCCGCACTGACCCCGGGGGCGGGGCCGCCGATCCGGGCGGTTCTGCTTTTGGGGCTGGCTCTGAAAAGCAGTCCGGGCCCGGTGAGGCGGGAACTTCGGGACAAAGTGTCCCGAAGTCTCCCAAGTCCAAATTCCGGCAGAAAAGCCAGCAGGAACAGGCGGCGGCATCCAAGCTCCGCATGGAAAAGCAAGGCAGAAAGGTAGAAAAGGCAAAGGAAAAGCTGGCAAGACAAAAGCCGCCGAAAAAGCCCGGCCCGGTAAAGCGTGCAGGCCGGGTGGCCAGCGGCTCTGTTCATGGTTTTGTACATGGAAAAATTTTCGAGGTGGAGCAGGAAAATGTGGGCACCGAGGGGGCCCACCGCTCCGAACTTGTTGGCGAGTCCGTACTGCGGCATGGCTCCCGGTTTGTAAAAAGGAAAATCCGGGAGCACCCGGCCAGGGCGGTACAAAAGGCCGAGGCCCGGTATGTCAAACGGACGGCGGACTATCACTTCCACACCGCCGCCCAGGAGCACCCGGAGCTATCCAAAAACTTTTTCGCCCGGTACTGGCAGAAACAGCGCAACCGAAAGCAGTACCAAAAGCGGGCAAAGGAGGCCGCCAAACAGGGGGCAAAGGCCGCCGGGAAAACCGCCGCTGCCACGGAAAAGCTGGCGGTAAAGGCGGCGGGCTTTGTGAAACGCCATCCCGCTGGCTCCGTCATCGCCCTTGCCTGCATCCTGCTGGTCTTTCTGGTGCAGTCCTGCTCGTCCTCGCTGGTAACGATTGGAAACGCCGGGGCCGGGGCTTTAGGGGCCACCACCTACCCGTCCGAGGATGGGGATATGCTGGGGGCCGAGGCCGCCTATACAGGGCTGGAGGCAGAACTTAAAAACTATCTCGATACCTACGAAAGCACCCATGACTATGACGAGTACCACTTCGATCTGGACGGGATAGAGCATGACCCCTATGTGCTGATCTCCATCCTGTCGGCTCTCCACGAGGGGCAATGGACGCTTTCACAGGCGGCAGGCACCCTGCAGACGCTCTTTGACCGCCAGTACATTCTCACCGAGGAAGTGGTGGTGGAGGTGCGCTACCGCACCGAAACCCGGACGGACAGCGAGGGCAACGATTACGAGGTGGAAATTCCCTACAACTATTATATCTGCTATGTAACGCTGGAAAACAAAAACCTGTCCCATCTGCCTGTGTATTTTATGAGCGAGGAGCAGATGTCCCGGTACGCCATCTATATGTCTACTGTGGGAAACAGGCCCGACCTGTTCCCGGACTCCCCCTATGTGGACAGATACATTACCAACCCGCCCCAGGGCTACGAAGTTCCGGGGGAATATCTGGACGATGAAACTTTCGCCGCCATGCTCTCGGAGGCGCAGAAGTACATCGGCTACCCCTATGTGTGGGGCGGGAGCTCCCCGGCCACATCCTTTGACTGCTCCGGCTATTTATCGTGGGTTATCAACCATTCCGGCTGGAATGTGGGCCGCCAGACTGCCCAGGGGCTCTATAACCTGTGTACCCCGGTAAGCTCCCCCAGGCCCGGCGACCTTGTGTTTTTCAAAGGCACCTATAACACATCGGGCGTGAGCCACTGTGGGATTTATGTAGGGGACGGGCGGATGCTCCACTGTGGAGATCCCATCGGATACGCAAACCTAAATACAAACTACTGGCAGTCTCATCTCTACGCCTACGGGCGTTTGCCGTGATTGGAGGTATTCTATGGCAACAACCAAAAGTATGAAAATCCAGGCTGAGATTGATAAGGTCAAGGCCAAAATCGCCGAACAGCAGGCCCGGCTCAAGGAGCTGGAGAAAAACAAGCTGGAGGCGGAAAACAGCGAGATTGTGGACATCGTGCGGGGTATGAGCATCCCACTTGCGGAGCTCCCCCTGTTGTTTGAAAAGCTGAAAAGCGGCGGGGCTTTGGGACAAAGTGTCCCGAAGTCTGGAGCCGCCCCTACTGCGGAAAAGGAGGAAAACTGAATATGAAACGATTTCGAGTCTTAACAGCGGCGCTCTTTGCCGCTGTTCTTTTATGCGGGTTTAGCGCCACCGCCTATGCCGGGGGCGGCGAGGAATTTATGGACGGCACAGGCGGCTATGACCCCGATCCCCCTGTGGCGGAGGAACCCGAGCCGAAGCCGAACCCGTTTACCCCGGAGGGCACCGGGACGGTGGTGGATAATGCCACGGATGAGGACGGCAAGGAATTTTTTACTATCACCACGCCCAACGAGAACATTTTTTATCTGGTGATTGACCGCCAGCGGAGCGGCGAAAATGTGTATTTCCTCAATGCCGTTACTGAGGCCGACCTTATGGCATTGGCTGAGATCACCGAGGAGCCGCCCGCTCCCCAGCCGGAGCCGGAGCCTGCCCCAGCCCCGGAGCCGGAACCGGAACCCGAAAAGAAAAGTAATTCCGGGATGCTCCTGCTGGTGCTGGGCCTTGCGCTGATCGGCGGCGGGGCTGGCTGGTATTTTAAGGTTTACCGCCCGAAACAGGAAAAGGCCGCCGGGCCCGTGGAGGACTATGACGAGGAACTGGAGGACTATGACGATCCCGGGGACGATCTGCCCCCGTGGGATGAAGAGGATGAATACACGGAGGACGATGAATGAATTTTACAAACAACCCTTTTGAAAAAATGATGAAAGAAAAGCCCCGCCCCAAGGCCCCGGCTGAGAGAAAACCGCCCCGGGGCTCGGCCTGTTGTGGCTGTTCCTACTGGCGGGGCGTTGGATGCGTGGCCTGCTACAAAGAGCTTTTGAGGGCCCCGGCTGGCGGGAGGTGATGCGATGGCCCGTGAGCTGACCCGGGAAGAAAAGGCGGCGATCCGTTCCCTTGTGGCAAAGTGGTGTGCCAACTATGACCGGGAATATGGATGCCTGCCTTTAGACTGTGAGTGCTATATGCTGGGGAAATGCTGGACGGGGGCCCTGTGCCGCTACTTCCGGGAGGCCGTTCTCCCCCTCAATCCCGTATTGGAGGCCGCCCTCACCACCCAGGGGCCAAGGCCGGATTTTAAGATATGCCCGGTATGCGGCGGGGCCGTTGCCCCGGACAGGCGGCAGGCGTACTGCTCGGAGGCGTGCGCCTTAAAAGCCCACCGCCGCCAGCAGCGGGAATATATGCGGAAAAAACGGGGCCGGACTGTTGACAATTAGGCCCTTAAAAACCCGCTTGTATCAAGGCTTTTACAGGCTGTTTCCGGGGCGGGCCGTATCTTTCTATGGCCTGCCCCGGATTGGCCCTAATGCTGTCAACATCTATATGGCGGAGCTTTGGGACATTTTGTCCCAAAGTCCCCGCTTTCTGGAAGGAGGTATTATGGACAAAAATCAAGGCTATTCCATTTTGAAGGCTGTAATGCTGGAAAACGGCAGGGGCTTTGCTCTGGGCGAACATCCCACGGCCCCATCCCCCTATGTCACATGGGCCTGTTACGATGATAAGAACGGCCAGCGGCAGTATGAATGGGGGCATTACGGCAACGATCTGGCCGCTATGGAACAGGACTTTTCAGACCGGGTGCAGGACTACCAGCGGCTTTACCATGTGGAGATCGCACAGACCGAGGCCCCCGGCCTTTACAAGTATTACTCTACCCAGCGGCCTGTGGATATTGGGACATTCCCCAAGCCGCCCCATAACGCCCCGGATGAGATCGTCAACTACGATCAGCGTATCCCTGTGGAGGGCGGCGCATTTCTGGCGTGGGGGCATCTGACCTACACCCGGCCTTTGACAGAAAGGCAGGCGGCAGATTACGAGCTGCGGCCCGCCCCTGGCAATCCCGACAGGCCCCGTCCGATTGCCCAGCAGATGAAGGAGGCCGCAAAACTGGCCGGGGCTGACCGGGGCGATCCCGTCCACAAGAAAAAAGCCCCCGCCCGGGAGGAGCGATGACAAAGAAACGCCGCCGCCCCATCCATCTCCATGTGATGGTGTCGGAGGAGGAGCAGGCCCTTATCCAAGAACGCATGGACGAGGCGGGCATCCGCAACATGGGGGCCTATATGCGGAAAATGGCCCTCAACGGCTATGTGCTCCATGTTGACCTGTCGCCCGTCCGGGAGCTGGTATCGCTCCAGCGGCGGTGCTCTAACAACCTAAACCAAGTGGCGATCCAGGCGAATACCTACGGCGGGATTTACCCCGAGGAGATCGCCAGCTTGCAACGGGACTATGCGGCCCTGTGGGAGCCGCTGGCCGATCTGTTAAAAAAGCTGGCCGCCGTGGTGGAGCTTTAGCCTTTCCGGGGAGTGGCGTGTGCCGCTCCCCGGTTTTCTCGACTTCGGGACAAAGTGTCCCAAGGTGGAGAAAGCCGTTTGCGGAGAGGAGGGATATTTACGGCAACCACCAGACTCATTACCCACCATATCAGCAAGGGGGAAACCATCGCCAGCTCGCTGAAGGATCGTCTGGACTACGGGAAAGACCCGGATAAAACCCAGGACGGCCAGCTCATTTCTTCCTATGAGTGCGACCACCAGACCGCCGATGCCGAGTTTCTGCTCTCCCGGGCAAAGTATAAAGCGGTCACAGGCCGGGAACAAAAGCGGGAGGCGGATGTGCTCTGCTATCAGATCCGCCAGTCCTTTGTACCCGGGGAAATTACCCCGGAGGAGGCAAACCGGGTAGGCTATGAAACAGCCATGCGCTGGACAAAGGGCAAACACGCCTTTTTCGTTGCCACCCATACGGATAAAAAACATATCCATAACCACATTTATTACAATCCGATCTCGCTGGATTATACTCGGAAATTCCGAGATTTCTGGAGATCGGCGGGGGCTCTGCGGCGGCTCTCTGACCGGGTATGTCTGGAAAATGACCTGTCCGTGATCCGGCATCCAAAGCTCCACAGCAAGGGCCGTTTCCTACATTACGGCCAGTGGATCGGGGAGCGGCCCCCGTCCGCACAGCAGAGGGTGCGGCAGGCCATCGTTGCCGCTCTGGAGCAAAAGCCCGCCGACTTTGCGGCGTTTCTCCGGCTTATGGAGGAGTCCGGCTTTGCGGTAAAGCATGGCCGGGGCGGGGCGATCTCGTTTCTCGCTCCGGGACAGGAGAAACTCACCCGCCTGCGTTCCTCTACCCTCGGGGACGGTTTTGATCCCGGAGACATCCGGGCGGTGATTGCCGGGGAGCGGCCTATCCCGGTACTGGCAGACGAGGCCCCGGCTCCGGCCCGGCGTGTCAATCTGATTATAGATATTCAAGAGCGCATGGCCCAGGGCAAGGGCCCGGCCTATGAACGGTGGGCCAAGGTTTACAACCTCAAACAGATGGCCGCCGCCCTCCAGTATCTGCGGGAGCATGACCTTATGGACTATGAAACGATGGCGGCCAGCACCGAGGCGGTGGTAGAGCGTTTTCATGCTCTCTCCGGGGAACTGCGGGAAACGGAGGCGGCCCTCGAAAAGACAGTCGGGCTTATGGCGGCAACAGTGGAGTATGCCAAGACCCGGCCTATATTTGATGGATACAAGGCGGCCCGGTACAGTAAAAAATATCTGGCCCAGCATGAGGCGGAGCTTTCCGACTATCGGGCGGCAAAGGCGGCGCTCAACGAGCTTTTGGCTGGGGAGAAACTTCCCAAAATGGCGGATATGAAAAAGGCCCGCCAGGAGCTGGCGGGAAAGAAAAAAGCCCTCTATGCCAAGTACCGCAAGGCCCAGGCGGATATGCGGCAGGCCGTGGTGGTCAAAGCGAATATTGATCATCTGTTCGGCGTAACGGACGGACGGGAAAATAAGGCCCAGGAGCGATAGCGACAGGCCGCAGACAACAGGCGCATAGCGCCGGGACTTTGGGACATTTTGTCCCGAAGTCCTGCGGGTTTGGGGAGCTCCCCAACAAGCATTTTTGCGGGGCCAGCGGCCCGGCAAAAATAGCAGGTGTGGCCACACCTGCCCTGCTTGCCATTTCGTGCGCTTCCGCTACATGGCGCAAAAAAACGAAGGTCACGCTTTTGACGCTCTCTCCATTCAGTTTATTTACTAAAAGTGTAATATAGAAGGCAAGTGCTCCATAACAACAGCGAGATTTTTTATGTGAATTTGTTTATTCTCATAAGAGATTAAACCTATTTTTACACATTCTGCAATCGCTCGATTTACACTCCTAATAGGTGTATTTGCTTCGATTGAAAGTTGCTTTTTCGTTAGTTTGTGTAGCTGTCCTTTGTGATTGTAAATAGCTATACACCGTAAAACTCTTTTACGAACAGATAGCAAAGACATTTCCTCTATAAGTTGACCATTGTGTATCAGCTTTTCTGATATTATACGAATAAGCAGTTTTGTGGCTTCAAAATCACTTTTCAACCATTCTAAAAAATCGGTCTGATAAAGTGCTTCTACAATACACTTTTTAGTTGCGGTTATGCTTACAGGTTTGAAGTCATTATAAAATGGCTCTACTTCGCCAAATATGCTATTCGATTTATATAAGTAAACAGCGGCGACAGTACCATCATTATTTTGGATAGAGGCTTCTGCTTCTCCCTCAATTAAGAAAAATACATATTTATTTTCATAACCTGCTATAATAATAGGATTTCCGGGATCATAAATTTTTTTCATTAGCTTTTTGCGAATTGTAATCGGCATACGGCCACGAAGTATTTCAGTATCCATAAGCATTTCCTCCAGAATGGGTCACTTGACCTTACTTTATTATACGAATTGGAGTATAATTTTGTCAAGATAAAGGGGTAATATTATGATAAAACCAAAAGCATTAAAAAGAGGAGACACCGTTGCTATTGTGTCGCTATCTTCTGGTATGGGTGGAGAAAAGTCTCTTATCCATAGATATTATACAGGTATTAACAGATTAGAAACTGTATTCGGGCTTCAGGTTATTACAATGCCCAATGCACTAAAAGGGAATGAATACTTATATAATCATCCCGAATTAAGGGCACAGGATTTAATGCAAGCGTTCAAAGACACAACCATTAAAGCGATTATTTGTATGATTGGCGGAGATGATACTATTCGCCTGCTTCCCTATATTGATTACCAAATTATCAGAGAAAATCCAAAAATATTCATGGGCTATTCTGATACAACCGTTAATCATTTGATGCTTTATAAAGCTGGGGTAGTTTCTTTCCACGGGCCTTGTCTCATGGTCGAATTTGCAGAAAACAAGCAGATGCACCAATATACCATTGACTGCATTAAACAAATGCTATTTTCTTGTGCTTCAGAAATGGAAATAAGTTCATGCAATATGTGGACTTCCGAATTTTTAGACTGGGCAGATCCTCAAAACCAAAGGATTGCGAGGAAAATGAAGCCCGAAAAACATGGCTATGAAATATTACAAGGGACAGGTCGAGTTAAAGGAAAACTTCTTGGAGGATGTTTGGGCGTACTTAAAATGGTTATAGGAACAGAAATATGGCCCGCCCTTGACGAATGGGAAAATAAACTCCTGTTTCTTGAAACAGGAGAGGATTATCCTAAACCGGAAGATGTTTGCTACTTCTTAAGAAATCTTGTGGCACAAGGAATTATAGATAAAATAAATGGAATAATCATCGGAAAACCACTGGATGAAAGATATTATGATGAATATAAAAATATTTATATTCAAGTTATAGGAAATGAAGCTAAGCGGCCAGACTTGCCTATTTTATATAATGTAAATTGCAGTCATACATCGCCTGTTTGTATCTTACCTTATGGAGTGATGGCAGAGATAGATTGCGAGCAAAAAAAACTTACCATACTTGAAAATGCCGTCTGCTAATATGATTTTGCTCATTCTCTGAAAGCAGAAAGAAACGGAGATTCCTATTTTAGAACCTCCGTTTCTCTGGCTTTCTTAATCCCCTCGGCTGTGGCCTCCATAACAACAAGCTCTTTTTCATTCATAGAGTCTAAAAGTACATCAATGTGTTTTCGACAACTGTTTCCGCCACGGTTGTTCTCTGTATAAAAAAATTGATCTACGGAAATATCAAACAGCGTGACGAGCTTAAAAAATAAATTGAAGCTGGGGTGCTGGCCTTTGTTTTCAATATTCATAATAGTTCGATCAGTCTTGCCGACTAACTCAGCGACATAGGCTTGCGTCCACCCCTTTTCTTCTCTTGCTTGTTTTAGTGCCAAACCGAGCCCATGAAAGTCAAATCTTCGTTCATCTTGGTTCATTCTCATATCACCCTATATCATTGTACATTTCAGGTTAGATTATGAGAATGTAATTAAATTTTATGTAATGGGCTATTTTATTTCACTAACACTGTCGAACAGCGGTAATAAAAAAAACCGTTGTTTCGGCGGCTGGATTACTACGCGCCAAAACAAAATACAGTAGCCTTACGGCGGTTTTGAAATAACAAATTTCAGACCGCCGTTTTCTTTTTGAAAAATGAGAATACGGAGGGCGTATTAAAGTCGCCCTTTTTTAAGGACACGGCGGAATTTTGGAGGTACCGCCGTGTCTATTTTTGCGTTTTTTCACAGCACCCATGATCTGTATCAGCTAAAAAAAGTGTAGCGCCCCCTCCGGGCCAGTCTGGTTATGAATGTGAAATTAGACGGTACATAAATGAATATGTAACTTCATGCGTCTGTGCGGCTTTGTGTCGCCCAGGCGCTTTTTTGTACTTCGAGACAAATTGTCCCGAGGTGCGGGGCGGCTCCCCGGGATGCCGCTCCCCACCGAGCCCCGTTTCGCTCACTCATCCACCCAACACCGAAACGGAGGTTTATTTATGACTACAATCAATCTGAAGGATTTTTATTATTGGTACACACAGGATCAGTTTATCGAGGTTTCTGACGAGGTAGCCGAAGTATTTGTGGCTGATACCCGGCACGAAATGGCCTACCAGCGGCGGCTCTCCCGGCATAAGGCGCAGTATTCTCTGGACTGCGATGACGGGATCGAATATTCCGCCTGCCTGCATGAGCCCACCCCGCAGGAACTGCTGGAGCGTATGGAAATGTTCTGCCGTCTGTGGAACGCCCTTAACTCCCTGCCCGAAGTCCAGGGCCGGAGGATCGACGCCCACATCATTCTTGGAAAAAGCATCAAGGAAATTGCCGAGGCTGAGGGTGTACATGAGGAGTCTGTCCGCCAGTCCATCAAACGGGGGCTGGAGCGCATGAAAAAAACTTTTTAATTTTTTTCATTTTCCCCACTTGGAAATGATGAAAAAATGTCTCGGTTTATGAGAGGAGGTTTTCTTCTCAGCACAGATGAACAGGAGCGGCCCCGGGCATAGTGCGGGGAGCCGGGCGGCGGGTGCGCTGTGACTTTCTCCATTGGGAAACGAGCGAACAACACCAACGCCGCAAATGGGCCGGGCCATCCCAGGGCCACGATCCGCCGCAGGACAGGCTGGCCGCCTGTCCCTCCGGGCCGCCCTCTCATCCGTGTGGGATCGCCGTCCCGAGTATCGTTGTCTTTGGACAGGTCAAGAAAATGTGGGCGGCGATCCCTTAATTTTAGGAAAGCGAGGTACAGTCTATGAACTATGATCCAGCAGAATTGGCGGCCCTGTTATCTGAGCCGTGGAGTAACGGTTCCTGCAGGGGCTATATGATTATGGCAATGGAAAACTGCGGCTTTGTGGGTGATGACATCCGCCGTATCATGGCCGAGCTCCATGAGCTGTTTGACTTCGTTTCTTTGGAGGAGGCCGAGGCCCACTACCAGAAAAGCCCCTACTGACTTCGAGACATTGTGTCCCGATGTGGAGCAAGACAAGAGGGCGGCACTGTTTCGGTGCCGTCCTCTTGCGTTTCCCCACAGGACAGACGGGAGGCGGTTTATTGATTTGAGAGGAGGTTTTACCGTGAGATTAAATGCACAGGTATTGGAACAAATGAAAAGCGTTGATATTGGCGCAGTGGCTCCCGAGTCCCTGGCTGATGTGAGCGGTATGACCTTTAACAACGCTCTCCCCAAAGAGGAGCGCATCGCCTGTTTCCTGCAGGCTGTTAAAAATCCATACTGCTTTTGCATTGGCGGTGTCGGTGTAAAAATTGAATTTGCGGAAAGCGGGCCGTCCTTGCAGGACACGCTGACAGACTTTCTGCTCCGGCAAAAAAGCGGGCTGTAACTTTGGTTATGGCCTGTTTGCTACTTCGAGACAAAGTGTCCCGATGCAAAGGCATCCTTGTTGTCCTGCCCGGGCAGAGTTATAATATAGATGTAATGTGATAGGGAAGGAGGAACAATGGCACGAACAAAAAACAGAGGATTTCAGCAGAGTTTCTCTCCCTCTTATGCTGTCCGCCGCTGGCGGCTGGGCGCATACATCCGGCTCTCCAAAGAGGATTTGAAAAAGGCCCGGGAGGGTAAAGACGACAGCAACAGCGTAAAAAATCAGCGTGACCTGCTGGGAGACTTTTATTTCAAACACCAGGACGAATTTGAAAGCATTACCGAGTATGTGGATGACGGACACACAGGAACAGACGCCAACCGGGAGGACTTCCAACGGCTCCTTGCCGATGTTATGAGCGGCAAAATAAACTGTGTGATTGTGAAAGACCTTTCCCGTTTCGCAAGAAATTACAGCGATGCTGGCAGTCTGATTGACAACCTGTTTGTACAGATGGGTGTCCGCTTTATCAGCCTTGCCGAAAATGTGGACAGCTACCGTGACCCGGACAGCGTTTCCAGTATCATCGTCCCGATTACGAATGTAATGAACGATCAATACTGTTATCAGACCTCAAAGAAAATCCGGCAGGTATTCGATTATAAGCGGCGCAACGGCCAGTACATCGGCTCCTTTGCTCCCTATGGTTATCTGAAAGACCCGAAAGACAAGCACCAGTTGATCGTCGATCCCGATGCGGCTGAAATTGTAAAGCTCATTTATGATTTATGCCTGCAGGGTATGGCGAGGCGGGCTATGGTTTACTATCTGAACGATCACGGCATCCCAAGCCCCACAACATACCGCAGGGAAAAGGGCCTGCCTGCCAGTTCAACATCGGACAATCCCCTGTGGGGCGACAAAATTGTGACCCTCATTCTTACCAATCCGATTTATACCGGGGATTTGGTACAGGGCCGCCGCCGGGTGAAAAGCTACAAAGTACACCAGATTGAACAAGTACCGGAGGAGGAATGGGTGCGGGTGTCCGATACCCATGAGGCCATCATAGACCGGGAAACATTTGAAAAGGTGCAGGCCCTCTTAAAGCGTGATACCCGGACGGCTCCCCGGAAAAAGGAGCTCCACCTGTTCAGCGGTTTCCTCCGCTGTGCAGATTGTGGGAAATCCGTTACCCGGAGCCAAAGCGGGCAAAGCTACCGTTATCTTTGCTCTACCTACAAAAACCGCTCCCGGACTGCCTGCACCATGCACGCCATCAAACATGAACGGCTGGAGGCCGCTGTCCTGTTCGCTGTGCGGCAACAGGTACATCTGGCGGTTTCCTACTCCGAGATTATTGCCCGTATCAATTCGGCCCCTGTCAAAAAAAGCCAGTCTTTCCGGCTGGATGATCTGATAGCCGCCAAGGAGCGGGAACTGGCAAAAGTTACCCGGTATAAACAGTCTCTTTATCAAGACTGGAAAGATGGGGAAATTACCCAGCAGGACTACCGGGATATGAAAGCCGATTATGAACGCCAGGCCGCATCCCTCTCGGATATTCTATCCCGGCTGACCGCTGAACGGGCGGAACTGGCAAACGGTGTTGACAACGAGCATCCCGCTCTTGTGGCCTTTATGAAATACCAGAACATTGAAACGCTTAACCGGGAAATTCTGATTGAACTTGTAGACCATATCAAGGTTTACGAAAACGGCAATATCAGCGTGAAATTTAAGTTTTCAGATGACCTCCGCCGGATTGCCGAGTACATTGAAATCAGCACCACTCAAAACCCCGCTGTGGCGGGCTGATTCCCGCCACAAACCTTTCTGACAGTGGGTATTCTTAAAAAGAAACATTCATATGTTTGGTGAAGTCCCCGCTATGGTTAGTACGAAATTGAAGAATCTGATTGGTGATGAAAGCGGATACACTATTTTGCTCTCACATAGGCCAGAGCTGTTTGAAACCTATGTGGATGACGGTATTGATTTGGTTTTTAGCGGCCATGTACATGGGGGCCAGTTCCGGCTGCCGTTTATCGGCGGGTTGGTTGCCCCCAATCAAGGGCTGTTTCCCAAATATGATGCCGGACTGTATACAGACGGCGGCACAAGCATGGTGGTCAGCCGTGGCATTGGAAACAGCATCATACCATTCCGTTTCAATAACCGCCCGGAGATTGTTTTGGTGGAACTTAATGCTAAATAATACTACAAAAGACAAACCGCCGCACTATGGCCATCATCCGCCATATGCGGCGGTTTGCGTTTCCCGCAGGCAGGCCGGGCGGCCTGATAAGGGAAATTGCTTGGAAAGCGGAGAAATAAGAGGTAATATGCTTACACGGCGGTTTGCGTTTCCCCTATATCGGACAAAAAGCAAAAAACTTTAGCCCTTCTGGTGATATTCTGGTGATATTCCGAGTTTGATTTATAGTCGTTTCGTGCAATTTATGGGAGTTTCGTGCAATGGCGTTTGATAGGATGCCTTATAATCCGATATAATTTATAGTGGAGAAAAACACAGAATTGAGGGAAATGCGATGAAGATAGCGGTCTGCGATGACAGCGGGGAGGACAGGGGCGCACTGCGGGCGCTGCTGGAAGCCTGCGGGCATGATTTTGAAATAATGGAATACGGCTCCGGCGAGGAGATTTATGCGGATATGGGGTATGTACGGGAATGCGGCATCGTGTTCCTCGACATCAACATGGAGGGCATGGACGGGCTGGCAGCGGCGGGGAGGATAAAGGCGGAATGCCCGAAGGTACATATCGTGCTGGTGACGGCCTATGTGAACTATGCGTTGGACGGGTACAAGGTGAAGGCCAGCCGGTTCCTCTTAAAGGATGACCTGGAGCAGACGCTGCCGGAGTGCGTGGATGACATCCTGCGGGAGGAGCGGGTGGTGGAGTTCGGCTTCGTGGAGGGGAACGTGCGCCTGCGGGTGGATGACATCATCTATATCGAAACGAGCAAGCATAAGAACGTGTTCTACACGGCGGGGCAGACGTACAGCATATATAAGAAGATGGATGAGCTGGAGGTGGAACTGGCGGGGATGGGCTTCGTGCGGATACACCAGAGCTTCCTTATCAACATGAGGTACATTGGGAAACTCAGCAGTTATGTCATGGTCCTGACCACCGGGAAGGAGATATCCGTGCCGAAGTCCAGATACCCGGAAGTGAAGCGGCAGTACACATTGTTTAAGGGGGCTGAGTGACTATGGGGATGTGGATACTTTCATTCTGTATCATGGCGATAGAGGCATGGGGGAGCATATATTTCTTTGATACCTTTTTGAAGAAAAAGGATGTGGGGCGGCTGGGAAAGTGCAGATATGTTGTTTTGTATTTTGCTGGCATGGTAGTGGCGCTATTAGGAGGACATTTTGATTTAATGGGAATCAAGGTCATGCTGGTAATCCTTGTTTCCATCACATTCTGCACAGTGTTTTACGAAGCGGGCTGGAAACAGCGTATCTTCTTTTCCGGGTTGAATTATGCGTTGCTGTTTCTGACAGACCTTTTTTTCCTGCAGATAGAAAATATGTCCATTTCCCCAAACGTGGTGCTTACTTTTCTGCTTCTGCCTTCAAAAATGCTCTGGCTCTGTTTGGTGTTCATAGTCCGGAAAATATGGAAAGGACAAAACAATTATGGAGAACTTTCCCGTAAGGAGTGGCTGAAATTTTCCATGATTCCGCTGCTCACTGTGGCATCCATGCTGCTTATGTTCTTCTGTAACAGTGCAGAGGCAAAGGTGCAGATGGCATACCTCTTTCTGTCGGTGGGGCTGATATTCATAAACATTTTTGTCATAGAGTTGTTGCAGGGAATCCTTGAAAAAGAAGAACTGTTCCGGGAAAGCGCGCTGGCAGGCCAGAAGAAGGAAAGCCAGCTTGCCCATTACCGGGATATGCAGGCGGTCTATGAGCGGCAGGGGAGGAAGATGCACGACTACAAGAACCAGATAAGGACAATGCAGGTGTTATTGAAGAAAGGCGACACGCAGGCTGCCGCCGCACTTGCAGAACGGCTGACGGAGAGCATTTCGGTGGAGATGGCGGCGGTCAACACGAACCACCCGGTAGTGGACGCAGTCCTGAACCAGAAATTCCACGCCGCAAGGGAGCAGGGCGTGTCCATGACGTTCCGGGTGGGCGACATGGACGGGCTGCGGCTGAATGAGGAGGAAACGGTGATCCTGCTCTCCAACCTGCTGGACAATGCCATCCATGAGTGCGTGAAGGTGGCGCAGCAGGGAAGGAAAGCCGTCATCCACGTCAAGCTGGTTCAGGAGGGCGGGAAGCTGATCTTCTCCGTAAGGAACCCCGTGGCGGAAAAAGTGCAGGTCACGGAAGGCATCGGTCTGTCGAACGTGAAAGCTGTGGCGGATAAATACGGGGGCGATTTTGCCGTTTCCTGCGATGAGGAAAAGTTCCAGGCGGTGGTGATGTTATAAACTTTATGGTCATTTCGTGCAATTTATAGTCACTTGATGCAATCGTGGTTTGAAATGCGAGTGTATCCGCCGATGGATTTTATGAAACGGCAACAGGCCAGGGTTGGCACAAAAATATTAAGTCAAGGGAGGATGATAGTATGTCAATGAATGTGAATGGAAGCACACAGCAGACGGGAACCGAATGGTTCCAGAACATGAAGATGCAAAAGCCTGACAGGAATGCTCCAGAGGCGCAGCCGCCGCAGGCTGACAGGGCGGTGAATGTCACGATCTCAAGGGAGGGACTTGAAAGCCTGCAAAACGGCGGCAAGGCGAGAACCTATGAGGGCGTGGTGAAACAGAAAGAATCTATTATGCAGGCGTCAAAGTCCGTAGGGGCAGGTTACGGATACCGCCTGTCCGAGGAAGCCGGGAAACTGAAAGGGCAGAGGGAAAGCGGTGACGCATACAGCCTTTCGGACAGGGCTACGGACTATGTAAGGGCGTATGGCAATCTTTACGATGAGATTGTACAGGGGTATAAGGACGGCACGGCGGAGCGTTATGTGGAGGATGGAAGTTCCGAGACGGGGTTCCGTAAAATGACGCTGGAGGAAGAACTGGCTGACCTGGATAGAGCATTCGGGAGGATGGCTGACGGTGCAGGCGTTAAGGAAATGATCTCAGGCGAGTTCAAGAGGCTGTCATCCAAAGCCGGAAGCAGGCAGACAGCTTTTGCGGATACAAATAAAAAGCCGCAGGGGACAGATGTACCGCAGAAGTTGGTGACGCTGGCTCAGGCTTGGAAGGATGCCTATAAGGTTTCCGGTTCTAAAGAGGGTGGCATGGAGAAAGTATTATCCATGCTGGACGGTATGTTCGGCATAAAAAATGAAGCGTAGGAGGTAAAGGATATGCTTATGATCAAGGATTTCAGTAACAGGTTCCAGCAGATATCGGGAATGCCCATAAACAGCAAGGGCGGTAAGGATATGCTGAAAAGGGCTGGCATTGACACGAACAGCAAACAGTATCAGGCAGTAATGAAAAGTATGTCGGCGGCGTGCTCTGGTGTTGGGTACACAAATGTTCAGGCAATCAAAAACAGAATGAGCCGCTATGATAAGGATGGCGACTACATCAGTCCTGTTACGGGATTGGCGGGTCTGGTTGTAACGGAGAAAAACCGTGCAGAAAAGAATAGGATCATTGATATACCGGAGAGCAGTAGGGATGAGATGTTTGAACTGACCAAGAAAGAGTTTCTGCAGGAAAACGGTGTAGGCAATGGAGACACTACAAGGCGTTCAGATGTATATTTGAATCTGTATCGGAAAATGGATAAGAATGACAGGCTGGCAGCAGGGAATACATTAAGGCAGTATGAAAGGGCATATACGCAGGCATTTGTTGATGCGGTGAAGGCTGTTGATCCAAAATGGGAGCCGGGCAAGCCGATCCCATCCGGGGCTTTGGACGGAATCACAAGGGAGTTCATTGACAATTCGCTTGTGAAGTCAGGCGGCTCTCTTGTGAAAAAAACGTCTTCGGGCAGCACATTGGATATACAGATATAACCGTTACACCCCATTCCGCAGAGGCGCATAATTACAAAAGAAAATTTTTGCTGTTGGCAACGGCATGTGGAATTGCGTTAGGCTGTAATTCAGTATCTTATACTTCTACGGAACATTACTTTTTTGCTTCCAGTGTTGCGCCAATACTTACAACCATATCTATTATGCTCTTACTTGCTGTTGTGATCTACATTGCGTTGAAACAAAATCCGTATAGGGTTCTTCGGAAAAAGGAACTTGTATTTGCGGAGGAAGTGCGAAAGGAAATACAGGAAGAATTTCTTAAAATGAAGAAAATGTTGGTTGGAGGTATTGCGCTTGGTCTTTTGATATTTGTAGCTGTTGGCAGTGGTTGGGGGCTTCCTGTATTTGAGAGTATGAAGTATATTATGGATATACTGTTTTGCATTACTCTCTCCATGATTTTAAGCGGTATTGGCAGCTTTATCACATTTTTTTGTATAGGAATTTACTGGTCTTATTCTATACTGCTCCGAAATCAGAATGAAAAAATATCTGATTTATTAGAATCCAATATTTAAGCAGAAGAAAGGAATGGTGGGATATTATGGCGAGAAACCATTTTATTGAGGTTAAAAACCTTGTAAAGAATTATGGCATGGGAAATATAAAAGTTACCGCTGTTGACAATGTAAGTTTCCATGTAGATAAGGGGGCTTTTATTGGAATCATGGGTGCTTCCGGTTCGGGAAAAACGACCATATTAAATATTTTGTCTACCATAGACAGAATGTCCGGTGGGCAGGTTCTTTATGACATGGCTGATATTTCCCCAAATGACCGAGGAGGAATTATCAGATTTCCGGCAGGAAAACCTTGGATTCGTCTTTCAAGACTATAACCTGCTGGATACATTGAGTATTGAAGAAAATATCATGCTCCCTATGGCTCTTTGTGGCAGGAAGAAAGAAGAAATTGAAAGCAGGGTAAAGAGTATATCAGAAACTTTACATATCTGCGACATTTTAAGCAAATTCCCGTATGAAGTGTCCGGCGGACAAAAAAAGCGGGCGGCTTGTGCGAGGGCACTTGTTAATAATCCCAAACTGATTCTTGCTGATGAACCAACGGGGGCACTGGATTCAAACTCGTCTGCTATGCTTCTTCATACTTTACAGATTATGAACAGGGAATTAGGCGCAACGATTTTAATGGTAACGCATGATGTGTTTTCAGCCTGTTATTGTGAAAAGATTTTGTTTTTAAATGACGGGAAGATATGCTCTGAATTGGAGCGGGGAAATATGGGTAAAAAAGAGTATTTAAACCGTATTCTTGATATGCAGTCCAAAATCGGGGGTGATGATATTTATGCTGAATAAACTTGCATTACGAAATGCCCGCAGGCTGAGGAAAGATTATCTGAATTACTTTCTAACCTTGTGTATGATAACAGCCCTCACTTTTTCCTTTCATTCTTTGCTGTTTTCAAAGGATATTTACGAAATGATTCATTTTGGAAACAACGGGGAGCTTTCTACGGCAGGAACAATGTTAGTTACATTTATGGCAGTTTCCACAGTGGCAATCCTTATTATTGTTGCATGGCTGATAAACTATATGACACGTTTTATTTTAGAAAAAAGAAGCCGGGAATTTGCAATTTACTTATTATCGGGAATGAAGAAAAAGCAGATTGCAGCCCTTTACATGAAAGAAAATTTCTATCTTGGAATATCCGCTCTTTTTGCCGGATTGCTTTTGGGGAGCGGGTTACAGCAGATATTATTTTATGTTTTTTATAAAAGTATCGGGAAAAATTACAGGGTAAATATAGAAATATCAGCAGGAAGCATCTTATTGACAATTATCCTGTATGGGGCGTGTTTTATGATTGCCCTTTTTCGGAATAAGAAGAAATTCTCCAATATGGAAATCATCAGTCTTATTAACATGGACAGGCAGAATGAAACAGTAAACGAGAAAAGAAATGCTATATGGAAGAGGTTATTCTATCTTTCCATAGGAAAACTTCATAGGAATCGATCTGTACGAAATCTTTCTTGACTGGTTTGAAAGGAATTTTGTATCCAACCATATAAAATATCTAATTGCTGCGGGGTATGGAACCAATGTTCTCCACCCTTTAACATGGTTAGGTCACAATTAAATTTTTCTGCAAATTGAGCAATAACGGTATTTGCAACCAAATTGTCTTTTTCACCATAAAGTATTTTAGTTGGTGTATTCCATATTGTAATAGGGTTATCTTTAGCATATATCCAGTATCGCCATGAAAGCGTTTGTCCAAAATCGGTATGGATGAATTGCTCTTCTTGAAGTTGTTTTTCAGATACATTTGCCCATTTCATCATTTCTGAAATCAAGTTTTCCATATCAACAATAGGTGAGAGAAATAAGCATTTTTCTAACAATTCATCTTTGAAGGCCAACATACTAAACCATGCCCCGATACTATTTGCGAAAAGCGCAACTGTTTTCCAGTTTTGCTTAATATAATTCATGGTATAACATAATTCTGGAGTAACCTCCCATGGTTCAAAAGATTTTTTATCTGTTTTACGCTCCCCATGCTTCGGTAAATCAATGCTCAAAACTTGATAGCCATGTTCTTGCACAATAGCAGCGAAATTCTGGGCTTCTTCTTTATTGCCACCTTGTCCGTGAACATATAAAAATACCTTATCTGATTGGGTTCCCCATATAAGGGTTGGTATATCTTTAATAAGTAAATGTTTAGGCTCCATTTCTCCCTCCAAAAACTAGTATAGTTTGTTTTTGTACTAATACAATTAGCATTATACATTTAAGTGTTCTCGTTGTCAATGCCTATTAGGAGAAGTTTAACTTTTATATTGACTATACTAAATCAATTAGGTAAAATTAAAATACGATTAGAAAACGAGGTGTACTGTATGAGAATTAGTAAATCAGAGGTTATCGCTACTGCATCTAAAATAGCTGATGAAAATGGCTTGCACAATGTTTCTCTCAAAATAGTTGCAGAAAGATTAAAAATTAAAACCCCATCTTTATACAACCATATCGAAAATCTTGATGATTTATTGAGAGAAGTAGCACATCAAGGTATGCGGACAATGAATGAGAGAATGGAAAAAATTGCGATTGGAAAGTCAGGCAAAACGGCAATCAAAGCTGTCAGCATAGAATATCTCAATTTTATGATTGAGCACCCTGGTGTTTATGAAACAATTCAATGGGCCACTTGGAATGGTTCAGAGACTACTATGCAAATTTTTGGAAACTATCTTTCTCTTTTGAAAACGCTTATTTTATCATGTGGTACGAAAGATGAACAAGTTGAAGATATATTAAACATATTAACCGGAGTAATTCACGGTTATACTACATTGCAATTAAGATATGCTTTCGACAATCCAGAGGAAGTACAGACAAATTTGGCAAAAGCTCTTGACGTGGTTCTTTTAGGTGTTTCTCAAACATTTAAGTGGGAGTGCAAATAATAGATACGAAATTAAATGTGATATCAACTTCAATTTGAATACATTCTCATAATTCAACCCGAAATGTACAATGATATAGGGTGATATGAGAATGGACCAAGATGAAAGACGATTTGATTTTCACGGATTAAGGTTAGCTATCAAGCAGGCCCGAGAAGAACGGGGTTGGACGCAAGCCTATCTTGCGGAGTTAGTCGGAAAGACTGATCGCACGATTATGAGCATTGAGAATAAGGGGCAGCACCCCAGTTTTAATTTATTCTTCCAGCTTGTCACAATGTTCGATATTTCCGTAGACCAGTTTTTCTACACGGAAAGGCATAGAGGCGAGGGCAGCTGCCGAAAGTCTATTGATGTAATGCTGAACTCCATGAACGAGAAAGAACTCGTAGTTATGAAAGCCACAGCCGAAGGCTTGAAGAAAGCCAGAGAAACGGAGGTTTTCGAGTAGGGGCCTCCGTTTTTGCGGCGTTTATCGAGGGTTCCGCTAAATGGCAAGCAGGGCAACTGTGGCCACACAGTTGCTATTTTTACGTTCCGGCCTTCCGGCCAGAACGCAAAAATCTGCTTGTTGGGGAGCCTCCCCAAACCCGGCTTCGGGCCAACATGGCCCGAAGAGTCAGCGTCGCTCCGCTCCTTATTTTCACACCCCCTAACGTTCCTGCTCCTTCTTCCTGCCCGGCTCCGCATAGCCCAGCAGATAATCAATGTTCGCCTTCGCCGCCGTGACCTCCCGCATTTCCTCCCGGGCTTTCCGGTACTCGGCATAGAGCCTCTTTTTCTTCTCCGCCAGCTCCCGGCCTTCCTCCTTCAGCTCGTCCATCTTTGGCAGCTTCGCCCCGCCCAGAATCCGCTTGAAGTCGGCGCAGGTCGCCCGGTAGAGCTCAATGTCGCCCTCATGCTCCGCAAGGAACTTCCGGCTGTATTTCCGGGCTTTGTATTCCTGGAACACCGGCCGGGTTCTGGCATACTGGACCGTGGCCGCCTTCAATTCCCTGTTGGTCTGGAGGGCTGCCTCGGCGCTCTTGATCTGGCCGGAAAGCGTGTGGAAACGCTCCGTGGCCTCCGCCGCTTTCTTTTCCAGCTGCCCATACTCCATCAAATCATTTTCCTGCAAAAAAGCTAGGGCGGCGGCCATCTGTTTCAGGTTGAAAACCTTGGCCCACCGCTCATACCCCGGCCCCTTCCCCTGGAGCCTGGATTGAATGTCGATAATCAGGTTGACCCTTTGGCTGGGCTGGCCCGTGCCTCTTTGGGAACTGGACAGCGCCGCCTCTATATCCTTCTGGCTATAGCCCTTCCCCAGCGTGGAGGAACGCAGACGGGTAAACCGTTCCTGGCCGGGAGCTCGGAAACTGATTGCGCCCCGCTGCTGCTTTACCTCATAGCCGGACTGCTCCATAAGGGAGAGAAAGGCGGCAAGGTCGGAGGGCTGTTTTTCAAGGGCTGCGTCAATGGCGGCGCACAGCTTCTGCTGGAAGGTAAGCGGTCTTTCCCGGCCCTTGGCCCATTCCCCGTAGTTCCTGTATTTCCCTTGGCTTTTTGGCTTCGGCTGCCTCACCACAGAGAGGCCATTTTCCAGACAGAGGGTGTCGGACAGCCGCCCGAGGGCACGGCCGGAACCGAGGAAATCCCGGTATTTATGGGTGCAGTCAAGGGTGGTGGAATTGTAATAAATGTGGTTATGGATATGAGCCTTGTCCGTGTGGGTGGTGACGATGAACTGGTGCCTTCCCTTCGTCCACCGCATAGCCAGCTCATAGCCGATACGGTTGGCATCCTCCGGCGTGATCTCCCCGGGAAGGAAGGACTGGCGTATCTGGTAGCAGAGCACGTCCCTGTCCGCCTTCTGCTCCCGGCCCGTGACGGCCTTGTACCTGCTTTTCCACAAGAGAAATTCAGCGTCTACCGTGGCCGGGTCACATTCATAAGCGGAGATATATTTCCCTTCTTCCGTCTTGACTGGGTTCATCCCATAGTCGGTACAGTCCTTTATGGACTGCGCCACGGAGAGCCCCGGCGTGGTCTTGCGTTTCATCAGCCGCGTGGTGGCTATGGTCCATCCCTCCTTCCGGCCTCGGGCCAACTTGGCCCGAAGTGTTCATATTCAGAAAACAGTTAAATGATTCCTAAATGGTATTTGACATTATATTCTTTTATAAGTAAAATAAAATGTAGAATATTGTAGAGTTTTGAAAACTACATACACCAGTTTACAACTTTTGAAATTTTCTAAAACCTGATAAAATGTAGTCTTCTACGACCTTTATCAAAGCAGAACAATTTTTACTTGTGAGTAAAAAGTTTTTTGTAAAAAAATAACCCTTCCGTATGAATTTGTGGTATCTTTAAGTTCCTACACTTAAGAAAGATACAAACCACCAGAAGAGTTATTCTGTGTATGAGTTTACCATACTTTTCGGTGGTTTACCATACCATTATGCTGAATTTTATTGATAA
>CAJTGF010000045.1:0-2542 GCA_910575585.1 Clostridiaceae bacterium
CTGCCGGAAGGTTTTCACTTTGTAAACCCCCAGGACATTGACAGGACAAACGTGGGCAAATGCTGTTTTAAAGGTTTTGACCATGAGCAGTGTGAAGGTCCGTGGAATCATCAGCATGAGCAGCACAATTATATACTGAGCACCACGCCGCACGCAACGCCGGAACTGGATGTGGTTATTGCAGATGAGTCGGGAGAATATGCCTGCTATGCAGGGATGTGGTGGACACCTGAAAATCACCTGGCATACATGGAACCTCTCTGCACCATTCCTGAATACCGGCATAAAGATCTTGCGGCGGTGGCATTATCTGAAATGTATCGGAAAACCAAAGCATTAGGCGCAACACATATGACAGGCGGTTCCGGCAGATTTTATCAAAAAACAGGATTCCAAAATGCCGTAAAATGGACATTCTGGGAAAAATAATGTATAAGGACTGCTTAATTTATTGAACTTTTGCATGACCCACACAACAAAACGGACGTATCACATCAGTTAGTCGATACGCCCGTTTTGCTTTCCCATATATGGCAGCCGCCCTAATTTAATTTCGCCAGGTTTTCATTCATCTTTTTCAGGATAGAATCCTTTTGGTCTGATGTTACGGTCTTATCTTTTACGGCCTGGTCCAAAAGCTTTGTTACATCCTCAATATCCTTTTTATAGTTTTCCGCTGTCAGTTCCTCTTATTATTTTATCTTCACAGGTGCGCACCTTTTGAAAAAAGCAGACTACTATGATAGTCCGCCTAAACAATAGACTATCATAGTAGTCCAAGTGCGTCAACGAATATTTTCTGACGAATCTCTTAAGAATTCCGATTACAGCCCACTTTTTTAATTGGGATAGAAATTTACCACCATAAAAGTAAGCATTACATCCTGCTCATTGATATAGGTGTGCTTGACAGACGAGTCAAAAACAAGAGCGTCACCGCTGTTTAGCGTATAATTTCCCATCTCTGTGTGCAGCGTTTCCCGGCTCGTTTCGCTGAAATGGATATGTATGTCAAAGGTGGTATTTCCTATCCGCTTCACAAGATCGGGCTTCACATCCAGAAGGGCGATGGTGTGGCTGGTCTTGCTGGTGTCTTTGTTCATAGACTCTCCTTTGCAAAAGCCATTGAAAGAATACATGATATGTTCCTTGTATGCTTTTGTTGCATTATTTACTTTTTCTTCTGTCGAATTTTTCTTTTGCAAAATCATAGGATTCTTGTATCATTGCTTTGAAATCCTCAAAGGTCTTATCAGAGGGATTTAAAACACATACCCAGCTCATCCATGCGTAGACAGGGTGGGGAATAATGGTATCTAAAACGGTAAAATCATAATCCATTTTTACGATTTTTCCAGCAGGCGGACGCTCTGGAATATACCCAAATTTTTTAATAAAGGTCTGTTTCCTTAAACCGACATTCACACGATATACATTATCACGGTTCAACATAGAGCCTTTATCATTATCACCGTCTTTTTCTTTAACAGTTAAAACATATACTCCCCGTTTCAAAACTCCGTTCGGATTATAAAAAATCCCTCGTTCTCCCCAACTTTCTACCAATACAACATCTTTCAAATTAGACTGGCAGTAGGAAAGAATATCGTTTGGTGTCATGCCATTTCCTCCAAATGGAACATCATTGTTCCCTCGTCTGCTAAAGCAGAACAATACTCCTGAAATTCCGTAACCTGCGGCAACTTTTCCAAAGCCCCCTGTGCTGCCTCCATTGATGCCCACCAAATCATTTCAACCCATTTATCCTGCTTTAAATCCTTTGTTAATGACCGTTTTACAAATCCAGCAATATCTTTTTCAAGCACCTCATTCAATTTGTGATACATTCGTAAAAAATGTTCCTCGGTCACTTCTTGGTTTGTCTGAAAAATAACCATTTCAATCACGTTTTTATTCATAACATCTTGTCCTTTCGTTTGAGTATCATATTGCATTTGGTACATAGATAGTCTATCATGGAATAGTGACAACGGCTGTCACCATTCGGAAAGGAGTTTTTAAAAATGTCAAAAGCAGAACGGCTTATTGAAATGATGATAACGATAAATACCAAAAAGGATTTTACAGTAGGCGAATTAGCAAAAGAATTTTCTGTGTCAAAGCGAACAATACTCCGTGATTTGCAAGAATTAGAACAGGCTGGATTCCCCCTTTATTCCGAAGTCGGTGCTGCTGGCGGGTATCACATCTTGAAAGAGCGCATTTTGCCGCCTATCACTTTTTCAGAGAATGAAGCCAAAGCTATATTCTTTGCCTGTCAAGCCTTGAAATTCTATCACGATTTACCTTTTGAACAGGAAACAATATCTGTTTTGAAAAAATTTTTGAACTGTCTGCCCTTAGATATACAAAGCAGTATTACACAAATTCAAAATAGTGTAGTATTTTGGATTCCAGACAGGCATTGCGATTCACCACTACTTAAATCAATGTTTCATATTATCGTTAATCACCATTCAGCAACAATACAGTATTCATCAACACATTCTGAAAGTATACGCACAATTATACCGATTGGGCT
>CAJTGF010000045.1:2821-43745 GCA_910575585.1 Clostridiaceae bacterium
GGCAAGGGGATTAAAAACATTCCCAACAGGCGGCGGTATCATCGACATGGAAATACGTCATGCAACCTTGGATTGGGTTGCCGATTATTTCCTGCCATTTGGAATCAATGCAACTGTCTTAGAACCACCAGAACTTGTGGAGCTAATGAAACAAAAGATATACGAATTACATCAGCATTATTGTAGGTAAGCTTCCCTATAACCCTATTATACTTATCGGTTCAATTATATTATCAGCCACATCCAGTGGTTATTCATTGACATCAACAGGCTACTATCAAAAAATGTATAAAGAAAGCCTTGTCAAAAGCGGCACTCATAAAACAGCATAGGATTGTTTTCGGGAAACGGCGTAGCTTCGGCTATGCCGTTTCTCCGTTTTTCAGATCATTGAGCAGGGAGTACTTCCACAAGGCCATAGGAAATATCAATCTGCTGTCGGAGAATTTTCCGTTGGCATTATCTTTGTAAACATGCTTTATGGAATAGAATTCACTACATCAAGGATTTCTTCCGCAGAAAGGTCATCTGGGGAAACCCCAATATACACATCCTCATAAGCAAAATGAAAGATTCCATTGTCGTCTTTTGTTTCTAAATATTCCCGCAAATCCTTAAAAGAGTATATAGGTTTATTTGTCCTTGGCTCATGGTCCATAATGAGAACAACAAAACTTGAACCAAATAGGCTTGGGTCTGCAACTGCAACTCTGCCATCATCGTTAGCGGGAGCCGTTGTTATTTCATCATTGCCTGTTGTATAAGTTACCCGAAGTAAGTGATATTTTGTTCCGTTTTTCATAGTTGTTTCATATAGACTGGCCTTACCAAAATGATAGCCAGCGGGCAAATCAGCAGGCAAGTGATTTCCTAATCCCGGTATTCCGTAGGCGGTATTCTCATCAACGCTTTCTATGGTCGCATCTAAAACATCTCGAATATCCTCGGTGGCCGGATATACAGCCATACTTTCAATTACCGGGTCAACACCCTCCGGATGTTCCCCTGGAGTAACAATGCCGCCGGGAATGCTCGGGCCGCCGCTCGGTTCCCTCAAAATGCCCGGTAGTGTCAGTGCTGTTGCTGTGATAATCAGGCCAGCACAAGCTGCCATAGCCCCCCATTTGACCGCTTTATTGTATCGGACCCGCTTATATGCTTTCGCATCTTGCACAGCCTCATCGTTAATCGCTCCAACAGCATCCAAAATATTTTCAACTTTCATTACAAAAATTCCTCTCTTTCCAACCGGTTTAGAAGATTTTTCCGTTGCCTGTGTAACATCATTTTTACTTTGCTTTGTGAAAACCCAAATCTTTGAGCAATCTCGCTAATCGGGTCAAAATACCAATACCTGCAGATGAAAACCCGGCGTTCCATAGGAGACAGCGACATAACGAAACTGTCAATTAGCTGTACCAATTCTGCGGCCTCCACCTCATGCTCTACGTTTTGGTTAGAGGGAATACAGTCAGACAGTTCGTCAAGTACCAGCACGATCTCACCGCCGCCTCGCTTTTTTGCAGTACGTCCACGCCATTTGTCAATAGATATTCTCCGTGTAATTTTACCTAAAAATGTTGAGAGGATAGACGGACGGTGGGGCGGAATGCTGTTCCATGCGTCAAGGTAAGTATCATTTACACTTTCGTCTGCGTCCTCTATATTTCCGAGGATGCCATAAGCGATGGAATAGCAGTAATTTCCGTACTTTTTAGATGTTTCTGATATTGCATTTTCAGAGCGCGCCCAATAAAGGTTGACAATGCTGTCATCTTCCATTTCCATACCTCCTTTGTCCCCAGATAGAGTTCTTCATCTATCTACTCGAAAAATAATCGTTTAGGTCACAGTCATTTTGAAAAAGTTTAGAAAAACGAACAACGGCCTTACATCCCGAAGCACAGTCGCCCCATGTTAGCGTTTGTAGAACGAACAGGGTACAGGACATATAAACAGCCAGAGGCTGTCGCAAGTTGACAGCCCCTGGTTATGGAATAAATATGTGATTCGCTCAAAGCAATCGAAATGTGTTTTTATGATAATCAATAACCCCATCACGCTTCATATAGGACAACTCTCGTGAAAGCGCGCTGCGTTCCACGTTAAGATATTCAGCCATAGCGTTTCTATTCATTGGAATGGCAAATGTCCTTTTTTGTTGTTTGCGGGACATCCGCCATAAATGTTCTCTATGCCACAGCTATTAACAGCCCTTTTAGGCGGCGGTGTTGCGCTGCTGGTACTTTCGCCATTAAAAAAGCTTAACTGATGCAAAGCATGGGTATTATGAAAAGCAAAAACAGCCACGGCGATACCTCCTTAGATACCGCTGTTAGGCTGTCTTAATCAAAATTAAAACTTTTCTCTCTCGTCCATGCCCTCAAACTGCACTTGATTTTCGTCAATTGTGATTGTGATTAGATCGGTACTATATTCATCAGCCAAAGAAACCATTTTCGTTACGACATCGCGCTCGGTCAGCGTCAGCAAATCATCCAGCGGGGTTTCATTCCAAAAGGCTTCTATGGCACTGACGATACCGCCGATAGCGTAATCACGCTCGCCAATCGTCAAGCGATCTTTGTCTGCGATGTGATAGGAAAACTGATACCACAAATTACACCAAGCGCCATAGCCCCTTTCTTCCGTATCTTTTGAAAGAATGATTCCGCCAAACCACGGATCTTCCTCCATGCGTCCGGTATTCAGGCTTTGTATCATACGGAAATTTTCTTCACCGGAAAGCGTCCTCGTCAACGTCACAAAAGCACGTTCCTCAACTGAGAGTTCCACCCGGTAATCATTTCGTGCGGCATCCTCCCCAATCCGATCCCATCCGTCAAGGTTTTCGTTAGCCCATTCCAGCAAGGCAGCATTAAAATCGGCCACGGTCATCTGTTGGTAATCGGAGGTTTTGAGAGCCAATAGTGAGGCATACTCCTCACTTGTGCCATATCCGTACTGGCGCGGCTCTTGTTCATTGAAGCCGGGATCATCAGTACTGGCGGGCAGGGTATCTACATAGCCAGAAAGCGGCATAAACCAAAATTGAATGGAAAGTTGCAGACATTTAAGGCTGTGCGCCTGGGCAAGGCCCTCAATTTTTGATTGAAGCGCCGCCGTCTGATCTCCCTGGAGTTCTTCCAAAGACATTCCCTGTAAAAGCGCTGGCATGGCATTTGCAACGCCGAGCCGCGCATCGTTGTACTCCCGGACGGTCAGCGTGTCTGCATCCAGTATCGTCATCGTAAGTTGATATTCCAGTGTCGCGTTGTCTGATGCCACATAATTTGTCGTTGCATAGCCGCCGAAGTCTCTTTCCTGCCATCTTTCGGCAATAAGCGGTTCTAACACATTAAACAGGAATGAGGCGGCTTCATTGTTGTCTTTCAAATCATAAAGCGTTCGGTCCTGTGAAAAACGCTCCAGAAGCTCTCTATATTCGACTGTATCAATCAATTCAAAAATCTGTGTCCGAAACTCGGAAACGGTCATATCCTCATAACCGTCAAGCTGTAACGCAAACAGCTTGTTATATTCTTCGTTGGTAAAGCCAGTATTAGGAACAGGGCTTAACCGATTATTTCCTGCTGCGGCAGAAGTGGCAAAAGCAATCGCGACTCCAGCAACCAAAACAACCGCAACACATGTGGCAATCAACGATGTTTTCTTGATTTTCATAATAGCGGTCACTCTTTCTTCAATGGCGTTTTTGCTAAAGCTGTTACATAGCGGGGTCAGACCGCTTTTTGTTTCCTCCATACTGATAAGTATCCGCGCATAAATCGACTTGTTTCCCGTTCCAAAAAGCCGAACAACCGCATCATCACAGGAAAGTTCAATATCACAGTTTGCCAGGATATACATAGCCCATACCAACGGATTAAACCAGTGGATGCAGAGTGCCACAACCAAAACCAGCTTCGTGAAAGCGTCAAAACGCCGGATATGAACATACTCATGGGCCAAAACGTATGGAAGCGATTTTGTATCATTCCAGTCTGTACCCTTTGGCATCAAAATCACAGGCCGGAGAAAGCCGTAGGTGAGAGGGGCGCAAATCCGGCTGGACTGCCTAATGGCGATTTGACGCTTTATTTTATGTGTAATAAGCCAGCTTTTTACAAAATCATTCTCCACAGGCAGAGAGGTCTGAAACTCCCGACGGCATCGGATATACGAAATTGCAAAAAACAGGAAACAGATAAGTGCGCCAACAGCCCAAATGACTGTCCATATGGGAATGGAGCTTCCCGTTTCATTGATACCGGCTGTACTTGGGAGCATTGTCATAGCCTGGGTTGGAGTGACCGGGATAAAGTTTGCAACAGGGGGCTGCTGTACCGCTTGCATAGCGGATGTCCTATGGCCTATGACCGAATAAACGCTAAACATGGACGGTAAAGATAATGGGATCAACAAGCGCAATAGCGCAACCCCCCATAGTGCCAAAAAGGTCTTTTTCGGCAGTCTGTTAATTGCCAGCGCACGAATGACAACAATCGCTAAAATTAAAATGGCACCGGAAAAACTCATTTGCAGTAAGCTCATAGTTACCTCCTCATTCTAAATCGCCAACAATCTGTTTCAACTTTTCGATCTGTTCAGCGGAAAGTTTCTTCCTGCCGAGCAGAGTCGCAAATAGCTTATCAGCAGAACCGTCATAGACTTTATTGATCAGTTCGTTGGTTTCTGCCTCTTGGACGGACTCTTTCGGGATCAAGGCGCGGCACATAAAGCCCGGCTCGGAGCGTTCAATCGCCCCTTTTTTAATGCACCGCTTTATGAGAGTATAGGTCGTGTTTACATTCCAGCCCAACTGCCCGGTCAGTTGTTTAGCAATCTGCTTTGCCGGAATGTCCCCCTCTTTCCAGAGCACCTCCATTACTTTCAATTCAGAGTCAAAAAGTTTTACAGCCATCAAACAGGAACTCCTTTCATAAGACACCAGTAGTATTTTTAAAATTAAACTACCACAGTCTTAATGCTTTGTCAATACTACTCGTGTCTTAAATCTTCCGAATATAAAATAGTCGGTAGTATGAAATACCAGGCGCAAAAGAGAGCCCAAGGGAATGACGCAGCTGCGTCCTCACTTTTTGTTGCGTGTGCAACAGGAAATTTGAGCAAATTGTACTATAATGAAAGTTGAAAAGCAAAGGAAAAGACGGTGGTAAAGGTGAACACAGTTTTTACTTATTGGTTTTACGGTTTAGCAGCGGTTTTACTCATTCTTTCCTTTGTGAAAGACACGAATAAAACACTGTTGTCCGATCAGGATAAAAAGGCAATCTATGAAAATGCGGACAAGCTATAACAATACTGATCATCCATATCCGGCGGTTATTCATTGACATCAACAGACTACTGTGATAGTATATGGGAAATGTACGATAAAGAACACACAATGAATATGAGGTGAACACGGGTATGGAAAAGACACTGTTTGATTCAGAAAGAAAGGTAATGGAAGTAATCTGGAAAGAAGGAGAAGTAACAGCCAAACAGATTTCCCTGACCCTACGTGATACCGTCGGCTGGAATAAGAATACCACCTACACGGTCATTAAAAAATGTATCCAGAAGGGCTTTATTGAACGCCTGGAGCCGAATTTTGTCTGCAGGGCTCTCCTTTCCAAAGAACAGGCAGTTCAGGATGATACCAGGGAATTTGTAAACCGTGTCTTTGACGGCTCCGTCCCCCTGCTTTTTTCGGCGCTGTTATCCCAGAGGGCCCTGTCAAAAAAGGAACTGGAGGAATTAAAGCAAATGATCAATGAAATGGAGTGAGCCTATGAACCTGCTGCAGATGAGCCTTTCGGCTTCCGTTCTGATTCTGATGGCCGTGGCCTTTCGGAAGTTCTTTTCTGACAGAATACCCAGAACCGTTTTTTCGCTGCTCTGGCTGCTTGCCTGGTGGAAGCTGATGATTCCCGTACCGACGGGCTTTCCTGTGCCTGTGGCGCATTCGTTAAGCGGAAAAATGCCGGATATCACCGCGGCTTTATCTTTTTCGGCGGGAACCTGGCAGACAGCCGGGGCCGGACCAGACTTTGGATGGAATCTCCTTAAAATCCTATGGCTTTGCGGCGCTGTAGCTGTCAGCCTGTATATCGCTTATCTTCATGCCGCCAGTATGAAGAAATACCGCACAGCAATTCTCCTTAAGAAATCTTCCTGGATTCCCATGTGGCTGGAGCAGAAGCGTTCCTTCCGCAGAATTACCGTCCGAGTTTCGGACGAGATTGATTCCCCTTTAACCTATGGTATCTTCTTCCCGGTGATTCTGCTTCCAAAACAGACCGACTGGGCGGACAAAGAGAGCATGAAGCTGATCCTGGAACATGAAGCGGCTCGCATCCGGCATCTGGATGCACTGAAAAAGCTGTGCCTGACCATATCCTGTGTCTGCCACTGGTTTAACCCTCTGGTATGGCTCATGGCTGCCCTGGCCTGCCGGGATATGGAGCTGGCCTGCGATGAAGCCGTAGTCCGGGCCGTGGGAGGAGAAAACCGTAAGCTTTATGCCGATTTACTGGTAGAACTGGAAGCAAAGAGAGCCGGAATCAATCTTCTGACTTCCGGTTTTGGGCAAAGTCTTATAAGAGAACGAATCTTTCACATCATGAAAAAGAAAGAAAAAGCTTCCCTCACAGGAATTCTCCTTTCCCTTGCCATGACCATAAGCTGTATAACGGTTTATGGCGCAATGCCCTCCGGCACTTTTTCTCTGAACTTCCGGAAGGATGACCCGACCCTTGGAGGCATCTTTGAACTGTACTCCGTGGAAGAATGCTCATGTACGGTAAAAAAGCAAGAGACCGAAAACAAGAGATAGACCGCCAGCACCACACTATACCGAATCAAAGAACCAAAGACCAAAAGACAAGCATTGTGGAAAAATCCAAAAGTTTAGATTTTTCCACAAATCCAAACTTATATAAAATCCAAACTTTTCTGAAAACAGCTTGATAATTGGGGATTCTTGTCGGAAAAAGTTTGGATTTCGTTTCACAAAGTACAATACTCCAATTATGACAAAATGCGTAAAACATTGCTATTTAGCTCTGTTTCAATCAATTTATTCTCATTTCTGACAAGAGAAGTACAAAACAAAATCCAAACTTTTTTATCATAAAATGCCTTGAATAAAGGATTTACAGAGAAAAGTTTGGATTTCTTCTAAGTTTGGATTTGTGGAATTGTGCATAACAGGCTATGGAATCATGGATAACTCTATTCACAGCACATGGAAAAACTAAAGAACGGCTTTCCCACGTCCTGCAAACAGAGTTACCCACAATTCCATGAGATAGCCAGTTATACACATTCCCACAAATTCCGACTGCTACGGAATTCCTCTCATTTCTATTCTGTGAGAATATAATTGAGTTGATTTTGTCAACACTTTGAGTTATAATATGGGTTGATAAAGTCAACTCATATAGGGGAGGTAAAACATTGAATGAAGATTTGATAAAAAAAATACGACAGTTTAACCGATACTACACTGTATGGTTAGATGTCATGAATAAAGGCTATTTAGGGACAAATTTCTCATGGCCTGAATCGAGAGTGCTATTTGAAATATATGCTAACCAAGGGATAAATGCCACTGAATTATGTGAGCAACTAAACATGGACAAAAGCTATGTGAGTAGAATACTTGCAAAACTTGAAAAAAAAGGTTAATAACGAGAAAACTTGTTTCGGGGAGCAAGGGAATTAAGAAATTATATTTAACAAACACGGGAAAGGAAGAAGCGAAAAAAATAGACTGGAATGGTGATAAACAGATTTATGAAAAATTAAAAAATATGGATAAAAAAGATTGTGATAGGTTATGTGAGGCAATGGTATTGATTGAAAGCATATTGCGTAAAAATGACGAAAAGTGAATTTGACTTTAGGAGGAACTGTTATGAATATCGAAATTGTTTTAGCCTATGTGCATACACAAGAAATAAATGCGCTATTTTCAGAATATACAAATATGCTAATAATTAATGATAGTTCATTTCAAAATTATCTTGATATTCAGCATTATGAAGAAGAAATAAATCATTTAGAAAAAAAATATGGTATGCCATCTGGAAGATTATATTTAGCTTATTATAACGGAGAAGCCGCAGGTTGTATTGGATTGAAAAATATAGACAAAAAGAATTGTGAAATGAAACGTCTTTATGTAAGACCACAATTTAGAGGAAAAAATATTGGTAAACTTCTTGTACAAAAAATTATAACAGACGCAAAGGAAATTGGTTATTCGTATATGTTGTTAGATACCCTTCCCTTTTTAGAAAAAGCAATTCATATATATGAACAATTTGGTTTTTACACCATAGATTGTTACAACAATAGTCCTATGAGTACATCAATATACATGAGATTGGATTTATGATTTTTATTCTATCTTTAGAAATAGCAGAATCAATTGAACCAGTTAATAATCAGAAAATAGACAGGTTGCGTCCGCCATTAATAGCTCATTTAGTCTTTGATAGATAATCAAGAAACAACAGGAAATCATGTTGTTTCTTTGAATTATAAGTGCAACTGCTAACCATGCACTGCCCCATGTGGGAGAAAGGGGGAAATTATTTATGCCTTATGCAGAAGCATACAGGGAACACATCATGTATACTTTCAATGGCTTTTGCAAAACTATCATACGATTTGCGGCTATCAATGCATGGCGTGACAGGAGCAGACGGCGGCAAAAAGAAATATCCCTTGAATACCTCACAGAAGAAAAGTTTTACCCTTTAGGCACAACAGACGAATATTTTGAAGCACCCTATGAAGAATACCCAATTACAGTATGCGGTCAGACAGTTATCCTCACAAATGAAGAGCTTGCCGCTGCCCTGTTATCTTTGCCAGAAAAAAAGAGGGAAATCATTTTCCTTTACTTTTTCGGGCATTACACACAGCAGGAAATCGGGGAAATGTACGGACGCTGCCGAAGTACGGCATGGCATCATATACACAGTGCCTTGCAGATGTTACAAAAAGAACTGGAGGAATTGTCACATGAGGAATCATAATCTTGTGTCTTATGAAACGATTGTAAGGGCGACCAGTGGAGAGCCGGAAGCCGTGGAAGAATACCAAAGGATCGTAGATGCTGTAAAAGCAGACAGGGGCGAGAAAGACCCGGACGCCGTAGCCATGGAACGGGATCTGAACCGCCTGAAAGCTGACAATGGGAAAGGAGAATATGTCATTTATAAAGGGGCGTTTCTTATGGAAACAGAAACGGTTATGGTCTCCTTTAACCCAACCATTGTCATGCGGCCGGAACTTGTGAACCGGAATGTACCTCTGACTGCCGAAACCTACCGGAATGATATGACAGAGGTGGCAGAGATTCTGGACGATGCAATAGCGGACGGATTTCTCACAGAAGCGCAGAAGAAACGGGTGATGGATAAAATGGAGGAGAATCTGGCTGGGATAAAATCAGCCCCAGTGCCTTGAAAAGGAATGGTGAAAAATATGAGCAGAATCCTACTTTTGGAAGATGATTTGAGCCTGGTAAACGGGCTGTCTTTTGCTTTTAAAAAATGGGGCTTTTCACTGGATGTGGCAAGGACGCTGCTGGAGGCGGAGCGTCTGTGGGAGGACGGAACATACGACCTTCTGGTTTTGGATGTGGCGCTGCCTGACGGTTCCGGTTTTGCGTTCTGCAAAAAAGTCCGGCAAATTTCCAAGGTGCCCATTATCTTTCTAACGGCTTCCGATGAAGAAATGAACATAATCATGGGACTTGATATAGGCGGCGATGACTATATCACAAAACCCTTCAAGCTGGGTGTTTTGGAGTCAAGAATCAATGCGCTTCTTCGGCGGGCAAACGATTTCGGGGCGGCGGACACGGAGCTTGTGTCAAATAATATCCGTATCTGCCTGCTTAAAGGACAGGCTTTCAAAAACGGGGAGCTTCTGGATCTGACGGCGGCGGAATACAGGCTTTTGTGCCTTTTTATGCAGAACCCAAACGTGGTGCTGCCCAGGGAACGGATCTTGGAAAAGCTGTGGGACTGCGAAGGCAGCTTTATCGACAGCGGTTCCCTTACCGTCTATATGCGCAGGCTGAGAATGAAGGTTGAGGATGATCCGGGCGAGCCCCGGATGCTTTTAACCGTCCGGGGCATGGGCTACAAATGGAACGTAACGGGGTAAATTTTTATGAAAGTATTTAGGATCTTGGCAAACCGGGAGATCAGGCATCTTTTCCTTCTGATCTCCCTTATTATGGCACTCTTTCTTCTGCTGGCGGAGCTTTGCTTCCTGTTTCTTTATCAGCGGTTTTCCCCGTGGATTGCACTGCTTACCTTGGCGGCGGCGATCGCTTTGTGGACTTCCTGCTGCCGGTATTTTATCCGTCAGGACAGGATCATGGAACATGCGGTGTCGCAGATCGATTCCTTTCTTTCCGGGAATGCGCGCGCCCGCATCGAATGTGACGAGGAAGGGGAGCTGTATCGGCTGTTTCACTGTGTAAATTCTCTGGCAACGGTGTTAAACGCCCAAGCCGCAAATGAACTGCGGGAAAAGGAATTTTTGAAAAATACCATGTCCGACATTTCCCATCAGCTCAAAACGCCGCTGGCAGCCCTGAACATATATAACGGCCTGATGCAGGAGGAGGCAAAGGACTGGCCCGCCATGGAAGAATTTGCCGCCCTGTCGGAGCAGGAGCTTGACCGGATTGAAGCCCTGGTGAAAAACCTGCTGACAATCGCAAGGATGGACGCCGGTTCCATCTCTCTTGAAAAGACTTCGGAAAACCTGGCGGAGATGATGCGGAATATTCAGCTGCATTTTGCCTACAGGGCCAAACAGGAACAGAAACAAATCGTTCTGTCCGGCCCCAATGAGGTGTCCCTTTTCTGTGACCGCGACTGGCTGATGGAAGCCATTGATAATCTTGTGAAGAATGCCCTGGACCATACGCAAAAGGGAGATACGGTGCGGATGGAGTGGCGGGCTCTCCCCAACCTTGTCCAGGTTTGCGTAAGAGACAACGGCAGCGGCATTCACCCGGAGGATTTGCACCATATTTTCAAGCGGTTTTACCGCAGCCGCTTTTCCAAAGACCGGCAGGGCATCGGGCTGGGCCTTCCTCTTGCCAAAATGATTATTGAAGCCCACAGCGGAACCATCGAGGTGGACAGCACACCAGGTGCAGGTACCGTATTTACCATAAATTTTCTGATTCCTACAAAATTGTAATCTTACAGTAGCCTTACAGTAATATTCATGTGCTAATCTCTCAGGTATAGGAGGTATTTACACAATGAATTTATTAGAAGTCAGTAACATCTGCAAGACCTACGGCAGCGGGGATGCTGCTGTGAAGGCTCTGAGGGACGTCAGCTTTTCCGTTCCAAAGGGCGAATATGTGGCGATTGTGGGAGAATCCGGTTCCGGCAAGAGTACGCTCCTTAACATGATCGGCGCCCTGGATACCCCCACATCGGGGAAGGTAACGATTGACGGCAGGGATATTTTTTCCATGGACGAGCGCAGGCTTACCGTTTTCCGGCGCAGGAATATCGGTTTTATCTTTCAGGCATTCAACCTTGTGCCGGAGCTTACGGTGGAGCAGAATATCATTTTCCCCATGCTGCTTGATTATCAGAAGCCGGACAAAACGTATCTGGAGGAACTTCTCGCGGTGCTGAATCTAAAGGAACGCCGGAATCATCTGCCCAGCCAGTTATCTGGAGGACAGCAGCAGAGAGCCGCCATCGGGCGGGCGCTGATCGCGAGGCCGTCTCTGATTCTTGCCGATGAACCCACGGGAAATTTGGATACGCAAAACAGCAGCGAGGTAATCGCCCTTCTTAAAGAAGCGTCCCGTAAATACAAGCAGACCATCATCATGATTACCCATAACCGCAGTATCGCACAGACCGCCGACCGGGTTTTGCAGGTATCGGACGGGGAACTGACTGATCTGGGAAGGGCAGGGGATGTCCGGGGGACGTCTGCCATGAGCGGACCGGAATGGAAAGGAGGCCGGAAATGAAAAGTTATCTCAGCCTTATTCCAATTTCTGCAAAGGTACACAGGCGAAGGAACCGTATGACGATTTTGTGCATTGTGTTTGCAGTGTTCCTTGTGACTGCAATTTTCAGTGTGGCGGACATGGTGACCCAAGGAGAACATATTGCCATGATAAATAAACACGGAAACTGGCATATCAGTCTCCCTAATGTCTCGCGGGATACGGCACAGGGAATCCGGGTGCGCCCGGATGTGACTGCGGCAGGTTTTTCCTCGGTGTTTAACCTTGATGGGGAACAGCCCTACTACGTCAATGAAAAAAAGGCGGTTCTGTACGGTACGGAAGAAGCCTGTATAAATCAGATTTCAAACGGCATTACCGAAGGCGATTTTCCGCAAAAGGACGACCAGGTCATGTTAAGCCCCAATGCCGCCGGCGCCCTTAAGGTATGGCCCGGCGACGAAATAACCGTGCATACGCCTGCTGGTGACAGGGTTTTCACGGTATCCGGTCTTGGCACGGATGACAAGGGTTATTATGAGGGCCAGACTTATCTGGTAGGTGTCTATATGACGCAGGGAGCTTTTTCGTCCCTCATGGAGCAAAACAAAATTGCGGACAATGACACAACCCTTTACGTGCAGTTTCAGAGCGCGGCAAAAGCAGCAAAGGCAAAAAAGGAGCTTGCGGCGCAATATGGGCTGCCGGAGGAGAGTATTTCTGAAAACACCGGCGTTATGGGCACAGCAGGCTACAGCAAAAGTAAATCCATGAACGGCTTCTATCAGATTGCTGCCATCCTGTTCGTATTAGTGCTGCTGGCAGGCACACTGATGATTTCCGGCAGCATGAACAGCAATCTTGCCCAAAGGACCCAGTTCTTTGGTATGATGCGCTGTATTGGCGCAAGCCGCCAGCAGATTATCCGGTTTGTACGTCTGGAAGCGCTGAACTGGTGCAAACGGGCGGTGCCAATGGGAATGCTGCTTGGGACCCTTGCAAGCTGGGGTGTCTGCGGGATGCTCCGCTACGGCATAGGCGGTGAATGGGATACTATGCCGGTGTTCAAAGTAAGTTCTGTGGGCCTTATCTGCGGAGCCATGGTAGGAATCATAACCGTTCTCCTGTCGGCAGAGTCCCCGGCCAGACGGGCGGCAAAAGTTTCCCCTGTATCTGCGGTTTCCGGCAATGCAGGAAATACGCCGGCAGTCCGCCGGGCCGCAAGAACAGGCTTTCTAAAAATCGAATCCTCTCTGGGTATCCATCATGCGGTGGCGGTCAGAAAAGGATGGTTTTTCATGACGGCGTCCTTTGCGCTCGGTATTATTTTGCTGCTTTCTTTTTCGGTGCTTTTGGACTTTGCAAAGCTGCTGATGCCTTCCCAGTCCGTTACGACCGCGGATCTGGCGCTGAACGGGTATGCCAATGCAAAGATACTGGATCGTGAACTGGTTGACGAAATCAGGAAAATGGAAGGGGTCTCCAATGTCTACGGATGTAACTACAGAGACAATATTCCGGCAGTGTCCTTGAGGGAGGAAATCGACCATATCAATGTGGTATCCTATGACGAGACTCTGCTGGAGTATGCAAAAGAAAGCGTTGTGCAGGGGGATTTGTCAGAAATTTATGGAAACAGTAACAAAGCGGCAACGGTTTTTAATAAGGATAACCCGTTAAAGGTGGGCGATATTGTTAAGATAGGCAGCACAGAAATTGAGATTTCCTGTATCCTGTCCCAGGGGCTGTTTGGCGACAGCCAGATATTAATCTGTTCTCAGAAGACCTATGATCGATTGATGGGACCGGAAAAGTATTGTTTAATCGGCGTGCAGCTTGGGAGGAATGCCACGGAAGAAACCGTGGCACAAATCAGAGACTTTGAAAACAGCCAGGTGATTGTCAGCGACCTGCGGGAATACAATCAGCAGAACAATGCCACTTATCTGGCAACCCGGATGATCACTTATGGATTCCTTGCGATCATCGGAATCATTACCTTGTTTAATATCATTAACAGTATTTCCATGAGTGTGTCTGCGAGGACAAAACAGTACGGGGCCATGCGGGCCGTGGGTATGGATGGAAGGCAGCTTACCCGTATGATTGCTGCAGAGGCTTTCACCTACGCTGTTTCCGGCCTGATTGCCGGTTTCGGAATCGGGATTCCCCTGAGCCGTTTTCTGTATATTGGACTGATTACCCGCCATTTGGGAGTGGAGTGGCGGCTGTCTGGAGCACTAATTGGAATCGTGATTGTTTTTGTTGTTTTCTCTGCTCTAATCGCAGTATACGCTCCGGCCAAAAGGATATGCAATATGGCGATTACCGTCACAATCAATGAATTATGATTGAATGCTGATTCCTGTCCGGTACTGATACTCCGAAATATTTAGCATTCCATCATCCAGTATCTGATTGCCCAGATACTGGATACCGCCGTTCTCTAATCATCTGACTGTAAGCTCATGGGTTATGACCGCATCATCGCACAGAATCATCTGGCATACTGCATCCACAGTCAGGGTAAATGTTCCATCTTCATTTTCTCTAATCTGTGTCACATCGGGAACAGAAGTACTGAAGAAACTGGGGTGCGTAATTTCCGCACCCCATTCTCTCCCATCGGTAGACTTGACGCCCTTCATCAAACACAGCCCACTGCCGAAGTTCTTCCCTGCCTTCCCTGGCGCCGGACAGTGAAAAATCCTCTGGTTCTTTTCCTCCACAGGCACACAAAAACCCTGTCATCACTATGATAATAGTCTGGATATATATTTCCATGGAAATCCTTCCTTTATTTCATATCGTATACGCCGGGAATCTCCAGCTCCTTTTTCTCTATGGAATTGGATAAATAACGGAATGTTCCATCATCAAAGGGCTGGACGGTTATGATGTTGGTAAACGCACAGTCGGAGTTATAATCCGGCCATACCCCATCTACAAAGAGGGTCAGCGTTCCGTCCGGGTTCTCCTTATCCCCCACCACTTCCCCAAAAGGCGGATACGAGCTGGAAAAGATTATTTCATACGGATAGCTGTCTGTGTCTGCGCGGTAACCGCATATCTCCCTTATCCGTTCCTTTGTGACTGGAAAATGCGTGGTCATGATCCGTTCATATACCTCTGCAGGTATCTCCCCGTTTTCCGGCCGCAGAATCTCTCCCGTATCCATGCGGTACAGGTCCTCAAACATACATGGCATCAGGATATCCTCCACGTTGCTGCTGTCCCAGTCCGTTACAAGGACATTGTAATTGACATAGCTAAGTCCGTCCAGATATTTTTCTGTCAACTCCCTGCACCGGTCAGAAAGCGGGGCTGCCCGCCAGAACTGGCGCAGGCTGGAATGATAGAGCTGTACCGTATAGGCGTAAATGAAATATCCCTTTTCTGTCAGTTTTATCTCCGCAATATCACTGACAGCAGTTGATATGATTTCCGGTACGCCCCTTCCCTCCATCCGATCTGTACATAAAAGGTCTGCAGGTTTCCTCTCCTGTGTATAAATGTATAAGCACCGATCAGCCCATCCAGATTCACGTCAAAAATAGTAACCAGGCTGTCCTGCCCTTTTTAATAAGCAGAATAAAAGTCCCGGACACTGTTATGGTTTTCCATATTTGCCCCGTCAGTAACGCTTACATATCCGGCCTCTCTCAGCATGGATACTACCCGGTTCCTGGGATTCTTCCGGCTGCTTTCGGCCTTTGTCCTCCTTGAAGCCTGTAAAGAAGCTCCCGGTTGCCACTGTCAAACATAACAGGATAAGCAAGAAACCTCCCTTTCTGAACAACTGCTTTAAATCTTCCAACTAATCATCCCCTCCATATACTTCCTTCCACTGGTCCTCTGTCAGCCGGTCCGAATGCCACCACAGCTCACAGCCGCCCTCCGGAAAAATAATCTGATTGGATACATACTGAAAACCTCCATCGTCAAGGGAACGGACCACGGTTTTGTGGGTATACACCCTGGAGGTGTTTTCCTCCGGGTATACGGCATTCACAGTCAAAGTTAACGTTCCGTCATCATTTTCCGTATAACTGACCACCTCCGGATATGGGATATCCGGATATTCAACCTCATAAAACCCTCTCGACCTGTATTCATAAGTCTGATCCTCCGGGATATAGGCGGCCTTCCTATGCAGCTCCTCGTGATCAATTTGCAAATGACGCTCAATGACATGTTCAAATACATCTGCCGGTATCCTGTAAACAGTCCCGGCGTCTAAATCATCATCCGGCGTAAAAGGAATCGGCTGCTTATAGATATCCGGGTAGAACCTGTCGAATAAATCATAAAAATCCAGATTCCCAAAATCCTGTTCACTCCAGTCCGTAAGGAAAAGATTATTTCCCCCATACCCTACCGGCAGCAAATACTGTCGGTTTAATTCCCTGCACGTTTCATCCAGCGGCTCAACCCTCAGCGCCGTATGTTCCGGTTCATCACTGAGGGAAAACACGTAATAGCTTTCGGAAAAATAACTTCCCTCAAACAGCAGGTAGCCTTCTTCCGTATATTCCCACGATTCTGCCGGATAGCTTACGGTACTTAAGTTTTTCAGAATCCCATTGCTATACTGATAATATCCTCTGGTTACGTTTACTGCTCCCTCTGCTGTATGAAGGTCATACTTTATAAATCCGCCGGAGCTGGTGACTACGATTATGGTAAGTTTGTCATCCTGCGCTTCCTCTACGGATCTGCAAAAGCGTAAAACCTGTTCCGAACCGACCATGTCAATCTGATTTTCTTCGTCCACCACAGCATAACCACGTTCTCCAATCCGTTCAACCATGCGTCTTGTCACTTCCAGCTCTCCAACCGTTCCCATTTCTACTGCCTGTTCATAAATATCACGATAAAGCTCTGCAATGGATTCCCCATCGGAATCACGGTTTTCTCCCATTTGTTCCTTTTCCGAATATTCTTCTCTGACTTCTGCATTTTGCGGTATCTTCTGATTTTCCTCTGCCTTTTTGCCGCATCCGGATACTATAAAAAGAAGGACACCTGCAGCAATAAACAGTTTTTGTTTTCCCATGTTTTTCATCTCTGTCAGACCACCTTTTATCAATATCTTTTATTTAAGAATTCCCGCCATGCGCAGCAGATACCCGGCATTTGTGGTAGTGCGGTGCCCCACATTTTGGCAGCAGAGAAGCATTGCACATCTATTTATCCGGCTGGGTTACGACAAGACAAACCTGATGCCCTGCCATAATCAGAGCTTCCAGTATCTCCACATCCTTTCGAGTACTGATTTTCTTATACAGGGATATCATACTGCATGATGATGTTATGGAAACAGTCATGGAACCCCAGTTTTCTGTAGAGTTCAACGGCTTCTTCCGAACCGCTGAGCGTAACTGCTCTTACTCCGTTTTCAAAAAGCTCCCCAAGTGTCTGCGAGCATAACGAAATTGCCGCTTTCCTCCTGCGGTATTCCTGTAAGGTGGAAACAAATTCCAGAGACGCCGTATCCCCTGTCTGGATTGTGGAGGCCGTGGATACCGGCTTCCCATCCATCTCGCACAGATAAAACCGGAGATTCTCTTTTTCAAGCCAGACAGCATAATGCTCTGCGTCAATCATTTCCCATCCGTGGAGGGCGGTATTTACCACATCCACCCATATCCGGAAATCCTCCTTTGTACGAACCCTTCTGCATATCACATCCCCATCCGCGGGAAAGTATGGCCGGAAATCATTTTTATGAAGGAGCATTCCCGGCTCTGGTCCCTCTGCCTGGGACGAAAGATTCTGGAAGCCTTTGGATTCCAGCAGCGGAATGACGTTCCAGGGTGTAGCATCCGGCGTAATGATCCACCGCTGCGGAACTGTCCCCGACCGGATACCCTCGATCATCGGCTCCAGTTCCTCCTCCCATGATTTCTCATGGAGTTTTACATGAAAAACCAGGGAAGGGCCTTTTTCCCCCTCCTTCGGCATAATCCATTCCACCATGCCTTCCTGAAGTCCAACAATGCCAGAGAGGGAAAAAGTACGGTAATAATTGTAATATCCGTTTATAACCATTTCTTTCTCTCTTTCCCTCACAAAGCTGTCCATGATGTCTTCCGGTATAGTGATTTCATACTCGCAGGTCATATCCCCGTTCAACGCGGAATGCACGACCCTCCCCCCCAGTTCTCTTCCCAGAAAAGCTTCCGTAAAATTCATGACATGCCCCAGACTGCAATGGCACAACACTGGAGAAACCACAGAATCGGACAGGATAGATTCCTTTGCAAAAGGACAGTGGCAGGCATGGTATCGCTTCATCCTGTTATCCGCTGTCTTCAGGTATTCGTTCATATTACACGGGAACGCCATGCAGTACAGCTTATTCCCTTTTCTGACAGGGGCCAGCATGGACGGATTCTGCCTGATAAACTCCAGCACCTCATCCGTTATATCCTGGCCGTAAAAATCTTTCTTTTCCCGGTTCAGTTCCTCAAAATGATTCATTTCATCATCCTGATGTTTCTGGAGAAATACATCCAGGTCCCCAATTTTCAGAAATTTTTCACGCGCCCAGACAGACTGTGAAGGGTGAAGCCCGTGCCTTACCCGGCAGAGTATCTTTTCTACGGTTTTTATGTCTGCCATCCTCTCAAACCGCTCTATGAAAAGGTACATGTTACGGCACTGGCAGCTGCACTCGGATTCTATGTCCGGCAGGGTAAGCCCGTCTGTAAGTTCCTTCCAGAATTTCTCTCCCAGTTCCGCGCAGATTTCCCTCTGAAATGTGCTGAGCCCAAATTTTTCGTCATAATTTATATTTGTATCTCCCATGTATCTCTCCTCCCATTTTCATATACTGAACGGCATAATTAAATTACGCACTTCTTTTCCAGTCAGTCAAGTGGAAAATCCAGTTGCATTTCATCCTTTCGGAAGTTAAATCCCAATTTTTCATAAAGCCGTCTGCCCTGTTTTGTAGCGCCCAGACATACCCGGCCCGCACCCCACTCTTTGGCGGACTGCAGACATTTTACTACCATCTGCTGAGCCAGACCCTGCCTGCGGTAATGGGGATGGGTATATACATTGTGAAGAAACCCAACCCGTCCGCTGGGGTTCTCCAAAACAGGCAATTCTTCTACCAGCGAGAGCATAGCACAGGAAACAATCTTTCCCTCGTCCTCCGCTAACCAGACTACACATGTACCCACGGACAAATGCTTTCGCAGATATCCCTCCACAGCCTTGGCAAAAAGTTCACTGCCCCGGGTACCTTTTACTGTTTCTTGAAACTGTCTGCGCACTTCTATCAGCCGATCCACATCTTCTACATCCGCTTTATGTATGACCATATTACCCACACCCGCCTTCTTCAAAATGTCCGCAATCTTTATATTTTCTCTCTTTCAAACACGCTTTCGCTGAATATGTTTATGTTTTCTTCATAAGCATTTACGGTCCGTGTGATTCTACCTTCTGACTGGAAAACCACCGCATCATCCCCATTTTGTATGCTCTTTGCAGGAAATGCCTGTAACCTTTGCCTGCTTGCCATCTGGTTTTTTAAATAATTCTCCTGTACCGCTGCCCGGTTCTCCTGTACCCTTTTCACTGCCTTACTCTCTATTTCCCCTATCAGTTCTTCCATCCTTTCATGGCGTTTCTCCCACCATGATTTTTCATTGTCTGCAGAAAGTGGTGAACCGTCCTTTACAGGTATCCCTTCGCCATGGCACTGTTCAGGTGTCGCCCCGATGACCTGATAGCCAATCATCCTGGAACCCATGATTCCGGTACCGGAATACATTTTCCTAACCATTCCTAATACTGTTTTTTCCCATTCCGGATCTGATTTCATTCTTTCAAAACATTCCTCAGTAATTGTCAGTGCCCCGCCCACGCAGGTAGAACGGTACCAGCCACTGACAGGCATAACCGACATTTCATTCATGAACCACTGCTTGTATTCGTCCATCGTCATTTCCTCTTTGGATTTACCGGAAAGGCTGTGGTCATATACAAACCCAAAATAACTCGGCGTCTGCGAAACCACCATATCCCCTTCCCATGGAGATAATCCGGACTTTTCTGCTGTCTCCTTTTCTTTTGCGGTTTTCTGCATACCCGCCGAAAAACTTCCCTTATCTGCTGCTTTTCTTCTGCTGCTTGTGCAGGGGGTACGGATTCATCCCTGCACCGCTCACGTTACCAATACTCATACCAGTCTCCTTTCTTGTACCCTCTGCGGTTAAAAAGCCGGAAAACGTACTCCTATTATCACCCTGTTGACCGATTTTGAGAAGACTCCGGGTTCTTATTCCACAAGTTCAATCTCAAAGAAATCTCAAGAATCATGGAAAGATATTTATATTGTAACCAGATAAAATGTTCTGAAATTCCCCTTTACCGCAAAAAGGACGGCCATCACAAACGATTGCCGCCCTGCAATTATTTTCCTGTCCTATATCTGCTTCAAACCATTCAGGCGGAGAATTCCTTCCGTATCTCCGCTTTATTCCATCTTTTCCGGCCACTTTAACCCATCTGTTTCCCTTAATAATCCCATATGAAACAACACCTGCACGCAGTCCGCATATCCCTGGATATATGCCCTTCTCTCCTGAACAGACGCAAAGTCCTCCAGGCAGTCTTTCATTTTTTCCGCCTGATTCTGCTGCTCTGCAGATAAGGTTTTTAAAAATTCTTCCCACTCCGGCTCGGTTTCTTTCCAGACAGCCAGAGCCTCTTCATACTCCGGCGTGCGGATATAACTTTCCCTGTTCACATTCTCCCCGTTTAAGTTGCCCAGGAACTCAGCCATTTTCACCCACATATCATTTGACATTTCCATTTCTCCTTCCTCATTCTTAATTTCAATTCCTGCATTTTCCGTATATTCCTATCTCCTGATGCACATTATATATGTTATAGGAGAACTTTTTCAACCATAATCGCTTAATTATTGAAACTATAGCAGATAAAATTAAGCCATTATACTTGGAGGTGAACGGATGGACGACTTATTAAAACAGATTGGAAACCGGATACTTCATCGCAGGAAGCAGCTCCGGATGACACAGGAAGAACTGTCTGAAAAGGCAGGTATCACCCCTCAGACCGTTTCTTCCGCAGAACTTGGCAAAAAGGCGCTGCGCCCGGAAAATATCATCCGGGTCTGTTCCGCACTGGATATCAGCACCGATTACCTGCTTCTCGGAGAAGTGAATGCCAGTGACCACTGGACCCTGATTTCCAGAATCTCAAATCTGCATCCCGCACAATACCGTCATCTCGAAGATATTATCAACAGCTTTATCTCCGCCTTGGAGGTGCGTGAAACACAAAAAAGTAAATAGTTCTCCCCATGTTAATCAGTTACTCCGAAATGCTGACATAGTATCTGCAATCAGTGCTCGTGTTGCCTGATCCATCTCTTTTGGCGGATATTCTCCATCCGGTTTCTTCTCCGACTTGAAAGCGCCCTGTTTCCATATAGTTTCACTTTTTATCTCTGTTTTATCCTCTGTCTGCCTGACATTTTCCTTACGGCCAAGAATCTCCGCAACGATTTCTTCGATTGCCGCCCTATCTATAGTCTGGGGAATGGCAATATCCGGTGTTTCCGGGCAGTTGATATAGTGGAGGACCGCATTCACAAGAAACTGTGCTTTGCTGCGCGGCCCCTGTTTTTCCAGCAGACGAATCACGGCGTCATGGGCCGGATCATTTTCATTGAATTTGATACAGAACCGCTCCCGGTCTTTCTTTCCACCCATAAGCTCACCTGCCTGCCGTTTCCATCTTATAGAGAAATTCATATCCCTTTGCATTGGCATTGATATCCTCCACAAATAAAGCATTCCCCACCTTCCCGGAAGCTTCAATCTGTCGGCGCAGAAGAATGGCGCCGCCCCCCACAAATACCACTATGCCGGACATCAGATCCAGCATACGCTCCCGCAGGCTGTTTGCCAGGTCATTTACAAAATCCTGCGCCAGCTTTTCTACAAGGGTGTAGACTTTCGGGGCATAGGTGCTCTCACCGTTCTTTAAGATACCGTCAATATCCGTTTCTTCCAGCAGGATGTCAAATTCCGAGTTGGCTTTCGTCCGAATCCGGTTATAGAGCAGGATCACTCCGTTTTCCAGGGAATCGCAGATACTCAGATCCGCCCGCCCGGAACGCATCATCAGGTAGTCTGCCGTAAACCCGCCGATATCTACGATAAGCACCCTCGGCTTGTCCAGCAGCCTGTCCATCATGGTCACGGCCGCCGCAAAAGCCTGGGGATAGCAGCGCACATCCTCAATGTAAATGGTGTACGGATTGTCACGATACTGGAAGTTTACAATGCCCCTGCCTGAAAAATACCGTATAAAAGACTGGTTTTGCGCCCCGTAATGAGCCGGCGGAAGCCCCACGGCCAGAGACACATGCACCACTTCCTCTCCATATCCTCCTTTTAAATGGAGTTCCTCGGCGATACCAAATAAGGTCAGGATAAAAAAGCGGTCGTCCTCCGTCTTATCCCTCTTATAAGGAATCCTCTGGTTTGACAGCGTGTAAAACCGATTCTGATATTCCAGAATGTCGCTGCCAAAAGGCTTTGTGATGCTCTCCATCAGCCCGGACACGAAGGGCGGACAGTGGATCGTCTTCATCTGTTTGTTTCCATGGTCGATTGCAATTAACATACTTTTCCATCTCCTTTTTTCCTTTATACTTATTCTTTACGCATTGAATACGTCTTTTTTCAACAAAAAATAAAAAAACAGGACCGACAGCGTATGTTTCTGCCGAATCCTGTTTTTTTACACCTTAACTTGTCCTGTCCATCCGGTCAGGTATGTATCCCATAATACGCCTTCTCCAGATTCTCCCGGCCGTGGAGGATAACACCTCCGCAGATACCGTTCCCATAGGGCGTCTGTTCCTGGAAGAAAAAGCTGTACGGTTCAAAATCATCATACACCGTGATCTGCCTGCTGCCTTTCCATCTCAGAAAATGGTCTGCCAGGAACTTCCCCAGTTTTTTCCGCAATGCCTTCGTCTCCGCCACTGCTTTCAGATTTCTCCTGCTCTGAAATTCTATCTTTAGTCTGCCGTCTTCCTCCAGGGACAACATCTTTATCTGCATACCGTCCTCCCGGCTCTGCTTTATGGAACTTTTAAATTTCTCATAGGAAAGCCGTACTGTTTCCGTCCTGCCGGACACCTTCCCTCCCCCTGCGTCACTGAGCCAGGTAAATTCTATTTCCAGAATCTCCGCCTGCTCGAAAGACTTCCGTAATGACACTTTTGCAAAGGAACGGATATCGGATACCGTCATATATCGTCTTTCTTCCAGTTCCAGCAGCTCTTTCTCCGTAAGGACAAAGCCCTGGGGAGAGTGGCAATCTTTAGAGAACGTCCGCAGGGTAATGCAGTCCTCGGATGCGGATAGTTTTATCATCGTCCTGTTATTCATCTTATAGCCTCCTTCCAAACAGGGGAGAGCGTCTGTTCCCTCTCCCCGTATACTATGATTTACTTGTTTCTGGCCGCAGTCTGTTAAGGGGTATTTCACTCGCCTGCCATCTGGAAAAACTGTGCCGGCGTCAGGATCTTTATCCCCAGTTCCCTTGCCTTTGCCAGCTTGCTCCCGGCATTTTCCCCGCAGACCAGGTAATCCGTCTTTTTGCTCACCGAACTCCCGGCATGGGCGCCCAGGGATTCAATCTTTTCATTGATGCCGCTGCGGGTATAGGGTTCCACCTTTCCAGTCACCACGATAGTCATTCCCACAAAAGGATTCTCCTGTACTGCAGCCGTATTGTTCTCCACTGTCCTTTTTTCGATATGTAACATTTGCTGTAATACCTCCCATACATACAGATTTTCTTCATCATAAAACCACTCATGGATATTGTTATGCAGGGTATCCCCAAAATCAGGGAGCTGCGTAAAATCATACTGGTGATGCACCGCGTCCTCAAATTCCTCCAGGTCGCTGTGGAACACCCTGGCAAGAGTCCAGCTGGCCGTATTTCCCACCATAGGGATATCCATGGCGATCAGATACCGCTCAAAAGTGGTATTCCTGCTGCCCTGGATGGCATCCCACAGGCGCTGCCAGGATTTCTCCCCGAAGCCTTCCATATTTACAATCTCGTTCCTGTGTCTGTCAAGCCCATAGATATCCATGTAGGTGTGAATCCACCCTTTTCCAATGAATTTCTCTAAAGTGGCCTCGGACAGACCTTCGATGTTCATAGCTTTCTGGCTGACAAAATGCACGAACTGGCGCAGGCGCCTGGTCTCACAGTTCTGGTTGTCGCAGAACAGAATCTTAGTAATCTTATCTTTCCCATTCTCTACGGAACGGCTCTCGTGGATGCGGGCAGGCTCCCCACAGCAGGGACACCTTTCTGGTACGGCCTGCCCCATCACGAAACGGCCGCGGTCCAGATTTTCCTCCACATGGGGAATAATCATGTTCCGCTTGCTGACCAGTATCCGGCAGCCGGGCATCAGCTCCATCCCTTCAATAAAGGAAAGGTTGTGCAGGCTTGCCTTGGATACCTCGCATCCGTCTATCTCCACCGGCTGAAAAACTGCCACCGGTGAGATCTCCCCGGAACGGGAAGGATTCCACTCAATCAAGAGCAGCTTTGTCTCGTGGAGTTCATCCCCAAATTTAAAGGCCAGTCCGTCCTTATAGTGGTGTCCTGTCCTGCCGCAGGACCGGGAAAAGGCAATGTCGTTATAGGAGGCCACGATCCCGTCAATGGGGATGTCATTGTCCTCTGCAAACTGCCGCAGATTCCCGATGCCGTCCGCCATCTCCTGGCTGGTCAGCTTCCTCCTGCTGATGACAAATTTACAGACCTGGAAGCCCAGTTCCGGGAGTTTCCGCAGTTTCTGGGATTTTGATCCCATTTCCTGAAATCCTTCCACCACGGCAAAGGGCATGAACATCACCCTGCGCTCCCGGCAGACCGCCGCATCCAGAAGACGCACGGAGCCGGCAGCCAGATTCCTTCCGTTCTTGTAACGCTCACCGCTGCTGTCCGTCAGGGTTTCCTGCAGTTTCAAAAAATCACCGGGGCGGATGAACGCCTCCCCGCTCACCACCAGACGTTCCTTGTGGGGAATGTGCTGTGGTATCCCGGAAATGCCCCGGACATTGTGTGTCACCACTTCGCCGGTATCTCCGTCACCACGGGTGGCAGCCTCGGCCAGTTTCCCGTCCTCATAAGTCAGCTTGACCGTCAGGCCGTCCAGCTTCAGCATCAAAAGAATCTGATGCTCCCCTGCAAAGGAGACCAGTTCCTCCACGCTTTTTGTCTTGTCCAGTGAAAGCAGCGGGATCGGATGGTTTGTCTTTTTAAGCGCACTGACTGCCTGAAAGCCCACTGTATGCGTGGGGGAATCAGCCATCCAAATCCCCGTTTCCTTCTCCAATGCCGCCAGTTCGTCATACATCCGGTCATAGACTTCATCCGAAACGGACGGGGCATTGCTGTTATAATATTCATCCCTGTACCGGTTTAACTGTGCGGTCAATTCCTGTATTTTTTCCCATGCGTTCTGTGCCATTTAAGCCACCTCCTGCCCTGTGATATGGAAGGACATAACCAAAAATTCTTCGGTATGTTCTTTGCCTTTGCAGTAGATACTGCAGATGTCGTCATGAAACTCCCAGTCGGAGGCACTACACCACCAGAGAACAAATCCCTTTCCATCATTTGCCAAGCTCACTTTATGGTCTGGCTCATCTGGGACGATACTGTAAAAGCCTTGGGTATTTGCCATCGTAACCTTGCGTTTCTGCCCTGTAAATTCCGGCCTGCAGTGAACAAGAATCTCCAAACAGGTTCCCTTCTTTATGGTCTTTTTTAACTGATTCAGATTTTTTACCATACTTATCTCCTTTCCGTTTCAATGTTTAACTTTATGAAAAGAAAGCGGATACCATAAAGACATCCGCTTTCTTACCTATGCAGCCGCCGCAAGTGCGGGGGCATGCAGAATCTCTTTTTCCCATACATCCAGGAATCTCCTGACTGCGGGGGAAGGGGACTGATTGCCATAACAACGAGCCTGCGCCAATTCCCCATTTTGAATCTCAACGGTACAGAGAGATTTACTCTGTTCACTGGCTTTCCGGACAAACAGGATGGTACTTTCCCTCTTAACAACCTTCTTTACATAGCTTCCTACACAATGATGCAGGTTCTGCCCTTCTTCCAAAATCTCCTTTGCAGTATGGGGAAGGAGTACAACAAACCCATATTTTACAAAATGATACTGCTGATTCATCTCCTCAAACTGTTTCTGTATCTGCCTGTCATAGACCAAGGCCTGCTCTTTGTCCGAAATATCATTCACCTTGTCATGGGCTTTCTTTAAATCAGCCGGAAAAAGGACAAAACTGTTTTTCAGATCTAATTCCAGTCCTTCGCTCATGCACAGGTAATCCCGGTAATCTGTCAGGATATCTTCCATTTTGTAATATCCACCACTCTGATAGGGGCTCTTTTTACAAAACCTGGCATACTGTTCATTGACATATTTCATCAGCTTATAGGGAGTCATATGCTTTAATGGAACAAGTATATTTTCTGACCTGCTGATACTATAATTCCCACACCAGCGCAGCAGTTCTTCATCCAGCTCCACATTCGCATGAATAAGCGCTTTGATCAGTTTCATCTGGCCAAGCCCCGGATTTATCCTCTGGAGCAGGGAAAGGTGGCTTTTATCGAGCCCAAGCACTTCCTTTAAATTCTTCCCCTTTGGATTAAACCCGGAGTCTGAACTATAATAATGATTATCATACGCAACACTCTCAGCCAGGCGATACAGATGAAGCTTTACCAGATATTCCAGCATCGGGTAACGATTGTACCGCACTAAATACTGGATAGCATAAAGGGGTTCCTTTACCGCCAGATAGAATTCTTTTAACTGGGAATACTGCCACGGCGATCCTTTTAACACTTTATCCAAGTTTTTCTCATACAGGAAACCTGTCTGGTCAGCTTCAAAGTTGTACTTCCACCTGCTGAATACAGGGCGGCTGCCCGGCTGCCACGGGGTAAGGCTGTTCCTGTTTCCATAGCTGTAATAATAGCATTCTTCGGAGATGTTCCCGGTATCATCCCAGGAAAGGAATGTCCTGGCATTCTCATAAACACTTATATACGGTTTCCTTTCATCCCCATACTGAAAATAGCTTTTCAGGAACCTCATTACAATTTCGTTTCCAGAAGTGCGCTGGATAACCTGCAGTGTATCCCGGTCAATGATCATCCCACGTTTTCCACGGCTCTTAAAGGTTACCTTCGCCTTACATACAGGGCATGCCCCTTTTTCATTATGCCTCACGCCTGTCACAAGAACTTCAGTTTTACATGCGCTGCAGAATCCCTCCATATCCGTCCTCTTCCTGTTATAAGAATAAAAAAGATAATGCGGCATAATCTCCCGGTCAATCATCTTCCTGATATTTCTGGGAAGGGCAGGGACTGTCTTCATTCTCTCACGGATTTCTTTTTCTTTTTTTAATTTCCGCTCCCGCTGTCTTTTTTCGCTGATGTCACTCTGCAAATAATACAGGCTGGTAAAACCTTTAGCGGCTTTCCGTTTACAAAACTTTGTCACACGTTCCTCATCGCCGGCCATATAAAAGGCACACTGCCTGCTGAAATCATAATCCCTCTGCAGGTTACAAAAGGCGGCCGCACTCCAACGGGTGCCTCCATCCTCTCTGCGGCACAAAGTGACGTACTCTGTCCTGCTCTGGAACATGGTCAAGACAGGCTTAAAATTACCTGCTGCTGCCTGCTCTCTTAGATAGATATACAATACCAGAAGCCGTTTCCCACCGATATTTTTCACTGATGTCCGCACAATGTACTTCACTTCCTCCGCATGGAGCAGCCCGTGATTCTGGTTCATTTTCAACTCCGGATCTGCAAATTTCCGGCATTCTCTTTTATTTATCTTCATCTGCATTTCCTCCTATCCTGCAAGGCCTGCCAGAGTCATCTGTTCAAACTGCCCGCCATCTGCTCCTTTCTCCTGCGGTTTCTTTTCCTCCTTTTTCCCATTCTTCTCTTTTCCTGCGGTTTTCTTTCCCACAGTTTTTGTGCTTTTGGCCTTCCCATTGGATTTCCCGTTATATGCCCTGGGAACAAATTTCTCCTCCTTTTCCTGATCTTCCTTTGCGTCCGGATCACGGAAATATTCCTCCGCCCACTGATAGCACAGATCATCCGGCACGTCACTTCCATAAACGCCGTTTTCCGGCTTGATATCATTATCCTTCATCTCCTGCTCCACAAACTCCCTGGCTTTCCGGTTGATATAGAAAAAGCAGTGGATCATGGTCTTGCGGGGATGCATGGTCAGTCTGGAAAAATCCGGATCCTCCAGGCATAGAGTCTGGATATACTCTGACACGCACTCTTTCATATTCCGGCGGGTAAGCCTTTCCGTATCGGCTCCCACACGTTTCATGGCCTGTGCGGTCACTTCCTCGTCACTCAGGGAAGACAGTCTGGCAAGCTGTGCCTTTTCCGCATCCTTCTTTGCCTGCTGCCTGGCTTCCCATTCCGCTTTCCGTCTGGCCTCTGCCGCTTCATGCTCCTCACGTTTTTTATCTTCTGCTTCCTCTCTCTCCTTCTCTGGTTCCCCGGTTTCTTCTGCCCCATCGGTTTCCGGGCCGGCGCTTTCTTCTGCGTCCTCCCACGCTCCGTCTGAAACAGTTTCTTCCTGGGCCGGAAGAGAAGCCGCATCCGGTTCCTGCCCGTCTGAATCAAAGGGGTTCTCCCCAAACGCATCCATGCTGTCCATAAAACCATCGGGCAGCCCGTTTTCTCCCTTTCCGGAATCTCCTGCCGGCAATCCAGTTTCCTCAAAAGGGTTTTCTTCCATACACACTTCCATGTTCATATCCTCAAACGCACTACTCATATCTGCTCTCCTTTCGTCAAAAAAGGCACGGAGCGGGTAATCCCATTCCATGCCATTGCTGCTGTCCGCCTCCATCCCTTCATTTTTTCGCAAGAAAGGGGGAGAAGCGCACAGGTTCAAATGTCCTGCCGTCTATGTAGAAATAGCGGCGGCCTGTTCCATCGTCCAGCTCCACCACATCCGAAGATGCAAGGGGGCGTCCTCTGTAGCCTTCCGGCACCTGGTTTCCGTAATGCGCCGAAATCTGTTCCAGTATTTCCGTATCTTTCCATTCTTCCGGGCAGGCAAGCTCCGAATCGCACACCAGCCGGTATTCCGAAGCCGGGGGCTGCTCATACCCGGCCCTGTGCAGATCCCGGATTCCCTTAAAAGCAAACGGGATGGTATCTTGGCCTGCGTCAAAGCAAAGCTGGTAAATGCGGAACCTGTATCTGCGGTGGGGGAAATCCAGAAGGACTTCTGGCAATCCCTTTCCCTCCTGACCAAAAAGCGCCCTGCCTTTCTGTAAATTCTGGTCTCCGCCTTCTTTCTGCTGTTTTTCTCTCCGGAGCGCAAGCTGCCAGTCGTCAATCCCCTTGTAATTGGGATTCCAGGCCAGCCTCCGGCACTCCATGCCCTGCTGTCTTGCCAGCAGGTAGATTTTGGAGCTTCCTTTTGCAATCATCTCGTTGCTGTACTTGTCCATGTCGTGGGCCTCGATGATCAATTCCGTACCGTTCTGCGCCAAAAGCCCGAACAGAGGCCCAAGCTGCGCTACATTGTTTGCCCCTGCCACCGCCAAAAAAGAACGGTTCAGCAGTACATGGGCAATGTCCGCTTTCAGTATCCCCTCCGTGACATAGATAGTCCGGGCAAAGGGATTCCCTATGAAATGCACCGGGCTCCCGGAAGTGACTCCCATATTTTTCGTGGAGGAGGAAAGCCAGATGTATTTGGTCCCGGCTTTCTCCGGCGGGTCATCCTTATCCTTAAAGGGAACATCCAGGAGGATCTGCATCCCCCGGATCAGCCCGTCAATGCCGATGGCCGGTATCAGGATGCCCGCCGTGCGGCTGCCAAACTTTGCAGTCCAGTATCCGCCCTCATGGAGATAGAACCCTGGAACTCCCTCCACCTTACATCCCTGCTTCATCAGCCTCTCCGTCAGGGAGCGGCACAGAAAATAGGGCGGGGTACTCTTAAACCCCAGGCTGTCGATCTGTTCATCCGAAAGCCCCCGCTTCTCCGAGCGCAGGTGCGCCCGGTGTGCGGAAGTCAGGGACAGCATTTCCAGCAGCAGGGAATAGGTCTGGTGTATCTCCTGGGGGCCAGCACGCTCCGCCTGGGAAATTCCGGTTTCCTTTTGGCTGCCGGCGCAAAGGTTCCCTGACGGAACCCCTGCGCCGGGATTTATGTTCTCTGCCTGCCCGTATCCCCAGGAAGTATCCCCCGCCTGGAGCGCGTCACAGATTTCCTGATAGGCTTCGGAATTGGTGGTATTGTTGACCCTTGCGTACAGGTTCAGCATCCCCCCGTGTTCGCCGCAGTAGTTGCACCGCCACACGTTCTTGATAAAATTGACATTCATCTTCCCTCTCCGGTCGCCGCAGAACGGGCAGTCCGTATAGGCGCTGTCCGCCTGCCTGCGCCGGATATGCAAATGCAGCAGTTCCACCACATCCATGATCCCGAACGGGAAATCCTGTGAAAACGAGCCCATCGCCTGCACCCTCCTTCCTTGCTGTCTTCTTTTGTGCGCTCCATTGCCTGCCTTTATCCAGCTTTTTTAGCAGCCAGGGAATCCAGCATGATCTGAGCCGCCGCGCGGAGGATATTGTTATCCCCCCGGTAGCCGCCGTACAGATAGAATTTCAGGCTGGGCGGGCGCCGTTCTGCCACTTCCGCAATGGTCTGCCCCTTGCAGACGCCGGTATCCACTACTACCTTTCCAGCTTCCTCAAAGGTCATCAGCTTAACGATCTCTTCCACGGGCATATCCGGTGTATACCTGGCATCTGCTTTTTCCTGTGCTTTTTCAGCGACAGACGGTTCCAGCGTTTCAGATGCTGCAGATCCGGTTTCCACATTTTCAGCACTTCCGCTGTTTCCAGTATTTCCGCCAAAAGATGCAGCCGTTTCTACAGTAACATTCTGCCCGCCTAACAGCGCCATCATGCCCTGTACCACCTTCCCGGTATCTTCCTCCATATTCTTCCTTTTGGAAACAGGGAGGATGTTCCCCGGTTCTCCCGCCGCAGGCATTTCTGCGCTTTTCTGTACGGGAAGAGATTCCGGTTCCCCTGCCCTTACAGGCAGTTCCCCGGTTCCGGCAGACTGCGCCGTTCCCTGAACCTTTGTTGTCTGCGGTCCTACCGGCAGACTGCTGTTTTCAGTCGGCTCCTGAGCCTTGGCTGACGGTTCCGTTTTACTTTCTCCACCTGCTTCCACGGTCTGCGCTGATCCTGCAGAGGGCTGTCCTGACGGTTCCTGTGTGGAAGGCAAAGGCTGCCCTTCCATCTTCTGCGTGACACCGGACTGTACCGGGAGCGTTCCGAAGCTTTCTTCCGATCCTGCCGGAAGGCTTTCTGAACCGCCCTGGGAACCAGCCGGAAGACTTGCCCCAGGATTTCCACACCCTGCTATCGTTTCAAGGGGAGCTTTTGCCTCTGCAACTGTGCACTGTGCCAGGCTGTTTCCCGCAGGCCCGGCATTTACCGCCGCCTTTTCGCCCTGAATTGGCAGCCCGGAGGTCTGCGCCGGTTTTTCCTGCTGCGGTGTTTCTTTCTTTTCCGCTGCAGCCGGGAACGCTGTGGCCGTACTTCTGGCAGGCGCCGTATCCGGCTGTTTCCTTTCTGTGGAAACCGCAGCTGTACCAGCCAAAGCAGTTGTTTCTTTCTTCTGGGAGGCTCCATTGAAAGGAACCCTGCTCCCATAACGGCTCCCTTTCGCGTCCATTCCCACATCAGCAAACTGGATGCCAAATCCTGCATCGGACAACGCCTCATCCATAGCCGCATACTGTGCCGCCTGGATATACTGCCCTCCCGGCGCCTCTTCCTTTGTGCAGCTGGAAGTAAAGCTGCCAATGGGGTTTTCATCGGTGCGCTCCAGAAAAACCTGTGCCTCATAGATCGCCATCTGCTCCGTGATGCGCAGGGCGTTCAGGCGGATGCGGCCTTTGGGGTTTGCAAGCCGGAACCATAACTTTTTATAGCGGAGATCCAGCTGCAGCTTTTCCTCCCCGTTTTCCGGGGAGATGATGCGGCGGAGCAGTTTCAACGGGTTAAACCCCGGCACTTTGTTAAGCTCTGCCACCGCAGGGATGCTCTCATACATGGTTGCTGTCTGTTCATTCTTATTCATGGATAAAACTCCTTTCATTAAATAAATAAGGGATACTGCGTGCGATTTCTGCACCTGCATCCCATTTTTAACCTGCTGCCCTCAGTTTTTCTTCCAGGAACTCCGGAACCGCAATCCCGGCGCTTTTCGCATAAGCCTTGTAATACAGGCGGATGCGCTCTCCTAAAAGGGTATTCCTTTTGCTGATCTCATTCTTGTGGATGGCCATGAACAGCACGCTCTTTTCGCCTGCCAGCACCACCCGTTTCCTTGCCCTGGTGATCCCGGTATACAGAAGGTTCCGGTAGAGCATGATGTAGTGTGCTTTCAGCACCGGCATCAGCACAATATCGTACTCGGAACCCATGGCCTTATGGATGGTAGTCGCATAGGCAAGGTCCAGGTTCACCAGATCCTCCGTGCTGTATTCCAGGCTCCGGTTCTCCCCGAAGTCCAGGCCGATCCGTTTCCCTTCCGGCGTATCCTCCACATAGCGGATGAATCCCAGGTCACCGTTGGATACCTTATCCGTGTTCTTGGTCTGCATGATCCGGTCGCCCACACGGAAGGTCTTTAGCCCGATATGGACCTCGTCCTCCGCGGACTGGAACGGATTCACGATCTCCCGGATGGCGGCGTTCAGATGGTCTGAGGATGCCGCCCCTTCCGTCCGGAATGGCGAGAGGATCTGCACATGCTCAATCCCATTGCCCTCAATCTCCTGACAGTATCTGTCGATGATAGCCGCTGCTGCGTCCGCCTGGCTGCCACAAGGCAGGAACTGAAAATCATTCCCATAGTACAGCTTGGTACTGCCGTCATGGATGAACCGTGCGTTATGGGCGATCAGGCTGTCCTTTGCCTGGCGGAAGATCTCATCCAGCACCGTGACCGGCACAAGGCCGCACTGGATCAGTTCCTTAAATACATTCCCCGCGCCTACACTGGGCAGCTGGTCCGGGTCGCCCACCAGGACGGTCTTCGCCCCCTTCTTCAGTGCGGAAAAAAACTTTCCCGCAAGCCACATATCCACCATGGAAAACTCGTCCACAATGACCAGATCCGCATCCAGGCTGTCCTGCTTTTTCGTCCGGCTGCCCTCGTCCTCCTCGCTGACAAGGCCGAGCCCGCTGTGCATGGTACATGCCTCCTCAAACCCGGTGCTTTCCGCCATCCTGCGGCTTGCACGGCCCGTAGGCGCCATCAGGACAATCTTCCCGTCTGGATAAATCCTGCGGTAAACCTCTAAAATAATCTTCAGCACGGTCGTCTTGCCTGTGCCCGGCGAACCGGTGATCACGGACAGGTTATAAAGAAATGCCGTCCGCACTGCGGATTCCTGTTTCCCAGAAGTCCGAAGCCCCTGCTCTGCCCTGACTGTTTCAATGACAGAGGAAATGTCCTTCATCGGCGGCCTTTCCTCCGCCAGCATCCTTGCGACCCGGCTGGCAGTCTCATCCTCCTGCGCAAAGGCGTTCGGATGGTAGATGCTGTCCCTCATGGAGACCACAGAGCCGCTTAAGATCATGGCGTCCAGTTCCTGCTCCACTTCCTCCGGTCGCACACGCATTTCCGGAAGCGGGATCTTTTCATTCAGCATCTTAAACGCTGCCTTGCGCAGTTCTTCTCTTCCCAGGAACAGATGCCCCTGTTTCCCTTTCGCCTCGTCCAGTGTACAGTGGAGCGCGCCCCTGATCCGCATGGGGTCACGGGGACGGTTATCGGTCTTCCTTACAATGGCGTCCACCCTGCGGAACCCAAAGCCCGGCATCTGGCACAGCTCGAAAGGGCTTTTTTTCAAAATATCCAGACAGGCCGGTCCGAAATACTGGTAGATCTTCAGGGCTGTCTTCGGCGTCAGCTTAAAGGGCGCAAGAAGCGTCATAATATCCCGCAACGCCCGGCTCTCCGCAAAAGAAGTCCGAATGTCTTCCAGTTTGTTTTCCGTTATCCCCCGAACTTCTAAAAGCCGTTCCGGGTTCTTTTCCAGTACGTCCAGCGTATTGGTGCCGAACTTTGCTACAATCTCAGCGGCAGTTTTCTCCCCGATCCCTTTGATAAGGCCGGAACCGAGGTAGCTCAGCACGCCCTCCTTTGTTTTCGGTACGACCTCACGCCACTGCTCCACCTGGAGTTGCATGCCGTACTTCCCGTTTACCCATTCCCCTTCCAGTTCCAGCTCCACGGCATCCGTCATGGGGATCTCATAGCCCACGGCGGTGAAACGAATCAGGTGGTCCCCATACCGTCTCTTATCCCGCGCCTGTGCCGGAACGGAAGTATCTGCGGTCTTCACAATAACAATGCAGAATTTATTTGACGGGTTGTGGAAGATCTTCCCGTCATACGTTGCTATAATACCCATTCTCTCACCTCCATAAAAGCCATAACATAAGCAGGCCCGCAATGACTGCCAGGACAGCGCCCAGCAGGGGATACAGTACCAGATAACATCCCAGGCGCATCAGCCGGAACGCGTCCCTTATCAGGAGAAGCAGGAGGAATCCTGCTATGCCCCCCAGTATCCATGTTTTTCTTTTCATGTTCACTTACCCTTTCTCTGACGTTTTCTTTGTTTTCAGGCGGCATCCACGGAACTGACCTTTACATGAAAGGTCCTAAATTCCGATACCGTTACAAACTGCTCGTAAATCTCCGGGTACTGCAGTTTCAGCCGCATCAGGTTGTCCTTGTCTACCATCATCTTGCGGACCGGGTTGTATGTCAGCGTATACCGGCTCCCTCCCATATCGCAGACAGCCCTGCAGCTTGTTCCCATCTCCGCAGCCAGGATCGCTTTCAGCCTCTGGATATCGGCCTCCAGCTTTTTGGAATACTTATCCGACTGTTTCTTCTGCTCCTGGAGCTGCATATACTGCATCAGGGTAGACGGCATGCTCCCATTCAGGACAATGGCATCGGCGTCCTTGTCTGCCCGGCCGCAATACTGCCTGGCGCTTGCGAGGATCACATCCCCGTCCTCCAGGTAGGGCGGCGGGACCTGTTTCAGTACATAGCTGTCCCAGAATTCCTGTTCCAGAAATACCATCTCTTCCTCATAAGCCATGTCCCTGTGGATCTCCCGTATGATAGTCTCATCCTCCGTGTTGCCGTACAGACAGCAGAAAAATACACGGTCAATATCCATCACCGCCATGTAATGCCTGCCCTGTGCCTCGTAGTAGGCCGGCACGGTCTCCCTGCCGTCCTTCCACCAGAGGTCTTTTGCGTTGTAGTTGGTGGTCTTGATCTCCAGGATGGCTTTCGTCCCGTCCGGCATGGTGATGAAGTAATCCACGTCTGCCAGCATGAACGGATAAAGGGGATGCCGGAACATCTTCTTGATCTGATAGATGTCAAGCCCTGTCCTTCGCTCAAAGATCTTTGCCACAAGGTCTTCCAGGAGATGGCCCATTTCCATGGCCACCCAGTTTCCCTCATCTTCCTCTACCGCCGCAATACCCAGCTTGTCATAGTAGATATCCCGTGCGGTACGGAAAGGGGAAATCCCGATAATGGCAGAAACGTCACTGCCGCCAATCCCGCGGCGCCGCCAGTCCAGCCATTCTTCCCGGGTAAGGTTTTCCGTATCCACAAGCACCTGCGGGCTGTTCCTTTCCCTTTCTCTTTCCATGTTCGTATCGGGCATCATCACGCCCCCCTTCTGGCCCTGTGCGTGAAGTTTACTGTCCGGATCGTGGTACAGTTCTTCCAGTACTGGCTGTCTGCTTTCTGTGCAGCGGTATCCCTGAAGGGATATCCTGCCGCCTGTTTCTGCCAGCTCCTGCCGGCCTGTTTCTTTCTTGTACTCATTCTTTCTACCTGCCTTTCTAAAATGTTTTATCCTCAAAGCCCTGATCGGCGTTTGGGCAACAGCATAATAAAAAAGCGGGAATGACCATCTGCCAAATCCCTGGCGTCCATGGATTTCCATGAACCAAAGTCATTCCCGCTCTCAAAGGGAAAGTGATCCCTTAACATAAAAAAAGCCAGTACACCACCAGCCAAAGGGCATAATGGTACTACTGGCACAAAAATACAAACTTAACAGCGTGTGCAATGCGGAGAATATTCCGCATACAGTCTGGACGGACTGCATTTCCCATATGGGTACGCACAAAAATCAATTACAAGGACAGTTTAGCACAATATATTGTTTTAGTCAAGCAATCAATACTATATATAGTATTTTAACGTTTTTCATATAAAATGCAAATTTCAACAGTAATCACATACTGGCTATCTTTCTAACCGTATTTGCTGTCCTTATGGTCAGCTTCGTGCTGATCTTCGTACCTGCTGTCTTAGGCCACCAGTTTGTCTTTTGGTAATCTTTACGGCTGAAAGACCAGAATATCACTTCCTTGTAATCCTTTATCCTCTCCAATTCCTTTCTGGGTTCTCCGATTTCATTATATACATCGGAAAATGCAGCTGGCGGTATTATGAAAATCAGATTATCATAGATTTCTTTGTTCTCACTGCCCCACCAGTCGGGCGCATTTTGTAAAATATCCTCAAGCGCTTCCCTTGACAGGACAAAAACAGGAATATCCAGTCCAAACTGATTTTTTATCATTTCCTCAATCTTGTCCGTAAGCTTCCTTATATTATCTTCATCACTGGAAAAAATCACATTGCCGCTGTTCAAATATGTTTTCACTTCTACAAAAGCAAGTGTTTCAAATCCCTTCTTTAATTCTGCCATTGGCACTTTATTTTTCCCGCTTATATTGATACCCCTTAATAAAGCAATATATCTTTTCATATCCGCCCCTCCTGTCACTTCCTGATTTATTTATTCATCAATCCAAACGCTTTTTCAAATGAGATACATTCTGTATATCTTCCATTCCACATGAACCCATTGTAATATTTATAAGAATTATCGGCTGATATATATGCATTATCAACCATACTGGTTTGCCGGAACAATCATTTTAAAACCGTGCTCAAAGCCACCTTTCACAGATGCATCTATACAGTAATCCGTCTACAGCCCAATAATAATACCTGAAAATCATATAACTCATTATTCATAATCAAATTTGGGATATCAACAACCAAAAGTACGATTCTATTTTCTCCTATTCATATAGACAATACCTGTTCAGACATTAAACTGCCTCTCCTTCCGGCTTGTTATACACAGTTTGTCATAAAACGGCTCTGCAACTTTCATTTTCCTGCTATGATGGTATACGCTTTCTGAGATTGATAAGGCGAAATACATCATCCATAATTTCTCTATCCCGCACATCCAGCATCAACCATTTCTGTCCATTTCCGGTTTTTGTGTTTTTGAATACTGTCTGCACATAGTCGGAACATTGCGGCATAAGAAACTCTGCCTCCGTAAGTTCACGACTTCCTACAACCACGAGAGCAATAAAATAGCCCTGCATCGGATAGAGTGTACAAAGAGACTTTCCGCCTTTTTTATACTTAATATTCCAGCCTGCCTGCATAGAACAACGGCTGTGTTCCATGCAGGGCCTGACCCGATAGGTGGACTGAATACGGTTATTAAAATCTGTCCATAAAGAATTGTTAATATATTCTGTGACTTGCTCCAGTGACGGGGATTTTTCCTTTGAATACAGCACATTCCAATCCACTCTGAATTCCTCCTTAGCCTTTATTTTTCAGCGGCAGGGGCTTGACCCAAATTTCCATACAGGCCATCCCCTCCAGGTCACGGTAATATTTTTCTGCTGAGAAAGGCTCCGTGGTTAAATTGTGGCGGGGCAGCCAGATACCAAAAAGATATTTACCGGCCTGATCTAAAGAAACCGTTACCAAATCCTCAAAATTTTCTGCTTCGACTCTGCAAACGATGTATTCTCCTGCCGGGAGTTCTCTCTTAACAAAACCATCCTGCAGCCGGTCCGGAATATTTTGAACAAGACCGCCTGCAAAATAAGTGAAAAGGTTCTGTACAGTATCTTCCCCATGGGACATTCCCATTTCTACAGCAGTATTTAGATTGGCTGCGATGGAAACCTTCTCCATGTGATAACGCTTCCAAAGCTGTCCCGGTACATCTACACCTGTGCTTTCACCAGCCGGCATTTGTTCGGAAATACGGACTTCCGTTTCCAGGCCAAGGTAAATTTCCGGTTTTTCCAATGTCCTTCTCTGGATTTCCAGGACGATATTTCCGGCCACCAGCGGAACCCCCTCGTCTACTAAAACATAATTCATGGAAACTTCCGGCCTGGCGAATGTATTGAGCATTGGCAAATCCCTCCTGTAGCTTTCAGGCGTAATCCCATACGTTTCCTTGAAAGCCCGTGTAAAATTCCCGTGACTTGAAAAGCCATAGTCCAGGGCAACGTCAAGAATCCTATGGTTGGTACTTTTCAGGTTTTCAATAACCTTTGCCAAACGGCGTAGCTTCACATATTCCTGAACCGGTTTGTTTACCAGCCTTTTGAATAATCGCTGAAAATAAAAGGGGGACAGACCGACAGTATTTGCCAGTTCTTCCGTTGAAATTTCTTTTGTCAGATGTTCCTCAATAAAAGTCAGGGATTGTTCGATTGCTTCATATGCGTGCATTGCGGCACCTCCTTAAGTTGATGATCAAATGATATCATTTTATTTTTTGCCGGGCTTTTCACGCAATGCGCTTTTTGATTGGGAAATTTCAATATAATCAGCCTTAATCATACCATACAAATAGTAATCGCAGTATGTGTTTACCATTTTACCTCCACGGATAAGCCCCTCACGCTTGAAGCCTGCCTTTTCCAAAGTTTTATAGGATGCAATATTTTGTATGTGAACATCAGCCCATAAACTCTGTAATTCCGTTTCTTCAAAGCAGAAGATAACTGCTCTCACCAGTGCTTCTGTCATAAGCCGTTTGCCCTGGCAGGCAGGTGAAAGGCGAAATGCCACTTTTGCCATGCGGTCATTTTCAATGAGATATACCCACATATCGCCAATAACTTTATGATCCTGCTTATTGGTAAGGATAACTGTCTGACTGCATATCGTTATAGGATGTTCTTCATAGGGTGCTTCAAAATATTCGTCTGTTGTGCCTAAAGGGTAAAACTTTTCTTCTGTGAGGTATTCAAGGGATATTTCTTTTTGCCGCCGTCTGCTCCTGTCACGCCATGCGTTGATAGCCGCAAAGCGTATGACAGTCTTGCAATAGCCGTTGAACGTATACATGATGTGTTCTCTGTATGCTTCTATGCAAGGCATAAATGATTCCCCCTTTCCCCCACATGGGGTGGTGCATGATTGACAGTTAAATTACTATAATTCAAATGAGAGACAGATAACGACAGGGCAGAGGAACGTCCGTTTTACAAATTTTTATTGTTTCTATTTTTCAGTTGGAACAATAATTTTTGAAATACTTCTGTATCATTTTCTGTCTCAAAGAAAAAACTAATGTCAACACTTTCTACTGCTTTAATCGCTTCTTTTAATACAGATAATCCATTATCTGTATTACAGATTGTATTTGCACGACTGTCAACTTTACTTTGGATTCTTTGCGTTAATCCTTTCTTTTCCAGCAAACGTAATGTTGACGATACTGTCATAGGGTCAATCATCGAGAAATCGGATATTTTCTTTTGCGTAATTTCAATATCACTTTCACTTAATTCAACAATAACAGCAAGTATGACATATTGAGTATGTGTCAAATCAAACTGACGTAAAACTGATTTAACCGCCCTTTGCCAAAGAGTAGATACTTGCCAAAATAACAAACCAATGCTTTCATCGCGCGAATTATATCGTGACTCCTTCATTGTGATACCATAGACAACAATTTATCCATTGCGTTAGGCAAGTTGGCTGTTATTCCTCTGCCCATACCTTCCATTTGCTCGTCTGCCCCTCCACTAATGATAACCGTATGTGTTATAGTGCTTTCTGTTATAACATGACCAAACGATATGGTAATCTCGCCTAAATGAGAACTTGTAGTAAATTCCCTTTCAGTATCAATGCTGTCAATCACAAACGGGAGTGATTGCCCATTTTTCATTGACATAATTCCATTACTACCAGTCGCAAAGTTACCATGCAACACTACATTTTCCACATCATTATCCCACTCTTTCCAACGGGAAACATTACTATAAAGTTCCCATAATTTTTTGATGTCAATATTTCCAGACACCATGTTTTCGTACTTGAACATTTTTGATACCTCCAATAATAAGTTTACTTATTATAAGCACACTTATTATAATGGACATGATTAAAAAAGTCAAGATAAAGCAAGATAATATTTCTTGACTTTTATGATAGTGTTCAAATTTTTATTTGTTTGTCTGTCATATATGGAAATGTCCCAAAAGATGTATGAATGAGAGGGATTCCGTAGTAGTCGGCATTGTGCTGTAATGTGTATAACTGGCTGTCTTATGGAATTGTGGGTAACTCTGTTTGCAGGACATGGGAAAGCCGTTCTTTAGTTTTTCCATGTGCTGTGAATAGAGTTATCCATGATTCCATAGCCTGTTATGCACATTTCCACAAATCCAAACTTATATAAAATCCAAACTTTTCTGAAAACAGCTTGATAATTGGGGATTCTTGCCGGAAAAAGTTTGGATTTCGTTTCACAAAGTACAATACTCCAATTATGACAAAATGCGTAAAACACTACT
>CAJTGF010000046.1 GCA_910575585.1 Clostridiaceae bacterium
CCCTGTCTTCGTCTGTTAATGTTATATTGCCGTATTTTTTATTTCTGCCCATGGTTGTGTACTCCTGAATAATATTGATACAACCATTATACTATACGTCAATTATACACACAAGCATTTTAAGGACAGACTACTAGCAGCGCCAAAGTTATACCAGTCATCATCCATGATTCCATCGCCATTGAAATGATAGTATCTGCCATCAATATAGGAAGATGTGTCAATCTTAGCCTTTCCTGTGCTCCCAAAGTGGAACCACTCAAGCTCATCATAATCTTCTTCCTGCATATAATCATTTGGCTCAAGCTTCTGCCAACCTGTATAAGCCCAGCCTTCTCTCTCATTTCCTAAGTAGTAAAGATCACCTTTAGTACTTCTCTGCCATCCGCTGAGCATCTGGCCTTCCTCGTTGAACATGTAGTACTTGCCGTTGATCTCTCTTACTTTCTTCTCATTGCCAGCTGTGTAAGCTTTTCCGGCAGAGCCGAAGTAGTAGTACAGAACCTCCGGTGTATCTTCGGTGTTCTCGCTGCCTACCTGCGCACCCTCGTCATTGGGGATCTCTTTCCAAGCATTGGTCACTCTTACGCCGTTTTCGTCTACGTAGTACGTAGCGCCAACGGTATCATCCTTAACCAGAGTGTCTCTTGCCATGATACCATCTTCGTTCAGATAGTAATAGTTGTCGCCGGATCTTCTCCAGACATTACACTCTCTTTCCCCGTCTCTATCCAGATACACCCAATCCTCGCCTTCCTGAACCCACTTGGTAGCAGCGAAGGAAGTCATGGAAGCACCGATAGCCAACAGAGCTGCTGCAGACAGAACTGCAACTAATTTTGTTTGCTTTCTCATAATGAATGCACTCTCCTTTTTCCTTTTTTGAACCTTCTTTTCGAAGATTCCCTATTGCATTACGAGGTAATTATACTTCCTATATTGGAAATTTTTTGGGAGATGGATACGATAACCCTAATAAGCGGATAAATTTATCTCTATCTGTTCAAATCGTTAAACTTTTGGTACAATATGTTATAGCCTATATAAATAGTTATATAAAACGGTAGCATACTATAATAATTGAAGAAAGGATGTTCTTATGGGTATATATTTAAATCCAGGTAATGATCAATTCCGAAAGATGCTCCGATCTAAAATATATGTGGACAAATCAAATTTAATTGCATACACAAATGATGTAATAGATTCTGAGATGGCATATCTTTGTGTCAGCAGGCCAAGAAGGTTTGGAAAGTCTACTGCCGCTAATATGCTCTGTGCATACTACTCTAATGGTGTGGACTCTGAATTACTGTTTAAAGACCAGAAAATCGCTCAATCACCTTCCTTTCATGAACATTTAAACAAGCACCATGTTTTAATGTTTAACATCCAACAGTTTATCAGAGGAGCCAAATCCCCCGAGAACTTTGTGGATTTTATTGAACAGAAAATTTTATATGAGGTTAAAGAACAATATAAAGGGTTGGTTAGGGAAAATGAAACCAGTTTACCAGATGCTTTAACCTCTGTGTATGTCAAAACAAATGAATGTAATCCAGGTTTTATTTTTATAATTGACGAATGGGACTGTATTTTCCGTGAAATGAAAGATAATGAGATTATTCAAAAAGATTATTTGGATTTCCTGAGAGATCTTATAAAGGATCGAGTATATGTAAAACTTGCATATATGACAGGGATTCTGCCCATCAAAAAATACGGTACCCATTCTGCCCTAAATATTTTTGAAGAATTTTCAATGACTGATTCTAAAAGCTTAGCCTCTTTTGTTGGATTTACTGAAGATGAAGTGAAACAGTTATGCATAGACTACAATATGGAGTTCGACGGAGCAAAGCAATGGTATGATGGTTATACCTTTGGTGACAATCTGCATATTTATAATCCTAAATCTATCGTAGATGCTATGCGTAATCAGAAGTTTAAGAGTTATTGGACAAGAACCGAAACATATGAAGCATTGCGGATCTATATCGACATGAATTTTGATGGTTTAAAAGATGCCATAATCTTTATGGTTGGAGGCGGAAAGTATCGAATCAATCCTGAAAAATTTCAAAATGATATGACGAATTTTAAAAGCAAAGATGATGTTCTCACTTTACTGGTACATTTAGGATACCTTGCATATGATGAAGGAAAACAATCTGTATTTATTCCTAACATGGAAATTGCAGGTGAATTTAGAAATGCTATCGATGGATCCAAAGGATGGGAACGACTTGCAGGAATACTTCGGGATTCCGAAGACCTGTTAGAATCCACACTAAATCTCGATCAAGATGCCGTTGCGCAGGGGATTGATAAAGTCCATACAGAGCATATATCCATTTTATCTTATAATAATGAAAATTCACTAAGTTGCGTGATTACTCTTGCCTATTTTTATGCCAGAAAAAATTATCTTCTAGTCCGTGAATTTCCTAGTGGAAAAGGTTTTGCTGATATAGTATTTCTGCCTGTAAAATATGTAAATAGCCCTGCAATTGTAGTAGAACTAAAATGGGATAAATCAGTTTATGGCGCTCTTGCTCAAATAAAAGATAGGAAATATGTAGATGCCCTGAAAGATTATTCTGGAAATATTCTTCTTGTGGCTATTAGTTACAATAAAAAAACTAAACGACATGATTGCATTATTGAAAAATATTCCTTATAGAATTGCTAAGCGTTTTGTCGTATATATAAATGTTTGAATCACTCCTCAAATAATTTCCATTATAGAAAAAGCTTTTTTTACTAAAAAATAGCTTTGATTAATATATAGATTCGATTAGATACTTGTGGATTTATCAAAAAAATAGCGTATAATATATTTGTACACCAGTTTACAACTTTTGAAATTTCCTAAAACCTGATAAAATGTAGTCTTCTACGACCTTTATCAAAGCAGAACAATTTTTAATAGTTTCAAGAAATCTCCCGAAACTGCATAAAATTATATCTGACTGAATTTGCTGACCAATTTCGTACCTGGTTTCCTGGGCACTGGCTGACTGATATTCGGAAAAGGTTTCATCATGGTAAGGAAGCAGGGTCATGACGCTGTAGGACAGGCTGATCAGATTCACCAGCCGTTCGATCCCTTCCTTACTACGGAGCCGGTATTCCTCCAACGACCAGAAGGTTTTCCCTTCATAATAAGAAACCTCAATGTTCCACCTCAGGCCATACCAGGCCAGTGGCAGATAAAAGATATTTTCTGCTCCATAACAACAGGTTGTTTTGTCAGTGCTGTTCTCCCAGTCAAAGGAAATGGTTCTTGGATCAGCTGTGCATAGGAACAGACGGCGGCTTCCTTTTCCGTTTTTGGGCGCAGTAACTAAGGCATATACCACTTTATCTTTCCAGAGATTGGTAATAACCGGCATCATGCCAATCAGCCAGTCACCGCTTTCCGGTTTACCAAGAACGATATCATCCAGTTGAATCCGACTTCCCCGTTTTCTGGGACGACCTTTTTTTCCAGTCCTTGCAGGAGGAAGCCCGTAGAGAGCCGTATCCACCCTGGCATTACAGACCATTTCCAGGTTATCAAACTGTTCCACAAGAGCGACTACTTCTGCTTTGGGATACCAACTGTCACATAACAGGATCACCTGGCGTTCTGAACCGATGACTTTCATGGCTTAAGCCACCAGCTCGGCAGCCAAAGCAAGTTTGCTCTTTTCCTTATCCCAGAGCCGGTACCCCACGGGGACAGAAAGATAGAGAATTTTCCCATCCTGGTATACCGGGAAGGAGAGCAGGAGGCTGACCATACAGTGTCCATTGAGGTAGTTGGAGCCATTATGGGCGGCATGGTCATAGAGTTTGGAACAAAGTTCAAAATGGTTACCGGATTTTTCGATCATGGTATCATCAATAGAAAGAAAAATCGGCTGTTCTGCCAAAGTGCCGGGAACAGTCTGAACAGCTTTCGATACAGTAACGTCATTCCAGGCAGAGTGATCATAGGCATCCGTTTTGAGTGTATAATAAAAGGCGTTAAGCGAAGTATTGGACAGTCTGGAAATCACATGGCTGTGAGCAAAGCGTATGGAGCGGAAAATGTCCAGAGTCAAAATGGAGATAACCAACAGGAACAGGTTCCTGGCGGTTGGTGTGGAAGCAGCGTTAAAATAGTCCTGAAAATACAAAAACAGTCTATTAAAAATGGAATCTTTAAGGTATAATAAGCGGTAGATACAAACTCATCTCTTTTCGTGTGGATTTTTGTTTAGGCACTTAAATTATACCGCAAAGAGACTGAGTTTGTATTTTTATTTTTTTTAAATCAAAAAAGTTGTAAACTGGTGTTCCCTATACAGATTAATCATATAAAACCAAAAGAGAGACTGTCTTATTATTTATGTAATAGTCCTTCCCATCTTTTTATGGAACCTTAAATTTAAGTGTTCTATACAGATTTGCAGAAGTTTCAATAAAAAGGCTATGAAGAATAGAGTTATAGTATCTCTATCTTTCATAGCCTCTGTTTTAAGCTACTTTAGATAATCATTAAGACATTTCGGACAATTAGTCGATAGCCTTAGTATTGGTTACCTTATAGTTCTTGATAGTGTATCTAACTCCATCAATAGTAGCAGTACCACTCTGTTTAATGCGACCGCTCTGGCTTACTACTACATAAGCGCCATCAACAGCAGTAGAATCGTAAGAGGTATCAATAATGCTTGCCTCACCTGTTTTACCCGCAATCTTAATACCCTCTACCGGACTTGTTTCTGTCTCTGTTGGCATATCTTTTGCATTGAGGTAGTGATACCCCTTGATATCGTCAACCTTATATACTGCATAAGAGTTGCCGTTGTCAGCTGTGAGGCATCTGCCGTTTGTGCCATACAGATAACCATCTTTTACAGTGCTTACAAGCGCTTTTCCATAATTCTCAGAATTATTCTGATTGCCGGTTTTGTTGAAATAGTAGTAGAAAGTCTCACCATCCTCTGATACAGCTGTACGACCAGTCATCAACTGACCATTCTGTGATCCTGCTGTTTCATTAAAATAGTACAAACCAGCCTCTAACTTTCTTGCAGCAACACCATTGACTTTGTCTGTTGGAATATCAGAACCATATACGGCCGGTGAGAATTTATCCTCTCCACCAACAGTATCATTAATATCAAGAATATCAAAAAGCTGTATCTTTGAACTGCTTCCAGCCTTTTCATCTGCCAATGCCTTTACATCAGCACCAACAGTACCGTCATCAAGTACAACAAACCCAGTCAACATCTGACCATCCGTATCAAAGATATAGGTCTTGTTCTTAATAACTTTAGCCCTTACAGCTTCCACACCAGCCTCAGAACCGGCATTTGTACCATAGTAGTTAAATGGAATGGATCTCTTAAGGTTGCTGCCGTTTCTAACAGTCACCAGATAGAACCAATAATCATCAGAATCAGCCTCATCTTTTGGATTGGTAAATACCCATCCATTAGACAGTGTACCACTGGAGGACGCATATGCAATTGCGGAAGATGCTGCGGTTGGCTTTGTGGTTCCACCAATATCATACCAGTCGTCCTTCATAACACCCAAATCATCAAATGCATAATATCTTCCATTGATGTATTTAGAACCGTCTCGTACAGCCCTGCCGTTGCTCTCGAAGTAGTACCACTCAAGATCATCATACTCATCTTCGCGCATGTTCTCTCCTGGCTCAAGCTGCTGCCATCCTGTGCGGGCCCAGCCTTCTTCCTCGGTTCCGAAATAGTAAAGCTCCTCTGTGTTTTTACCATTCTTTACATGTACCCACTGCCAGCCACTTGCCATACGGCCTTCCGTATCAAATGCGTAATTATAACCATTGACTGTCTTGATTGCCAGGTCATCATCCGTAGAACGGTTGGCCTTTCCAGCGGAACCAAAGTAGTAATACAGAATTTCTGGTGTGTTATCACCAACCTGGGCATTCTCATCGTTGGGGATGCTCTTCCAAGCGTTCATCAGTCGGACACCATTTTCATCTACATAATAGTAGGCATCAATGGTAGTATCATGTACTAACTGGTCTTTTACCATGATACCATCCTCACCCAGATAGTAATAGTTGTCCCCAGATTTCTTCCACTCGTTGTAAACCCTGTCTCCGTTGCTATCCAAGTAAACCCAATCCTCACCTTCCTGCACCCAACCCTTGGTAGCAGCGAAGGAAGTCATGGAAGCACCGATAGCCAACAGAGCTGCTGCAGACAGAACTGCAACTAATTTTGTTTGCTTTCTCATAATGAATGCACTCTCCTTTTTCCTTTTTTGAACCTTCTTTTCGAAGATTCCCTATTGCATTACGAGGTAATTATACTTCCTATATTGGAAATTATTTGGGAAAGTCATTTCTATATTGTAAAAGCACAATTCATGTTATTCCATTTCAAAAAAATTTTATTATACAACAATCTCTACAATAGTTTTTCCGTTACATATAGTTTTTGTCATTCCAACTTTTTTTCGCTTATTAAAGTTAAAGCTAAGTAAATATCCTCTATCAAGATGATAATCTTCCAAATAGCCAGCTAATTGTTCCTCACCTTTACGATTATATTCTCCACCATGCCATACTTTCATTTCTACAATTTCTTGCTGTCCATGATAATCAATTATTACATCGGTACGCCTTAAATCCCGTGTACGTGCTTCAATATAATAATTCCCTGTACCATTAATAATAGGTTTCAAATACAATAGAAAAAGACGGCGTCCATTGTCTTCAATGAATGTTGAATCACAGTCCGCATATACCTCGGTAAAATGTTCCATAAATTTTTTCATAACTAATTCCATATTTAAATGGCCACTTTTTATAAATTGATTTCTATCCAGTAATGCTGCCTGATATGTTTCGCTATTTACTAAATCTTCCGACATAAATAAATTATATAATCTAGTTTCAAATATACGATTGGCTATTACTACAGTACCATTTTTTTCCTTTATAAGACCAAACATAGTTCCAATACCTATCGGATAACTGTCAGGATTATAAGGAAAACTCTTTCCATTAAATAAAATTGAACGAAGCATATTGCGCAATTTTGAGTGATCTTCAACCTTTTTTCGCATATCATCAAATAATGTATTTGAGTCTGTCATCAGAATCTTTACAGCTTCGATTATACCAGCTGTTGTCCATGCACTTTCTTTATTTCCAAATAATTGTGGAGAAGAAATTTGTTCATCTAATAATTTGCAGATATAAGACACCAAAAATGGATACCCAGATGTATAATCATAAATAGATTGAGCAATAGCACCGATATCCATATTTATATGGTAAACTTGATCATACTCATCAATCATTCCTTTAATATCCAGCACTGAAAAACTCATATCGATAGTAAATTTAGCAGCTATATTCCATGGGCTATTATAGCGATGTTCTTCGTCAGGGCGTATCTTCTGTTTTAAATTTTTTATATCATAAACACTGGCTAAAATCACTGATTGAAAAGTAGGAGTATCTTCACGGTCTAAATAAGAATCTCTTAATTGCGCAAGAAAATCAAGAAATACTTGATTATTAGATGCGCTATCTACTTCATCAATTATTAAAACAATTGGTTTTTTAGATGATGCACACAATTCAGATAAATAATTAAATAAATCTACTAAGTCAATAGTTCTATCTAAAGCCTCTTCTAAAGTTTTTACAGTAAGAGAGTTAAGCCCTACTACTTTTTTACGTTCATTATAAATAACTTTTAGCAACGCTTGCGCAAATGCAGTTGAAAATATATATTCATTCTGAAACTTAGCCGTACTCATACGCTGAAAACTAAGGGGAATCACACAGAAATCATTTTGTAAATATTGACTTAATGCTCTTAAGGTGGTTGTTTTTCCATACTGACGAGCCCGATTTATGATAAAATAATCGCCACGCTCCACAAGACATCTTATTTCCTGCAAACGTCTATCCAAATTTACCATATAATGTTTATCAGGATAACAGATACCATTAATATTAAAATATTTTTCCACTTTATCCGCCTCCATACTATATTTTTCTGTTATATTAATTTTGTCAGTTACTGTAATTACAATAATATCTTTATTCCATAGTTTTTGTAATATTTATTAACAATCATAGTCCAATCTTATCACAGATATATACAATTATCAAGAAACGTGTTTCTTTTTATATATACTTTGTGTGCCTCCCAAAATAATTTCCATTATAGGAAGTATAATTACCTCGTAATGCAATAGGGAATCTTCGAAAAGAAGGTTCAAAAAAGGAAAAAGGAGAGTGCATTCATTATGAGAAAGCAAACAAAATTAGTTGCAGTTCTGTCTGCAGCAGCTCTGTTGGCTATCGGTGCTTCCATGACTTCCTTCGCTGCTACCAAGGGTTGGGTGCAGGAAGGTGAGGATTGGATTTATCTGGACAAGGATGGCGAAAGGGAAGCTAATGTCTGGAGAAGATCCGGTGACAACTATTACTATCTGAATGAAGATGGTATTATGGCGAAAGATACCCTGATCAAGGATGACACGGTTAACGCTACCTACTATGTAGATGAGAACGGTGTAAGACTTACCAATGTATGGAAAGAGATCCCTAATGATGAGGGCGCGCAGGTAGGCAGCCAGAACAGCGATGATACGCCAGAGGTTCTGTACTATTATTTTGGTTCTGCAGGAAAGGCATACACCGCAGGGGATGAGAAGAAAGTAAGAGATATCAACGGCAAGTACTACATGTTCAACGAGGAAGGCCAGATGCTCAGCGGATGGCAGGAGAGTACCAAGGGAGATCTGTACTACTTCGGAACCGAGAGAGAAGGCTGGGCATATACAGGATGGCAGAAACTTGAGCCAAATGACTATATGCAGGAAGAGGATTATGATGAGCTTGAGTGGTTCTACTTTGGTAACACAGGAAAAGCCTCCAAGAATAAATCCCAGTACATTGATGGAAAATACTATCACTTCAACGAAGATGGCATCATGGATGATGACTGGTATACCGCTCCGGCAACCATCCCGACAGCAGCTTCTTCTGCAAAGGCATTTGCATCTGTAAGTGGAACGCTGGCAAACGGCTGGGTATATACGGGTGACGCAGACCTGCCAGAAGAGACAAGGTTTGATAATGATGATATGTACTGGTACTATCTGGTAAGCGTAAGAGAAGGCGGCAAGATTGCAAGATCCATTCCATACAACTATCAGCTTGTGAACGGTTCCGTAGCAGATGCAACAAATGAATCTGGTGCAACGGGTGACGCAAGAGCGAAGGTTATCAAAAATAAGACTTATCTCTTCAATAGTAATGGAAAGATGTTAAAAGGTTTTGTTGTTATCAAGGATGCAGAGAATATTCCGACTGTAAGCAATGAAAAAGACACCTTGGGTTATTTCGGCTTGGGTGAAGGTATCTGCAAACTTGATGAAAATGACAAGCCAACTAGATTTTTAGCATATAACTGGATTAATGAAACTGAGAATGCATATGAGCGTAAGGTTATAACGAATTTTGCAGGAGCAGATGAACCATTTGCTGCTGTTCGTAATAGCGAGGGCAGAAAGACCTATGCAGGCATAGAAGGAAGAACCTTGTTGAATGGTCTCTACTACTTCAATGAAGCGAGCGGTTCTGTACAGGGACAGATGCAGACAGGGCGTACGGCTATCACCAAAGATGGTGAGACCTACTATTACTACTTCTCCAAGGATTCCACATATCCTGGTTACGCATATACTGATGCTATTCAGGACGGATATCTATATGGAGCAGATGGTAAGTGCGTGGTAGCAGAAGCTGGAAACAGCCATATGGTATATGTTCTGCCACACGATGTTATGATCATAAACAAGAAAAATAAAGATACAGGTCTTCCAACAGTAATAGAAAGAGGAAGCTCTGTAGTAGTAAGCAGAACTGGTAAGGTGAAGACCAGCGGAACGGTTACGATTGATGGCGTTAAGTATACAATCAATAGCAGTAACTATACTGTTGATGAAAGCAAGACAACAGTAATCGACTAATAAGAATTTGTTTTTCTTAAAGTCAAATAAGGAGAGGGATGTCCTGTGAATGCAAGGCATCCCTCTTTTATTACGATGTCATTAAATATGGCGTATTTATATTAAATAGTGAGTTTTCAAGCACTTCATCCTGATAAGAGTTTGATACATTTGAAGATGATTTTATTATAGAAAAAGAATCTGGTACAATCATCTACAATATAGCAGAAATAGCAAAAGTAAAATTATATGATTATTTTCAATACCTGCTCATTGCGATATTGAAGCGACTGTGTGATGTAAACCTCATCTGTTTAGATGGCCTATTCCCCTGATGGACGAACTTCCCTGTAAACTATAGGAAAACAAGCGTAAATTAAGTGGAATAAAACCGAAGAGCATCCGTTTCTATCATATAGGTTTGTGCTAGTTTTGTATAGATATGCAATATTTACCATTTACAAAACGATAACCTATATCAAAGAAAAATACATGAAACAGGGGCAGCTGTACATCAGTGCAACTGCCCCTTTGTCGTGAAACTTAGTAATTTACTTTATTAGTCAATTACCTTTGTCTTGCTTTCATCAACGGTATAATCATCACTCTTAATGGTATACTTAACTCCATCAATGGTAACTGTTCCGCTGGTTTTGATCTTGCCTGTTCTGCTTACGATTACAGCATCGCCTGCGGAAATCGTAAGCAGATGGCCGTCTTCTTTCTTACTCATAATTGTAACATTCTCAGGCAGGACATATACCATATGACTGTTTCCAGACTCAGCTACTACGCATCTTCCGTCTGCTCCATACAGATAGCCATCCTGAACAGCATTTGTATAGGCGTAGCCAGGATACTTGGAATCTTTAGAGAAGTAGTAGTAATAGGTGTCACCATCTTTTGTGATCGCTGTACGGCCTGTCTGCATCTGGCCATTTACAGAACCACTTGCCTCATTGAAGTAGTAGAGACCATTTACTAAAGTTCTTCCCTCTATTCCTGCATAAGATTTTACATATTTATCGGGATCTGTAGTAACCTTGCCATTCAGATCAACATACTCACCATTGTCATCTGTCTTGTAGATAACAGCAAATGGCTCATCTGCGCCTGCAAAATTATCTACAATCTCGCGTCCCTGGGCATTTCCAGTCTCTGCAATATAATTGTACGCTACCTGCTTACCATTCCCATCTGTTAAGCCTTCAGTACCAGACAAACCTTTGGGTGTGTTATTAATATCATTGATAACAACAAAGCCAGTCAGCATCTTTCCATCGTTATCAAAGAGATAGGTCTTATTCTTAATAACCTTTGCTCTTACTGGACCAGTAGCACCAACATGATAGTTATATGGAATGGATCTTGCTACCTTGCTGCCCTGTCTAACGGATACCAGATAGTACCAATACAGATCATCGTTGTCATATCTTATATCCTCTGGAAGATCTGCATCGCCTGTATATACCCAGCCACTGGACAAAGAGCCGCTTACAGATGCAAACGCTTTCGCAGATGATGCGGCGGAAGGTACGGAAGCCATGTTGTCATACCAGTCATCATCCATAATACCATCGGCATTGAAGTGATAGTATCTGCCATCGATATACGCAGACTTATCTACTTTAGCTTTACCGGTACTCCCGAAGTGGAACCACTCTAACTCATCATAGTCCTCTTCCTGCATATAATCGTTTGGCTCAAGATGCTGCCAGCCTGTATAGGCCCAGCCTTCTCTCTCATTTCCTAAGTAGTAAAGATCGTCGTTGGAACCTTTCTGCCATCCGCTAAGCATCTGGCCTTCCTCGTTAAACATATAGTACTTGCCGTTGATCTCTCTTACTTTCTTCTCATTGCCAGCTGTGTAGGCTTTTCCGGCAGAACCAAAGTAGTAGTACAGAACCTCTGGTGTATCCTCGGTGTTCTCACTTCCTACCTGTACTTGCTCATCATTGGGAATCTCTTTCCAGGCATTGGTAACCCTTACACCGTTCTCATCTACATAGTAGGTAGCCCCAACGGTATCATCCTTAATCAAAGTATCTTTAGCCATGATACCATCTTCGTTCAGATAATAGTAGTTGTCGCCGGACCTTCTCCAGACATTACACTCTCTTTCCCCGTCTCTATCCAGATACACCCAATCCTCGCCTTCCTGAACCCACTTGGTAGCAGCGAAGGAAGTCATGGAAGCACCGATAGCCAACAGAGCTGCTGCAGACAGAACTGCAACTAATTTTGTTTGCTTTCTCATAATGAATGCACTCTCCTTTTTCCTTTTTTGAACCTTCTTTTCGAAGATTCCCTATTGCATTACGAGGTAATTATACTTCCTATAATGGAAATTATCAATACCTTTTTGACTTTTTTGGCATTTTTTATAAATGCTTTAGAAATCAGGCTTTCTAATCTCTGTCAGGAAATATGTTTCCCTCAATCACAACGTTAGTATAATACACTTTGCGGAAAAATGCTATAACTTTTCTCTGTGCATTTTCTTACGTAAAACTTACGAAAACACACTTTTCTCCTTAGATTGTACATATATCCGTACAATAGCCCTTTACACCCGTTTTCCACACGCTATATCATACAATCTCCCATCCCCTTTTGCAAGATCCCACTTGTTTTTCCTTTCCCCTGTGCTATAATGTTCATATATATAAATAATTTCTTCTTTTTGAACGGAGGCGCTTATGGATAAGCATGCATTGGTATGCAGGAACATATTAGAACATTCCCAGATCACCCAGCGGGAGCTGGCGCAGGCCATGGAAGTGTCCCTGGGCTCTATAAACCGGATGATCAAAGAATGCACGGAACAGGATCTGATCACCGTGCTGCCTGACGGGCATTATCAGCTGACTTTACGGGGCAAAGAATTTCTGGAACAATACCGGGTGGACGGAGCCGTTATTATTGCAGCCGGCTTCGGCTCCCGGTTTGTGCCCCTTACATTTGAGACGCCGAAAGGGCTTTTGGAGGTTTTCGGGGAACGGATGATCGAGCGGCAGATCCGGCAGCTGCACCAGGCAGGCATTACGGATATCACCATTGTCGTGGGGTACCTTAAAGAAAAATTTGAATACCTTATAGATAAATATAATGTAAAGCTTCTATATAACAGAGAATACGCCTCCAAAAATACACTGGCCACCATCTACCATGCCCGGAAACTCTTTGAGGGCAGAAACATGTATCTTCTGGCGTCGGATAACTGGATGCGGGAAAATATGTACCATGCCTACGAATGTTGTTCCTGGTACTCTTCCGTGTTTCAGGAAGGTGACACCTCCGAGTGGTGTCTTTCTTATAATAAGAAAGGAAAAATCCTTCATGTGGAAATCGGCGGCCATGACTCCTGGGTTATGTACGGTCCGGCCTTTTTCCGCAAAGAGTGGTCCGATCGCTTTCTCCCTGTTTTGGAAGCTTACTATTCCATCCCCGGAACAGAAGCATTCCACTGGGAAAACGTGTACCTGGAACTGGTCAACGGCACTGCGCAGAAACGGCTTCTGGAAGCCGGGATCACACATCTTAAAGACTTTCCGGATCTTTACATCAACCGGCAGGCGTCAGACCAGGTCTATGAATTTGAAAATCTGGAAGAACTGCGCATGTTTGACGCCAAATACCAAAACCACTCTGACAATGAAGCCATGGAGCTGGTAGCCCGCACCTTCCAGGTGCCGGAATCGGAGATCCAAAACATCAAATGCCTCAAAGCCGGGATGACCAACAAATCCTTCTTATTCTCCGTATCCGGCAAACGCTATATCTGCCGGATCCCAGGCCCCGGGACCCAGCTGCTCATAAACCGCAGGCAGGAGGCAGCCGTCTATGAAGCGGTCAAATGCCTTGGCATAACCGAGAAAGTGATCTATTTTAACGGCGATAACGGTTATAAGATCTCCGAATACTATGAAGGGACCCGCAATTCCGATGCCGCAAACTGGAGTGATGTAGGCCAGTGCATGAGATTATTAAAGCAGGTCCACCAGGCAGGTCTTTCGGTAGAGCACCGCTTTGACATCCGGGAACGGATCGAGTTTTACGAAAATCTCTGCCAAACCCACGGCGGCATCCCATTTGAGGACTATGGCCTGATAAAAGGGAGGATGACCGAGCTGATGGATGTTCTGGATTCTATGGCCCGGCCTGTTGCTTTGGCCCATGTGGACAGCGTGGCCGACAACTTCCTTTTTCTTGCGGACGGGTCCCTGCGGCTCATCGACTGGGAGTACGCCGGCATGTGCGACCCGCTTATTGACGTGGCCATGTGCGCCATCTATTCCTACTATAATGAAGAGCAGACCGACCGCCTCATAGAACTGTACCTGGAACGGAAACCGGAAAAAGACGAGTTAACCGCTGTCTACTCCTATGTGGCATTGGGGGGATTTCTGTGGAGTCTGTGGGCGGTGTATAAAAGCCATATAGGAGAAGAATTTGGGGAATATACCCTCATCATGTACCGCTACGCAAAACGCTATTATCAGCGTCTGCAACAGATCCATAACGACATCTGACCGGTTCGCCATCCCCAAAAGTACACGATAACGCAGATTCTTTCGGAGTAGGGATGCTTTTCGCCATAAGGTGTATCCGAAAGCGATAGCCATAACACATGGGACAGATCCGTCCGGAACCCGGCAAATAGTACCCAAGTAATCAAATCGTAATAAATTATTTCCATTTTTCTCTATCTCTTCGTGTCCACTTGTGGTATACTGGATAAGTCCGTACTGATGTGCGGCATGAATACTTACGAATAAGGGGGAGTTACCTTTGATACACCACAGACGGCTTCGCGCCCTGGCTCTGGCCGCGATCTTCGGGCTCATGACTCTGGCTCCTGCATCTAATGCGCTGGCTGCCGGCTGGAGTAAAAGCGGCGACAGCTGGGTATATTATGACAATAACGGCTCTCTATATAAGGGATGGATCCGGACTACGGACGGATATTACTATCTTGACCTGACAAGCGGCAAGATGACGCTGGGCTGGAAACAGATTAATAATAAATGGTACTATTTCAAGTCCAACGGAATTATGGTTTCCAACAGCTGGATCACCGTTGACGGAAAGTTCTATTATCTTCTGGACGACGGGACCATGGTGACCGGATGGCTGAAGATCGGGAATGACTACTACTATCTGAAAGCCGACGGTTCCATGAGCATCGGCTGGCGCCAGATTGAGAATTCCTGGTATTACTTTGACACCTCCGGCAAGGTGGTCATGGGCTGGAAGCAGATCAACGGAGCCTGGTATTACTTTGGCTCTGATGCCAAGATGATCACCGGATGGCTCAACCTGAACAATACTTACTATTACCTTAACACCGACGGCAAGATGATGACCGGATGGCTCAGCGACAATACCAACCGGTACTACATGGATTCCTCCAACGGAGCCATGGCAAAGGATTGGAAGCAGATTGACGGAAGCTGGTATTACTTTAACGGCTCCGGCCATATGCAGACCGGATGGGTCACGCTGAACGGCGCTTACTACTATCTGGATCCTTCCACAGGTAAGATGGCCGCCAACACCACGCTGAACATCAACGGCATTTCCTATTCCTTCAATGCCAACGGCGTATATCAGAACGGCGGTTCAGCGCCGTCAGGGAGCAGTTCCTCATCCGCTCCCGGTTTTGATACCGGCGGGCCAGGTTCCTCTTCCTCCACTCCCGGCGGTACAAGCTCCGGAAACACATTAAAAGAGGGACTTACAACCGGCCCCGGAGCCCATTAACAAAAGTTCCAAAAACCTATAGAGACAAGAAAAAACCAGCTTCAGGGGACAACTCCCGAAGCTGGTCTTAATTTTTTCTATTCTATTTCGTTCTGCCTTTATCATTTTAATAAAACAGCCGGTTTACCGCGCTGAATATCCCCCGAAACGAAGCTCTGGTGATATTGGAACTGATGCCCACGCCGTAAGTCACTTTTCCGGTCTTTACGTCCATCAGGTGGATATAGGAAGCCGCTTGAGCGCCGGAACCTGAAGTCAGCGCATGCTCGCTGTAGTCCAATACCCGTATCTCAATAGCAAGCTCTTTCTCAAGACCCTTCTGGATCGCGTCGATAGGACCGTTTCCAACACCTTCAAACACTTTCTCAAGACCATTGTTTGTGTATGACACCTTTACCAAGGTCGCAAACTCGCCGTCCTCGTTCTCCGTGTCCGTGATCTGACATCTGCGGAAATGGATCGGCTCCTTGCGCTCCGTATAGTTGTTCCGGAACTCCTCCATGATCTGCTCCGGAGCCACCTCCCCCTGCTTCTCGGAGATGGTCTGGATCACGTCGGCAAATTCTTTATGCATTCCCTTGGGAAGCTTAAAGCCAAAGAAGGTGTCCATGATAAACGCCACGCCTCCTTTGCCGGACTGGCTGTTGATGCGGACAACAGGCTCGTACTGCCGCCCGATATCGCTTGGATCCACGGGCAGATAAGGAACCTCCCAGTACTGTCCCTTTCTCTCATTCAAAGCAGCCATGCCTTTGTTGATGGCATCCTGGTGGGAACCGGAAAATGCGGTAAATACCAGCTTGCCCGCATACGGATGTCTCTCCGGAATGTCCATCTTGGTGCAGCGCTCGTACACTTCGGCAATGCTCCGGATATTTTCAATCTCCAGCTCCGGGTTAATGCCCTGAGAGAACATATTATAAGCCAGGGTCAGGATATCCACATTGCCCGTACGCTCGCCGTTGCCGAACAGGGTTCCCTCCACACGCTCTGCCCCCGCCAAAAGCGCCAGCTCCGTGGCCGCCACACCGGTTCCCCGGTCATTGTGGGGATGGACGCTTAATATAATGGAATCCCGGTTTTTAAAGTTTTTATTCATCCACTCAATCTGGTCCGCGTACACATTGGGCGTGGTCATCTCCACCGTGGACGGCAGATTGATAATGATAGGATTTTCGGGAGTTGCCCCCCATGTCTCCTGGACCGCGGTGCAGATCTCAAGGGCATAGTCCAGCTCGGTTCCCGTAAAACTTTCTGGGGAGTACTCCAAGATCAGGCTGCCGTCAAATTTATCGGCATATTTCTTTACCAGATTCGTTCCGTCAACGGCAATCTGGATGATCTCCTCTTTCGTCTTATGGAATACCACATCCCTCTGAAGGGTGGAGGTAGAGTTGTAAATATGCATCACCACATTCTTAATGCCCTTGATGGCTTCAAAGGTCCGCTTAATAAGGTGTTCTCTGCACTGCACCAACACCTGGACCCACACGTCGTCAGGGATCATATGGCGTTCCACCAGCTGGCGCAGAAAATCATATTCGATCTGGGAAGCTGCCGGGAAACCGATCTCAATCTCTTTAAATCCAAGTTTCACCAGCATATTGAAGAATTCCATCTTCTCTTCCACCACCATAGGTTCAACCAAAGCCTGGTTGCCGTCCCGCAGATCTACGCTGCACCACGTAGGCGCCTTTTCGATCTCCTTAAACGGCCAGCTCCTCTCCGGAAATTCCACCACTGGCACTCTCTTATACCGCTGATAATTCAACATATTCTCTTCCTCCTTGTAATCTCATTTCCGATTTATGCCTCCTGCATATGCCCCTGCGCTCTCATCACATCAATGACCTGATCCACGTAGTTCTGGCATATCTCGTGGCTGGCAGCTTCCACCATGACCCGGACCACCGGTTCTGTCCCCGACTGGCGCAAAAGGATCCGTCCGCCCTCCCCAAGAGCCTCTGTCACCTTATCCACCTCGGCTTTTACTGCCGGGTCGTCCTGAGCCGCCTTCTTATCTTTTACCTTCACATTTTTCAGCACCTGGGGATAGATCTCCACCTCGGATGCCAGTTTTGCCAGAGGCTGTTTCTTCTCCAAGATCACCTCCATTACCTTTAAGGACGTAAGGATGCCGTCGCCTGTGGTGGCGTTTTTGCTGAAAATAATATGGCCTGACTGCTCTCCGCCCAGACAATGGCCGTAGGAAGACATATTTTCATACACGTATTTGTCGCCTACCGCAGTCTTTACATAGGCGATCCCTTCCCGCTCCAGGGCCTTATAAAGACCGAAATTGGACATAATGGTGGTCACCACCGTGTTGTTCACCAGGGTTCCCTGCTGCTTCATGTACTTTCCGCAAATGTACATGATCATGTCGCCGTCCACCACCTGACCGTTTTCATCCACCGCAATGCAACGGTCCGCGTCTCCGTCGTAGGCAAATCCCACATCCAAGTGGTTGCGCTTTACATACTCCTGCAGCACGTGGATGTGGGTGGAGCCGCAGTCCGTGTTGATATTAAGGCCGTTAGGCTCATTGTTGATCACATACGTCTCCGCTCCCAGAGCGTCAAACACATTCTTGGCAATGGCTGAGGCGCTGCCGTTGGCGCAGTCCAGACCTACCCGCATATTTTTGAAGGAACGGGTGGCTATGGAAATGAGGTAACCGATGTAGCGGTTCCGGCCCGCGGCATAATCGATGGTCCGTCCGATGTTATCTTTTCTTGCCAGCGGGATCTCTCCCATTGCCCCGTCCAGATACTGCTCGATCTTCTCGATAACAGACTCCTCCAGTTTTTCTCCCCGCTCATTGATCACCTTGATGCCATTATCATAAAATGGATTATGGCTGGCGGAGATCATGATCCCGCAGTTAAACCCTTCGGTCCGCACCACATAGGAAACGCTTGGCGTGGTAGTTACATGGAGAAGATACACATCTGCCCCGGAAGCGGTCAGACCTGCCACCAAAGAGTACTCAAACATATAGCTGCTTCTTCTGGTATCCTTTCCGATGACCACCCGGCATCTGGTATCCGGTTCCTTCTGTCCGTAATACCATCCAAGAAAACGTCCCACCTTATACGCGTGTTCCACCGTCAAATCCACATTGGCCTCCCCGCGGAAACCGTCTGTTCCAAAATATTTTCCCATTATTTCTATCCTCCCAAACGAATTTTACACGTTACAGAATCATCTTAACACATAATAAAGTACAGTATAGCACACTGTCCTCTCATTTGCAATTTCTGATTATACCGTTTTTTCTACCTTTTTGCGGTCTGGTCACCATACGCCGTCCGCTTCCACGGCAAACAAAAGGGTCCTTGCGTCCTCTGCCTCGTAGCTGCAGGTGATCAGCGTGTACAGATTCCTCACCGGCTTCCCCGGCATCTCGGCGTATGGACACGGGCTTAATATCTCCCGAACAAATGCCTCAAAAGCCTCTTGATCCTGAAAAACCATTGTACGCGCCCTGGAATCGTCCTCTATGTAATAGCAGGCCACTGCCCTAAGGCAGATGGTCTCTTTTGGCGTATAGATCTTAAAATAGGGATGCTCCCTAAAATACCTTTCGTCTTTATATCGGACCAGATCCGCAAACATTGTCCCGTTTTTCATATTATGTCCATAAAGGACATTGTTGTATCCCCTTAGATCGCTCCGGCTTTCGAAATCCAAAAAAATGCATCCGGCGTCTGCCTCCTCACCCTGGAAGCTTTTGTAAAGATATGCCTGATTATCACTGCCCTGGACAATGGGGTAATCGATCTTTGTATCTGGTATTCGGATCCATCCCACCGTGTCAGGATTCATTGCGGACAGCGCCTCAAAATCTATGGGCGATCTCCAGACGCGTTCCCTGCCGTCATCCCCGCTGGCGTCCGCCGCTTCCGCCACACTTTCATACGCTCTTTGTATCTTTTGCTGTTCCCAGGGTTCTTTGGCTCCCTCCAGAAAACATATGGCTGCCAAAAGAATAAATCCTGCCGCTAACAGGTTATGCATCCTGCCCGGCTTTTGTGTATGTCCCACTGTCACTGACTCTCTCCTATACCAGAAAAAGCCCTGATCCCGGCAAAATGATCTTCCCGGCTGTCAGGGCTTCCTTCTTCAACTTTTTACATGCTTTCATCCAACTTTACCGTCTGATCGGCTGTGATCCGCCAGTACCTCCATCCCCAGACACAAACCCAGGCCGGCAAATCCCGTTTGATGCCTACATATTTTTCACCGCAGTCTCAAACTCATATTCTGTATTTACAAATCTATACGGTTCATACTCGCCATAGGCCGATGGACGACTGATCACCACAAGCTGTATCGTATCATATCCTACAGATTCTATAAGTCTCTTTTCAAAGTCCACCAGATGCGGTCCATGTTCTGTCTGCAGAGCTACACACCCCAGATCACCGAACTTCTTCGCAATCAGATAGCACATGTCCAAGCACCTCCTTAAACTCGCTTTCGTTCTTTATCTTACCATTTTCATATTCCTGGCGCAAGCGATACCCAACCTGATTCTTATGATTCATAGGACAGCTTCTCAAATAATCTTATGGACAATCCATCCCTTTTTAATATCGTATCAAGCACACTTCCTCCTGCCTCCGTGTTGAAAGATTCAAAGGCTTTAAGCCGTCTCATTCATCTTCGCCAGCTTTGCCGCCTGATCAGCCGCAATCAGACTGTCTATGATCTCCTGGATATCCCCGTTCATAACCGAATCGATCTTATACAGCGTCAGCTTAATCCGATGCTCCGTCACCCGACCCTGGGGAAAATTGTATGTGCGGATCTTCTCGGAACGGTCCCCCGTCCCAATCTGGCTCCTTCTCTCCTCCGCCTCGGAATTTTGCCGTTTCTCCTGCTCCAGATCAAACAATTTGGAACGCAGAAGGCGAAACGCCTTTTCCTTGTTCTGCAGCTGAGACTTTTCTGTCTGGCTGTAGATGACGATCCCCGTAGGCATATGGGTCAGGCGCACGGCGGAGTCCGTGGTGTTTACGCACTGGCCGCCGTTTCCGGAGGCTCGCATCACATCAATGCGGCAGTCTTTCATGTCAATCTGCACATCCACTTCCTCCGCTTCCGGCATAACGGCCACCGTGGCCGTGGATGTGTGGATGCGCCCGCCGCTTTCCGTCTCCGGCACCCGCTGTACCCGGTGAACGCCGCTTTCATATTTCAGCTTGGAATAGGCTCCTTTTCCCGTGACCATGGCGATGACTTCCTTAAACCCGCCGATCCCGTTCTCATTGACATTGATGATCTCCACCTTCCAGTGATGGCTTTCGGCGTAGTTTACATACATGCGGTAAAGTTCCGCGGCAAACAAAGCGGCCTCGTCGCCTCCCGCCCCGGCCCGAATCTCCAAAATGATGTTTTTATCATCATTGGGGTCCTTGGGAAGGAGCAGGATCTTCAGCTCCTGTTCCAGCTCCTCCACCCGCTTCCTGGCATCCGCCAGCTCTTCTTTGGCCAGCTCCCGCATCTCCTCATCGCTCTCCTCCTCCAAAAGCCCAAGACTGTCCTCAATATCCTGCTTGGACTGTTTGTACTGTTTGTAGGCGTCTACCAGAGGAGCCAGGTCTGCCTGCTCCTTCATAAGCTTGCGAAAACGGTTCTGATCCTCGGCCACAGACGGATTGTTCAGTTCCAGCATCAGTTCCTCATAGTGTATCAGCATATCATCTAAACGATCAAACATTTCTGCCTCCTTCTGCGTAAACCACCCGGTCCAGCCCGGGGGTATCCTTTACGATCCTAATATTCTCAAATCCGGTTTCCTCCAAAAGGCGGCTCACCGCCAGTCCCTGGTCATAGCCGATCTCCAAATAGATACAGCCTCCCGGCTCCAGCCACTCCCCGGCTTTGGCGGCAATCCTCCTGTAAAAACACAGTCCGTCCTCGTCGCCGTCCAGCGCCATCCTGGGCTCATGGTCCCGCACCTCCGGCGCCAGATTCCGGATAACCCCTGTGGCGATATACGGGGGATTGGCTGTTATGATGTCAAATCTTGTCTCCAGACAGTCGAACAAGTCTCCCTGCAAAAAACGGATGGCCCTGCCCTGGTCCAAAAGCCTTTCGGCGTTTTCCTTTGCCACCTTTAGCGCCTCAAAGGACAGATCCGTAGCCGTCACGTCCTCAAAGCCTCCCAGGACTGAAAGGCTGACGGCAATACATCCCGACCCGGTACACAGATCCAGCACCTTCTTGTTCCTGTCCTTGTGCTCCTCAAGCACCAATTCCACCAAAGTCTCCGTATCCTGGCGCGGGATCAGCACATGTTCATTTACCCGGAATGTGAGGCCCATAAAATCCTGACTGCCCAAAATATGCTGCAATGGTATCCTGCGGCTCCTTTTCCTTATCATCTCACGATAACGGTCCGCCGCCGCGCCTACATCCCGTGTCTGTTCCAAAACCTGCATCCGGTTCATGAGAAAATGCGTCATATCCAGGTGAAACGCCTCCAGCAAAAGCCTTCTGGCATCCAGCTTCGCCTCCGTATCTCCTGCCCTGGCAAGACTGGACGCTCCTTCCTGCAGCAGTTGATGCAAAGTCATGTTGCCGTCTCACCTCCGAAGCCGGAGCTGTTGTCCTTTAAATACGCTCTCCAGTCAAATACCGCCTCCACGGCCGCTATGGCTACCTCAATCATGCTATCGTCCGGCTCCTTGGTGGTCATGTTCTGCATCCACAGTCCGGGCTTGCTTAAAAGGTTCACAATGGCCGAATCGCTTCTGCCCGCAAGCCGCAAAAACTCGTAAGACACCCCTGCGATCACCGGGATCAGCACGATCCTGCTGAAAATCCTGGGTACAAACCCCTCAACCCTCACCACCATAAAAAACACGATGCTTATCATCATGACGATAATAAGGAAACTGGTCCCGCATCGCTTGTGCTGTTTAGAACTGGCCCTTACATTGTCCACATTCAGCTCCATGCCGTGTTCAATGCAGTTGATGCATTTATGCTCCGCGCCATGGTACATAAAGGTACGGCGGATGTCTTCCATGTTGGAGATGACCTTAATATAGATAATGAAGATAGCCAGGCGGATGATCCCCTCCAAAAACGCCATCACCGTATCCGACTGCACAGCCGGCCGAAGAAGGCTGCTGATCCCTAAAGGCAGCACCATAAAAATAATGATGGCCGCTATGACGGAAAATACCATCACCGCTGACATCAACACTTTTTCCAAATTCTCTCCCAGCCGGTCGTCCAGCCACTTTTCCAGACGGCTGGGCTCCCCGTCCTCATCATCCTCAAAAAAGCTGGCGGAAAACGTCAGCGTCCTCATGCCCAGTATCATGGAATCCGCAAAGCTAAAGACTCCTCTTATAAACGGCAGGGAGAGAAACCTAACCTTTTCCGTCAGACTCACATAGGTGTCTTTTTTCACCTCGATCTCCCCGTCCGGCCTGCGCACAGCTGTGGCATACGCCTGCTTGTTCTTCATCATGATTCCTTCAATAACGGCCTGACCGCCAATTCCGGAATATTTCATAATACCTCACTTTCTTCGGTTCCCTAGAACGTGTTTGAAAATTGCTTTCTGACAGATGCGCGTCACAATTTGTGGGAGATTTGAGCCAAATGAAGGGCGCATAGCGGGCTATGTAACCTGAATTTGGCTCAAATATACCGCGAAGTGGGGCGCGCATCTGGCGGGAATGAATTTTCAAACACGCTCTAAAGCTGTTCTGATAACGAAAAAATAGGTTGAGCATAAGTGTCTCCACTTAGGTCTCAACCTTTTCTTACCCATACTCTGATTACTTGCCGGCATTAACGCCATACTTACGATTGAACTTGTCAATACGTCCGCGGGCAGCAGCAGTCTTCTGCTGGCCTGTATAGAATGAATGGCACTTGGAGCAAACCTCCACGTGGATCTCTTTCTTGGTAGAGCCTGTCACAAATTCATTCCCACAGTTGCAGGTAACTTTGGCCTGGTAGTATGCCGGATGGATCCCTTCTCTCATGCTTTTCACCTCTCAAATTCATTTTATTCTATTATGGCGGTAAAATGATGTGCCTGCCGCCTGTATTGTCATTGAAACAGCTTGTTCAGTATATCATAGAATAAAAGTTAATGCAAGTGCAAAATTCCCGAAATATGACTTTCCTCAAAAAAATATCAGAACATCCGGATCCTTTTTGCGTTGTCGATAAATTCCCGGTTGGTCCTGGTCTTTGTAAACAGATCCAGGATCCGCTCCACAGACTCCTCCGGCTTTAAACTGTTGGTAGCTTTCCGGATAATATCCACTGCTTCCTTCTCCTCCGCGTTTAAAAGCAGATGGTCGTTTCTGGTGCTGGATTTCAGGATATCGATGGCCGGGAAGATCCGCTTTTCCGACAGCTTCCGGTCCAAAACCAGTTCCATGTTGCCGGTCCCCTTAAACTCCTCGTAAATGACATCATCCATACGGCTTCCCGTATCCACAAGGGCTGTGGCCAGGATCGTAAGGCTTCCGCCCTCCCGCATGTTCCTGGCTGCTCCGAAAAACCGCTTGGGCATGTGGAGCGCTGCCGGGTCAAGACCGCCGGAAAGGGTTCTTCCGCTGGGCGGTACCACCAGGTTGTAAGCCCTGGCAAGCCTGGTGATACTGTCAAGAAGGATCACCACATCCCGTCCGTGCTCCACCAGACGCTTGGCCCGCTCAATCACCATCTCGGACACCCGTTTGTGTCGCTCTGCCAGCTCGTCGAAGGTGGAGTAGATCACTTCCACATTGTCTCCGGTAACGGACTCTTTGATATCCGTCACCTCCTCCGGCCGCTCGTCGATCAGGAGGATGATAAGGTGCATATCCGGATTGTTGGTGGTAATGGCCTGGGCCACCTGTTTCAGCAAAGTAGTCTTACCTGCTTTTGGCGGGGACACGATCATGCCTCTCTGTCCCTTACCGATGGGGGACAAAAGATCCAGGACACGCATGGCTATGGTGTTGGCTCTGCCTCTGGTCTCCATGTGGAGGCGCACATTGGGGAACACCGGAGTCAGATCCTCAAAATTGGGCCGGCGCTCAATGACAGAGGGCGGATAGCCGTTGATGCTGGTAACATACAGCAACGCCGCGAACTTCTCCGTAGCTGCCTTAATCCTTCGGTTGCCTCTTATGATGTCTCCGGTCTTCATGTTGAACCGGCGGATCTGGGACGGGGCCACGTACACGTCGTTCTCGCCGGGCAGGAAATTCTCGCAGCGGATGAATCCGAAGCCGTCAGGCATAACCTCCAGGATCCCGTTGGCCTCAATGCCGCTGTCCAACTCCGGCATATCGGATGGGCCGTCCGCTATGGGAGCCGGAGTATAGGGCTTTTGGCCTGCTGCCTGACCTGCCGAATTTACGCCCGGGTTCAAAGGGGCAGCCTGGCTTCTGACGGGCCTTGAGCTTTCTTTCTCTTTTTCCTTTTCTTTTTCCTTTTGACAAAGCATTTCTATAAGATCGCCTTTTTTCATTCCGCTGATTCCCTTGATCCCCTGGGATTTTGCAATCTCTTTTAGCTCGGCCAGCGGTAATGTCTGCAATTTTTCACGCATATCGTTCTCTCCTTTTTTCTATATCTCAAGATTCTTTCTATTCTGTTTGGTTCTCGTTCAGGGAATGTTCCTTTGAACTAGGAATAAACGAAGTGTTCTTGAATTTCAGATCGGCGGTCAAAAGACCGCCCTATCATTGCTTTCTATTATAGACGATAACCCAGGAAAAGAAAAGCTATTTTTTCAAAAAACCCATAAATTCCTGAATATTTTTCTCATATCCCTGGTCTGACATGTGATAAAACACCCTTCCCTCCAGATTGTCCGGCAGATACTGCTGCCTGACATAGTGGTTGGGAAAATCATGGGGATATTGATACCCGGCTCCGTGTCCCAGCTTTGCGGCGCCCTTGTAATGCTTATCCTGGAGATGGACAGGCACCGGCATGATCTTTTCATTTCTTACGGCCTCCATGGCTTCCTGGATGGCCGTCACCGCGGAATTGCTCTTTGGCGCCGTAGCCACATAAAGAACCGCCTGGGCCAGTATGATCTGGGCCTCCGGCATCCCCACCCGCTCCACGGCCTGGGCGGCTCCTGACGCCACTACCAGAGCCTGAGGATCTGCCATCCCCACATCCTCCGCGGCATGGATCATGATCCTTCTGGCAATAAATTTAATGTCCTCCCCCGCATACAGCATCCGGGCCAGGTAGTATACGGCTGCGTCCGGGTCGGAACCTCTCATGCTTTTGATAAACGCGGAGATGGTGTCATAGTGGTTATCCCCGTCCTTGTCATAGCGGACGGCCCGCTTCTGGATACACTCCTGGGCCGTAGCCAGGTCGATATGTATTTTCCCGTCCTTATCCCGGTCCGTGGTCAGGATCCCCAGCTCCACCGCGTTTAAAGCTGCCCTGGCATCTCCCTGCGCCATATCCGCCAGAAATTCCACAGCATCCTCATGGATCTGGGCGTTATAGGTTCCCATGCCCTTGTCCTGATCGTACACTGCCCGGCGGATCAGTTCCCGGATATCCTCCTTCTCCAAAGCTTTCAGCTCAAAAATACGGCTTCTGGACAAAAGGGCCCCATTGACTTCAAAATAGGGATTCTCCGTGGTCGCGCCAATAAGGATCAGGGTCCCGTCCTCCACAAAAGGCAAAAGATAGTCCTGCTGGCCCTTATTGAACCGGTGGATCTCATCCACAAACAAGATGGTCCTGCGGCCGTACATCCCCAGTGTGTCCTTGGCGTTTTTGACTACCTCCTCCATATCTTTTTTTCCGGCCACCGTAGCGTTGATCTGCTTAAAGTCGGCTTTGGTGGTGTTGGCGATGACTCTTGCCAGCGTCGTCTTTCCCGTTCCCGGAGGGCCGTAAAAGATCACGGAACCCAGCTTGTCCGCCTTGATCGCCCGGTACAGCAGCTTATCTTTTCCTATGATGTGCTTCTGCCCCACCACCTGGTCCAAAGATACCGGCCGCATCCTGGAGGCCAAAGGCGACTCCCGCTCCATGGTATTGCTCCTCATATAGTCAAATAAATTCATATCCGGCATGTTTCTCCACTCCTACTCTGCTGCTTTTGTAAATGGCGTCTCAATCGATCAGCAGCTCATCCACCGTAACAAAATTATAGCCTTCCGCCGCAAGGGTGTCAATAACTTCCAGCGCTGCCTCCACGGACGCATCGTAGACGTCATGAAGCAGGATGATGCTTCCGTCCTCCGCATGGCTCACAATATGGCGCACGATCCGGTTTTTATTCTGGGTCTTCCAGTCCAGAGGATCCACGTTCCACAGCACCACCCGCATAGGGACCATCCCTTCCAGCTCCTCGCTCCAGGACCCGAAAGGAGGCCGGACATAGGCAGGCGTCTCGCCGGTTATGCTCTTTATCTTTTCATTGGTCCGGTTGATCTGATCGCATGCCTCCATGGTCCGCTCTCCGGTCAGCTGCATATGATTCTGGCTGTGATTGCCGATCAGATGGCCGTCCTCCTTCATCTGGCGGATAATGTCCTCATTGCCGTCGATATTTTGTCCGATCAGAAAAAATGTCACATGGACGCCCCGTTTTCGTAACCCCTCCAGAAGTTTTGGCGTATAAATTTTGTGAGGACCGTCATCAAACGTCAGAGCGATGCATTTCTCCTCTTTTGGCTCCGCGTTTTCCTTAAGGGCGCTGACCGCAGCCCCAGGGTATTGTCCCATACCGGCGGCCAGGTTTGTTCCCGCAAAAAAATCCGCTGTCAGAAACAGTCCTGCCAGCCCCCACGCAAACAATGCCATCTTCCCTTTAAAACCTGTTTTATTCCCAACAGCCACCCTACCACCCTGCCTGCAGTCCGCAATTAACGTATTATATGTTTTATATTCTGATTTTAATCCTCTTTCACAAAAATAAAGGCGGCAAAGGGGATCTGCAACATGCCGCAGTACCCTTCGCCGCATTTATGGGGTATTCGCTGTTCATTCTGGTTTCGGACAGCCTCGGGGCCAGGCACCCCTGGCCCCGGTTATTGGTTTCGGATCAGCTTAACACTGCGTCATAGGCTTTGCCCATGCCTTCCTTTTGGATCAGGTCGTACCACTTGGACACCTCTGGAAGCAGATCGCCCAGATCCTGGCCCCAGTACTCGCTCTTAGCCAAGATCTCCTCAACGGAAGCAGATTTCATAAATTTCATGATGTCCTCCCCGTCATTGGCCGCGTCGGTGCGGTAGAAGGCAATCAAAGCCGCCAGGGAGAAGGTCAGCCCCTGGGGATATCTGCCAAAGGCTTCTTTGTACTCCAGGATGGTGGGAAGCACCCTTGCCTTGAACTTGGACACGGAGTTTAAGGCAATGGACAGCAGCAGATGCTTGATAAAAGGATTGGAAAACCGTTCCAGCACAGCGGCGCCAAACCTGCGGTTATCTTCATTGTCGCCGATGGTGGGAATGATCTCATCAAAAATACATTTTTTCAGGAGAGCAGATACTTTCTCGTCTTTCAGGCACTGTCCCACAGTCTCCAGCCCATAGAGATGGGCTGCCAGCACCATGGAGGTGTGGGCGCCGTTTAAGATCCGCACTTTCCTCTTCTTGTACGGATCCACATTATCCGTCCATATCACGTTAAATCCGGCTTTCTGCAGGGGAAGCTCATCCTCATGGCTGCCCTCGATCACCCACAGATGGAAGATCTCCGCAGTGTCCATCATATTATCCGTCTCGCCCACCCGCCTGCACAGAGCCTCGTGCTCATCTCTGGGGAATCCGGTTACGATACGGTCTACCAGTGTGGAGCAGAAATCGTTGTCCTCTTTCAGCCACGTTTTAAACTCCTCCCCAAGCTGCCACAGATCCGCGTACTTAAGACAGCACTTCTCCAGTTCTTCTCCGTTGTGGTCGATCAGCTCACAGGACAAGATGATAAATCCTTTTAATCCCAGTTTATATCTCTTATACAGCAGCTGGGTCAGCTTACCAGGGAAGCTTTTGGCAGGGGCGTCGTCAAATCTGTTGTCCGGCGCAAACTCAATGCCGGCTTCCGTGGTATTGGACACGATAAAACGGAAATCAGGATCTTCTGCCAAAGCCATGTAACCTTCGCTGTCTGTATAAGGGTTCACACACCGGGAGATCACATTGATATGGGTGTGTTCGTCCACCACCTGGCCGTTGTCGATCCCTCTTAAAAACAGGTTGTACTCACAGCCCTGCTTTTCAAGCATCTCACACATTCCCCGCTCAATAGGCTGCACCACCACAACGGACCCCTCAAACAGTCCCTGGTCTCTCAGCTTCTGAAAAAAGTAATCAACAAACCCTCTCAGAAAACCGCCTTCACCAAACTGGATCACTGTTTCTTTTACCTTGCTCATCGCCTGCGAACCTCCATAAATAGTTTATTTGTAAGCACTTACATTTTCTTTATCCTTACTATACAACATTTATTTCCACTTTGCAAGTATTTTTATGAAAGCGCTTACATATTTGCAGTTCCCCTATGATTGTGAAAATTTTTTCCATTCCGCTCTTGACATTTTCCCTTTGTAGTGCTATAGTAAGTATGTATTTCGAATGAGCTCTTGATTCACATATTTTTGTAAGTCATTTGTCATCAAATGATTTACAAAAATATGTGATTTTTTGTTTATTTAAAATGCAATAATATAAAGGAGGTACCATCATGAATAAAGGTACAGTTAAGTGGTTCAATGCAACAAAAGGTTATGGCTTCATTACAAACGACGAGACTGGGGAAGAAGTATTCGTTCATTTTTCCGGTATCGTGGCAGACGGCTACAAGACTCTCGAAGATGGTCAGAAAGTGACCTTTGACATGGCAGAGGGTAACCGGGGAATGCAGGCAGTGAATGTCTGTGTCGTAAAGTAGTCAAGCTTCACGCAACACATGTTTCAAAAGCAATTCAGTTTCAGGAACTCGATTATATGGTAATAGAAAAAGCGGATATCCGAAAGGGTATCCGCCTTTTTTATTTAATATTTAACCTTGTAATAAAAAAAGATCCCGGAAACCGATAAGGATTCCGAGATCCGAAAGAACTGCAATAAATTACTTCAAAGTAACCTTTGCGCCCTCTGCCTCCAGCTTGGTCTTTAACTCCTCTGCCTCTTCCTTGGAAACGCCGGTCTTTACTGCCTTTGGCGCGCTGTCTACAACTTCCTTTGCTTCCTTTAAGCCAAGGCCGGTAGCCTCACGCACAACCTTGATAACCTTAACCTTGTTAGGACCAACATCAGTCAGTTCTACGTCGAACTCGGTCTTCTCTTCCTCAGCCGGGCCTGCTGCGCCTGCTGCTGCAACTACAACGCCTGCTGCCGCGGATACGCCGAACTCTTCCTCGCATGCTTTTACTAATTCGTTAAGCTCTAATACAGATAACTCTTTGATAGCTTCGATAAACTCTGCAGTTGTCAACTTTGCCATGATAAAATACCTCCGTGTATGATTTTTTGATTTCTTTGTTTTTCTGTTTGATGAAGTTGGTTTTGGAGATTACGCTTCTGCCTTTGACTCCGCGATCTGGTTCAGAACACGGGCCAGGTTGGTGATCGGAGACTGGATGCTTCCAAGGAGCTTTCCAAGAAGTTCCTCTCTGGACGGGATCGTGGCGATAACCTGCATCCCCTTCGCGTCGTAATACGAATCCTCCACAATACCACCTTTGATCTCCAGCTTCGGAGCTGTCTTAGCGAAATTCGCAATGATCCTAGCCGGCGCCGTAGCGTCTGTCTTGGATACGGCCAGAGCCGTAGGTCCTTCCAGATTAGGCTCCAGAGCTTCAAATGGTGTGCCTTTGGCTGCAAACCGGATCATCGTGTTCTTGTACACTTTGTAGGTGATCCCGGCTTCTCTTAACTGCTTACGCAGAACTGTGTCCTGCTCAACAGTCAGTCCGCGGTAATCAACTACTACGGCAGTCTGCGCACCGTCAAAAAGTTCGGAAATCTCAGCAATTACCGGCTGCTTTAATTCAACTTTTGCCATGAATGATCTACCTCCTTATTTTATTCCTTGTATTGAGGTCCGAATAAATGTAATCAAAAAAGCCTCTCTGCCACAGACAGAGAGGCCACAAAATCACGGTTCTGGATCTTGTACATATCCCTCGGCAGGCGGTTGCCCTTTATGTCCCGCGGGACACCTGCTGTCTTCGGCAATCAATACTGGGTAATGCAGCTGATCCGAAAGGACTGCTGCATGAAAGCACGCAAGCGCGCTTTCACAATATAACATAAATCTATAGGGATTGTCAACAAAAAAGTAAAACCTTTATTCCCTCATCAGCCCATAAGCTTGGCTACATTAAGCTTTACGCCTGGTCCCATGGTAGAGCTTAATGCCACGCTCTTAAGGTATACGCCCTTTAAGGTACTTGGTTTTGCCTTGATGATGGCATCCATAAGCGTCTGGAAGTTGTCCGCCAACTGTTCTTCTGTGAAAGAAGCTTTTCCCACTGGCACGTGGATAATGTTGGTTCTGTCAAGTCTGTACTCAATCTTACCTGCTTTGATCTCGTTGATCGCTTTGGTCACATCCATGGTTACGGTTCCGGCTTTCGGGTTTGGCATAAGGCCCTTGGGACCCAGCACCCGGCCCAGACGGCCTACAACGCCCATCATATCCGGTGTAGCTACAACAACGTCGAAATCCAGCCAGCCGTCGTTCTGGATCTTGGGGATCAGCTCCTCGGCTCCTACATAGTCGGCTCCTGCCGCCTCCGCCTCGTCGGCCTTTGCTCCCTTGGCGAATACCAGGATCCTTACGGTCTTGCCGGTGCCGTGAGGCAAAACTACCGCTCCGCGGATCTGCTGATCCGCATGGCGTCCGTCACAGCCGGTCCTGATATGGACTTCAACAGTTTCGTCAAACTTTGCAGCTGCAGCCTTCTTCACCAGCGCAATAGCGTCTGCTGCATCATAAAGAGTAGCGCGGTCTACTAATTTGGCCGCCTCCACATATCTTTTTCCTTTTTTCATTTTCATAACCTCCTAGTGGTATTGTCGGGGATTGCCCTCCCACGGTCTTGGTGTGTCCGGTTTACTCTTCAACGGTGATTCCCATGCTTCTTGCAGTGCCTGCGATCATGCTCATGGCAGCCTCAAGGCTGGCAGCATTCAGATCCGGCATCTTAAGTTCCGCAATCTTCTGAAGCTCTGCCTTAGGAATGGAAGCTACCTTTGCCTTGTTAGGAGTGGCAGAACCGGATTTGATCTTGCAGGCTTTCTTAAGCAGCACTGCTGCCGGCGGAGTCTTTGTGATGAAGCTGAAGCTTCTGTCCGCGTATACGGTGATCACTACGGGAATGATCATGTCGCCCTGGTCGGCAGTCCTTGCGTTGAACTCCTTAGTGAACTGAACGATATTAACGCCGTGCTGTCCAAGAGCCGGACCTACTGGCGGAGCCGGTGTAGCCTTTCCAGCCGGAATCTGCAATTTAATATAACCTGTTACTTTCTTTGCCATAATTAGGCACCTCCTAAATAATGTGGTATTGTCGGGGGATGTCCCTCCCACTTGCTGCTTTCAGTTACATCTTTTTCACTTCTTTAAAGCCAAGTTCTACCGGCGTTTCGCGTCCGACGAACATCTCAACGCTGATGGTCACGGTCTTCTTCGTCTCGTTGATGGACTTGATCGCGCCGACTGTGTCTTTCCATGCGCCGGCGGTCACCACCACCATGTCGCCCACCTCAAAGTCAACCACCACCTCCGGGATCTTAAAGTTGAGACTGGCCATCTCCTCCACAGAGAGGGGGACCGGCTTGGAGCCGGGACCTACAAACCCGGTAACGCCGCGGGTGTTGCGCACCACGTACCAGGTGTCGTCGTTCATGACCATATTGATCAGCACATAGCCGGGAAACAGCTTCTTGTCCGCTGCCTTCTCCACGCCGTTCTTGATCTCCACCACTGCCTGCATGGGGACCGCCACCTCCAGGATCTGATCCTGCAGATTCCGGTTCTCAATGGTCTTTTCGATATCGACCTTTACCTTATTTTCATAGCCTGAATAGGTATGGACCACATACCAGTTTGCCTCTGCCATACGTTCACCTTTGCCCTTATAATAGAAAACTAAGACCGAACTTTATGATCAAATCCAGAAGTGCAATGATCAAACCAAGAGCTACGGAACAGGCTACCACCACGGCGGTCTCCCTGCCCACAGCCTCCCTGGCAGGCCAGATAACTTTGCCAAACTCAGCTTTTAAACCTTTGAAAAAGCTTTTTTTCTCTTTCTCCTTACTTGCTGTTTCTGCCATATTTTCACATCCTTTACTAAGCCTGATTACTTGGTTTCTTTGTGCAAAGTGTGTGTTTTGCAGAATCTGCAGTACTTTTTCGTCTCCATTCTGTCAGGATGGGTCTTCTTATCCTTCGTCATGTTATAATTGCGTTGCTTACATTCCGTACATGCCAGTGTGATCCTTGTGCGCACGACTTCCACCTCCACTTTCAAATTCGTTGTTTATGCGGTCTTTTCTTTCTGGACAAGAATATTTTTGAGCATAAAAAAAAGACCTCTGTTCTTCCATTCGCTCTGTCACTATATCATAGATGGGGGGAAACGTCAATAATTTTTTTCATTTGCCCTAACTATTCTCCTATGCACGTAACCGTTCAAGTAGGTCTGCGCGTTTACCGCGCTGACCGTACGAAAACGTAATGGCAGCAGGCTTTGGCCCCATCGCGAAGCGATTTTCATGGCCGGATGCGTAACAGTTCAAGGGTTATCTGAACTGTTACCTATGCACAGAGTCAGGCCGTACACCGTTTCCACCCCCATGGACTTTAGCGCTGTGGCACAGGATTCCAGCGTGCTCCCCGTGGTATAGATATCGTCTACAAGCAGAACGGTCTTCACTCCCCGGGGCAGCTGTCCCGGGACAAATGCCTGCTGCAGATTTTTAAGGCGCTCCGCCTGATTCAGCTGCTTTTGAGGCAGCGTCTTTTTTGCCCTCCTAAGCCCTTTGGCGCTTACGGGGATCCCCAGCTGCCTGCCCATGCGCCGGGCTAAAAGTTCCGCCTGATTAAACCCCCGGCTGCGCATGCGGGAGGGATGGATCGGCACCGGCACAATGGTATCCGGAGCGATCCTGCCGATCATTCCGGCAAATCTTACGCATACGGCCCGGCTGTAAAAGTCCAGGTATTCCCTCCTGCCTTTATATTTTATGGCTGACATGGAACGGCTGGCAGCGGCATTATAGTTAAGCAGAGCAAAATTCTGCCGAAAGGTCTTGGGATGCCTGGAGCAGTCATAACAGTACTCCATCCGCCCGCTCTCCACCTCTTTTCCGCACTTTTTGCACGCCGGCTGTCTTACCGGCGAAAGTTCCCCCACGCACCCGGGGCAGATAAGCTCCCCAAAAGGCTCCACAATATCCCCGCATACCGGACACCGGCGCGGGAAGAAAAGGCTGATGACGCTCTCTTTTATTCTATCCAATCTTATATTCTTTCCCCTCTCCCTGGATCTCCTGGATCCGATCCTTTAACCCGCAGTAGCGCCTCTGCTCCACCGTATTGTCTGCCATGGCCCGAAACATCTCCGGCAGACCCACCAGGCACACGCAGGATCTGGCCCTGGTCACCGCCGTGTACAGCAGATTTTTCGTCATCAGCATCCTGGGGCCGCTGTGTATGGGGATGATCACCGCCGGGTACTCGCTGCCCTGGGATTTGTGGATCGTGATGGCATAGGCAAGCTCCAGCTCTTCCAGCTGCTTAAACCCGTACTCCACCATCTTCCCCTCGTCAAATTCCACCGTCAGAGTCTCCGCAAACACATTGATGTCGCGGATGATCCCCATATCCCCGTTAAACACCCCCATCCCTGTCTCCGACACAGTCCCGTACTCCGTGCGGACCTCCCATGGGATCTGGTAATTATTCTTGATCTGCATCACCTTGTCACCCAGCCGGAAGATGATCCCGCCGGATTCCTTCTCCGGCTTCTCCTTATCCGGAGGATTTAAACATGACTGCAGCACCCCGTTAAGCCGCTCCACCCCCAAAGCTCCTTTGCGCATGGGCGTCATGATCTGAATATCCAGAGGCTTAGCGTGGACGTAATCAGGAAGCTTTTTGGTCATCAGCGTCAGCATGGCATTCATGATGGCATGGGGATCTTCCTGTCTGATAAACAAAAAGTCCCGGCTCCGTTTGGCCAGATCCACCGGCTCTCCGGCGTGGATCCGGTGGGCGTTGACAATAATGTCGCTTTCCGCCGCCTGCCGGAAAATATGGGTCAGTTCCACCACATTAAACGCCCCGGAGCGGATCATGTCTTTCAGCACATTGCCCGGACCCACAGAGGGCAGCTGGTTCACATCCCCTACCAGGATCAGCCTTGTCCCCACGGTAACCGCCTTTAACAGGGACTGCATCAGGTAAATATCCACCATAGACATCTCGTCTATGATAATAATGTCACCCTCCAGAGGATTCTCCTCATTGCGCTGGAACCGGGTGCTGACGATCCCGCCCTCGCCGGGGACTCCGCTTAATTCCAGCATCCGGTGAATGGTCCTGGCTTCATATCCTGTGGCCTCGGTCATCCGTTTTGCCGCCCGGCCTGTGGGAGCTGCCAGAAGGATCTCCATGCCTTCCGCCTCAAAATACCGGATAATGGTGTTGATGGTGGTGGTCTTTCCCGTACCGGGGCCTCCCGTTATAATAAGAAGGCCGCTGTTGACCGCTTCCGCCACCGCTGTGACCTGCAAAAGGTCCAGTTCCATCTTCTCCTCCTGCTGGATCCGGGAAAGTCTCTCCTGTATCTTCTCGTCAGGCTCATGGCCTTTGATGTTTAAGTCGTGGAGCATCCGGGCCACGTTCAGCTCCATATAATAGTAGACGGCCGCATACACATGAAGATCCTCAGACCGGCCCCTCTCCCCGTCTTCCTCCTGCAAAGAATCCGGCAACAGAGGCCCTTTCCTCTTTACCACCAGGCGTTTTTCCATCTGCATGTCCATAAGATGCTCTTCTATCTGGCCCATGTCTGCTTTTAAAAGCTCCGATGCCTGGTCAAACAAATCCTTTTTCGGCAGATAGGTATGGCCCTGGGCCGCTGCCTGGAACAGGGTGTAAAGGATGCCAGCCTTGATACGGTGATCCGAATCCGCCATGATACCCACCTTGCGGGCAATGTCGTCGGCCATCTTAAAGCCCACACCCGGAATGTCGTCCGCCAGGCGGTAAGGATTCTCCTTGATAATCCCATACATCCTGTCGCCGTACTCTTTGTAGATCTTGGCTGACAGGTTCATGGAAACGCCGTACTGCTGAAGGAACATCATGGCCTGACGCATACCTTTTTTCGCTTCCATCTGGCTGGCTATGGACATGGCCAGCTTCTCGCTGACCCCTTTGATCTCCGCAAGGCGCTCCGGCTCCTCCTCGATGATCCGGAAGGTATCGGCTTTAAAGCGGCGGACGATCCTGGCTGCCAGAGCCGCCTTCACGCCCTTAATGGCGCCGGAACCCAGATACCGCTCCATGGCCTGGCTGTCCTCCGGCGTCTTTATGGCATAGGTCTCTACCTGCAGCTGTTCCCCGTAGACAGGATGCTCCGTCATGGTTCCCACAGCCTCGATCATCTCGCCTTCCCCTATGTATGGAAATGTGCCCACAAGCACAAATTCCTCTCCGCCTGCGGACACATCCAGCACACTGTAGCCATTATCTTCATTGCGATATTTGATTTTCTCCACAAATCCAGTAACTGCTGCCATGGTTCTCCACTCTAAAAGTCTCTCTTGGGATCTCCGCCGTGGGAGAACTCAATAAATTTTCCGGTTCCGATGGCAACCGCCGTCAACGGCTCCTCGGCAATCATGGTGCCGATACCTGTCCTCTCCTCGATCAGGGCGTCTAAGCCGCTGAGCAGAGAACCGCCGCCGGTCAGCACGATGCCTCTGTCAAAGATATCCGCTGCCAGTTCCGGCGGAGTCCTTTCAAGAACATTGTGGACCGCGTCCACGATCTGCATGGCAGGCTCCCGCAGAGCCTCCAGCGTCTCGTCGGAAGTGACCACAATGGTCTTTGGAAGGCCCGTTACCAGGTTCCTTCCTCGTACCTCCATAGTAAGGACCTCAGGACGCTTGTAGGCAGCGCCGATATTGATCTTTATCTCCTCGGCGGTCCGCTCGCCGATAAGAAGATTGTGTTTCTTCCTCATATAGCGGACCAGGGCCTCGTCAAAATCGTCTCCCGCCACTTTTATGGACGTACTTACCACAGGGCCGCCCAGAGAGATAACGGCAATATCCGCGGTTCCGCCGCCGATATCCACGATCATGTTGCCGCAGGCCTTGGATATGTCAATGCCGGCTCCGATGGCGGCTGCCACCGGCTCCTCAATGATCGAGACATCCCTGGCCCCCGCCTGGTAAGTGGCGTCCTCCACGGCTTTGCGCTCCACCTCCGTGGCGCCGCTTGGGATGCACACTGCGATCCTGGGCTTTCGAAGGGCCTTCCTTCCCATGGCCTTTGTGATGAAATATTTTAACATCTTCTCGGTCACGGTATAGTCAGAGATCACTCCCTGGCGCAAAGGTCTGATGGCAACAATGTTGCCCGGAGTCCTTCCTATCATAAGGCGGGCCTCCTCCCCGAACGTGATGATCTTGCTGGTATCGCGGTCAATGGCCACTACGGAAGGCTCTTTTAACACCACGCCTTTTCCTTTAATGTATACAAGAATACTGGCTGTACCCAAATCAATTCCAATGTCGTTGGACATCAACATACTGTCTGTCTCCTCCTGTCTTACGGGCTTTTTAAAATCCCCTGCGGGCTTGTCCCGGGGTCTTTTTTCTATGGATAAGCCCCCTTTTTTTCTGGCTAAAGGGCGCTTTTATGCATATGATTCCACTTTATTGGTTTTATTATATACAATATCCCGGGGTTTTTAAAGGTTTTTTTTTATTTTATTTTATTTATCTTTATTTTATCCTGGGTACACACTTTGGTCACAATTATCTTATATACTCTAAGTACGTTATCCGAAAGGGTAACGGGCCTTTGTTTCAAGTAAACCACTTGAAATCACAAAGCTTTTTCATACTCATACCTGTCAGGGGAAACCCTGACAGGCCCCCCTAAAACAATTTCCTAAAATATACCTACCATTCCCTATGAAGGCGGCTCTGAACAGACAGGGCCGTTTTTCTGTTTCAATTTCCCTAACCCGGATAAACCGGAACTTTAAATTCGTCATATTGCTGTATTGTTGAGTGAGCAATGGGCGGGGATTGTCGTGAGGCCAGTCAGAGGAGAGCTGTCCCGTCCGGGTTCAGATATGCCAAACATTCCGATGAGCCCAAAGCGGAAAACACTCGGGGTGAGGCCCTCCTGTTTTCCTGGTCTCATCTCCATGGCATAGATTCACCCTGCCGGCACAGCTCTCCTCTGCCTGGCAAAACCAGAATTCGCTGGCTAAGGTTTGCTCACTTAAGGTGGTTTCGGTAGGGGACGCTGCTTCAACTTTGCAGCGAAAAATAGCTGTTTTTACGGCCTCAAGTATATTGTTGAGTAAGATTAAGGCGATGTTGCTGCAAACCTGAAAGATCTGCCGCCAAAGCAGTTATCTTTTCACTACAGAGTCGAAACAGCGTCCCCTATCGAAACCACCTTAAGTGAGCAAATCCCGGCCAGCGAATTCTGCTTTTGCCCGGGAGGGAAGGCAGGCTGTGTGCCGGGCGGGTGAATCTATGCCATGGAGATGAGACCAGGGAAACAGGAGGGCTGATACCCGACTGCTTCCCGTTTTGGGCTCATCGGAATGTCTGGCATATCTGAACCCGAACGGCACACAGCCTGCCTTCCCTCCCGGGCTCCGCGACACTCCCCGCCCCTACATTGCTCACTCAACAATCCAGCAATTCCATTATTTTGCCATTTCGCGTAAGAAATCGTTCTTAAGGGCCTATAAACTCCCTTACCCTGGCAATAATAAATACGAAAACCGATTGCGCCATCGTCCCTTACCCGTTATGATAGGATTACTATATTTTTCACTTAGGAGGTTTTTTATGTATACTTATCCCTGGCATCACTGGATCGCCTTTTTCTATATTTACTGCTTTTTTGGCTGGATCTTTGAGTCTGTCTATGTGTCGCTGAAAACAGGCCACCTGGTCAACCGGGGATTTTTGCGCCTGCCTATGCTGCCCCTATACGGAACCGGGGCCGTTATGATGCTGTGGGTGTCTCTGCCTGTAAAGGACAGCCTGGTATTGGTGTATCTGTCCGGAGTTGTGGCCGCCACTGCCCTGGAATACGTGACCGGGTACATGATGGAACGGCTGTTTAAAATGAAATATTGGGATTACAGCAATCAGAGATTTCAGATCAACGGCTACATCTGCCTAACTTCCTCCATTGCCTGGGGGGTTCTGACCATCTTCCTGACCGAGGTGATCCACAGGCCCGTTGCCGATTTTGTGCTGAATATGGATCCTTTTGCCAGATCTTTCCTTCTGTCTGCTGTCACCGTGGTTTTTGTCTTTGACGCGGTTAAGTCCACCAGGGAAGCCCTGGCTCTCGGTCAGGTCCTTGAGGCCATGACCAGGATGAAAGGACAGCTGGACGAGCTGCAATTGCAGCTGGCTCTTTTGAAAGCGGAGACATCCCAGAAACTGGAGGATTTAAAAAGCGACGCCCGCGTACAGGCTGCGGAACTTCGAAACGACGCTTATGCGCGGATGCGTGAATGGAAAAGCGACGCCTGGATACGGGTGGAGGAACTGAAAACAGAGACAGCGTCCCTTGCCGCAGAGCTTCGGGACACCACCCGCCAAAAAGCGGCGGAGCTGAAAGAAGATACTGCCAACATCGCCGCCAGGCTCAAAGACAGCGTCCATCACACGGCAGCTGTCTCCGGCGAAGAGGCGGCTTCCTGGGAGTCAGAGTCAGAGACAGAAGGACAGAGCCTGGATCACCGCCAGCTGCGCCCCGGCCTTTCAGAGCAGATACAACTGCTGACCCAGCGGACTCAGACCCTTGTGGAATCCCGCCGGAAGCTGTATTCCCGAATGTCCTTTTACCGCAGGAGCCTTCTAAAAGGCAACCCTACGGCATCCTCCAAAAAATTTGCCGAAGCTTTAAAGGAACTGCGGGCAATGGCCGAGAAGGGACACGATCCCCAATAAAAGCATCTGGGATCTTTAAACCCTCCACCTCTCATACAGCCTGTCGGACACCCTCTGGATGCTGTGAAACGCTTTTGTTAGGAAGGCGTTTCCCAACGCCAGGGTCACCGCTGCTGCCAGGACCGCCACAAACACCACGGTCCGGCGGTATACCGACGTAAAAATCCCGTAAAACCCCCAGTACTGCATCATATCCCTAACCCGGATAAACCGGAAAAGATTTTGCAATTCCTCCACATTTCAAGTACAATAAAGAAAAACGTTGGAGGATGTGTTCATGTTACTTACGGATAAATACGCTGACAAAATTTA
>CAJTGF010000047.1 GCA_910575585.1 Clostridiaceae bacterium
ATTTTGTCAGCGTATTTATCCGTAAGTAACATGAACACATCCTCCAACGTTTTTCTTTATTGTACTTGAAATGTGGAGGAATTGCAAAATCTTTTCCGGTTTATCCGGGTTAGGATATTTAGACGGCAACTCCCGAGAAACCTTTCGGTCACCCCCATCATAACTCAAAGTTTAGAAGGAAGAAAAACAGCGTATTGTATGGATAACATAATACCGAAAGCAGGTATTGGCAGGAAAGATTGCATTTAAGGATACGGGGACTGATCCGGAAAGCATGTCGGACAAAGGATGTAAAGATACCATCTACTGACATCGGTGCCGCCGTATATGTCAGTAAGTAAGTTGGTGTAAAATTGGGAAAGGGAGCAGTTAGAGAAAATTACAGATGGAATATAAGGAGTTGCATAAGGAATTTTTGGACGGCATCTGTGGGCAAAAGGATATTTTGTAGCAAACAGAGGAGATGTGACAGACCAGATCATACAAGAATATATACAGAATCGTTTCCTACCAAATTGTGCCAATACCTTTCCATCCAAGAAACAATTTAAGCCAGCATAACTTAAGCCAGCGAACCCTGCATTTGCCGAAGAGAGAGGCGGTCCCGTCCGGGTGAATATATGCCATGGAGATGAGACCATAGAAAACAGGAGGGCCTAACCCCGAGTGTTTTCTGCTTTACTGGGCTCATCGGAATGTCCGGCATATCTGAACCCGGACGGGACCGCCTCTCTCTTCGGCCTCCCACTACGCCGCCTCATCTATCCCCCCAATTCCACTATCTTCCCACTTTCCTCAACAAATCATTATCACACCATCCCCTCCAACTCCCTTCTCACCTGCCCGCAAGCATCACAGAAAATCCCTGTATCCACCGAATACGCCAAATACCTAACGCCCAAACCGCTCCACAATCTCATACTCTCCCTGCTGTCCGTAAACGTCCCCACCAGTACCCCTCTCCCCATGGCCTTCTTAGCGATCTGCCTCATCTGTTCTATCACAAGAGGATGCATTATCTTCCCTGGCACTCCCAAACTCTGGGACAAATCATAAGGCCCCATAAACACGATATCAATGCCCGGCACTTCCAAGATCTCATCCAGATTCCTGATCCCGTCCATGCCCTCCACCTGAATGATCACCAGACTCTGGTTGGCTCTGGAAAAATAAACGTCTCTGTCAAGAGCCGAGTAGCAGGCTGCCCGGACAAAACGGCAGATCCCCCGCTCCCCCATAGGATAAAACTTTGCCAGCCCCACTGCCGTCTCCGCCTCCCTGGCAGTTGAGACCTGGGGGATCTGCACACCTGCCGCGCCTATATCCAGCACCCGGCCAATATCCTCCTGGCTGCCGACCCGGACCACAGGGAGAAGCCCTGTGATCTGGGCCGCCCGGATATTATTCTGAAGGCTTTCCAGGCTGACAGGGCCGTGTTCCATGTCAAGGATGGCAAAATCCATCCCCCCGTACCCTGCCGCCTCCACAAATGCCGGGTCGCAGGTCTTCATAAAAGGCCCTACGACGCAGCCCTGCCCCATTTTTTCGCGAAATGCTCTTATCCGTTCCGTATTCATGTCCCCATCCCCTATCCGCAAAAATGACAAGCCACCTGATGCCCCGGGGCCACAGTCTTCAGTTTTGGTATCTGCTCTCTGCACATATCCCGGCATTTGGGACACCGGGGATGGAACACACAGCCAGACGGCGGTTTCACCGGAGACGGAATCTCTCCCAAAAGAGCCATCCGCCGCCGGGGATGGTCCGGATTAGGAGACGGGATGGCCGACATCAGCGCCTGGGTATATACATGAAGCGGATTCCCATACAGTTCTGCCTTGTCCGCCACCTCCACCACATGGCCCAGGTACATGACCGCGACCCGGTGGCTGATGTGGCGGACCACGCTGAGATCATGGGAGATAAACAGATACGACAAGCCATGCTTTTCCTGAAGCTTCTTCATCAGATTCAGCACCTGGGCGCGCACGGACACATCCAGGGCGGACACCGGTTCATCGCAGACGATCAGCTCCGGATTCAGAGCCATGGCCCTGGCGATCCCGATTCTCTGCCTCTGTCCCCCGGAAAACTCATGGGGAAACCGCTTCATGTGATGGCTTCCCAGCCCCACTTCCTCCAGAAGCTCCTTCACCCTCTCCCGGCGCTCCTCTTTACTCCCTATGTGGTAGATGGCATAGGGCTCTCCCACAATCTGCTCCACCGTCATCTTAGGATTCAGGGATGCGTAAGGGTCCTGAAACACCATCTGCATCTTCCGGCGCGTCTGACGGAGCCGGGCGCCCTTCATATGCGCAATCGACTGGCCGCAGAACAAGATCTGGCCCTCTGTAGGTTCCAAAAGCCGCAGGATCATCCTGCCTGTGGTGGATTTGCCGCAGCCGCTCTCCCCCACCAGCCCCAGAGTTTCCCCCTCATACAGCTCCAGGTCCACTCCGTCCACAGCCTTAACCCACCCTGCGTTCCGCTTTAAAATGCCCTTTTTCACAGGAAAATGTTTCTTTAAGTCTCTCACCTGTAAAATCTGTCTCTTTTCCCTATCCATCTTTGTTCCCCCATTCCTCCGAATAACAGAAACACTTCACCCTATGATCCTTTGGGCCGTAAGTATCCGGCTCCCGCTGCCGGCACACCTCCCTGGCCATATCGCACCGGGGCGCAAACCGGCATCCCTGATGCAGCCGGCTTAAATCCGGTACCGTCCCCGGAATGATGGGCAGCTCCTCCTGGTCCGTGTCCAGGCTTGGCAGCGACCGCAAAAGCCCCCTTGTGTACGGATGCTTTGGCCTGTAAAACAGCTCCCTCACATCGGTACACTCCACCACCGTCCCCGCATACATTACCATCACCCTCTGGGCCGTCTCCGCCACAACACCCAGATCGTGGGTAATAAGCATCACGGACATGCCCAGCTCATCTTTCAGCCGATTGATCAGATCCAGGATCTGGGCCTGTATGGTCACGTCAAGGGCCGTGGTAGGCTCATCCGCAATTAAAAGCTTTGGATCGCAGGCCAGCGCCATGGCGATCATGACCCTCTGGCGCATCCCTCCTGACAATTCATGAGGATACTGATCCATACGCTCCCGGGCGGAAGGGATCTCCACCAGCTCCAAAAGCTGTAACACCCTCCGGTCCAGATCCTCCCGCTCCGTCTTCCTATGGAGCTTTATCGCCTCCTGGATCTGCTCTTTCACCGTAAAAAGAGGATTCAGGGATGTCATAGGCTCCTGGAAGATCATGGCGATCTCCTTTCCCCGGATCCTGCAGATCTCCCGCTCTGTGCAGCGCAGAAGATCTTTCCCTTCATAAAGAATCTCCCCGGACAGCACCTTTCCGTTCTGCTTGTGGATCAAGCCCAGGATGGACATGGAGGTCACCGACTTTCCACAGCCTGACTCGCCTACGATGGCAAGGGTTTCCCCCTGCTCCACATAAAAGCTTACGCCGTCCACCGGCACCACCATTCCGCTGCCGTTTGGAAAGCCTGTCCTTAAATTTTTAACTTCAAGCAGATGCTCGTTTGCTCCGTCTCTCATTTTCAGCCCCCTAATATTCAATCCGGGGATCAATATAAACATAAATCAGATCCACCAATAAATTGATGACAATATACGCTGCCGCTATAAAAAGCACAATTCCCTGGATCAGCGGATAGTCCCGGCGCAGGACCGCGTTCATCAAAAGCCGGCCGATGCCCGGAAGGTTAAATACCATCTCAATGGCAATGGCTCCTCCCAAAAGCACGGAAAACGTCATTCCCACCACCGTGACCGTAGGCACCATGGCATTCTTCATCACATGCTTCATGACCACTTTCCGGTACAGCAGTCCCTTTGCCATGGCAGTCCTCACATACTCCGCGTCCAGGATCTCCAGCACGCTGGAGCGGACCATTCTGGCAATAAACGCGGCCTGGGTGATCCCTAAGGATACAGCCGGCAGAAACAAGGTCTTAATGCAGCCTGCCGGATCCTCAAAAAACGGCACATACCCTCCTATGGGAAAGATCTGGTGGTAAACGGAAAAAAACAGTATCAGGTTCAGAGCCAGCCAGAACTCCGGGATCGAAACCCCGAACACGGAAAATATCATAGCCGCCTGGTCCAAAGGCTTTCCCCGGTTTACCGCGGACACCACACCCAGGGTCACTCCGATGGATGACGCGATCACCATGGCAAAGATCGTCAGAGCCATGGTCACCCCCAGATGTTCCCCGATGGCCTGGACCACCGGCTGGTTGAGAAAAATAGACTCTCCCAGATCCCCTTTCAGCAGATTGGAAAACCATCTGGCCATCTGCACGGCCACCGGCTGGTCATATCCCATCTGAGTTCTTAACTGGGCGATCTGCTCCATGGTGGCATCGGGACCCAGCATAAGGCTGGCCGGGTCCCCGGGTGAAAAAAATATCAGCATAAACACCATGACCGATGGGATCAGCATGGTAGGGATCAGCTGCAGCAGGCGTTTCAGTATATACGCTCCCATAAATCACCCTCCATAAACAGTTCTCACTTCTCCAGGTAACAGTTCCAGAAAAACGTAAAAGGTCCTTCGTCAAAATTCTTCAGATCCTTGCTGCGGCTGGACAAAAGGAAGTAATCTCCGATCTTAATAAACGGCACGTCTCCCCAAATCCACGTCTCCTGAAATTCGTCCCAGATCTGCTGCCGCTTTTCTTCATCCGCCTGGGCGTTCAATTCCACGATCATTTGATCCTTCTCCTCATTCTCCCACCAGCCGGGCCAGGTGCCGTCCAGATGGGGCAGAACGCCGGGATCCGGGGTAAAGGTAGTGGCCCCGCTGAAAATATTGTAGGCCGAAGGGTCATTGCGGACCTGGGTGATGGTGGCCCAGTCCACAACCTGGACATCCACGTTAAAACCTGCCTCCTTCATCTGCTGGGACGCGACCACGGCGATCTTGTACATGTAGGGATAATCCTTTGTCGTATACCAGACAACCGGTTCCCCTTTGTAATCGGTTTCCGCCAGCAGCGCTTTTGCCTTCTCCACATCATGCTGGTTATACATGTCCTTACCACCTTCACTGTACATAGGCTGTTCCTGGAACATGGCGGAACAATCGATTCTGTAAAACAGCTCATTGCCGAACGCCGCCTTCATGCACGCTTCCATATCGAGACAGGCCAAAAGCGCCTGCCTGGCTTTCACATTGACAAAAATACCCTCTTTTTTGTTAAGCACCATCATGGGCCACCACCACGGCTTGATCACCACCGGCTCGCTGGCCGGGTCCATCTCCACCAGGTCGTACATATCCGTGCTGATCTGCTCTCCAAAATGATACTCCCCTGTGGACACCCCGTCCTTTCGCACCGCGTCCTCCGACACGGGAATAAAAGTCAGCTGCTCAAAATACGCCGTCTTCCTTCCGCCGTGGCCGCTTGGTTCCTCTTCCCGGGGACAATACTCCTGATACTTTGCCAGCTTCACATACTGGTCCGGCCTGTGTTCCAAAAACCGGTAAGGACCTGTGCCGATGATATACTCTTCCGGGATCCCCTTTTCCCCTGCCGCCTCAATGGATTCTTTGGGATAGATCCCTCCCTGCTGGTTGGGAAACGCAAGAAGCGTAGTCACCACCACAGAGGGTTCCGTCAGATACAGTTCCACCGTATAGTCGTCCGTAACCTGGATCTTATCCAGAATCTTTCCCAAAATAGCGCCGTAGCTGGTCTTCTCCACCCACCGCTTTAAAGATGCCTCCACATCCTGAGCAGTCAGCTCCTTTCCGTTGTGAAAGGTAACCCCTTTCCGCAGCCGGATGGTGTAATGGGTGTTGTCCTCCGAAACTTTAGTATCCTCCGCCAGCATAGGCACCGTGTTGTAATCCCCGTCAATGGTGTACAGCCCCTCAAGGATATGGTATCCGATCTCCTGAGTAATAAACGCGGACGTCATATGCACGTCCAGGGTAGACGGCTCCCCGATGACGGCAACCTTCAGCTCTTCTGCCTGGATCTTTTCCGTCACTGCCCCGCTTTCCTGTGTCTTTTCCGGGCTTTCAGAACTTCCCTGGCCTCCTTTGCCGCACCCCAAAACGGATACTGCCATCATCATCACTGCCAGCCCCATGGATAATCCTCGTTTCATGTCTTACCTCCTCATAAGTTAGATTGCCGCCTTCTGATCAGTTTCCCCTGCCCCGCCTTTGGTATTCCTCCTTCCTGCCACGCGACGCAGCCATTAACTATCACACATTGGATCCCCTCCGGAAATCGCCTGGGATCCGAAAAATCCGCTTGATCACTGATCGTTTCCGGATCAAAGATGGTCAGATCCCCAAAATACTGTTCCTCCATTCTTCCCCTTTTCTCCAGTCCAAACCGCTTTGCCGGCTGCCATGTGATCTTATGGATGGCTTCCTCCCAGGTCAACAGCCCTTTCTCCCTGACAAACTCCCTTAAGAACTTGGGAAAGGTTCCGTAGAGTCTGGGATGGGGGGATCCTGCCCCCGGAAGCCCGTCAGAAGCCACCGACACCCCGGGAAACAAAATGGTCTCTTCCATATCCTCCTGGGCAATATGGTTTAACAAGATGGATGCCTCCCCCTGCTCCTCCAAAAACAGATCCATAAAAACCGCTTCTTCCCCCATCTGCCGCCTGTCTGCGATCTCCTTCACAGATAAACCCATAAACTCCCTGTTTTTCCTTGTGGCCGCCGAAGAAAGGATCACGTTCTCCCACCCGCACAGCAGGCTCAGATTATCCTCCTCTCCCCAGCTTTCCCTAAGACGCTTTGTAACAGCCTCGCGAAATTTTTCGTCCGAAAGCCCTTCAAGCAGCTTTTTTACCCCGGATCGTAAATATTCCGTTGGAAACAAGATGGCCATGGTGGTGCTGCCCATGGTGTAGGGATACATATCAAAGGACAGATCCGCCCCCTGATCCATCAGCCCCTTTAACCAGGCAAGCTTTTGCCTCATGTCTCCCCGATAGCCTGTTCCCACATGTTTCAGATGGCTGATCTCCACAGGCACCTGGCATTGGAGAGACAGCCGCGCCGCAGCCTGGACGGACTCCGAAAAACCTTCCGATTCCGATCTCATATGGATCGTGACAATGCCGCCTCTGGCCCCCACTTCCTTGGCCAGCTGCATAAGCTCTTCCTCTTTGGAGTAACAGCCGGGAGCGTACATAAGCCCCAGGGAGAGGCCCAAGGAGCCGGCCTCCATGGCCTCCTTCACATACGCCCGTTCCCGTTCCAGCTCCTCCTTTCCCGGCGCCCGGTCCGTAAATCCGTTGGCTGACAGATACACTGCCCCGTGGGGAACCAGGCAGGCCACATTTATGGCTTTTTTTACGGTCTCCATGTACACCATATATTCCCCGAACGTTTCAAACAAAAACTTCTGTGCCTGGGCCCCCAGAATGGGGACGTTGTAGTCCGCCAAGTCTCTGCGGCAGTGAATGGCAGCAGGGGCCGCGCCGAATCCGCAGTTGCCTGTGATCACTGTGGTAACCCCCTGACGCAGTTTCGGCATATTCATGGGATCTATGTCAAACACCAGGTCATCATGGGTATGAACATCGATAAATCCCGGGCTGACTATCTTTCCCTTTGCCTCGATGACCACCTTGGCGTCACCGTCAATAGAATCGGCGATCTTAACGATCCTTTGGCCTGCCACCGCCACATCGCCCACACGCCCCTTCTTCCCTGTACCGTCAATGAGAAATCCTTCTTTTATCAGCAGATCATACATGTTCTGACTCCTTTATTTTTTCAGCCTCGGATCCAAAAAGTCCCGCAGTCCGTCCCCAAGCATATTGAGCCCCAGCACCGTGATCATAATGGAAAGTCCGGGAAAAACCGTAAGCCATGGGGCGATCTGCATATACACCCGCCCTTCGCTTAAGATATTCCCCCAGCTGGGAAGCGTAGCCGGAACGCCGACGCCCAGAAAACTTAACGCCGCTTCCCCCAATATGGCATAGGAAAAAATAAAAGACGCCTGGACCACAATGGGAGAAAAGCAGTTGGGCAGGATGTGATAAAAAAGTATCCGCGTATCCAAAGCCCCCATGGCCCTGGCCGCTTCAATATACTGGCTCTCCCTGACCGTCAGGATAAACGAGCGCACGACCCTGGCAACCCTTGGCGTATAGACGATTCCCAAAGCCACAATGACATTTAACATACTGGGGCCCATGGCGCCCATCATGGCGATCGCCAAAACGATCCCCGGAAACGCCATCAGTCCGTCCATAACCCTCATGATAACCGTGTCCATCCTGGGATAGTAGCCCGCCATCAGACCGAACACAAGTCCCATGCCCACCGCCGCCACAACGATGAAAAAGGCTACTGTCAGAGAATTTCTTGCCCCATACAAAACCCTTGCCAGCAGATCCCGGCCAAACTCATCGGTTCCCATAAGATGTTCCCAGGAAGGGGCCAGCAGCCGATTGGTCACATCCATCTCATCGGGCGTAAACCTGGCAAACCATCCGGCCCCCAAAGCCGCCGTCAGGACAAAGCCCACCAGCACAAGGCCCATGAGCGCGGACCGGCGCTGCTGCAACATTTTTTTCCAACGCGTCATCTCCATCACCTCACCAACCGGTCTATCTGGTCCTCGCTGTCGATCACCGGCGGCTTTTCAGGCTGCCGCCCGCTGTACTTAAACCCGTGTCCCGTAGTCAGGCACACCGCCAGCGCTCCCTTTTTAAGAACCCTCTGGTCCCACAGCTTCTTCACAGCCCCCACAGACACGGCTCCCGTGGGTTCACAGTAAAGACCCATCTTTGTCTCCACCATCCGAAAGGCATCCCGGACCTCATCCTCCGTAAGGGAGACCATCCTGCCTCCTGTCCTTCTCACCGCTTCCAGGGTCAGCTCCCCGTCCCCCTCATATCCCATTAGGGGATCGGAAATCCCGCCTGCCATGGTCTCGATTTGGCCTTCCCAGCCTCTGACCCTGGCGCTTCCTTCCTCGTAAGCCCGCGTAATAGGCTCACAGGCCGTCACCTGGACGCCTACCATGGCCGGAAGACGGCGGATCAGCCCCATTCGTTTCAGTTCCTCATAGCCCTTAAGGATCCCCACCAGCAGCGGCCCGGAACCGATGGGGACAAAGATGTGATCCGGAACTCTTCCCTGCAGCTGATAATACAGCTCGTAAGCCGGCGTCTTATCCCCCTCCACCGTGTAGGGGTTTAGGAACGTGGATGTGACATTGGCCCATCCGTACCGTTTCGCGCACAGCTTTGCCATGTCAAAGGACCGGCTGTAATTGCCTTTTACGCAGATGACCCTGGCTCCATAGGACTGGGCCTGGACCACCTTATTGGGGTCTGTGGAATCCGGAACAAACACCACGCATTCCATGCCGGCCCTGGCCGCGTAGGCGGCTGCGGAGGCTGACGCGTTGCCTGAAGAGGCCACTACGATCTTCTCAAATCCTTTTTCCTTTGCCACCGACACCCCCACCGATGTGGGCCGGTCCTTAAAAGACCCTGTGGGGTTTAGCATCTCCGCCTTCACCGCCATCTCCAGATCGCAGCCCCATACTTCAGCTATGGATCCTGCGTCCAGCAGGGGCGTATCCCCTTCCCCCAGAGTCACGATATGGCTCTTATGCTCCACAGGAAGAAGGCCCCTGAACTTCCACATCCCCGGAAGATCCCTATGAGGATTTCCAATGGGGTTTTTGGAAAACACCTTTCCGTAATCATATGTGACCTCCAAGATCCCCTTGCAGCCATCACAGGAATACCTGTTCTCAAGAGGATAAACCGCCCCGCATCTTCTGCAGGTCAGATTCTTCGCGTCCATGCCTCCACCTACTCCTTTCCTTTCACCCGGTGCCGAAAAATCAGGCTTTCCGTCACCACCGCCTCCTATTTCAGTTCCAGCAGCAATTCGATCTCCACCGGGATATTCCCCGGCAGCACATGAACGCCGATAGCCGACCGGGCCGGAAGTCCCGCCTCCTCCCCGAACACATCCAGCAAAAGCTTGGACGCTCCGTTGGCCACCTGAGGCTGCTGAAAAAAATCTTCCGCGCTGTTGACAAAGACCAGCATCTTCACCATCCTCTTGATCTTGTTCAAATCTCCCGTGGCGGCGTGAAGATTGGCCAGAAGGTTTATGGCGCACCTGCGTGCCATCTCCTGCCCTTCCTCAATGGTCAGATCCCTTCCCACCCGGCCGGTCCGATCCAAAAGCCCTTCCCTTGCGCCTCCTGTTCCGGAGGTATATACCATCTTCTCACTGTAAAATCTCACCGGTGAATAGATCCCCCCCGCCGGCGTCGGCTTTCCCAGTTCCAGCCCCAGTTCCTTCAATCTCGCGTACACATCCATAGATTCGGCCTCCTTTTTTCATCCTTCCGTCTTTTCCCCATTGCCCTTTCGCACGGTCTCCAGATAATTGTAAAATGTATACTTGGATATCCCCAGTACCTCGCAGACCTTTTCCCCTGATTTGGATATGAGAAACGCCCCCTTTCTGTCAAGAAATTCCAACAGCTGCATCTTATTCTCTTTATTCATCTGGGAAGGCTGCCTCCCTACAAACTGGATCCCCTTCTGCAGAAGATCCTCCAGCAGATCATGGACATTATCCACGAAGATCTCCTCTGTCTGTTCTTCACTCTCTCCAATATTGTACCGATTATTCTCATGGAGATAATTCTCCAGCCGAATGGACTCGGTAATGTCCACATTGACGCACAGAGAATACCGCACCGTCCCCTGATCATCCTTTAAATAGATCGAAGAAGAACGCAGGACCTTTCCGTCCCTGGTATTGGTAAAATAATTAAACTTGTCCCCGTTCTTCACGGTCCCCCGGATAACCTCAAGCCCCAGGTTGCTGCCGCAGTCTCCCACCCTCCTTCCTGTGATATGCCCGTTGCGGATATCAATGATCGTGCTGTCATAGGGCCTGGACAGATCATGGAGCACCACTTCGCACCTGCTGCCAAACTGCTGCTCCAGCAAATCCAGTATCTGCTTTAACCATTCTTCCCCTATCTCAAATCTCTCCTCCATAACAATCTCCTTGCTCGCCTCATTTTCTTTTGTATCTCTATAATAACAGAAAAAATGTTAGAAGTAAATAACTTTTTGTATGATTTTTACTTATTTTTTGATATTTTAATAACTTTTTGTATGATTACTGCTTTTAAATATAACTTTTTGTCCAATCACTCCATTTTTTCTCAAATAAAAAAGGTCTTCTGATCATCAGAAAACCTTTCGTGAAACATGACCTAACCCGGATAAACCGGAACTTTAAATTCGTTATGTTGCTGTTTGGTTGAGTGTGCAAAGGGCGGGTTTCGTCGTGAAGCCAGTCAGAGAAGGAGAGATGTGCCGTCCCTCCCGGGCTTCACGACGAAATCCGCCCATTGCTCACTCAACAATACAGCACTTAAAGGTCTAACAATCACCTCACCCGCTCCTCAACCAGCTGCCGCAGACACTCATAACTCTCCGCCTGGTTGATCTCATTTCGCAAAGCCGACGAGTGGGCCAGACCTGCGGTATACCAGGAAATATGTTTCCGCATCTCCCGCACGCCCAGATACTCCCCCTGATACGCCACCTGCATATCCAGATGCCGCAAAATCTCCTGCCGCACCGTATCGACAGACGGCCCGGGAAGCGTCTGTCCCGTCTCCAGAAAATGGACCAGCTGTGAAAAGATCCAGGGATTCCCTTTTGCCCCTCTTGCCACCATAACCCCGTCGCACCCGGTCTCTTCCATCAACCGCACCCCGTCTGCGGCTGTAAATACATCCCCGTTGCCGATAACCGGGATCCTCACAGCCTCCTTTACCTGACGTATGATATCCCAGTCCGCCTTCCCCCCGTAAAACTGTTCCCTGGTACGCCCATGGACCGCCACGGCGGACACGCCGCAGGCTTCCGCGATCCTGGAAAGCTCCACCGCATTGACTTTAGAATCGTCAAACCCTTTGCGGATCTTAATCGTCACCGGCTTTCGCACCTTCCTGACCATGGCCGTCAAAATCCGCTCCACCAGCCGGGGATCCTTCATCAGAGCCGATCCTTCCCCATTATTCACCACCTTAGGCACAGGGCAGCCCATATTAAGGTCGATCCACGCGTAAGGACCGTCCTCCACCTGGGCTGCCATCTCGCTTACGATATCCGGGTCCGAGCCAAACAGCTGCAAGGCCACCGGCCCCTCCCCAGGCCCCACCTCCATAAGAGTCTTTGTATTCCGGTTCTTATACAAAATGGCCTTGGCGCTGACCATCTCCGTGTAGGCCAAACCGCACCCCTGCTCTCTGCACAGCATCCGAAAGGGCCTGTCTGTCACCCCTGCCATAGGCGCCAGGATAAAGGGATTATCCGTCTCCACATTTCCAATCCGTAAGGTCCTCAACTGTCCTGCCCTCCTAACCCTTCCAAAATCTCCCCGCTGCCGAAAACCTTCTCCCCCATAAAAAACACCCGGTAAAACAGTTCCAATGACTCCAGAAGCTGACGTTTCTCCATCTGATACTGTTTGATCTTCAGCACGCTGCCGATCTCGTCAAACAGATAATCCCCCTCATCAGACGTCACCGCAAACTCCAGATTTCCCTCCCTGTCAAACTCCATGGTCAAAACGCCGCCTACATCCTCGGTGTACAGGACACACAGGACCTTAAGCTCCTGACGGATGCTCTCCGGCAAAGCCGAAAACTTTTCATTAAAATAAAACTTCTGCTCATAAGAGCTGGCGCCGCAGAGCACCACACGCTCCTCCATATCCATATAACCTTCCTTCCAACCCAAAAGAAAGGCCCCTGCCTATGAAAGCGGAACCTTCCTGTGTCTGATCTTTTGCAACAGTTCAGATAACCCTTGAACTGTTATGACTTTTCCTATCTGCTCATCATCTTGCTGATATCATACTGATCCTCCGGGATATCCTTGGTCATAGCCAAAGCTTCCTGGATATCAAAATCCACGTAGTTGCCGTTCTTGTAAGCCATCACCCGGTTGCTCTTTCCGCTGGCCAGAAGCTCCACCGCCTTAGCCCCCATAATGGTGGCATAGACACGGTCCTTACACGTAGGCGTGCCGCCTCTCTGCATGTGGCCCAGGATCGTAGCCCTGGTCTCAATGCCCGTAGCCGCCTCGATCCGGCGCGCCATGGAAGCCGAATGGCCGATGCCCTCCGCGTTGATGATGATATTGTGCTTCTTTCCCCTCTTCCGGTTGTCAATGATCCGGTTGATCAGCATCTGCTCATTGCCGTCATACCGCTCCGGCAAAAGGATGTCCTCCGCGCCGTTGGCAATGCCGCACCAAAGCGCGATGTATCCGGCGTGCCGCCCCATAACCTCAATGATGCTGCACCGCTCATGGGAAGTGGAAGTATCCCGTACCTTGTCAATGGCATCCATAGCCGTATTTACCGCAGTGTCAAAACCGATGGTATAATCGGTACAGGCAATGTCCAGATCTATGGTCCCGGGGACGCCGATGGTATTTACCCCCAGGGCCGACAGCTTGCCGGCGCCGCGGAAAGAACCGTCGCCGCCAATGACCACCATGCCATCAATGCCGTGCTTGTGGCAGATCTCCGCCCCCAGCTGCTGGCCTTCGGCTGTGGTAAACTCCGTGCATCTGGCTGTGTAAAGGATGGTTCCGCCCCGGTTGATCGTATCCGACACGCTGGTGCTCTCCATATCGATGATCTCCTCCTGGAGAAGCCCGGCATACCCCCGCATGATCCCCTTCACTTTCATTCCCTTTGCGATAGCCCCGCGAACCACGGCGCGGATCGCCGCGTTCATGCCAGGCGCGTCGCCGCCGCTGGTTAATACGCCTATTGTCTTCACTGTCTTTGCCATCTTCTTACCTCCTGAATCGTAAACGTCCCACAGCCATGCCTGATCTGTAGCCGGAGCGCTACGTAATTTTGTAATGAATAAACTTACGAATCCCCCTCGTACTATGCCTATTCTAATTCAATTTCCTTAGACTTTCAACCCTTTTTGTACTGCTCTGACATTTTTTTCACCAAGAATTTTTGTAAGCGTTTCCAAAAGGGCGGTGTCGCAGCTGACATTCCAGTTGGCAGGCAGGATCTTCTTGGCCCTCTCCTTTGACAGCCAGATGACCACCTGGTCAGACCCCTCGCTGGCCTTTAGACATTCCATCACCGGCCCCACGGACTTGTCGTAAGCCGCCTTGTCCTCAAACTGCAGCCACAGCTGCTTAGGCAGCCTTTCAAAAGGCGTTACCCGCTCGCAGATCAATTTCCCCACCGGGTCCTCCCCTATGGACACCCGGCCGGATATAAACACCTTAGACTCCTCTGCCAGAATATCCCGGTTCTTCTCATAATCCTTGGGAAACACCAAAACTTCCACCGATCCTGCCAAGTCCTCGATGGTGATAAACGCCATCATCTGATTGGTCCTGGTGATCTTGGTCACCTTGCCCGTGATGATGCCGCCGATGGTCACCCTGGAATTGTCCTCCGCCTTTGCCCGCTCCGTCTCCTCATCCACCACAAAGTCCGACGAAACCGCCGTCACACAGGACCGCCACAAAGCCTCAAAAGCCTCCAAAGGATGACCGCTGACGTAGATGCCCAAAGTTTCCTTTTCAAAAGCCAGAAGCTCCTCCTTGCGAAACTCCTCCACATTAGGAAACGTGATCTGAAAATTCTGCTTCTCCTCCTCGGACACAAAATCAAACAGGGACATCTGCCCCTCCATGGCATTTTTCTTCTCCTTGTTTTTGTGTTCCAGCATCTCCGGCGCCACCATTACCTTCTGACGCCGGTTCCCCGGAAGGCTGTCCAGGGCCCCGGACTTAATAAAATTCTCCAGCGTCCGCCGGTTCACTTCCTTATTGCTCATCCGCTCCACAAACTCGTCCATGGTGCGGAACGGCCCGTTTTTCGTCCTCTCTGTCACAATGGACTCCACCACAGACCTGCCCACGCTCTTAATGGCCGACAGCCCGTAGCGGATAGCCTGTCCGGACACCGAAAACCCGCTGCCGCCCTCGTTGATATCCGGAGGCAGGATCGGGATCCCCATCTGACGGCATGTAAGGATATATTCCGCGCTTTTGTTCCCGTTGTCGATCACCGAGGTCATCAGCGCCGCCATAAACTCCTTGGGATAATAGTATTTCAGGTACGCCGTCTGATAGGCCACCACCGCGTAGCAGGCAGCATGGGACTTGTTAAAAGCATAGCTGGCAAAATCCGTCATCTCGTCAAAGATGTGGTTGGCGGTCTTCTCGTCAATGCCGTTGTTGACACAGCCCTTAACCCCCTCTTGCGCATTGCCGTAGACAAAGTTCTGCCTTTCCTTCTCCATCACCGACGCCTTTTTCTTGGACATGGCCCTGCGCACCAGATCGCTTCTGCCAAGGGTATAACCTGCCAGGTCCCGGACGATCTGCATCACCTGCTCCTGGTATACGATACACCCGTAGGTGGAATTTAAGATAGGCTCCAGCTGCGGACAGTCATAGGTTACGGACGCCTGCTGATTCTTGCCTTTCAGATACTTGGGGATAAAATCCATGGGGCCCGGCCGGTACAGGGAGATCCCGGCGATGATGTCCTCCAGGTTCTGGGGCTTTAACTCTTTCATAAACCCTTTCATCCCGCTGCTTTCCAACTGGAACACCCCGTCGTCCTTCCCTGTGCCGATGGAATCCAGAACTTTTTTATCATTAAAATCAATCTTATCAATATCCAGCTCAATGCCCTGGTTTTTCTTCACCTGCTCCACTGCGTCCTGGATCACGGTCAGGGTCCGGAGGCCCAGAAAATCCATTTTCAAAAGCCCCAATTCCTCCAAAGTGGTCATGGTGAACTGGGTGGTTATGGTCCCGTCCTGGGCTCTTGAAAGAGGCACATAGTTGTCCACTGCCGTACGGCTGATAACCACCCCCGCCGCGTGCATGGACGTATGCCTGGGAAGCCCCTCCAGCCGTCTGGACATGTCCACAAGGTACTTTACCTCCTCATCCTCGGCATAGGCTTTCTTAAGGTCAGGGCTGACCTTAAGGGCTTTCTCCAGGGTGATGCCAAGATCCTTAGGGATCATCTTGGCCACGGCGTCGCATTTGGCAAAGGGCATGTCCAGCACCCGCCCCACGTCCCGCACCACGCCTCTGGCCGCCAGCGTACCAAAAGTCACGATCTGCACCACCTGGTCTTTCCCGTACTTTTCCACCACATAGTCGATGACCTCCTGACGCCGCTCATAGCAGAAGTCAATATCGATATCCGGCATGGACACCCGCTCCGGGTTAAGGAAACGCTCAAACAGCAGGTTATATCGGATAGGGTCGATGTTGGTGATCTCCAGGCAGTAGGACACGATGCTCCCCGCCGCGGACCCCCTCCCCGGCCCTACCATGATGCCGTTTGACCGGGCAAAATGGATAAAATCCCACACGATCAGAAAATAGTCCACATACCCCATGGTGTGGATCACATCCAGCTCATAATCAAGCCTTTTTCTAAGAGTCCCGTCATCCTTGGGATACCGCCTGGCCATGCCCTCATCGCACAGCTTGTTCAGATACCCCCAGGAATCATACCCGTCCGGCACGTCAAATCTCGGCAGCTTTGTGACCCCGAACTCAATCTCCACATTGCACCGTTGGGCGATCTTGTGGGTGTTGTCCAAAGCCTCCTGGGCATAGGGAAACAGAGCCCGCATCTCCTCCTCGGACTTTACGTAAAACTGTCCCCCCTCATAGCGCATACGGTTCTCGTCAGCCACCTTCTTCCCTGTCTGGATACACAAAAGGATGTCATGGGGGACGGCGTCATCTGCCAGCGTATAGTGGATGTCATTGGTAGCCGCCAGCTGGATCCCCAGATCCCTGGAAAGGCGCAGAAGAGCCTGGTTCACCGTCTTCTGGGCCGGGATCCCGTGGTCTTGCAGTTCCAGGAAAAAATTTCCCTTCCCGAAGATCCCCTCATACCGCAGTGCCGCCTCCCTGGCCTGCTGGTACAGCCCTCTTTCCAGATACTTCTGAACCTCGCCCGCAAGACACGCGGAAAGGCAGATGATTCCTTCATGGAACGTCTCAAGGACCTCATAGTCCACCCTGGGCTTATAGTAAAAACCGTCAACAAACCCTTTGGACACGATCTTCATCAGATTCTCATAACCTTTATTAGTTTCCGCCAGCAGCACCAGATGGTAATACCTGTCCTCCCCGCTGACCGTCTCCCTGTCAAACCGGGAACCGGGCGCCACATAAACCTCGCAGCCAATGATGGGCTTTATCCCCGCCTCCTTGGCTGCCCGGTAAAAATCAATGACCCCGTACATGGCTCCATGGTCCGTAATGGCCATACTGTCCATGCCAAGCTCCCTGGCCCTGGCCGCCAGCTCCTTGATCTTACAGGAACCGTCCAGAAGGCTGTATTCCGTATGGACATGCAGATGTGTAAATGCCATGGTGTCTCCTCCGTTTTTTTCTCTGGTAAAAGTATACCATACTTTCCCTCAATTTGCATTCTTTTCCAAATAAAAACAAGGCCAGGCAGATCCGTCCCTTCTCAACGCGCCTGCCCGGCCTGTCCCTATGTATTCTATGCCTTGATCTTATCTGTCCCCCAAAGATCCTTCCTTCGCTTAACCATCCTCTATGCTTACGGGCTTCATCCCACCGTCAAATACTTCTCGATGCCGGCCACGGCGTTCTCCTCGTCGGCGCCCTCCGCCGTCACGATGACCTGTTCCCCGGCTGTCAGCCCCAGGGTCATCATTCCCATGATGCTTTTGGCATTTACCCGCCTGGAATCACATTCCACATAGATGCTGCTGTCATACTGACTGGCTACCTGGACCAGCATGGCCACCGGCCTTGCCTCCAGCCCCGATTCCAGTTCGATCGTAATCGTTCTTCTTATCATAATTCTCCTCCTCATTCCTTTGAACGGCCACAGGCCATTCTACGCCCCGCCTTTCTCCCGCAGTTCTTCCGCCAGGATACTCAGCTTTCTGAGACGGTGGTTCACTCCTGATTTCCCCACAACGGGGTCCAGCGCTTCTCCCAATTCTTTAAGGGATGCTTCCGGCCGCTCCAGGCGAAGTTTCGCTATCTGGCAAAGCCCTTCGGGAAGCTGTTCCAAGCCAATCATATCCCTTATGAAGACAATGTCCTCCATCTGCTTCACAGCCGCTGACACAGTCTTATTGATGTTGGCTGTCTCGCAGTTTACCTGCCGATTGACGCTTCCGCGCATCTCTTTCAAAATCCGGATGTTCTCCAGCTCCATAAGCGCCACAGGAGCCTCCATCACGTTAAGGAGATTTACAATCTGGCTGCCCTCCTTGACATAAACCACGAAATATTTTTTCCTCTTCACGATCCTGGCGTCCATATCAAAAGTTGCCATGATGTCCTGAAGCTGCCTGGCCTTGGCCTGGGCAGTGCAGGCGATCTCATAATGGTAAAACTTCTCCGGGTCGCTTATGGACCCTGCCGCCAGAAACGCGCCCCGCAAGAATGCCCGCCTGCAGCATGGGTTCTGGACCACCAGATTTCCCACCACAGACAAGTTCTCGCCGATCTCCCCATGCTCATCCAAAAGCCTTGCGGCAAGGAGCACCCTCCTGGCATCTTCGTCCTCTAAGACCGACACCTGAAACGAAGGTTTCTTGTTCAGATAAGCATTGCGGCGGATGACAATATCCGTACTTATATTAAATGTTTTTTTCAATAATGTAAAGTACTTTCTTGCAACAGCTGCGTTTTCCGTGGTGATCCAGATGCGCAGCCTGTCTTCCTCGTCAATCTCTATCTTGCCGCAAAGGCTTAAGATGGCCGCTGTTTCCGCTATCTGACAGTGCCTGGCAGGGCTTAACTGCCTGGACAGCTCCTCCTTTACCCTGGAAGAAAATGACATGGCGCCCGCCCCCTCTACTTCTTCCTCTTGCTGTCATTGTCAATATCCCGGTGTTCGATCTTTACGCCCAGCTCCTTATTTCCCTCCAGATGCCCGTAAAGGGCATTGGCAATGGTGACCGATCTGTGCTTACCGCCGGTACAGCCCACCGCGATGACCAGCTGGTTCTTCCCCTCCAGGATGTAGTTGGGCATGAGAAAATCCACCATATCGTAAAGCTTTAAGAGAAACATCTCCGCCGTATTGCCCTGCATCACATAATCCTGCACGTCCTTCTCCTCCCCGGTCCTGGCCCGAAGCTCCTCCACATAGAAAGGATTGGGCAGAAACCTGACGTCAAACACCAGATCCGCGTCGGCAGGGATCCCGTATTTAAACCCAAAAGACAGCACTGTGACAAACAGGTTGCCGTAGCTTTTATCCTCCATGAAGATCTTCTCCAGCTCCTGCCTTAACTCCTTGGTCAAAAGCTTGCTGGTGTCAATGATGATACCTGCCTGCCTCTTTAAAAAGGCCAGCTTCTCCCGCTCCCTGCGGATCCCCTGATCCACCCGGCCGCTTCCTGACAGCGGATGGCTGCGCCTGGTCTCCTTGTACCGCTTAATCAGCACCTGATCCCCTGCGTCAAGGAACAAGATCTCAAAGGGGACCGCCTCCGCCTTCCAGGAATCAAGGATCCCGTCCAGCATGGACAGATCCTCGCCGCTGCGAATATCAATGCCCAGAGCTACCTGGCTGCTCTTGCCCTGGCTGTCTAAAACCAACTGGGCAAACTTCTCCATCAGCGGGATAGGCAGGTTATCCACACAGTAATATCCCATATCTTCCAGCATTTTCAACGCCACGGTCTTGCCTGCCCCTGACATTCCCGTCACAATCACCAGCTTCATGGCCAATAACTCCTTCCCCTTTTTCCGGTATGTACCTCCGGCTGCCTTTCGGCTCCCGCCAAAGGCCCTTTTGTCCTGGAGCGTGTTTATCGCTGACATCGCTCCCTGTCAGCTTCTATAGCTTTTTTACCTCCAGCTCCAGTTCCACCCCAAATTGTTCCTTTACCCGGCGTCTCACTTCCCGGCACAGCTCTGTCACCTGCGCTTCAGTGGCATTTCCCCGGTTAATGACAAAACCGCAGTGTTTCTCGGACACCTGGGCATCCCCGATCCGAAAGCCCCGCAGCCCCGCGTCGTCAATCAGCTTTCCGGCAAAATGTCCGGGAGGTCTTTTAAACGCGCTGCCGGCGCTGGGATACTCCAGCGGCTGCTTCTTTCGCCTTCTTGCGGCAAGGTCCTCCATCTTCTTATAGATCTCCTCCTGGCAGCCTTCGGCCAGCCTAAGCCCTGCCTCCAGGACCACGTACCCTTCTGCCGGCACCCGGCTTGTACGATACCCAAGCCCCAGCTCCTCTAAAGTCAGCGTCCTTACGACGCCCTGTCTATCCAGTACCCGGGCCCAGCAGATCACGTCCTTCATCTCAGACCCGTAAGCCCCGGCGTTCATCACCACCGCGCCGCCCAGGGTTCCCGGTATCCCGGCGGCAAATTCAAGTCCTGTCAGGCTCTTTGACGCCGCTGCCTTTGCCAGACGGGAAAGAAGGATCCCGGCGCTGGCCGAAAGGACTGCTTCCCCGTCTTCGGCTGCCTGCCATGACGCCAGCCCTTCCGTGGATATGATCACTCCCTCATATCCCTTATCGCTTACCAGCAGGTTGCTGCCGTTGCCTATGACATAGAAGGCCATGGATTCCTTTCTGCACAGCCCCACCGTGTCCGTCAGTTCCTTCTGTGTCTTCGGGGTCACAAAATACTTTGCCGGACCTCCGATTCGAAACGTGGTGTGATCTCTCATAGATTCCTCTGTCCTGACAGAATCGGCAGCCAGGACCTTCTGTAAACGCTCATGAAACTCTGCCATCTTTGCCCCCCGAACTTCTGATCACATCTTAGGCTTTGCCAGATTGGCCTGCACCCGGTTGTACAGCTCTTTGGCCGCGTTATACCCCATCTTCTTCTGACGGTAGTTAATGGCTGCCGTCTCCACGATAATGGCCACATTCCTTCCCGGCCGCATAGGGATCGCGTGGCACACCACCTGATTGCCCAGAAACTCCGTGTACTGGTTCTCCAGCCCCAGCCGGTCGTACTCCTTATCCCGGTTCCACTCCTCCAGCTTTATCACCATGTCAATGGCCTGGGTATCCTTGATGCTCTCTACGCCGTACAAACTTCTAACGTCAATAATTCCTATGCCCCGCAGCTCAATAAAATGCTTCGTAATATCTGGAGCCGATCCCACCAAAGTGTCATCGCTGACCTTCTGGATCTGCACCACGTCATCGGTCACCAGACGATGGCCCCGCTTTATCAGCTCCAAAGCCGCCTCGCTTTTGCCGATGCCGCTTTCCCCCATGATCAGCACGCCCTCGCCGAACACATCCACCAAAACCCCGTGGATGCTGATGCAGGGCGCCAGCTTTACGTTCAGCCACCGGATGACCTCCGCCATAAGGGCCGACGTGCTCTGCTCCGACACCATGCAGGGAACGTCATAGTAATTGCACATGGCCAGAAGCTCCTCCTCCGGCATAAACCCCCGGCTGAAGATCAGGCAGGGGATATGCTCCGCCAAAAGCCGGTCATACATCTCCTTCTTCCGCTCCGGCTCCATCTGCCGCAGATACTCCTGCTCCACAAACCCGATGATCTGCACCCTGTCCTTGTCAAAATGATCAAAAAATCCGGCCAGCTGCAGCGCGGGACGATTTACGTCCGGATGGGTCAGGACCGCCTTCTCCACATCAATCTCGGGAGTCATGTTCTTTAACTTCATCTTTTCTATCAGTTCCGCAATGGTTACTCCATACATAATTTTCCCTTCTCCTTTTCCATTCTCACTGTCCCGCATAAACAATACCGCCTCACCGGAAGAACTGATACACGCTCTTTGCCGCTTTCCGGTTCATGCCAGGCGTCTCTGCCAGCTGTTCCAAAGTGGCTTCCTTTACCGCTTCCAGGGATTTAAACTGTCTCATCAACGCCTTGCGCCTGGCAGGCCCGATATCGGGAATATCGTCCAACACCGACTTGACCTGCCCTTTGCCCCTCAGGCTCCTGTGATACTCAATGGCAAACCGGTGGGCCTCATCCTGTATCCTGGTAATAAGCCGAAACCCTTCCGAGTGCCTGTCAATGGGAACCTCCACATTGTTATAGTATAACCCTCTGGTCCGATGATTATCATCCTTTACCATGCCGCAGACCGGGATCTCCAGCCCCAGCTGGGAAAGCACCTCCAGAGCGATATTAACCTGCCCTCTTCCGCCGTCCATCATCAAAAGATCGGGAAATCTGGTAAAACTTCCCATCTCCTGATCCATGCCCTCTTTTTTCAGCTGCAAAGATTCCTTCATCCCGTGGGTAAACCGCCGGGTCAGCACCTCTTTCATGGAAGCGTAATCGTTAGGCCCTTTCACGGTCTGGATCCTGAACTTCCGGTAATCGCTGCGCTTGGGCTTGCCGTCCTCATACACGATCATGGAGCCTACGGATTCCAGGCCGCTGGTGTTGGAGATATCGTAAGCCTCCACCCTCCTTATATGGTCCAGCCCAATAAGACTTCCGATCTGATTCATGGCCCCGATGGTCCGAAGCTCCTCCCGCTTGATCTTCTCTTTATCCTGGGACAGCACAAGAGCCGCGTTTTTCTCCGCCAGCTCCACCAGACGTTCCTTCTGCCCCTTTTGAGGCACCACGATCTTAACCTTCTGCCCCCGCTTCGCCGTCAGCCATCGGGTGATGACCTCGCTCTCCTCCGGCTGGATCTGCATCCACAGCTCCCTGGGGACAAAAGGCGTCCCGGAATAAAACTGCTTCACAAAGCTGGTGAGCACCTGCTTATCATCCTCCTCGGCCCCTACGGCCACATGAAAATGATCCCTGCCGATGATCTTGCCCTCGCGGACAAAAAAGACCTGCACCACCGCGTCCGTCTCGTCCTTTGCCATGGCAATGATGTCCCGGTCCTCCATGGCGCTGCTGGTGATCTTCTGCTTCTGGGCCACTTTCTTTACGCTGCCAAGCAGCTCCCGGTACTCGATGGCTTTCTCAAAATCCATCCGCTGGGAAGCTTCTTCCATCTTCTGTTCCAGCATTTTCAGAAGCTTCCCGTAACGCCCGTTTAGAAACTCCAGGGCCTCCCCTATGGATCCGGCGTACTCCTCTTTGTCAATATACCCCTGACAGGGGGCGGCGCACTGTTTAATATGATAATTGAGGCAGGGCCGCTCCTTTCCCGTATCCTTTGGCAGGTTACGGCTGCAGGTGCGGATCTGGTACAGTTTGTGAATCAGATCCACGGTGTCATTGACCGCTCCCACGCTGGTGTAGGGACCGAAATACTTATTTTTGTCCTTCTTCATGGTCCTGGACATCATAACTCTGGGAAAATCCTCGGATACGGTAACCTTTATATAGGGGTAGGCTTTGTCATCTTTCAGCATGGTATTATACCTGGGCCTGTGTTCCTTTATCAGGTTACACTCCAGCACCAGAGCCTCCAGCTCCGAGTCGGTGATAATATACTCAAATCTGGCGATCTTTGACACCATCTGCTCAATCTTTGCCGTCTTTCCCCGGCTGCTCTGAAAATACTGCCGCACCCGGTTTTTCAGGCTGATGGCTTTGCCCACGTAGATGATCTCATCCCTGGCGTCATGCATAATGTAAACTCCCGGCTGCGCCGGAAGCTTTTTCAGCTCTTCTTCAATATTAAATGAAGGTTCCTGGTCCATGTGCCTCTCCCCTTTTTCCATTCCTCTTTAAAACCCTCTGCCCTGCTATCGGGTCAGTCTTGTCCGCGCAGCCGCTTATTGTCAAATTTTTTCTGCATCTCCAAATACTGTCTTATCCGCCGGATCTGTTCTGTCATATCCCCTGTCCGTTTCGGCAGATCCAGCGCCTCGCACAGCGCGTCCACATCCTCCTGGGTCACACGGTCCTCCATGGCCGAAAGGATCTCCAGCTTCACGCCAAAGTCCCTGGTATCCACAAATGACAAAAGCAGGGGATTTAAGACCTGTCCGGACTCTTTTTCTGCCTCCGGCCCCAAAGTCTCACCCTCTGCCCCGCCAGACTCCAAAGGCTTTTCAAAAACCTCTCCCGCCAAAGCGGCTTTATCCACCTGCTCAAACCGGTATATCTGTTTTACATCAGGGTACTTGTCTGTATCCACCTTCCCCGTAAAATCGGCAAGGGGCCTGGCATAAACCCCGTAGGTCCCGTAAAGGGCCTGGTAGATGACCAAATGCTCCTCCGTCTCCGTGTGGCATGCCACAGCTATAACCTGATACAGTTTATTCTTAAAATGCCGATAGATCTCTCCTGGTCTTGGAGTATGCTCCATTGTCTTTTCCTCCATCTAAGCCGCTGCCCTGTCCAGTCTCCTGAACAATTGCCTGCCAAGTCCGTCAAGCCGCCCCACCGGAATCCCCGGCTGCGTATCCTCTTCCTTTGGGGATTCGCCGTCCGTTCTGGTCATATCCTGCACAACGACGCCGGACTCCCGGTCCTGGGCTTCCTTTGCCTCCTCGGCGCTCTTAAGTCCGCCCCAGTGGTAACGGCAGGCCGCGCTCCAAAGCATCCACTCATCGTAACCCGCGTCGTAAACCGCCTGGATCTGCTGCCGGATCTCCTCGTCGCCGTAATGGATATAGTGGTTCAGATAGGAAGCCGTAAAATCCTGGAGCCAGGGCCGCACCTTGGCCTGGGAGCCGTCTTCGTCCTTATGGCTTTCAAGCACTTCCCTGGACCCTTTCAGCGCCGCCAGAATGGTGTTGTAGGGCTCCATATCCGGATGGGCGATGCCAAAGTTGCCGTCCCCGTAGTGGGATGGATAGATCATAGGGCAGATATAGTCCAGATGGTTGGCCATATCCCCGTAGGACTGCCCCACAGAGTCGGAATCCACGCCGCTTTCGATAATGGCCCCGAACACGTCCGCCGCCACGTACACGCCTTCCTTCTCCAGCTTCTCATGGGCATAGTCAATAAACTCCGTGATAATATCCGTCCTGCTGCGGCCCTGCATGTCGGCCTCGTCATAGACCACGCGGTTGACACCCTTTTCCGTGGAAAACCGGATGTAATCAAACTGCACCTCGTCAAACCCGGCCTCGTGGGCTCCGATCCCCACCTCCACCAGATAGTCCCAGATCTCCTGCTTATAGGGATTCACCCAGGCAAGCCCCTTGCTGTCCCGGTAGATGCTCCCGTCCCCAAGCTTTAAGGCCAGTTCCGGCTTCTGCTCCGGCAGATACGGATCCCGAAACGCCACTACCCGGGCAATGGTATAGATATTATGCTCCTTTAAGGTCTTAATTAAACTCTGGATATCCGGAATAAATTTTTTCACAGCGCCTATTTCGCTGACCATGGGAGTGTCCATGGAAAATGTGATCCTGCCGTTGTCATCTTTCACGTCAATGACCACCGCGTTGATCTCGGTCTCGTCGATCTGCCGGATGATCTCATCCATCATGGCCTTTGTCCCCGCCACATAGGCGGAAATATAAATGCCTTTTACCTTCACCGGCGCGCGCCGGGACTTTGGCCGTTCCGTGGTCACCTCTATCTCGATCTTCGGCGTCCCATCTCCCTCTTCTTTTGTCTCGGCTTCCTCCTGCCCTCTGGTCACCACAACCGGCGGCGGGACCGTCGCCGGCTCCTCCCTCCGCTCATATCGGCTGCATCCGCTTGCCAACGCAACGCAGATCAAAAACAGGCTCAGTTTCGTCTTCATAGCATTTTTCCTCTGTCATCGGTATTTCTTTGATGTCTCGACTCTCACCATCTTACCACATCTTTGGCTTTTTGAGAAGCTATATGCCCTCCAAAATCCCCGTCACCTGGCTGGGATGATCCACAAGGTACTTCGGTTTGAACGCCTCCAACTCCGCCCGGTCACGGAATCCCCAGGTCACGCCCACCGTATCCATGCCTGCCGCGATCCCTGTCCGCATGTCGGTGTTGGTGTCCCCCAGATACAGACACTCTTTCCGTTCCACCCCCAAGGTCTCTGCCACGTACAGCGCCCCCGCCGGGTCCGGCTTTCTCTTTAAGCCCTCCCGCTCGCCTATGATCAGGTCAAAATACCCCGGCCCGTACACCATGTCAATATTCTTCACCGCCTGGGCGTGAGCCTTGTTGGTTAAGACCGCGATCTTTATGCCCCGGCCTTTCGCATACTCCAAAAGCTCCTTCATGCCGTCGTAAGCCTCGATCCGGTACAGGCAATTTTCCGAAAACACTTCCCGGTACACAGCCAGGGCCCGCTCAAACTTCAAAAGCTCCAGATCCCCGCTGTACACCAGAGCCCGCTCCACAAACTTCTCATATCCGTCCCCCACAAAGACCTTGGTGTGAGCTTCGTCCACAGGGCCATAGCCTATCCGCCCAAGGGTCAAATTGATGGTCCTGTTCAATGCGTAAATACTGTTTATCAGCGTCCCATCCAAATCAAAAATACAGCATTTGTACATTTCGGCTTCCTCCCCACTGCCTGCCGTCCATTGGGGACGGCTAATTTCTACTCCCCCCATATTACCATAATTGACGCCATTTCTCAACCATGGTACAATAATATGGGAAAAAAACCGAAAAAAAATAAGAATTTTAACAGATAGGAGATACATTATGTTAACAATAGGCTGCCATCTCTCCTCTTCCAAAGGCTATTTGGCCATGGGAAAGGATGCCGTAGACATAGACGCCAACACCTTCCAGTTCTTTACCCGCAATCCCAGAGGAACCAAAGCCAAGGCTTTAGATCCCACAGACATCGCCTCTTTTCTCGCCTGGGCCAACGATCACGGCATAAAAAAAATCCTGGCGCACGCTCCCTACATCCTTAACGCCGCCTCCGCTGACCAGCATCTTAGAGAGCTTGCCAGGGATATTATGGCGGACGATCTCACACGACTGGAGCATACGCCCGGAAATTGTTATAATTTTCATCCCGGGAGCCACGTGGGCCAGGGGGCCGAAGCCGGGATTGCCCACATCGCCCATATGTTAAACCAGATCTTACAGCCTAAGCTCCATACCACCGTGCTTTTAGAGACCATGGCGGGAAAAGGCAGCGAGATCGGAAGGGAGTTTGAGGAGCTGCGGGAAATCCTTGACCGGGTGGAATTAAAAGACCGCTTGGGCGTGTGCCTGGACACCTGCCATGTATGGGACGCCGGGTATGACATCAAGGACCGCCTGGATCAGGTGCTGGGCCATTTTGACGCGGTCATAGGTCTTGACCGGCTGAAAGCCATCCACCTTAACGACAGTCAGAACCCTCTGGGGGCCCGCAAGGACCGCCACGCCAGGATCGGGGAAGGCTGCATCGGCCTGGAAGCCATGGCCCGCATCATCAACCACCCCGCCCTGAAACACCTGCCTTTTTATCTGGAAACGCCCAATGAGCTGGACGGCTACAAAAAGGAGATCGCCCTTTTGCGCCAGGCCTTTGACCAGTCATAAAAACAGGTTACAAAAAGACCGTCCTGGCTCCCACGGCTTTCTCAAAAGCCCTGTCATGCTCCACGCACAGAAGGGTGGGCTTCCACCTGCGTATCAGCTGCTCGATCTGCATCCTGGAATAGATATCCATGTAATTGAGAGGTTCATCCCACACATACAGGTGGGCCTGCTGACACAGGCTGCCTCCGATGAGCACCTTCTTTTTCTGCCCCTCGCTGTAGGATTCCATGGGCCTGTCAAACAGTTCCCTGGAAAAGTCCAGCTTCCGCAAGAGAGCTTTCAGCAAGGTGACGTCCACCTCCAATTCCCTGGCATACGCCTCCAAAGAGCCTGTCAGATGGTCCGCGCTCTGGGGGATCCAGGAGATCTTTAATCCGCTGCCGACCAAAAGGTCACCGTCTGTTTTTTCCGGCATCTTTCCGGCAACGCGTTCCGCCTGGCCAAAAGTTTCCGCCAGGATCGCTTTCATAACGCTGGACTTCCCGCACCCGTTAGGACCGCAAAGCAGCAGGATATCCCCCCGGTTTATCTGAAAGCTCACAGGCCCGCACACCGCCCTGCCCTCATAACCTATGGTTAGATCTTTAGCTGTTATAAAGGTTTCTTTGTGGTACACAGCAGGCTCCAGACGCAGATCCTCCACGGTCTCCACATTTTTCAAAAGTCCGCTTTTTTCCTGGATGGCCTGCTCCTGCCTCCGCTCCAGATTCTTTCGCCGCTGCTGCATCCTGCGGGACTTCTCCCCTACGTAATCCCGTCCCCTCTCATAATTTACGGACTTTTTCCCGATCTTTGTGGATTCCACCTGATCGCCCCAGTTCTTTGTCTGAGATGCCGCCTGGCAAAGCCGACCGATCTCCTTTTTCAGCTGCTCCTGCTTCGACATCTCAAAAGCATCCTGCCGCTCCTTATTGGCATACCACGTGGAAAAATTCCCTTTCCGCACCTGGATATCCGTCTTGTTGATGGACAACATATGGTCCACGCAGGAGTCCAGAAACGCCCGGTCATGGGATACCAGGATAAACCCTTTTTTCTGATCCAGATACTCTCCCAGCAGTTTTCGCCCCTCCAGGTCCAGATGGTTCGTAGGCTCGTCGATCAAAAGAAACCGATTCTCCCTGGCAAACAATGAGGCCAAAAGCACCTTGGTCCGCTCCCCGTAAGACAGGGTGTTCATAGGCCGGTACAGCGCGTCCTCCTTTACATGAAGCTTGCCAAGCTCCCGCTTGATCTGCCAGAACTCCACATCCGGCATCATCCCCAGGATCACCTCCCGCACATCCGCCTCCTCATCAGGAACGGGAACGGGAAAGGGAAAATAATCAAACTCCACACTGGAAGAGATATTCCCCTCATATTCATAATCTCCCCGCAAAAGCCTAAGAAACGTAGTCTTCCCTCTTCCGTTTCTCCCCGTAAATCCCAGCTTCCAGTCCGTATCGATCTGGAACGACACATGCTCAAACACCGGGGCGTAATTGTCCTCATAGGCAAATGACAGATCCGACACTTGAATCAATGACATACACATTCCTCCTTAAAGCCTAAAAAAGACTGCAAGAATCGAACCCTCAATTCCGCAGTCACTTGGCGTAAGGAGAAAACTTCCCCTAATATTCGCGCAAAACTAAGAGGCGGACAAGGAAACGTTCCTGCAAAACAGGCATAAGAAAATAACGGGCCAATGCCCGGACTCCTTATGCGGTTACATTCGCAGGTCGTTACCTCATCTTCTCACCCCTCTCCTTGATCTGACCGTATTCTAGCACGGAAACAGCGGCGTGTCAATATGCTATTTTCCTGTCATACTTTCTTCATATATTGGGATACTAAGCGTGTAAAAATTTATGGCAAAGCAGAAAAGAGGTCGAATCATGGTAACAGATAATCGGAAGGTAGTATTGATCGGCGCGGGGATGGTTGGAATGAGCTACGCGTACTCTCTTTTAAACCAAAATGCCTGCGACGAGCTGGCGCTTATTGACTTGGACAAGAAAAGGGCGGAGGGGGAGGCCATGGATCTAAACCACGGCCTGGCCTTCTCCGCCGCCAACATGAAGATCTATGCCGGAGAATACGAGGACTGCAAAGACGCGGACATTGTCGTCATCTGCGCGGGCGTGGCCCAGAAACCGGGGGAGACCCGGCTGGCCCTTTTGAAACGCAACGCCAAAGTCTTCCGCTCCATCATAGAGCCGGTAACCGCCTCCGGCTTTGACGGGATCTTTCTCGTGGCCACCAACCCGGTGGACATCATGACAAAGATCACCTATGTGCTGTCCGGCTTTAACCCCCGCAAGATCCTGGGAACCGGCACAGCCCTGGACACAGCCAGGCTTAGGTATCTTTTGGGGGAGTATCTGCGGGTGGATCCCCGCAATATCCACGCTTACGTCTTCGGCGAACACGGCGACAGCGAGTTTGTCCCCTGGAGCCAGGCCCAGTTAGCCACCAAATCCATCCTCCAGCTGTGCGACGAAAATCCGGAGATTGACAGAGAACGGCTAAAGGAGATCGAAAATGAGGTCCAGGGCGCCGCCTACAAGATCATTGAAGCCAAAAATGCCACCTACTACGGCATCGGCATGGCCATGACCCGCATCACCAGGGCCATATTCGGTGACGAAAACAGCGTGCTCACCGTGTCAGCCATGCTCAAAGGCGAATATGGACAAAGCGACGTGTTCTCCGGCGTTCCCTGCATCATCAACAAAAACGGTGTCCAGAGAGTGCTGAAACTGGCCCTGACCCAGGAAGAACTGGGACGTCTGGAACAATCCTGCAATGTGCTGAAAGACAGCTATGAGGAGCTGGCCAGGGACGGGGAATCGGCTATGTAGTCCCATAGGCGGCCAGATCACAAGCGGTTTAAGTGAAAGGACAGGGCTCCTATAAGATTGGCGTCATTGCCATACTTGCACGGCACGATCTCCGGCTTGCCAAAAGGCGTAAACGGAATCAGCTCAAACTGCCGGTCCACGCACTGGCGGATCTTCTCTGCCACCTCCGGCCGGGCGCTGATTCCGCCGCCGATGGCAAACCGCTGCAGATCCAGAACCGACTGCACCGCATGGATCCCCGCCGCCGTGTATCGCCCAAATTCCTCAAAAGCCTCCACGGCCTCCGTTTCCCCTGCGTCATATGCTCTGAAAAATCCCAAACCGTCTATGCCGTGTCCATACTCCGGCAGTCCCTTTCTCTTGGCATAAAGCCGCAAAAGCCCGGTTGTGGACGTGTAACTGCTCCATGTTGCCTTGGCGTTCTCACAGCCGATCTCCGGTATCCCCTCGGACAGTTTTGCCAGATCCACGGCAAACACCGACAGCTCTCCGGCTCCAAACGTGTTGCCCATCCAGACTTTTTTGTTCAGCACGATCCCGCCGCCGATGCCTGTCCCCAGCACCAGCACCGCCCCGTTGTCAATATCCGCCAGGGCGCCGCTCCACGCCTCGGCGCTGGCAGCGCATTTGCCGTCATTGGCCACCGTCACTGGCACGTGGAGACGTTCTTCAAAACACTGTCCCACAGCCGCGTCCTTAATAAACCGGAAAGCCCCGCCTGTGTGGGCAATGCCCTTTTCTGTGTCGATCCGCCCCGGCATGGATACCGCGGCTCCCTGATACTGGCCTTCCCACTCCTTTCCGATGCCCTCAATGGTGTCAAGAAGGGACTCCATACAGTCCAGCGGGGACTGGGTTTTTCCCTGTTTGAGGAATGTGCCGTCCTCTCCCATTAGGGCATATTTGATGTAGGTTCCTCCTATGTCCAGTACAAGATATTGTTTCATGATAAAGCTCCTTTCTTTTTACCACCTATTATAGCCCAAACCCCCTTCCAAAACAATTCCTTTTCCGCATCAAAAGAGACTGTCTTTCCATCCCGGATAAGACAGCCTCTCCATGATTACCCTATGATTTCTGTCAGCTTTACCTTCCTGTTTTCAAACCGCGACTTTGCGCAGGCATCGGCGGTGGCAATGGCGTTCCTGGCCGCCTCCCCCGTAAGCAGAGGCTTAAACTCCTCATCCGGCGAAGCCCCATGCATGATCCCGTTAAAATACTCCATCTCATCATACATAATGCTGTGAAGCCACATCGGCGGCTTCTTCCCCGGCTTCCCATACATGATGGCTCCGTCCATCTCCGTCCCGTGATAGATGCGGGTCCGGTCGTCATCCTCCTCCTGGGTCTTGTGGATCAGGAAATGCTCCTCCTTGTCCCCCTTTTTCAGCGTGCCGCCGCAGTTAAACATATCCAGGCGGATGGCGCCCTCGGTTCCCTGGATCAGAACGTAGTGCTCCGGCCAGTGGAAGGCGGAACCGTACTCCAAAACGGCATACCGATTATCCGGATACTCCATGGTGATAAACAGCATGTCATCCTCATCCCCGAAGCCTTCCCCCTGGTGAGCCACATTGCCCCCTGCCATGGTCACCTTCTCCGGACAGCCGCCCATCAAAAACTGGATGCAGTCCAGCTCGTGGATGTGATGGTACAGATGGCCCCCTGATTTGGAACGGATCTTCTTCCAGCTGATGGATGGCTGCACATCCTCCCAGCCGTTTCTGGCAGAATGACAGTACAGCACTTTGCCGATGACTCCATCATTGATCATTCTCTTAGCCGCACGCACGCCCCGGAAGAAATTCATCACATGGCCCGCCATAAAAGTCACATGGCAGCGGTCACAAATTTCCACCATCTCTGCGCAGTCTTTATAAGAAAGGGCAATGGGCTTTTCACAAAACACATGGACCCCGTGGTTTGCCGCCTTCATGACCGGTTCCTTGTGAAGGTAATTGGGGGAAGCCACGATGACGGCATCCACGTCCTCTCTGCTATACAAAACATCCAGATCCGTCTCCACCTGACAGCCCAGCTCCCGGGCCACTGCCTCGGCGTTTTCCGGATCATACACAGCCACCACCTTAGCGCCTTCCTGCTCCTTCATGATGCGGGCCAGCTCCGCCCCAAAATATCCTGTTCCAACTACTGCGTATCCTATTGTTTTCATGACTGTTCTCCTTTATTCTGATTTACTTCCCCTTTCCCCCAAAGTCATCCTCCCGCCAGGCTTACGATCCCCCTGAAAGCCGCCTTCTGTCAACGGCCGTTTAAGATCTCCCTTAAACTTACTTTCCGGTTTTCTTTCAAAGACAACGTACAGGCGTCCGCTGTGGCGATGGAATTTCTGGCCGCCTCCCCGGTGAGCAGAGGCAGAAACTCTTCGCCGGCCTCTTCCCCGTGGAGTATGTTATTGAAAAATTCCATCTCCTCATCCATGATCCCCTGGAGCCATAAAAACGGCTTTCTTCCCGGACGTCCGAACTGGTTGCCGTTATCCGCCTGGGTCTCTTCATAGATCCTGGTCCTGTCGTCATCCTCCTCTTTTGTCCGATGTACCAGGAAATGTTCCTCGCTGTTCTCCGTCTTAAGGGTCATGCCGCAGCAGCACATGTCGATCTTAATGGCGCCCTTTGTCCCCTGGATCAGCAGGTAATGCTCCTGCCACCGGAACGCGGAGCCGTACTCCAAAAGCGCGTACCGGTTTTGGGCATACTCCATGGTGATAAACAGCATATCGTCCTCATCCCCATAGGCGTCCTCCTGATGGGCCACATTGCCCCCTGCCATGGTCACCGTCTCTGGGCAGCCGCCCATTAAAAACTGCACGCAGTCCAGTTCATGGATGTGATGGTACAGATGGCCTCCTGATTTGGAGCGGGTCTTTTTCCACGTCTGCGACGCCCCTGTTCCCTCCCAGGCGTTGCGGGCTCCGTGGCAGTACAGGATATCCCCGATAACCCCCTGGCCGATCAGCTCCTTTGCCTTTCGCACGCCTCTGAAAAAGTTCATCACATGACCGGCCATAAAGACCACCTTGTTCTTCTGGCAGATCTCCACCATCTCTTGGCAGTCGCCGTAAGAAAGGGCAATGGGCTTTTCACAAAACACATGGAGTCCATGGCTGGCAGCTGCTATCACCGGCTCCCTGTGCAAATAATTGGGAGTTGCCACGATGACGGCTCCTATGTCTTTTCTGGACACCAAAGCTTCCAGACTCTCCGCCGCCTCACAGCCCAATTCCTCCGCCACCGACGCCCCGTTTTCCGGGTCATAGACGGCCCGAATCTGCGCCCCTGGCTTCGTATTCATGATGCGCGCCAGCTCCGCCCCAAAATAGCCGGAACCCACTACCCCGTATCCTATGATTTCCATAATCTCCACCTCTTGTTCTCTCTTGATCCGTTCTCCATGTTCCATCCCGTCATCACGACTTCACAGCTCCGTCCGCCATGCCTCCCGCGATCTTGTTCTGTATCAGGCAGAAGAAGATAACCGATGGCAGCACCACCAGCGCCGACGCGGCCATCATATCGCCCCAGTCCAGGATCTCCGCTCCGTCCAGGGAGCGCAGGGCCACGGCCACCGTCATTTTGCTGGTATTGTTCATCAAGATCAGGGCATACAAAAACTCATTCCAGGTATTGATAAATGTGTAGATAGCCGTAGCCACAACGCCGGGAGCCACCAAAGGCAGCACCACCTGCACAAAGGTCTGCATCTTGTTGGCCCCGTCGATCCTGGCAGCCTCCTCGATCTCCACCGGCACGGTCCTGAAAAATCCGGTCAAAAGCCACACTGCATAAGGTACGGAAAATGACAGATACACGATGACCAGACCAATCCTGGTGTTGATCAGTCCCAATTTTCCCATGACCACGGAATAGGGGATGGCCAGCAAAATAGGCGGGAATATGTAAGTGGTAACCAGCACCTTTGACATGGCGGATCCTAATTTCTTAAAAAACCGCACAATGCCGTAGGCCGCCAGGGATGCCACCGTAATGGCGATCACGGTGGTTACCAGCGATATAATCACGCTGTTTTTAATATTGCCGAAAAATTTCAGATCCCTGATCACATGGGCATAGTAGTCAAGGGTCCATGTCCTGGGCCAGAAGGCCGTGGGATTGCCGGTCAGCTCCCCCTTTCCCTTCACCGACGAGATCAAGATCCACACCAGCGGAAAAATGGATACAAAGGTAAGGAGCATCAAATACACATGACTGATAACCGAACCTGCCCGGATTTTTTTCTTCTGCCTTCTTTTCATTTGCTCTCCTCCTTCTCCCACTTATTGATCACCGCGAAATAGATACCGCATATCACCATCAGGAACAAAAACAGCAGGACCGTCACCGCCGAGGAGCGGCCGATCAGCTTGGTACTCCAGCCCATGTTGTAGGCGTACAGCGGAATGGTCTGGGTGGTCCCTGCAGGCCCGCCCCCTGTAATCAGGTAGATCAGATCAAAATTATTGAATATCCACACCGTCCTAAGGACCACCAAAAGCCCTACCACCATCTTAATATGAGGCACTGTCACATAGTAAAATGACTGCCACGGCTTTGCGCCGTCGATCTGGGCCGCCTCGTACTGATCTCTTGGCACCGTCTCCAGGGCGGAAAGCACATTCACCATGATCATAGGCGCGTCGAACCATATATTGATCATCACCAGAGTGATAAACGCCATGGTTCCGCTGGTGAGGAACTGGGGCGCAGTCTGGCACAGCCCAAGTTTTACAAGCACATTAGGCAGAAATCCGTACACTCCGTTGAGGATCCATTTCCATGAAAACGCGATGACAATGGAGGGAAATGCCCACGGGATGATCAGCAGCGTCTTATAAACGCCTTTGCAGACTTTGATCCGCTTCAAAGCCAGGGCAGCCGTAAATCCAACCACGATCTGTCCGATCAAAGACAAAACCGTCCATTTCAGGGAGTGGAAGAATGAAAGCCAGAACCCGCTGTCCTTAAGCACCTCCACATAGTTTTTAAAGCCTATAAATTTGTACGCGGGTTTGATCAGGTTTTTGTTGGTAAAGCTGTATACAACACTGGAACAGATGGGATAAATGAACAGCGCGATCACGATGATGATGGCGGGCAGCACAAACAGCCATCTGGTATAACTTTTCTTTCCCAAATCTTCTCCTCCTTTTCTCGTAAATCGTACTCTTAACTGCTCTTCGCTGCTGCCGGTAAGTCTTTGCAACCCTTCCCGGCAGCAAATTGGGGCAAACAAAAAAGCAGGATAATATAAAGGCTATCCTGCTTTCTACATTTCATAATAAAAATGCCTGGGCAGCCGCCTACTGGGCTGTTTCAAATAGCGCGTTTAATTTGTCTTCCGCTGCCTTTGCGGCAGTCTCCACATCCGTCCCATTGGTGATAATATCCTGGAACATCTCCTCGATCACATGGTTGTTCTGCATGATGCCTGCCTGCACATTGGGGCCGTGCTCATATCCAAAGGCGGTTCCGATGTCCGCAGCCTCTGTCAGCACTTCCTCTGCATGGGCAAACTGTTTAATGGTTTCATCATTTTTGTAAGCATCCGTGTCCGCGATCCCCTTAATGGCCGGAAGCATCCCCACCGGCGTGGCGTGAAGGAACTCCACATACGTCTCCTCGTCATACAAGGTCTTCATAAATGCCTTGCAGATCTCCGGATGCTTCGATGCCTTCCACACTACCATGGGCGTGTTGGTGGTCATGATCCCCTGGGTCTCACTGCCCGGGTCGATCTTGGGGATTGGGTAGCAGTCCACATACTGGAGCAGATCCGGGGAGTTGGCCGCAACTCCTGAGATCTGGAACCCGGAGTTAAAGTCAAACGCGGTCTTGCCCTGATAGTAAAGGGTAGCCTGATCCAGCACGTCAAAGTTGATGGAATCCTTGGGCGAGCAGTCATTGTACACTTTCACCCAGTACTTGATCCCCTCAATGGCAAGGTCGCTGGTAAGGTCTGCCTTTAAGTCATCGGTCAAAAGGCTTTTGCCGCCGCTGCGCACATAGAAGTCCAGGAAAAAGGTTGCCTGGAAATCATTTGTGCCGCAGGGGAAGGACAATCCGTACATCCCGTCTTTTGTCAGGGTCTTGGCTGTCTCATAAAGCTCATCCCAGGTCTTTGGCACTTCCAGGCCGTTCTGCTCCAGAAGATCTTTCCGGATCCACATCACATGGGCATGGCGGTAAAGAGGCACGGAATAATTATTGTCGTCCATGGAACCCTCGGCAATGGCTGTCTCGGCAAACCGATCCCTGCCGATGTCGTCAATCAGGTCATTGATGGGTGTCAGCGCGTCCGCGTTGATCATCTCCGCCACCTGGGCCGGAAGTGCCGTGCTCATATCCGGCACGTTTCCTGACGCAAGACCGGTGGTCCATTTGGTGTAAAAGTCATTCCAGGAAAATGTTTCGATGGTGATCTTTACATCGGGATTTTCCGCCATAAATTTATCCGCCGCTTTCTGGATCGTCTCCAGCCTGGGTCCCTGGGTAAAGGAATGCCAGAAGGTAATCTCCCCGGAAAGCTCCCCCGCGTCGGCCTGTCCAGCGGTTCCGCTTTCTGCTGTCTTTGAGGACGCAGGCGCCTCGGTCCCGGAACCCCCGCATCCGGCCAGCGCTGCCGCTGAGACCGCCGCTGCAAGAATAAGACTTGTGTAACGTTTTTTCATTTTCTTCTCCTTTTCTTGGTTGGTCAATCTGCTGTTTCTAATGGTATTATATTCAATTTCTTTATGCATTTCAACATACAGGACAACTTATATTAGCATAAAACGATCATTATATCATTTTTTTGTCATGTTACTTTTCTTTCACTCTCTCAGCCGAAACCAGGATGTCCGGCCATAAAAATAAGGCTCCGGCCGCGCACTGCCGGAACCTTCTGCTTTCTGTTTATGATCAGGCGTTTTTCTCCCGAAGCCGCCTCTTACTCCTGTGACCGCTTTCGGTACTGATTGGGCGTCATCCCAAAGGCCTGCCGAAACACCCGGGTAAAATGGTTGGCATCCTCAAATCCCACGTCATGGGCAATGCAGTTCACCGGGTCATTGGACACCAAAAGGAGCCTGGCCGCCATGGTCAGCCGGACCTGCCGGATAAATTCCGTAGCCGTCTTCCCTGTGGCGTCTTTAAACAGGCGGCGAAATGTGGTGGCTGCCACCTCCGCCATATCGCTGAGCTTTTTCGACGTGTATTCCTCCGTAGGGTGGAGCATAATGTAATCGATCACGGTCTGTATCCTGGGGTCTGTCTGCACCGCGGAACTTTTTACCCGCCTGCGGATCTGCTCCAAATTGTACTCCACGCTGTTTATCTCCGCCTTTACATCTCCTGGCTCTTCGAAATTCAAAACATCGATCAGGCATGCGATCAGACTGTCCAAAGCGCCTCTTACATGGAACACTTTGGACTTCTTGTCCGTGCGCACCCATTTATAGATCCCTCTGAAATGGGCTTCTATGTCCTGCCCCACATCCATGACCAGAGGAAAATTGTAGTATTCCCTGAGGAAATTGGCTCCCTCATAAAATACGGAGGTGGTAAAACGAATGCTGTAGAAGGAAAAATTATCTTCCAATGCCCGGCAGGACAGCCGGCAGCTTTCCGGTATATACGCAACCTGCCCTTTTTTCACCATAACGATCTCGTCATCCACCATAAACTCGGCGCTGCCGTCAATGATATAGCGCAGCATGTTGTAGGGTATGGCGCTCTCCGGATAGATCCATGTTCTTCCAAAGGAATATTTGTCAATGTAGAGAAAATTGAAGCGGATCTTATTCATAAATGAGGACGATGACTGCATGGCTGGGGCTCCTTTCTGAATCTCCGTAAAATCATTGTATCAGGCCCGGCAGCCGGCGTCAATCACGCAGACAACACTTGCAGCTGCCTATCAGTAATCCACAAAACAAAAGGGAAAATCCTGGCACTTTTCACAATATATTAAAACAGCCCAACCTTTTTTGTGCATATTTTATCCTTGCATAATTCCTCCATTGCCGCTATAATGAAAACACCGTTTTCCGGTATTCTATATATCACATGATTCAGGCTAAACTTCAGCCAGCTGCCCGCCAGTCACTGCTTGCGAGGTATCTATCTGCGTGTACAGTCTGCACAACAAAAGGAGGTATACATATGGTATACGAAACATTTCAAACGAAGATCGCCAACACTCTGCAATCCCATCTGGGCGCTGACTATCAGCTCATATTCCAGAAAGTCCCAAAGAACAACGGTATTCTTCTGGACGGCCTGTGCATCATCCAAAAAGACCGCAAAGCGTCGCCTACCATTTATCTCAACAGTTACTATGATCGCTATCAGGAAGGGATTCCGTTTCACTCCATTATCAAAGAGATTCTTCAGATTTATCAGGACAATTCTTCTGTGACCAATCTTGATTTTTCCATTCTCAATGATTTTTCCCGGCTGAAAGAAAAAGTTGTCTATAAGCTGATCCACACCGCATCCAACAAGCGTCTGCTGGCTGACATGCCCTCGGTTCCCTTTTTAGACTTATCCATTGTCTTTTATCTGTTCCTGGAAAAAAATGAATCCGGCCAGATGACGGCTCTGATCCACAATGATCACATGAAAGCCTGGGACACCAGTAAGGACGAACTGTACCGTCTTGCCGTGACCAACACGCCGGCTCTTCTTCCCGCCCGGCTAAGCACCATGGCGGAAGTCATGAAGACCATAGCCAGAGAACATCTGGGCAGCGATTACCGGGAAGAGTTTCTTGACAGCCTGCTCTCACCCTGCGCGTTCTCGCCTTTGTATGTCCTGTCCAACTCCTCAGGCATCAGCGGCGCCGGCGCCGTCCTTTATCCCCATTTGCTAAAAAACTTCGCGGACACCATGAAAGCGGATCTTGTTATCCTTCCTTCCAGTGTCCACGAAGTCCTGCTGATACCCAATGATGAACATGTTTCCTTTGACGATCTGGCCGATACGGTGTCTCATATCAACCGCGCGGAAGTCCCTGTGGAAGACCGCCTTTCCGACCAGATCTATCTCTATTCCAGAGAACGGGACGCCGTAATCTTCGCGGGACCGCCGGTATCCTCGATTCTGTCCTAACCCGGATAAACCGGAACTTTAAATTCGTCATGTTGCTGTATTGTTGAGTGAGCAATGGGCGGGGATTGTGGCGGAGCCCGGGAGGGAAGGGAGGCTGTGTGCCGTTCGGGTTCAGATATGCCAGACATTCCGATGAGCCCAAAGCGGAAATCAGGAGGGGTTAGGCCCTCCTGCTTTCCCGGTCTCATCTCCATGGCATAGATTCACCCGCCCGGCACACAGCCTCCCTTCCCTCCCGGGCAAAAGCAGAATTCGCTGGCCGGGATTTGCTCGCTTAAGGTGGTTTCGATAGGGAACGCCGTTTCGACTCTGTAGTGAAAAGATAACTGCTTTGTCTGCAGATCCTTTCAGGTTCACAGTAACATCGCCTTAACCTTACTCAACAATATACTTGAAGCCCTAAAAAGAAGATATTTTTTGCTGCAAAGTTGAAGCAGCGTCCCCTACCGAAACCACCTTAAGTGAGCAAACCTTAGCCAGCGAATTCTGGTTTTGCCAGTCAGAGAAGGAGAGATGTCCCGGCAGGGTGAATATATGCCATGGAGATGAGACCCAATGTCATTAAGTTAAGCTGATTGAAAAAATCTCATCCTACGGTCTAACTCAAATTTATCAATAAATTTAAGAAAAGGGGTTGACACAGAGACCAAAATGTGCGGCCGCTCTCGCTGCTGATTGTATTTTAAGAAGTAGCGAGAGCGGCCCTTGATATTGAACTCAGAACTATCATTTCAATTTCAAGGAGGTACCTATATGTCATTCCCACATAAGGTTAAGTCCACTCTCTGGGCAATCGTGGACACCATGGACCGCAACTCTGAACGCTTCGT
>CAJTGF010000048.1 GCA_910575585.1 Clostridiaceae bacterium
CCCTGAGTGGTAAGGCACCCGAAGGCACCTGCCGCGTCATGCCTCTGCTCAGCTGCCTATCTCCCAAAGCGTCCGGGCTTTTACAAGCCCATTCCCTTTAGGGGATGGGTAGTTGACCATCTGGTTCGTGTCATGACCTTACCGTTCTGGGCCCACTGGCCTTTATCGTTGACTTTATTTTCCTCCACAGCCGTATGCTGACATTACTGTTTTCGATGAACCCGATCATGTTATGTTCTTTAGATTTCTCATATCGTCCGTATTATTGCCCGCTTCCCGGAAAGTGTTATCCTATACAGCATAAGTGGCCCGTTATCTCCTAATTAAATACCATCTGTATATGCGCTCCGCCCTCTGTACCATCCACTCCTTTCCTTTGCTGTCCAGTTAAAACCTAAAATATTTCTTCCGTAGCTTCTTATTTGCCATAACTGCCAGATACCGTTTCAGTCGCAGCCGACCGATATTATGTGTCACGATCCGGCTGGTGATGTCCCAGCTATATTTGGCTTTCTCAATGATATTTCCTTCCTCTCTGTTTTCCTCCGCGATTTTCTTTAACAGCTCCACTGCCGCCCTGTACTCTCTCTTGCTGCTGTTCTGAAGGAATTCGTAAAACATACTTTGAAACGGGAAAATACGCTTGTAAAACTGGTCAATGTCTGCAATCAGGGATAAAAACTCCTTCATGAAATCCTGGCCGGCTCCGGCCTCATCCATATGGATGGCGATATCTTTATGCCGCTGTGCCAGTCCCTCCAGCCAATGGTCCGTTTCCTCTGAAATGATGACCTCATCGGAACCATCCCACCAATACAGCCTATCGTCATCAGAAATATAATACTTGGTTTTCCCTTTTAATTCTTTCGGCATATCATGGAAGGTAAACCAGCTATCCTGGCGGAGGAACTCACTTGTTCTGAACGAAGGAACCGGAGTTTCAATAAGTTCCCGGCGCTCTGCCTCCAGTTCATCGGACGCGTACTGTTTCATGACCTCATCATGATAAACGCTGCCGCTCAGCTCCTTCCATGTTTTCCAGAAGCTTATCTTCTTCATTTCCGTTGTCAGATATACGATCACTCTAGCCGGAAGAAATAGGCTGTATTCGGCAATATCCGCAAGCGCTTCTTCTGCGCATTCTCGCTCCGCTTTATCTTTCTTGAGCAGTTCCCATATCCTCTGAATGCTTTCATTGCCGGAATCGGCTGTAAAAAAAGCATGCACAGCCTTCTTGCATCCATATACATCCGCCGGGTAGGTTCCGGGAACAATTTCGTCCCCTGTCAGCATTTCCGTGCCTTCCATAATATTCATCAGATCCGCAAATTCCACTCCGCAGGCCGCATATCTAAGTCCCTTCGGTATCATGTCCATCAGATCTCTGAAAGACGGATCGCTACGATCCTCTATCCGTGATAACGCATAACACTCAAAATTTCTCCATAAGCGGAACCTCTTTTTCATGGAAAAGTCCGTTCCCAACAGGTTATTAAGCCACCCCACATAGATTCTGCTGCCAATTGCATCTCCATTCACTTCCGCATATCCCGGACCTTCATCGTACATCTCATATAAAACATAGACCGCCGTGACCACATCGCAAAACTCGGCGCTGCCAATCTTTTGTGACCAGAAATACGCTTCTTCCCCATCAAAACCAGCCGTTTCCCATGCATCGTCCTCGAAGTAATTGTAGTGGAAACGGACCTTGCCTCCCGGGTACAATTCTATTGGCTTCAGTAATCCCATTTCATGGCCGTACATGCTGATCTGTTCAAACTGCATCATCCCGCCGTAATTCAGGATTTTTTCCACCTGCCTGACAAATGTTTCCTTTTTCTCTTCTGAAATCTTCATGCTGCCTGTGTAGCTTCCAAATGTTCCCATGATATCCCTCCTCTTTTTGTTTTATTCTGTATCAAAATATTCTGATACCATTTCAGCAGAGATCACCTATGACGCTCGGCTTTCAATCATTCCCGCATAGAAAGTGCTTTTTCCTTCTTTCTTGCCAGTTCGATATGCATCCTCATCACCTGACATTATTAAATCATTTGTTATATGGTTAAAGTTCTTGGAGTACTCCTCAAATGATTCTTCAATCTGTTTTGGAATCACAAGCATAGGAGCAGTACACTGTCTGGCAAGAACCGCTTCAATAGCTTCACAAAATCTACATAAATAAGCATAACATGACGCTTTCTATATCCTTATTCTTTACTTGGTACTTCTAACAATATTGTTCGGCTAACCTGCTCCCATTTTTATATAGATATTTGAAAATCTCCCTGGCTACCTTGGCTTCTTTTTCAAATCTGTAGAAAATGACTGAATTTGATTCACTATATGTTTTACAGCAATAATATCTTGCTATGATTTCAGCGAGTGTATATTACCATTTGCTTGCATAACGAATGTCTTCAATGATTTCTTAGCTTGCCACGCTTTGCGTCTAAAGTCATCATATCTTCGCCCACATCATCATCTTGCTCTTTCTTTCCCATTTTCTTCAGACATTTCTCCATCTGCTTATCATAGTTATACTCAATCTGTTCAGAAAGTCAGTCTGCAAGATTCATGAACTGCTCACGATAATATTCCCAAGTAAATCCTTCCCTTTCTTCTATCAGCTTTATATACTCCTTTAAGATACAAATGATGAAAACTACATCCCGATAAGAACATGAAACCTTAAAATCAGAGAGTGTCTTTATATTGATGCAATGCTCAATCTCTACCTGCTTATTTACATCCTCTTTTTATGTCCTTATCTGCTACATCGAGCAATTGGTTAGCTCTTTTAAGTTCTCTTCCTTATCCATACTCCACCTCGCTTAGAATCCAAGAATCTCAAATCTGTGTTTGCGGTTAATGAGCAGTGATGGAAATGCCGCCATTTCCGTATAGCAGAATTCATCCTTGCTTTCTCTCATAATCCACCGGATCGCCTGCCTATGCGTAAGTTCCGGGAAATATTCCAGGTCTTTGTCTATGATCTCTTTATATAACAGCAGCGCCTTTTGGTAATTTACATCATTTTTGTGTTCCAGAACATCCGTAACAAAGTTTTTATCTGCCAGACGGCACTTCCTATATTCCTCTAGTTCGGTGAAGATCTCCGCCAGAAAAGGTTCCATTTCAAAGTTTTTTCCTGGAAGGATCTTCTCAAAACGTTCTTTCCAATCCTCAAAGCATTCTTTCATCTTATCAGTAAACTTCAATTCCTGGTCGTCCCAATACTCAATGAATTCGTTCTCATCCTCCCTTTGGATGACTTTGTAAAGCGGAACAGAAAACCCGCCTTCTTCGGAATCGATATCCCCCTTTCTTGCAATGACATCGGAATACCCTTTTATTTCCATAGAATCCCATGTTTCCCAGAATTCCTGCCCGATTGCCCTGGCAAATACATTTACGATCAGAGGCGGAAGCAGATACAGGGAAGCCTCTGCGATATCCCCGTACACGGTATCTTCCGCTGCAAATGCCACTCTGTCTTTTCGCTCCGAATCCAGCAATTTTTTTAAATAGCGCTTGAGTTTATCGCTTTCGCCATTCTTCACAAGCTGCGCTGTTTTTTCGTAAATGTAATAGATAAGGCTAACCTTTGGCGCTTCTGCAAAATCTTTTTTCCTACCCTCAAACTTCTTTTCAGGCACTGTGAGATCCGGTCCAAGATTTAGGATCGTCATTAAATGTTCAGAGAAGATATCGCAATGATCCCATGGATAAGCCTTCCAAATATCATCACCTGTTATATTTTTGTATTCTTCGGTACCATGGAAAAACAGAAGCATATCCCACATTCTGCTTCTTCCTGGGAATGTCAGGTCAACTCCAATCAAGGCTTTAATCAGCGCTGCATACACATTTACTCTGCCTGGTTTTCCCTCAGCCATATAGCAGCAGCTACCTTCCGAGTAAGCTTCCTGCATGATCATCACGGCATTCATGACCACTCCAAATTCCTGGTATCCTCTGTCCGGCGCATCCAGTTCACAGGTGTTCATATTATAGGTATTGATGTTCCGTTTATATTTCTCAAAGATGGAATAATCAAACCGTACGATCCCTCTTTCATCCGGCAAAGGTCTGCCTACAACTGTGATCTTTTTTCCTCCTAGCTCCATTTCCTCAGTTTTTCGGATTCCGCCCATGTAAAGCAGTTTCAAAATGGAATCACTGAATTCCGCCTTTCTATTTTCCGGAATATTGACTGTACCAGCCAGCGTGTATAAATCATTCCCCATAGTTTTTCATTCTCCTTCCTTTATGTCATTTCTTTATTAAAAATTATCAAATTCTATTTTTTTACCGCAGGTACACGGTATCTCATAGACCGTGCCGATCCCTGACGGGATGAAACTGTATGTATATCCGCCGCCGAAGCAGCCAAAATACTGGCAGCTTCCCGTCAAGTTTTCGATCTGCCTCACTGAACTGCTCTCCGAAATATAGGAGAGATTCATCCATAAAAACTCCCCAAATACGTCAAACGTACATTCATGACCGCGGTCTGCCAAGTTCTTGTACATATTCTCTAGTCGCCTAACAGTTCCTTGCATACTGTTTTCTGATATGCCTCTATCTGTATTGATATGCTGCGCTCCATAAAGGAAATCCTTGACTTTTTCTTTCTCAGGTTTCCCTCTGCATTCAATCCCGAACCTCCTCTGGAAGCCCCATACCATCTGTTCTGTGATAATTTCCTGTACTGCATCAGACTTAAATCCTGCCAGTCTCAGCATCTTTACATTCTCCTTTCAGACTCATAAACGCACAAAAAGGCACAGCCTCTGCTGGCATATACGCCTTAAGCAGAAACTGCACCTTAGTGGTGTTTTCTATAAAGTATTTATTTGTACTTACAGTATAATAATTTCCGTTTGAACTGTCAATCTAATTTTGAGAGCATTTCCGCAATACTCATTTCCATAATTACAATGTAGTAAAGAACAAAACACAGACATGGAGCAATTCCGGTTCAAGCCTGTGTTTTTTACGTTGTGAGGAGGATACGTATGCAGCAGAATTACTATGACCCCAAGAATCTGGAGCGCTTAAAAGCCATCCGCCCAAATCTGGTTTGCCAGATGAAACATATGTCATTTCGTATCTATGGAAGCTGGCAGATTCTTACTTCTTATCCCGCCATTCTGGCAGAGGACAGAATCCTGATACTTCTGGATCTGATCGACCTGATCGATAATTTTATGGCGATATGCAAGAAGGTCAAAACGATTTACGTCAAAGAAACCGGAAAGCCATTCTTTCATTTGATCAAAGAATACAATCTCCGGCGGACACAGCTTCTGATTGCGCTTGCCATGTATGATGACCTGTTTCCGTAAACGCCGGCCAGAATCCCAACAGTCCTCTGCCATTCTCTGGTGGAGGCTGTTTTTACTTAATTTTCAATCAAACCATCTTCACGTACCTTTCTAATAAATTTACCCTCATGCGAATTAATTGGTAGAGAATTAACCACTTTTATCACATAAAAAACCTGAATTATATGGAAAGTATGGAAATGCCAAGCCCACAGAAAGCGCCTAATAGCTCTCCTCGCATGCCTTTTTCTGTTTCCGGTTTCAGTGCCGGAATGGTTTTTGCTGCCATCCATATACAAAGATACGGCAGGACGGCTCCCCATACAAAAAGGACGGATAAATCCACCCGCCTTTTTGCATTCCTGCTCCTGCAATCTTACTTGTATGGATATTCGTCAAGAAGGTTCGCCTCATACCTTACAGCGTCTACCTTCGCATACATATCCCCGTCCGCATAATAGGTTGTCTTGTCGCTGTATACCTCGATGGCGACTGGCTTGCTCCTTACATACCCAATCGGCGGCTTGATCTCCGCCAGGACATATACACCCGCCCCGATCGGCTGGCTGGTCTTAAAGTAGCCCACGTTCTGTCCTCCGTATTCCAGCCGACTCTGGGTTTCCGGATCGTCCATCGGGATGTCCACCCTGGTGCTCCACACCGTCATCTGTCCGGTCCGGTCCCCGAACCCGTCATACAGGCTGACACGCTCGGACTCAACGCAGACCGGCGTACCCTTCGGCACCAGGCCGCTGTAGAGATGTCCCGGGGCTTCCATGGACTCGTTCAGGGCCGTCCTGCGCTTAAACGGTGTGATGTCCCGGGCCTTCATCGCTTCCAAAAACTCCATGCTGCCCATGATCACCGTATCCTGCAGGTAGAACTTGGCGTCCCCGGGCTTAAACTGCATGAGGAACTTCGCCCTCTCGTCCGGGTCTTCAATGAGTCTCGCGTCCTTCTCGATCTCAGCAAAGGAGTTATACCGGGAGGCTGCGTACAGTCCAAAAATCGCATCATCATGCAGGATATACTCTCCCGTCTCAGAATCGGTCTTGTTGACACGCAGCATGGTGGTGTAGAAACGGTTCCTCTCATTTACATCCGCGTAGCCGGAGAAATCCTCCGCGCTGTAGGCGTGGCTGTCAGCAGGGGCCGTCATGGTCCAGGGCACTAACGCCGCGGAATACTTCCTGTCATAAGCGGTCAGCTCCCCGGTCGTGGACTTCACCCCGTTATGCCAGGACATGCCGGAGGCATTGTTTTCATCCACAGCGCCGTCTTTAAACAGCACCTGGTCGGCCACGCCGTCATCTTCTGCGATAGAACCGTAGAAGAAACGTTTCCTTAACGCCTCGCCGTCATAGCTGCTTCCGTTCGCTGTTGCGGCCCCGTTTCCGTTAGCCGTCACATCCAGGTCAAAGCCATGGTACCGGCTGGCGTCGTTGCCGCCGTTCTCCTTCTGGATCTCCTCCACGCCCGCTTCGCCGCGGTGGTCATTCTCATAGTAGTCTTTTAACGGGTCGTGGACTTCCTGGGTGATAACCCATCCGCCGCAGCGGTAATCCCCGTTAGGAGCCGCAATGGACGCCTGGAGCCGGTCAATATCCAGGCCGTACTTGTAGACTTCGAAATCACCGTGGTGCCCATGGGCCCGGATGACGAATTCCCTGTCATCCTGGTTTCCCGTATTGGCGCTATTCTCCTCGCCGAATCGGATCAGGTAGTTCTCCTGCTTCGCCTGGTCGGTCAAAAGCATGCCGGCATCAAAATTATAATGGGTTTCATAATTGTCGGTAGTATTGTTGCTCTCTGGACCGTCATAGACGGATGGCACGATCACTTCCTTGGGCTTCTCGATGTCAAAGCTCCGGTTCTCCCAGTCATTGACTGCGTCATCCCTTCTCATCGGCGGCTGCTCCACAATGACGTACACGCCGTAGGGCAGGTAGCTGGAGATGTTGTAATACCGGTCATCCAGACGCTCATCCGCAGAAAGGGTCGTGTAATCCTTATCTGCCCCGCCTCCCGGCGCACTGTCCCATTCCACGCTGTAGATGGTGTCCAGGTCGTAGTAGTAGAAGGGCCGCAGGTAATTGTAGGCTTTCGCGATAGCCTCGAAGAGCGCCATGTCATACACTGCCTCGTCATACCCGATCTTCCCGTCTGGTTTGGCGATGTTCTCACCCAGGCCGTTGTCCACCATAAGCTTGGCAGCCTCATCCTCCAGATACCACTTCACGGCAAACTGCCGTACCGCATCGGAGGCGTTGGCATTGGCCCTGGCCTGGTCGGACGTGTTCACCACAACTTCCGTATTCTCCCCATTGTTCACAGCCGGGTACTGGATGTATCCGTCCCGGTCCCCGAACACATGCTCCCGGATCCAGCGGAACGGCTTGAAGGAGGTATCCCTGTCGCCTCCAGCCGTGCCGTCCTTGTCTGCCCCGTCCGTGTTGGCCAGGGTATAATCCTTGTCCGTGTCATCCAGCTGGTATCTCTCATAAAACGTCTCGAACCAGTGCTGGCCCGGATAGTTGGACATGGAATCACCGGTGAAGGTGGAGTGCATGTCATTGTCCCAGATATCAGTATTGGCTGCCCGGATGGCATCGAAGAACTTCTCATAATTGTATGCCTCATGGTTAATGAGCTCCGTACCGTCCTCAATCTGGATCCTCTGTGTCTCTAAAAGCCTTGTGTAACCGTGGTTCTGCTCGTCCTGCAGGTAATCGCTGCGGTCACGGTCCCTTAAGATGCCGTCATAGCTGTACAGGGAAGCGTTTGTCACTACGGCATCCCCTTCGGAACGGGTCTCCCGCTCGGAGGTGGTATAGCCTTCGATCTGCCCTGCGTTTTCCCTGGCCCCGTCCTGCGGGTCCGCGTAAGTGTCCCAAAGGTTGTTGGCCCGTGCCGATGTGGTCATGGAACCCGTCCGGTGCATCACGTCCGTGTAGATCTTCTGGACATTGGAGGAGAGCAGTACAGAGTCTTCCGCGATAGTGCCTGCAACGCCGCCTTCCCCGGTGTCTCCACCAGAAACCTTATCCTTCTCCGGGAAGTCTACGGTCTTTCCGTCATAAGCGATATTGTATTTCCAAGTAAAGGTGTCATAATTGCCGTCCCCGTTGGTGTCCTCGTACTGGGGCGTCATGGTGTTTCCGTTGCGGTCCATCCAGACCACATGGCCGTCCTCGTCCCGGTACAGGCGCTCCAGGTTGGACTTTAAATATGCCTTGAAGCGGAAGTTGCCGATGCTCTCCGGCTCCTCATCAGGGGAATTGCCTTTCAGCAGGCTCCCCAGCCAGTCTTTCGCCGTTTCGTACCATCCGCCGTCACGCTCTGCGGAGATATTGTCCGAGTGGAATGCCGCATAAGTATCATGGGCGTAGTCGATGGATTTTGTTTCTTCTGTGGACCTTGCCCTGTTACAGAAGCCGCAGGCCGTCACGCCATCCTGGTTCTCGTAGCCGCAGTTCAGGCAGTACCATACCTGTTTGGTCTCCGGAAGGGTCTGGATATCCTTTTCAATCTGTACCTTCTGGCGGATGGGGCGTTCCAATACCCCTATCGGGTTCTTGATGGTTCCTGCGTCTTGGAGGATCTCCTGGTCGCCCGGATACATTAAAAACAGGGGTTCGATATAGGAATCTGCAATACTCATGGGGAACGTGATGCCGATCTCGCCATGCTTAAACGCATACCAGCCTGCTGAACAATCTTCCCCGTCAATCTTCACGGTCTTATCCTGGAATGTGATCCGGAAATCAATGTTTCCGCTTGCCATGGAATCCAGAGTTTCCTGGCTCACGGTGAGCGTATAAATGCCCGCTCCGTCCCTGGTTGCTTGGTAGGAATCATATGGGATTTCATGGTTGGTCACTTTCTGCACCAGGGTCGGTGACACTTCCACATAATCCGTGATGGTCTTCACAACTTCTGTCCCGTCCGCGTTCAGGAGGCGTTCCCCTGCCGCATAGGCCCAGAAACTTTCATTCTCTTTGAGTTGGAAGGTTATCTGGCTTTCCAGGTCAGAAGCCGCATATTCCGGTCTTCCCTGGGCTCTTTCATTTGGCACGAGCGCGGATGTGACAAAGCCAGCTTCGTTACGTACAACCGCATCACAGTTATCAGCCAGGTAGGATCGGTAAACAAACCCCTGCATATCCCCGCTGGATGGCGCCTGGTAGGTTATGTCCGTTTTGACATAGATCCTGCCGTCTGCCTCGTTGTATATGGCCGTGTTGCCTTTTGCATTCCTATAGCAGTAAGCAATAGCCGCATACCGTCTACCCCCGGCTTCATAGGCTCCCATCATTTCCATAGCGTTGAACACCTGGTAACGGTCATCCGTAAATACCTGGGCGTTCACTGCGGCTGCCACGGCGTCCACAGTAAAGGACTCAACCTCCACGGAAATCCATGGGGAGCCGTTCACCACTTTCCGGAACCCGTTCTTTAAAAACAGCCGGTTGATATCACTGATTACATTGCCGCTTGCCGTAACCAGGGAAGGGTCCAGATGCGCATTTTCAATCTTCATGGAGTTATCCGGCGTTACCTTCTGGCTTCCATGGGAAATAGTCTTTACGCTGTTGACCTGGAAAGTCTTCCCATTATATTCCACAGTATCCCCAATCTGTGCTTCCCAGGCATGCCCTCCGACAATGACGATGTCTCCTGTGTTAGCATACACGGGCTCCTTGTGCTGTACCGGCTCGATATGGGTCACGCTGTCATCCCATAAGGTCTCCCATGACGTGATGTTGAATACTGCCCCTTCCGGTATATTGGCAGCCTTCACGATATAACCGTTCTGCGTCCCTTCACTAGATACTGTAAAGGTGACTGTCTGGCCATTCACGATGTCATAAGCCAATGCGGTAGCGGATGCCGTTCCGGATGTGAACTCCCTGCCACCGGCTTCAAACGCCTCGCGGTTTGTGTCCAGTGCGCCGTCTTTCCCGTATACGGAAAGCTCATACCCCTCAGACCGGGAAAGTTCCCGGATATAGTAGGAACTTCCGTATTTCCCAAGAATCAGTGGGCGACCGATCCAGCAGTTCCCGTTATTCTGCTCATTGTCAGAGATCGGGTAATGGCTAGTCGTTTCATCTTCGCGGTAGGTATCCACCTTATTGTTGGTGACCCGGTTGTTCTCCAGCATGCCGGAATTGTATTCCTGGTTCGTGGACAGCTTATAATGAAAAGCGCCATTGCCTTCCATGGTATCAGCCAAATCCTTTCCATCCCCTGCCATAATCTCGGAGCCGTCTGGGTTATGGCCGATGAACCTCTCGATATCCTGCTCTTTGACGGCGGAAGCGTCCCTTTCGATATGGAGGTTGCCTGGGGCCTGCCCATGCCAGTCCGTATACTCGACACTACCAGTATCATAATTATAAACTGACCCGGGGGCTTCCGTGATCACCATGAAAGAAGCGTCACCGTTCCGGTCTGTAGTGGCTATAGCCACCAGGTCATCCTTTTGGAACACCACGCCGGTATCCCCATCACCGTCCGTGTCTGGATGGATGATATCTTGGGCCGCAAACAGGCCATAGACAGCGCCTTCCAAAGCCCCATCCCCATTTTCCTCTGCATACGCATCAAAAAGTGTCCCTTCGTCATCCTGCAGGTCAAAATCCCGTTTATTGAAATGGATCTCTCCTTCCGTGCGGTGGTCGTAGACAACGAACGTCCAGTCAACGATCGTGCTGTCTGGCGATGTAATTCTATTTGCCTGGGATTTTAAGAAGGTTATGGTATTGCGCAGAAAGCCCCCGCTGCCGCCTTCCCCATCATCTTCCCCGTCTCCGCCTTCCCTGTTCAACAAAGAACTGAAAAAAGCGGCGATTCCTTTTTTCTCATTTGGGAAATATCCTGTATTGGTCCGTCTTGCTGGCTCCGCATTGGAACTGCTTGCGGCGGCAAGCCGAATCTCATCCCCTTGGAGCAGGTCATAATCCATGTACAGCTCATCTTCCTCATTATTCAATATCCCATCATATTCCAGGACTTCCGCTTCGCTTGCGGTCGCAACCGCAGCTTTCCACCCCATATTTTCCACGGTTCTCGTGGCCGGAACGTTATAGGGCTGTGAAAGTCTGGTTTCTCTTCCTGCTTTTTCATCCCCGTTTTCCAGGGTTCCATTGTCCTCACCGGATTCCAAGGATTCTTCGTAACTGTCTGCTTTATGGGATGCTCCTGTCACTTTTCCTATATCTTCCGCTCTGTTGGATTCTTTGGAAGCGGAGGAATCTGTGGACACATCTTCATCCCTGCCGGTTCCCGTATTTCCGGCATATTCAGAGGATGTCTTTATATCTTCTTCTGCATCTTCCGTAGCCGCGTTTTCCAGGTTCCCAATAGCTTTATTGGTCCCCAGGCTGTCCTCCATGGCGCTTTCTTCTTTGGCCGGTTTTGTCTCCCCGTCTTTTTTCGTGGAACCGGACATCCAGGTCACAGCTCCCAAGCTGTCAGCAAGGCTTTTCTTGGCCGCGGTCCACAGCGTCCTTTCGTCTCCCTCCGACTTGTCTGGCTCGTCTGTGGATATGCCGGACTGACCGTTGCTCGCGCCGTGGTTCAGGTTTTTGGCCTCCCCGGTATCCTTATACTCCGAGGAAGTCACGACCCTCCACTCCAGAGGGATATCATCCGTGTGGATCCCATGGAGGATATATCCTTTCGCCGCCTTGATCTCGCTTGCGCTGTACTCATAGGTCAGGGAGATGAAATCCTTGAAAAACTGATCTCGGTCCTCCTCCATGGCCTTTTTGGCCGCATCCCCTGGCTCAACGCAGTGGAAGAACCCTCCTTCCTTTACCAGCCGCTCACACTTCTCTACTTCCTTGTACCATGCTTCCCATGCCTCATCATGAAGCTCCTGATTGATTTCATCACAGTCGCATTCTTCTTCGCAGTCGCAGTCCACATACTCAATTTCCGGGGCCGGATGGCCTGTGCAGTATCCCTTGTGGTAGATGTAGCCCTTGATATCCGTGTGGGCGGGGTCCCCGCTGCTCCTCCCGGAGGAATCCACCTCATACAACAAACCGTCCTCGCCGGTGACATTCTCATCACGCATACAGGGGTCAGCATATGGGTCATCCCAGCGTTCAAACTGGGTGCCGCCGTCATTGCCCCAATTATATTTATTGATATCGGACTCAGTGACACCCATATCCCCAGAATAGTTGGAGGAGATCTCGTCATCCCCCCAATCCGTGCTGTTCAAGCCTCCCAGTCCGGATTTATAGCTGCCTGGGTTATCTGGCTTCCGGTCCAGATCCGTGTTATCCAGCTGGGAAGCATCAAACTTCTCCAGCACGTCCCAGTGGGAGTCCGCCAAGGGTTTGCCGGTTTCGGAATCGAATTTCAAAAGGTTCACATTATAAGTGGCCGTGAAGTTCTCCTCATGCTCGTAGCGTTTACATCCCACATCAGCATCACCCGGATCTGGCTCATCGTCCCCGAGTGTAACGTAAATGTTCAGGTCGCCGTCGCACCAAGCTGTGAACTGGGTTTGTATCCTCTGAAATGCCGGTGGGGCAGCGTTCATATTGTAGGTATCGAAGGCATATATCTTCGCCTTCGTCATGTCCACCGGCATGAAGGCGCCGATGGTCCCGTCAGGCCAGCATAGTTTCCCGATGGAGCCATTCTCGTCCAGTTCCCCGCTGGCAGACTTGAAATGCTGCTTCCCGGTCTCCGGGTCGGGGCCTGCATATTCCCAGTCCCCATAGGGCACAAAAGAGATGCCATTCAAGTAGATCTTTGCCGCTTCACTGGTGAACAGGTCCAGGTAGGCATGGTACTCCCCATCCTTATTTTCAGCTATCGCATTGGTCTTCGTGATCTGCTTATCCCAGTCCGGAGTCAGCCGGCTCGTCAGGTAAGCGGCCCACCAGATGTCATAAAAGTATGCGTCCAACTTCGTGGTCATGCCGGCCTTTGCTGCGCCGCTCCCCTCGGCAGGCGCAGAAAACAGGTCATTATAAATGTCAGGTACCAGCTGCTCCGTCACTATAGTGGGAAGACATTTTGCGTAATACCTGGATGAACGGTAATAAGCCAGGTCCTGTTGGAAGGCAGCCTCTACGGCTGCCGCATCTGCGCCCTCCGGCACACCTTGGAAGCCAGACTTGTCTCCGTCCGTGGCAAGCCAGGTGATTATCTGGCTCACCAGGCCGCAGGCCGCCCATGGATCCATAGAGGAAACGGATGCATCTTCCGCCACCTTGTACTCCCCAGGGTAATAGCAGGCCAGGGCGAGCATCAGGAAGTTGAAGGGCGGATTGGTCTTCCCTGCGGACGCTTCGTAGTATATCCTGTCCGGTAACCTATATCCACGAATATCGTCTACGAACGCCTGGGCACCCGGCTGGATGCCTACCGCCTGTGTATGGGAGCCGGAACAGTAGGTATGCCGCCCGTCAAACATGGCGAAATCTGAATTCCCATATCCCTGCCGCTGGGTCAGATATGTCTGGACTCCAAGGGGCCAGTAATTGTCTCCCCAGGCCTGCCATACTGCCGGCGGATGGAGGTTTGGGTTAAACCCATAGACTGCATAGTTAAAAGCCAGACCGGTCTGGATATACTTGCCGCCCCAAACAGCTACATTATCCTGCATGGCCGGAGAATCATTCCCCCAGGTGGCCGCAGCGCGTGGGTCGTTCCACAATTCATCCAGGACAATGGCATTAGCGATCTTTGGCAGAAAGGATGCCGCAGCAATAGCACCTGCCAAGAAAAATGCCGCAGCCCGTTTCCTTTTACGGAAAAATGTTTGAATCTTTTCCATGATTTTTATTCCTCCTCGTTTTTTAAGTATGGAACATGGGGAGGAATTACAGTGTCTTTTTGGGGCACAAAAGATCCAGAGCAAAAAAGCCCTCCCCAGGCAAGAGGTTCTTCTAACCGTCTGTCTGGGAAGGGCCTGACCCGGGAGATTCTCCCAAGAATAATATTACTGGATTTTATGGAGCGTTATTGCTCCACCACCATTCCAACTCATATAGTGGCCATCAGCAAATTTTACACCGCACCCGCGGCTACCATTTGTGTCACATTCACCATACCCACGTTTAAATCCTACACCTAAGCCGCACAGATAGTCTACCAGGTCTTCTCCCTCGATGATGCTGGGATCGTAGTATTTAAACAGAGCTTTTCTGTTATCAGCAGGCGCTATCAATTCCTGCCCAAGGGCGTCATTTGGATAAATTACCCGGAACCCGTTAGCATACAGAACATTGATTTTTCCGCCTACCAAAACATCCACTTCCCCAAACTTCGCATTCTCTTCCCTGGTGTTCTCCACCATCTCAATAGCGATATTGCTGAGGCCCTGGGCATTATATGTGTTCTCATAGGTATCCGCGGGCACCCCTTGCGTTTGGCCGACTGCCTTCGTCTGCACTACGCCGTTATTCACCCATGCTCCGTCCGCATTCACGGTGTAACCGTCCGAGGTGGTGGTCCCTGCCAGCATATAGCCATTGGCATTGAAATAATAGCACTCTGCCACGCCATCGTTATTGCCGTCAATCCACTGCCAGCCGTTGGTGTGCCATGCGGTATTATCAGCGTTCGTTCCGTACCACCAACCAGTGTCATTCTTCTGCCATCCTGCGGCAAAAGATGTCATCGCCATTCCTATTGCCATTGCTCCTGCGAGCACCATTACCATCGTGCCCTTAAACATGTTACCTTTTCTCATACGATTTTCCTCCTTTAATTCTTGATATCCTCTCGGAATCTCTAAGCCCCATTTCATGGGACTTCTGAGATTCCAGTTTTATGGATTCCTCCACTTTTTACGGAAAAACAAATTGAAAAAAGCCATTTTCCGACAAAAGATTCCGAGAGCCTATCTTGTTGTTTCCCTGTTACAGATGCAATTATAGGACATAACCACATCTTTTTAAGCGGTATAATTTAAGTGACCAAACAAAAATCCACACGAAAAGAGATGAGTTTGTATGTATCGCTTATTATACCTTAAAAATTCCGTTTTTAACAGACAGTTTTTATATTTTCAGGATTATTTTTCAAATGCTTCCAAACCAACCGCCTGCAACCTGTTCCTTTTGGTCATTTCCATTCTGACCCTGAACATTTTCCGCTCGGTACGCTTTGCCCACAGCCATGTGATCTCCAGACTGTCCGGTACTTCACTTAACGCATTTTATTATACTCTGAAAACGAATACCTATGATCACTCTGTCTGGAATGATGTTACTGTATCGAAAGCAGTTCGAGCTGTTCCCAGACCTTTGGAAGGTCAGCCGATTTTTCTTTCCATTGATGATACCATGGTCGAAAAATTCGGCAGGCATTTTGAACTTTGTTCTAAATTATACGATCATGCCGCCCACAATGGCTCCAATTACCTCAATGGACACTGCATAGTCAGTCTCCTGCTTTCTTTCCTGGTATACCGGGATGGGAAAATCCTTTACCTTTCCGTCCCGGTGGGTTACCGGCTCTGGGATAAGGAAAAAAGCAAGCTTGCTTTAGCCGCTGAACTGGTGGCACAGGCAATGAAAGCCATCGGTCTGAGGCGTCAGGTGATCCTGCTGTGTGACAGCTGGTATCCAAAAGCGGAAGTCGCCGCTCTGGTGGAGCAGTTTGAAAACCTGGAAATGGTCTGTAATGACAGGGTGGATACGGCTCTTTACGGGCTTCCTCCCGCTAAAACCGGGAAAAAGGACCGTCCCAAAAAGCGTGGGGACCGGATTCATCTGGAAAAGATTGTCCTCAGTGAACCCAAAAGTGGTGACTGGTTGATTGGCATGGTACCGGTCATCACGAACCTCTGGAAAGGGAAAGTGGTCTATGCCTTGGTTACTGCGCCCAAAAACGGAAAAGGAAGCCGCCGTCTGTTTTTATGCACGGCCGATCCGAGGACCATTTTCTTTGACTGGGAGAACAGCGCTGATAAAACAGCCTGTTCTTATGGGGCAGAAAATGTGTTTTATCTGCCGCTGGCCTGGTATGGCCTGAGGTGGAACATCGAGGTTTCTTATTATGAAAGGAAAACCTTCTGGTCCATGGAGGAATACCGGATCCGCAGTAAGGAAGGAATCGAACGGCTGGTGAATCTGATCAGTCTGTCCTACAGTGCCATGACTCTGCATCCCTACAGTGATGAAACCTTTTCCGGGTATCAGTCCGCCAGCGCCCAGGAAACCCGGTACGAAATTGGCCAGCAAATCCAGGCGGATATAATTTTGTGCAGTTTCGGGAAATTTCTCGAAACTATTAAAAATTGTTCTGCTCTGATAAAGGTTGTAGAAGACTACGTTTTATCAGGTGTCAGGAAATTTCAAAAGTTGTAAACGGGTGTATTCTAGTACTACCATACATTAAAATAAACTGGTCAGTATGCATGTCAACTATACTTTGGTCATATAATAGTAATGTAATTTTCTTCTCTATATTGAAAACACAAGAAAATAATACAATCCATTTTAATTTACTATGACTCACCAGAGGTAGTACTAGAATATTTCTAATAACAAATGATAACCTTTCTATAAAAATATTCATCTAAAAGCCATAGATGATATTGCAATCATAATAAATATTTTCTTCTAAACCTCTTACCACATTTTTAAACCTTCTTCCTCTACTAAAATTATTATTTAGATCCATTTTGTGCCATTCTGCGGACTTCCAGCACTCTCTCACTAAATTCTTTGACTGTCTGTGAATCTTCCTCGTATCCGTTTTCAAGCATTAACCATATAACATGGGAATATTGCTCCTCAGCAGTTTTATAATCCCCTGCTGCCACCAGTAGATTAGCAAGTGTACTGCACACTGAAAGGTACTGATGTGCATTTTCATCAATGTCGCAGCCATCTGGGAAACAAGAAATCTATTGGAGGTGAACGTTATGGTGGAAATGATCACGGCATACATTATCAGTATTTTTGCAGGTATCACATCTCATTACATATGTAAATACCTGGATAACTTGTGATTGGCTCACTGCATAGCAAATCCGCCTGCTGATACACACATGCAGGCGGATTCCTTTATGATTCTTCCATATTCTCACATTCAGCGCTTGCCAAACAGTACTTTACACGTTCTACCCTATGCAGCACTGCTATAATTTACAATGGAAATTTCCTGTGTAAATTGTTTCGCCTGTTCTGTGATCTGCTCCAGTCTTTTAATAACATCACCTGTATAGATAATTTCATTACATTCCGTACATTTATAACAGGGAACATTCCGCACAATCAATAAACAGCTTCCTAAATCTGTAACACTTGTTGTATATCCCTTTTCTGCTTTTGCCCCACATTCTCTACATACCATAATTATCGCCCCCTTCTCACCTTAAAATCACTTTCCCATAGATCGGGATCTGGAAAATATGCTGTAATTAAATATATGAAATCTGTATCGCAGCTTACTACTATATGGATATACTGTGATTTCATAGAAAAGCCCAGAATCAAACAGCTTGGTAATGGCTTATCATCCTCATACTGTTTGATAATCCCACCTGTACAAATACCGTTTACAATATCGTCAATGCCTATCTTCCGCTCGTATAAACGGATTCTGGCATGCTCTGTTATCGCTATATTTTCTGGCTTATTTAACGCTTTTAGCTGCTCAATCGTTATCATTTTACACCAACTTTTCTATTGATATTCTTATTATAGCAAATTTTTCCGTAAATTCAAGCCAAATGTGCCTATTATCCATACTATGAGAATTCTACGGTCTATTTTTCTCCAACATATCCATATATTTCCTCGTCAACGTTTCAATCTCTTTTAACTCTTCTTCCGTTGCGTCCTCAAGATCATGCTCCGTATCCTGCAGCACATCCATGACAATTTCTTCTTTCAGGCATTGGAGCAATTCCTCCGGCGACTCAATAATCTCCGGCGTGTACGCAAAATCACCGGTCCCAGGATTATAATGAAGGATCACATAGCCAAACTTTGAATGGCAGACATCAATGTATTCACTCTCCTCAATATACTCTTTAAACGCTTCCAGAATATCCGCAAATGTCCAACTCATATTCTCTTCTCCCTTCCTCCTGTATCGAACATAGGTTTCATATTGTACCACAGAGAGAATATAAGTGTCAATAGGCCTGTTCCACTACATACATAGGCCGGATTCCCACATCACATACCTGATTCCCCTCCACTGCATTCACATATTTTCTCTCATAATCCACCGGATCGCCTGCCTATGCGTAAGTTCCGGGAAATATTCCAGGTCTTTGTCTATGATCTCTTTATATAACAGCAGCGCCTTTTGGTAATTTACATCATTTTTGTGTTCCAGAACATCCGTAACAAAGTTTTTTCCTGGAAGGATCTTCTCAAAACGTTCTTTCCAATCCTCAAAGCATTCTTTCATCTTATCAGTAAACTTCAATTCCTGGTCGTCCCAATACTCAATGAATTCGTTCTCATCCTCCCTTTGGATGACTTTGTAAAGCGGAACAGAAAACCCGCCTTTTTCGGAATCGATATCCCCCTTTCTTGCAATGACATCGGAATACCCTTTTATTTCCATAGAATCCCATGTTTCCCAGAATTCCTGCCCGATTGCCCTGGCAAATACATTTACGATCAGAGGCGGAAGCAGATACAGGGAAGCCTCCGCGATATCCCCGTACACGGTATCTCATAGACCGTGCCGATCCCTGACGGGATAAAACTGTATGTATATCCGCCGCCGAAGCAGCCAAAATACTGGCAGCTTCCCGTCAAGTTTTCGATCTGCCTCACTGAACTGCTCTCCGAAATATAGGAGAGATTCATCCATAAAAACTCCCCAAATACGTCAAACGTACATTCATGATCGCGGTCTGCCAAGTTCTTGTACATATTCTGCAGTGCTTTTTTGTGGATTGGCTCAGGCAGCAAAAAAGTGGATAGATTTTTGCTATCCGCAGAAAATCCCAGACATGAAGTTCCATCTGCCCGCAAACAAAAAGAAGGCTCCCGAAAGAGCCTCCGTGTCTGCTATGTCTGCAGGGGATGCGGTCTATATGGCTGCCGCTATACCAAATTGCTCCATAGCTATTTCCTGATCAGAAACTGATCATCAATTAACCGGATGGACGCCAGCATCAGCGTTCCCAATTATCGGGGATGCCAGCAAAAATACCGCATCCTGCAGACGTGCATCTGCACACAAAAAAAGGACATCCTGCCCATGGTTCCTTCTCTGGACGGGATATCTTTTTATCTGCCATATTTGAAAGCGTTTGCGAAAGGATTCGAACCTTCGGTGCGTTACCGCACACCACCTTAGCAGGGTGGCACCATAAGCCTCTCGGACACGCAAACGAAAAGTGGATGGGGCAGGAATCGAACCTGCGGTGTTTCTTTGTGACGGATTTACAGTCCGCTGCCCTCGCCTCTAAGCATACCCATCCATGGGGTGACCAGGGGGAATCGAACCCCCGTAAGCAGAGCCACAATCTGCCGGACTGCCATTGTCCTATAGCCACAATAGCTCCTGTGGGACTCGAACCCATCATCTCCGGCTTGAGAGGCCGGTGTCCTGACCTTTAGACTAAGGAGCCATGATGATCCCCATGGGACTCGAACCCAATACCTCCGGCTTGAAAGGCCGGTGTCCTGACCTTTAGACCAGGGGACCTTACTGCAGGCATTTCCAGCCTGCTATTATTTTATTGTTTTTCTTTCCTATCTTTCATTCATGCACCAATCTGCATCCGAGCCACTGTGTTGATCTCCAGGATATCATCCAGCCGTACCTGCAGGACTGCTGCCAGGATTACCAGATTATCGATGGTTGGCAAAGCTACGCCCTGCTGCCACTTGTATATAGCCTGCGGTGTAGCAAAACCAAAGATATCCTGTAGATCCTTTACGGACAGTCCTGCCTGCTTCCGAAGCCTTCTTATGTTCTGTCCAGTTCCCGCCATATCTATGGTTGGCAGATTCACCATGATCCTCACCTCCTGTTATCGAAATTCAATACCAGGCGGCAATGCTCCATATGGGACTCGGACCCATGCCCCCCCGATTAAAAATCGGGTGCTCTCCCATCTGTACTAATGGAGCATAAAAATACCGCCTACCTCATACAAGATAAGCGGTACAAAGATCCATGTCTTGCCTCCAGCAGGCCCTTTACAGTCCTGCTTTCCGGATATCACACAGTTTTTCGCCTTTTTCTTACCTTACATGAGCACATCTTAACCAGACTCTGTTCTTTTTCTTTACTGAACAGTGCCTCATAATGTTCGCTATGCAGATAATATGCGAAACCATTCGCTGCGAAATTAACTGTTGCCATGATCCTTTCCTTTCTGGACTTATGTAGTCCGCTTTGTTTTCTACTGTGATCAGTATACTACCAATTCTTGGATTTGTCATTATACCAGTAATATAATTTGGGTTGTTCCGAAATCATTCTATTGTGAACGCTTCCTTTATCCTATAATCCATATCCAAATCCATAGTTCCCCCCGGCTCCCCGCCCAAAGCATTACTTAACGATGTATGTAGTCTATCATGTCTCTCTTCTGGCATTTCCCCAGGCTCCGCATACTTCCAAATTCTGCCCTCCTGGTCTTTATATGTCCGGCATCCAAAATCATCCAGACCAATAAATACAATATCCTTGATCTTTGACGGAATAACCGAAAGCTCATAACTTTCCACATCCTTAGGATGCAGGGGATATTTGTACTCGATATATCCATAGGCTCTACATTTGATTTCTTCACAATAGGTTCTGGTTTCAAAATTGACCACTTGTAGAACATCATTGAATGGTGATTTTGGATAACTACCCGGTGTGATTGGCCGCTGTGTGCTGTAATATCTCATGATATCTCTGCCTCCTTGTTATTTACGTTTTCTCTAAAATTGAAATATTCTATTTTCCTTTGCCTTTACTAAACGAATTATAACAGGCTTATTCAAATCAATTTTATTATGTGTTTCCTTTACTTTTTCGTCTGTCATTTTCCTATTAGGTGTTAAACATCCACTTTTAACTTTATATGTTGACAAGTCACAATCTTTTGATTGTATATAATGTTTCCACTCTTTATAAGCATATAATTTGCCTTGCAAGTCATTTCTTTTACATTTTAATTGCTGCGTGAAATAAAACATACTACTATTTTTACCGAAAAATCTTATGCAAATATAAGACTCTTCTTTTCTTGTTTTCTCAACATTCGTTTAAGAATTGCCTCTTCTTCTGTTTCCTTTCCAGCTATCATCAAACAAACTATGGTTGATCGTGTATCATTATCAAGTTGTATCAATTTATTATTCCAGTAAAAACTCCATTGTTCCGGTGCCGATCTCCATCTATAATTATATGCAAATTTTTCTTACCATATTACTCCTTTCTTCCGTTATGGCATCCAAATTCAAATCTCTTACTATCGGCTTTTTGTATCGTAAATTTCTAGCCTTCTGTCTCCTGGTCTCTTCCGCATCAATCATTATTTCTTCCTCCATAGCAACTTTATCAAGATATAACAAAAAACAGCAAGAATTAGTAGTCACTTAATTAGTTCTTGAATTTTGCTCACGCACCACTCCTTGTGTTTTTTGTGATACTGATAGTATGGCTCATATAATATTTACTCTTTTTCTGCGGATACCTTTTTTATAGGTGTTCCCGGAGAACACCCCAGATTACAACTCTCACATTTTATAGAATAGGTTTATATATATTTCCTTGATTTTCCATATCTTATATTATTGGTCTCACTAATTCTTCCCTGTGACTAAAGCCATGGAGTATGCTCTGTTTAATAACGCTCTGGACAATAAAAAACCAAAAGATCAATCTCTCGCCATTCGCTACCATCGCGATTCCGTCCGTCACAAGTAATATAGTAATCCCCAAAGGTGAAAGCCGTAATTTTTTCTTCAAACAGCCGGACCTCCCCCGTACTGAAGTTAATCACTCCTATACCCGAAGGATTATCTTCCCAGCAGTTTTTCATGATGCTGCTCAGGCAATCTGAACATAGATATCCGGATGCCAACTCCATATCAAATTTTTTATTATTCTTAAAAGATAGGTGACCATTGGCATATCCCTGGTTTACATTGGGAGTTACTGAAAAAACAAAACCATCTTTCCCAGTATTTGTAATGTGGGTAGTTGAACCGCTGACTAATTCTTCCACCAATTCCCCAGAATCACTATAATGGTTAATTAAAATAGGCGATAAATCCATGGTATTCATGTCAATAATGCCAAGGTTCTTTTGCCCGCGATACATTGACAGGGGCATCTCCTTTCCTTCTTCACATAGAAAGCAATCCTCAGACGTTATATCTGAATGATAACGAGGAGGAGCTGTTTCCCTAGTATTCTCTGTCATGCTTTCCGTTTCTATGACCGGTTCATTCAATCTGTCCATTTGGCAACCGGCAAGTGGCAATGGCAATAAAAAAGCACTTACCAAAAAACATTTTCTAAGTTTTCCTTCTGAAACCCCTTTTCCCTGCATAAAATCCTCCTATCGTGGTTAAATATGTATATTTACCATTATATCTAATCAAATAGGATGTTTCAAATAAAATGCATAATTTATCCGGATATGATTTGTATATATGTGAGATACAATTATACAGAAAGGATTACAGCGTATGTATGAGAATTTATTTTACGAGAGACTGGTAAAATTGAGAGGTGCAAAAGGAGTATCTGCAAGGGAAATGAGTCTGGCCATAGGGCAAAGTCCTGGTTATATCAATGGGTTAGAGAATAAGAACGGATTTCCGTCCATGCAGGTGTTTTTCTATATTTGTGAATATCTGGGCGTAACACCTGCTGAATTTTTTGACAGTAGCAATGGGCACCCAGCCCAATACTGTGAACTTATCAGCGATATTGATGCATTGAGTGAAAAGAGCCGTCAGAATATATTAGAAATTATTAAAGAATTAAAGCGTTAATCATCTGGCCATTCATAAAAAGACAAGGGGAGTTTCCATCCTTTGTCTTTTTTGTTGTAATCCCAATTATACCAGGAACTACCATTTACAAACATATGTTCTGTGTGTTATGATTGCACTGGTACTTCTTATAGCTAAGCCAGACGTTTTACGTCCTTGAGAAAATTATTAAGGAAGGTGTGTAGATGTGGAGAGCATACTGTGCGTTGATATTCCTGTGCAAATGATTTCCTGTACTGATACAAATGGAAAGATTACGCCTATGAGGTTTCGGTTCCGGGACAAAACTGGTGAGGTCATTACTGTCATCATTGATAAGATATTATCCGAAAACCAGGGTGACAATCGAATAGGTGCAAACTTTTCCTGCTGTGCAACCATATATGGAAGCAGGAAGACATTTTCGCTCTGGTATAACTATTTTGCCCACGAATGGCGCCTCTCCCGCTTATATCTCTGAACTGTTCATCCCGCTGAACAACTCTCCCTGTATGGAAAATATATAATCTATAGGGAGAATTGTTCCATCAATAAAAACAATCTGGCGGTTATATTCATCAATTTTTTTAATCCTACCACAAACTGTGATATAACTTCCTCCACTTTTCTTTTCATCTGTCTGGAAACAAGTGATCTTAAGCTCTGGCTGCTTATCCAAATTCTCACGAATAAATGAAAATTGTTCATTTAGCTCAATCTCCCTACTTTCATCAATCTCAATAAAAGAGTCTGTTAGCCGCTGTACCTCCTGGATAGCAGCATCATGACCAGTAAGTGCAGCAAAGGGCGAAAACTGCGCTGCTCGATTCAGTGGCGACATCTGAGGATGCTTTTTTGATACATGATGGGGAAACATGATAATATCATCATACTTGCTTTTTCCATTCTGTTTCATGCCTTATGTCCTCCAATCTGACGGTTCCGCTCCATGGTGGTAGCTCCTTCCTGTAAATTCGTACCTTTCAGGATCGCATTCTTCCCATATTTCTTTTTTACAGACAGCATAGCTTCCTGTAGTCTTCTCTCTTTAGCAAGCAGTTCGGCTTCCTTTTTTCTTTCTTTCTCCAGTGCATCATAATCCGTAAACATATCCATCTGCTCAAATTTTTCTTCTTTCACAATCCCTTTTTCATCAATCAGATGACCGGCAACTACAGTCACCCGGCGTATCAGAAGTTCTGGGTTGATGATACGGTCATACAGGTCCATCATAGCTTTCATGATAATCCTTGTGGAAGATGTCCGGCATTCGAGACTCGCTGTTCCATGGGCATGTTTAGGGACCCTCCGTCCATAATGGTCTGTTGTAACCTCTCCTTTATAACTGGCCTTGATCTTTGTATCTGTCAGGTTCTCAATGTCATAGCCAATGGTGAGAGTTATCTGATCTGTCACCAGCTTCTTTTCCACAAGATCCAAAACAAGTTGATCTGTCATTTCACGCACAATCAGTTTTCCTTTTTGCACATCATAAGGACACTGCAATACCTGTCCAGAACTTATACTGTTTGTTTCGGGCTTATATGCTTTAATAAGTGAGATTGTAGTCGGTTCCCACCCCCATGCATGATCGATCAATAGCTCCGCATTGATGCCTAATATATTATATAGTAGATCTTCGTTGTAGTACTCGTTATCACTGCCTAGAGAGCAGCGTGCAATATCTCCCATCGTAAAGAGACCGACGGCTTCCAACTTTTTCTGGTATCCCCGTCCAACCCTCCAAAAATCAGTAAGGGGCTGGTGGTTCCACAGCAGCCGCCGATAACTTATCTCATCAAGTTCGGCAATGCGCACACCATGTTTGTCTGGCTGGACGTGCTTAGCTACAATATCCATCGCTACCTTGCACAAATACAGATTGGTGCCAATCCCGGCAGTGGCGGTTATCCCGGTTTTATCAAACACATCTTGTATTATTTTTGATGCAAGTTCTTTTACTGTCAGCCTATATGTTTCCAGATAGTGCGTCACATCCATAAATACCTCATCAATCGAATATACATGGATATCTTCTGGGGCAATATACTGCAGATAGATCTTATAGATCATGGTACTATATTCCAGATAAAATGCCATCCTTGGGGGCGCTATAATGTATGCGAGTTCCAATTCTGGATGCTGCTTTAACTCTGTTGACAGATAGGATGATCCGACAAGCTGCTGCTTTGGAGCCCTGTACCTGCGTTCCTTATTTACTTCCTTGACTTTTTGAACTACTTCAAACAACCTTGCCCTGCCAGAAATACCGTAATCTTTAAGAGATGGAGACACTGCAAGGCATATGGTCTTTTCTGTTCTTGAAGCGTCTGCCACAACAAGGTTCGTCACAAGTGGATCTAACTGCCGTTCTACACACTCTACGGATGCATAAAATGATTTCAGGTCAATCGCAATATAAACGTGATCTCTCATCCGTATATAACCTCCTCGTGCTCTTTTAGAGATATTTGATACGTATAGTATTATATCAGAATATACGTTCGATTGCAGTATATTTTTTTATATATGTTGGCGGAATTTGTTCCTTTCTATCCTGCCGACTTCTGGATAGATTGGGCCGACCGTGGATACTGGCATCAATAGAGTTAAATAGAAAAGGATATATAGAAAGCAAATCCAAGGACTGTCTACCTTATGTATACCGGTATTCCAGAACGAATATTCCTATACGCCCCACCACCTTACGTTTTTGGCATCATAGCTGCTTCCTTCCGTCCCCGAATATCAGGGCTACAGTTAAAATGAGCATCCTGACATGGAGACCCCCCGAGCAGGATGCTCATTTTTTTACCGCACATTTCCAAGTATCTTAAGCAATCGCCGCACTTCCCCTGCCCTAACAACCATGGGTAACACAGGAAATGACATACATAATATTGTGCTTATAATTATTGCTTTCTTTTCCCTGCAATGCTTGATTCTTTTTGCATTATCCGAAGGATTAACATTATAATATGGCCGTTTTGCTGGTATATAGACTTGCACAGTTTTTAGACTATAACCTATCTGTTTTGTTATCTCTTCCGCAGTTTTTCCATTAGCATACAGTTCTAAAATTGTAGCATGGACATCATTAACGATTATACCGTTTGATGATAAAATTTTTAGAACCCTCTGCCAGCCGCAACCAACCTCTTTCGCTGTAGTCTTTACAGATTGAGTTTTATCAAAAGCTTCTAAAAATATCATGCACAATCATGTCATGCACCCATTAGTTTATCTTTGTTTTGATACTTTAATTATGGTGCGTATTGTACACTTTGTCAATGTTTTTTAGATCTGCTCCCTTCCGAGAAAGACATTGCTCTCGTCTTCGTTATATACATCGTCATCCTCCTACGCCCATCGTCCCTGTGCGGTTTTCATTACTTCCAATCGTGGAACCGAATACTCCCGATCTTCATTACATCCGGCCTTACCTTCAGTACCGGCAGCACGATTTCACACTCGTTGCCGATCAGATCCACTTTGTCCGGGGCACAGAATAGCATCTGCAGATGGTGCTCCTTCATGAAATCCAGCATCAGCTTTACATTTCCCGGATCCATTTTTGCGAACGGTTCGTCAATAAACACCAGCTTCGTGCAGTTCTCCCTGGCGTCATAGGATATGAGGAGGGCCGATAAGAGAATTAGCATATACGGAATCTGAACCTCCGCGCCGGACTCATAAGATGTCTGGCGGGACAACCGGGCGTTATGGAACACGGCATTGTTGATGAGGATGTCATAGGCCATGTAATTCCGGTAATCGGAGATCTGTGCGATAGCATCCTCCGACCCGGATTCCACCAGCCCCCTCACAATCTGCTTAATATCCGCTTCCAGCTCTTCCGCATGGTCTTCTGGGTACACCATGGAGAGCTGCCCTTCCACCTGCCCAGAGGCGGTTTCCGACACGTACCGGGCATAATCGATGATCTTCGCAAAATCACTCCCGTCATCCCGAAACACGACCTCGAACTGGTACTGCTCCTTAAAGTTCAGCTTCGCCAGCTTGTGGTTCATCCTCGTGATCTCCCGCTGCGCATCCACGCAAGCTGTGTAGATCCGCAGGACAAACTCCGTCCGGAAGTCTGACTCGTATTTCTCCTTCTGTGCCGCGAGCTTTTCCTTGACGCCCTGCAAGTCATCCATCCAGATACGGTCTTTCCTGGCGGCATATGCCGCGTGTTCCCTGGTCCCGACCGGAAGCGGTTCCCGCATGGACCACCTGGCATTATAGCTGTACTGCCCCTGCTTCACTTCCTCTTCTGCGGCAGTCATGGCCTGCACAGCCTCTTCCCTGGCGGCTTTCGTCATGATGAGGCTGGAGGCCTTCTTCCCTGTTTCCACCTGCCTATCATATTCCTCCACGGCACATGCCGTCTCCGCAGGGAACAGCCCCCGGTAAGCATCCATGCGATCTTCCGCCTCTTCCAGCTGTTCCTGCTTCTCATCTGCTTTCCCGCCCCATACGGCGATCTTCGCCTCGATGGTCGAAACCTGGGAATACAGCTTCTGCTTTTCGTCCCGGACACGGGTAAGTTCTCCGTCCAGGCGCTCCCGTTCTGCCTCCATGCGGGTGAACTCCTGGTTGTCCTTCTGTGTCATCTTCATCCGCTCCAGGGCCTGCATGGATGCGCGGATCTGTGCAACAGTATCTGTGTACTCCGCATTGGCGCTGTAATGGATATCCGCTGGTATCCTTGCGTACCGCCTCGCATCATCCCTTGCCTGGGCCGCCGCCTTTTTTCCTTCCAGGAGTTTTTCCCTTTTCTCCATCGCAGCCTGCAGGGCTTTTTCCGCCCTCACCCGGTTCAGTTCCATGGCGTCCCTGCCGAGAAGAAAGCCACTGACCCGGTCAAACTGCAGGTAATAGGTGTCCATGGCAACGGAGACACAGCCATCCTTACTGATGGCGTTCTCCTCGCCCGGGACGTCCTCCGCAGGCACTGCCTTCATCCGCCCCAGGAGGAACGCAAAATATTTCCTTGCCATTGCCCCTTGGACATCCAGGAGCGCCGCCGCGGATCCCTCCTCCTCCCGGACAGCCCTTTTCATAAGGAGTTTCGTGTTGAACAGGTGTGCCCCTTTGTTCTTCGACTTCCGGAACACGGCGAACGCTGTATCATAATACTCCGGCTCCACCAGGATAGTGTACCGCCTCTGACCCAGGAACGATTCGATGGCATTCCGCCACCTCTCATCCTTGAGGCCTGAGACGTACTCGCAGGCGAATTTTGCTTCCCCTGGGATCCCTTGTTTCTTTAACTCCGCATTGATCTCGTTTTTAAGTGCCCGGTATGCCCCCGGGATCTGGCTGAAGCTGTTCTGCTTCCTGTCGCAGTCATTTATGACACTGGAAGCGTCCGCAGCTTCTTTTGTTGCTGCCTCGATCCCGGACGATAGCCCCGCACATTCCGCCGCCATATGGTCAGCAAGAGCTTCCAGCGCTTCCTTAAGGCTTTCCACGGCCTGTTCCTTCTCTATGCTGCTGTACTGTTTCAAGCCCAGGGAAGCCAGGATGTCCTGGGCTTTCACTTTCACGCCATGATCCACCAGCAGTGCGAGCGCTTCACTCACGGAAGCCTGGAACTCTTCCAGCTGTTTTTTCTTATCCAGGAGGACCGCTGCTTTTGTCTGCAGGTCTTCTTGGTGCTCCGTTTCCATGCGGATGGGTTCCATGCAGTCCATCGTGTCGAGGCTTAAGTTCGCCTGCCGGATCCGGCGTTCCAACTCCCTTTCTTCTTCCCCTTTTCTCTTCATGTCTGTTTTGATGTCCCCGATCTGTTGGCGGGCTGCGGACTGTTTTCTTGAAAGTTCCGTGATCTCCCCATCCGTCTCGCAGTAGTCCCGGTACGCCCGCAGGATGTCGTCCCTCTGGACCCTGGCCGCCAGATCCTCGTGGCGCCTGCAGGCTGCCGCTACCGTTTCCAGGTCGGCGATCTCCTCACCGATACGGGAAAGCTCCTGGTTCAGCACCCCGATCTTCTCCATAGACTCAATGAGTGGCCCGAACCGCACTTCTCTTGGCTCCAGGACGCTCTCCCGGATGAACTGTTCGATCCGGGATTTTGGGTTATAGGTCAGAATACCGTGGATCTTCTTTAAGAATACCTGGGTCTGCTGCTTCGTGAGGTTCATGCCGGTCTTCTTCATGAAGCGCTCGATGCCTTCCTCGTTCGCCATGAACCGCGCCTGGTATTCCTTCCTTAGCATCTCCCTGGTCTTTGGCTTTGTGACGCCGTCCTCCGTATAGGTATGTTCCACAGAGGCCAGGCTTCGTTTTTCCATGACATAGCGCCAGGTCTTCGTGCTGTTCTTACTGTCCGTTTCGATGAGCGTTCCCAGGAGAAATTCTTCCCCGGTCAGCTCATCCAAGTACTCCAGGACGATATGGGTCGTCACGCTGCGCACTTTCTCCACGGGGCGCATGAACGTGTTGGATGTCGCGTCCATGAAGCCCCTCGTATAGGTCGGCAGCGTGCGCTTACCAGGTGTGTCCGTGGATTTGTTGAACACAGTATCCCCAAACGCCCCGTACCGGATGGCATCCAGGATGACAGACTTTCCGCTCCCATTCCGTCCCATGATCAGCGTGAAATGCCCCACAGGGAATGTATTGTTATTAAACGCGTACCAATTGACCAGCCGCACATTTTTTAATAAGATCATCGAAATGTAACAGGAAGCCCTCCTGGATGTTTCCATCCAGGTAAGGGATTATGCGGTAAAAGCGCGATAACACGACCGGTCTCATAAAGGGACATACCGCATCCTCCTGTATCCTCCTTTCTGTTGTCTGCAAACTTATTCTGTATCCTAGTTATGGGTAGGGTTTGATCCTGGATGACGGCTCTTTTTCCGCTCGGACATTTCCCTCAGGCTGTTTTGCAACGATGCCGGCACCGTCTGTTGTTATTGGCCGCCTTGTTGTTGGAATACAAGGATGTGACCCATTTCTTGAGGTTCCCCGTAGTTTCCTGATGCTTGACGCCCTTGTTATATGCCGCTTCGGCAGCGCATTGGAGAGCCTTCTTACTTAACCCTACGCACACTTTCAGGCACCACTCTGCATGTTTGGTTATGGTAACCATCATCTTCCCACCTCCCAATTATCTGTCTTCCTCGTCGGGGCCGTCTTCTTCATCTTCCGTAGCATTCGCGTCCTGCTCTCCCTGGGCCCCTATGGCGGACCCGGACAGATACCCGTCCGCAACCTCCTTGAACTGGGGCAGATCCCATCCGAACTGCAGGGACGGGTAGAGCCGGATCTTCATGTCCTCGCCCCGGTCGTCTTCGCTGTACTGGATGAACATGTATTTTTTGAACAACCGCAGGGCGGATTTGAGTTCTGCCCCTCCTACTTCGATCCCTGCAGCCTGGATACGGTCAACGAGGCTGCCCATCTCCAGGTATGTGCCGCCTTCCCCGCCCAGGGTCTCTAGGTATGCCTGCCAGAGTACCAGGAGCAGATGGTACTGTATCTGGGTGAACTGGACGATGTTGGACCGCCGGATCCCCTCCGTATCTTCGTCCTGTGCGCTTATGGTGAGCATAGCGACCCCTGCCTTCTCCTCGATGACTAGGTCAAAACCAATCACCTGCAGGTACCGGGAGAGTTCTTCCCGGATGGATTCCCTGGCAAGAAAACGGTACAGCTTCTCTTCCTTTTCCTTTAAGATGAAGGTAGAGTCGAGCAGGTGCCGCACTGTCTTTTTAAACATTGCCGCATCCTGGTCCGGCACGGATAATTCAAGATGGATCCCTCTCATTGTTTTTCTCCTTTTGATTTCTGATTTTTTGTAATTTTTTAGGGTGTTACCGGGGAACACCCCTGGATTGGCCGTACACTGGAAGGTCTATGTATCCGCACCAGTATCTTCCGGCTCGAAGCAGTCTTTTGTTTTGACCATCCTGCTGCACCTTCTACATATGGAGCCATAATTCCCGCAAAACCTCTCCCCCACATGCCCGCACCCCTCGCACGGGGTCCCTTTTGTCTTGAGCCTGTCCAGGATTCTGCTGATCTGCCTATATCCCATCCCGTAATCTTCGGCAAGATCCATGATGTCGCTGTCCGTCCGTATCTCCCCATTTTCATATTTTTTCCACACAACAGCTTCTAATCCTATGTTCTTTGCATTCATGCCGGCAAGCCTCCTTTACTTTTTTACCCCCAGTATTGATCATTGCCATCCCAGTCTTCGTCCTTGTCCTGGTAATCCCACATATCCTCGCTGTTGGCTTCTGTCTCCAGTTCCAGATGTGCGTCCAGGTAAACGAGGACTGCTTCCAGCTTCTTGTCGTAAGCATCGTCGTCATCAATGCCCAGGCCGCCGTGAGTGTGCTGGTGACTCTGCTGTCGCACTTTGCCGCCAAGTATCTGGCTGCCGGGTTGACCGTTTCCCTTCCATACCCAATCCCGAGATGGTCCCCATCGTTCCAATTGCGGCATCCGATGTGGGAGATTGCTCTTATGATCTCCCCCGCTACCATGTCTGCCTTGCCACTGTCCGGCACCAGCTTGTCAAAAAGTGTGTTAATCCTCTTTTCGGTCTCGTTCATCCCTACATCCTCTTTCAGGCTTTCTTTTGGCCCATAATCTCTGTCCCTTAATTTTTTGGGTGTTCCCCGATGACACCCCCTTTGAGAGTGTCACTTTATGCTTTCTTCTTTTTTGCTACAAGTACGAAGTCGCTCATCTCCACGTCCCCGTGGTCTGTTACTGCCTCCCCGAAATCGGCCTGGTACGGAAAATCCTCTGTAGTGGAGAAAATGACGGCGGAAGCGACCAGCAGGGCATCCTCTTTCGTGATGTCCGTCTCTTCCTTAACAGAAAACGTACCACCATCCCCTATCTTTTGTCTGATGTGCCGCATTGCCGCATCGATTCCGTACTTTTCCGAGGACGAACTGTATAGGGCCTGGGTCATGCCGGCAAGTTCTTCCTCCCCTACTTGGATATCCACGATCCCCCCCTGATCCTTCCTCTCTTTCTCTGCAGGTTTCCTGCGTTCAAAGGATTTCGGCCCGGCTAACTTAAAAGACATGACGCGCATGGAACCAGCCAAGGCGGATAAAACCCTGCCCCGTTCTTCCCCGTCCATCCCTTTTAGCGCCTCCAGAACGCGCCCCAAATACCCCCTTGTATCCATGCCGCCGCTGCGGGCCATGGAGATCCTTGCAGCGTAAAGGTTATAGTAGGAAGCGATCTTCTCGTCAATGACAGACATCTGCTCGTCATAACCGTGGTTTAAAAAATATTCCAGTTCACTAAACTGTGCTTCCACGGACGCTTCGGCCTGGGTACGGGGGACATCTTTCACAAGGGCGTACTCCGATATGATCCTTTGGTACAACTTGGAAACGGAAAGCCTGGCCAGAAGGACGTTAATCTTCGCAATCACCCCCGGCACTGTGCCGTTCTTCTTCATAAAGAAATAGTCCGTGAAAAAACGGTTCAGGAGTTCATCCTTCACCATGTAAGAACCAAGCCTGTTGGCACTATCCTGTTTGAGGATCCCGTCCATCACGCCCCGGATCCCGTCTTTCAAAATGAAAAGTTCCTCCTTCAAGTCCGCTTCGTGATCAGTCAGGGGCTCCAAGATGCTAGTATAGGGTCTGGCCTGGCGCCCGCCTCCCAGTTCCACTGCTGAATACAGGATCTCGTACATGGAAAAAATGTGGTTCGTTGCCGACCCTCCCGCACCGGCGTTTAAGATGCGCTCAATGAAGCTTACGGCCTTCCGGCACCGGGCGGTAAGGACGGTGATATCCTCGCCGCCCCGCCCGATCTCCCGTTTCCCGGCCCAGCCGCATTCCCTAAACCTTGCGAGGACAGCCCCCGCATTCTGTGCGGGCATGGCGTCATGGCCGATCCTGTCATTTTCCCCTTCCGCGTCTTCGTCTTCCAGTTCATAGCGGATCTGCCGCATATGGGACGCGATGATCTCCCTGGCATCCCTCTCGTAGAGTACGGGCATCTCCTTGGACTTCTCCACCAGCTTGGCCGCACATTCAAAGTACAGCCGGGCGTTCTTGGACGACAGCAGGCGGAAAAAGTCACTGTCCTGTTTTGTGAACGCCATCTGATGCCTCCTTGCTGCCTACCTGCTCCTCAATCCATGCCTGCTGTGTAGTGACCGCTACATCGGCCATGCCGTCAAGTTCCTCTTCGACCATCTCCTGGATCATGCCGGAAAGATCCCATGTAACGGATTTCTGCAGTTCCGCAAACGGGAGACCCCCCGGCTTATCTGCATCTATATGGAAATCGATCTCGATCAGCCCTGTGTATTTCCCTATGATCATGCCTGTCCCTCTTTTCTTTCGGTTTTATGTGCAAATGCGCAAACAGAAACCCTGCCCACTGCGATGCCCTTACTCCTCTGATCCTTCCGTTTCTTCTATACTGTGATCCACGGCCTCCCCCGGCTGCTGGATCCTGGAAATCTCCGAGTCGATCAGCTCTTTCAGCTGCTGGAGCTTACCAAGAACATCTTCCCTGTCCTGTTCCTTATACTGCTTGTCAGCACGCAGGAACTCCTCCATCTTCCCGTAGTACTGCTTGAACTTCTTTGCTGCCGTTTTTGATGTATAGGAAGCAGGGAACGGCTTTGCCGGTTTTGTTGCCTGGACAAGGGGTGTCACCTCCTCTGCGTATCTCTCGCTCCCGTCCTGCGTATCCGTATCTCCGCTTTCTTCCAGCTCCGCAGGGTTTGGAATTCCGGCACCTTCCGTGCCCGCAGTATTGTCCGTACCCCTGGATTCGCAGATGGACCGTACCGCATCTTCCGCCGTGATCAGCTCCCCTTCATGGGCTTTAATGTAATCCACCAGTTCCTGGACCTCGTCCCTTGCCCCGGACATATTGAAGTCACGCATGAGCTGCAGGGCATCCAGCACGATATCCTGGTATCCGTCCGACAGCACGGACATGGAGGAACCCTGGGCAAGCTGGAGCCTCCCATTCGCCACCGCTTCCTGTGCCCGGCTGTTTAGTTTCAGTAGGGATTCGTATTTATAGATATTGGAGGGACTTGTGCCGAATTCCTTCGCCAGTTCCTCCCGTGTCTTTTCCCCTTCATAAGTCCCGTTGGCCCGCTCCATCTGGATGGTCTCCCGCAGATAACTGATCTGGCGAGCCGTATAGATCGCATTGTCACGCTGCACCGCATTACGGCCATAGATGTTTGCCCCCAAAAGCTCCCTGCGGCGCTCCGTCTCGGACTCCGGGTACGGGTATACGAAAGCTTTGATCTGGATGTTCCCAAGCAATGTGTTAGCCCGGTTCCTGCGGGCACCGGAATAGATCAGGAATGTCCCGTCCTTCATGTCCCATACCTCGATGGCGCCCTTAAAGCCAACGCGTTTCATACCTTCCGCCAGGCGGTCGATCCCTTCCATCCCGAACAGGTATTCGTTATCCGGGTGCTCGACCAAGCATGCGGAATCCAGCATTCGGGTATCCTCCATGGTATACTGCTTATTCGCTATCTTTTTTAAGGTAGTGTTCCTGCCACTATGGATGTCTCTCATGATATTTTTTCCTCTTTCTTTCTATAATTTATGGACGATGTGCTATGTTTGGGTTTGATGGTCCCTACTGTTTACTTCATCAGGCGCTCGCTTAAGTCCTCGCCTGCCCCGTCAGAAAGGTTCGGAAGATGTTCTCCCTCTTTTAAGGCACCGCACCGGTGGAGCACTTCCTCCGTGACCGCAATATAATCCTGCGTCACCCCGGCGCTCCTCTTCAGCCAGCATAACGGGCACCCGATGTGGGCGGCAAGCTTTGCGTTGCTGTTAGAACGGATCGGCGTGTCAATGAACACGCTGCCAAGCTGTTCCCGCACGTCCTGGTACATACTTCGGTCATATTTCTGCAGGGGCTGGATCATGGTAAAGAACACGCCGATGATATCCAGATCCGGGTTCAGCCCCATGTTCCGGATGCTGTCCACGGTATCCATCAGTTCCCCATAACCGTTCATGCTGTAGCTGTCAACCGTTGCCGGTACCAGCACATGGTCTGACGCAGCCAACACGGCCACAGACAGTTCCCCCAGATGGGGCGGGAGGTCAAATAAGATGTAGTCATAGGCATAGGCGTGTTTCCTGGTCCGCCGGATCAGACCAATGGCATCCCGGATCGTATACAAGCTGTCCTCATCATCCATGTCTTCTACCCGCAGATCCTGTAGCTTGCTGTTTGACGGGATCACATCGATCCCCCTCCACTTTGCAGCATATCCGTCACGGATGCATATCTTCGCTTTGATGATCGCGTCATTGATCCGGGATGGGACTTCGATGAGGTCCTTTAAAGTCATGACTTCATCAAGCATTCCTCCGACAGTCCCATGCTTTTCATCATAGTCCGCCATGTTCTCCATCAGCAGGGAGGACGAAGCATTTGCTTGGGAATCCACGTCGATGACCAATACCTTGGCGCCGGATTTTGCGAGGATCCCTGCCATGTTAAATACAGTCGTTGTTTTTCCCACTCCGCCTTTCTGGTTGAAAACGGCGATCTTGATCGGTTGTTTTCTTTTCGTTTGCATAAATTTTTCCTTCCTTCTTTTTGGCTTTATCAGTATTACGGTAATAGTATGGCTTAAGAAATATTTTTTTGTTTTTGCGGATAAGTGTTTTTGGACATTTTTTTGGGTGTTACCCGGGAACGCCCCTGCAAGCCTCTTGGAAACACAATGCGACAGATCTTGGAAGATAAATTGCGTGTCCGCAGAAAAACACAAATGCTGGGATAAAGATATAGTGCTGGAATATGTGGCACTGGATGTGCTGAAATATGCTGGATAGTCAGAGATACTGAACATCGGGTGTTACCGGGGAACACCCTCCCTATTTGCAAGGACAAAAGAAAAGCCCCAAAAGGAACTTTTCTTAAGCAGTCAGACAAGACTGTTCTCAGACATACCAGCCTAATCCGCAGCTTTCCTCGCTGTATTCGAGCCATGCCTTGGCGGTTTCCACGAAAGTATCATTCCTGTTTCTGTTTTCCTGTGTATTTCTTATACGTTCGCTTCGTCATGCAGATATTGGCATCCCCCAATGGTGGCAGATAGACGCTGTGTATTTTCTCGCCCTCCTCATCGCAGTAGACATATTCACTCCTTATATCTGCCGGGAGGGCATTTTTATATTCCTCATAGAACCAGCTGATAGCATCTGACAGTTTTAAGAGATCGGGCAATTCCTTTTCCGGAATGTTCAGCATCTGTGCATATTCCGTTGCCTTCTTTGGGCGGATCTTCCATACTACTGGTGCTTTCCCAGACGGGATATCGCCTGTCCAAAGAATCCTTGGCGTGGTATTTCGCCTGATATGCGGGCTTTCGATACAGTCCTCTGGAGCAGTACGGATAATGATCGGGGACGTTTTCATTGACCAGCTGTTTTTCCTACGCATGGCTGGCATCCCGTCTTTATCTGTTACCGGCGTTCCATTTACAACTATGGATGTAAATGACGAGTATTTGCCTTCCGCTGCTTCTTTGATGATCCGGCCCTTATCTGCGGCAATCCGGTCGAGGATCATACCCCTTACTTTCCATTTCCCCTCCAGGAAATCCGCAATCTTTCCAGCCAGTACCCTGCTGTATGCCTTTTTCAGATTCTTTCCGATCATATCTTCATAATCTTCCGGTGTACCGCATTTCGAGGGAAGTATAGGCGCATCCAGGATATCTTCCCTACGGATCTGGAAGTAATGGCAGAGTTCCCTCATGTATGGGTCATCAAACATTTCTTCTGGACTCCGGAGTGCGTAAGTGTACTGCGGTACGGCCGGCAGATTCGTAAATACCGGGACGATCGCTCCTGTTTCCTTCCCGCAATGGCCTGAGGTGACGGCTGTGGCTTCTTCCGGCAACACCCATTCGTCTGCAGCTGGTTCCTCTTTTGTACGGAAGAATTTTCCGATTGTTTCTTCAATAAATACCGGGAACCAGATCTTTTGTTGATCATCCATCAGTTCAGAAAGCAGATATCCCATTCGTGGGACTGCCAGGAAGGTGGTTTCAGCCGGTACTGCCGGCGGTTCCTTATAAAAAATCTCGTAAGGCGCATACCCGGCGCGACGCCCATAATAGTATTTTGATTTTGGGTCGTCGTAACGGCCGTAGTAATCCGTCTGGTACGGCATCTCCATCAGCCATATGGTTTCCCCTGTTTTTACGCACAGGTACACGTAGCGGGAATAGTCGCACACCTGATCCATATATTCTTCTGTACTGATATGATCGCGGCGCATGATGTTTTCCTGTCTTTCTTCCACTCGTCCGTAATACCACTGATGGAAATAGTCCCCGACCTGTCGGTTTGTCTTCTCCACTGCACCGAACACAATCACGGATTCTTTCCCGCATTTGGTAACTTCGTCCACCAGTTCTTTTTCAGAACTGTATTTACAGACTGCACGCCCGATCTCCGGCTGCCTAGCAGAGCGTACCCCTGCGCGTACCTTATGGATCTTTGGCGGATAATGATGGTTCTTTCCCTGGTACAGAGTGAATGCATCCAGGAGGGGATCCATGATCGCCGTCAGGTCAGCGTAATCCGTTTCCCGGATTGAAAAACCGAGTTTCCCCAAAAGCTCCCGGTATTTTTCTGACTTTTCCCTCCATATCGCCTTGTACGGATTATCCTCAAAGATCTGCTTCAGCCTCTGGACTGCCTGGATCTGCGAACCGTCGCCCTCTGCAACATCCTCCAGCCGCACCAGAAGAAGTGGGGATGCTTGTCGGAACGTCTGCTCCAGAATGCTCATGGTCAAAAATTCTGTTTTTTCGCCGCCTTTTGCTGCCCGTTCCATCAGGTCCTTGCATTCCCAGTAGATATCCCGGATCGTTTTTCTTTGCCCGTTCACTTCCCGTTCCAGGCATGTCCCGGAACACTGGTAGGAATCATTCAGTATCCCGTACAGCAATTCCGAGGCCTCCATGATCTCCGGCCCTCCGGTGACGCAACCTTTTTCCAGACAGTCTTCTTTTGTTTTTGCCCCTATCAACATATTTTTCTCCTTTCGTTTTCTTTTTTGATTTTTGCTTATAGTATGGCTCAGGAATATTTTTCTTGTTTTTTGCGGATAACTGTTTTTTGAGGGTGTTCCCGGGGAACACCCCATCGGATGGGACATCTTAAGAAGTTAGATGATATGCTCTGGGCGTTCTAAGTAATGGACGAACTGGAGGCATGAAAAAAAGCGGACGTTGCCCGCTTTTCATACCTATCTCTCACTTGAAATCAATAGATCAATCATTGATCTTACAATAATCGGTACTCATTTTTATAATTTTGCTTGTTGGGTATGTAGAGAAAATCCTATTTAATGACTGATTGTATTCTGCTAGATCAAATGGTTTTTCTTTATGTTCTTTTACAACGCTAAATAATTTTTCGGTAAATCTGTTAGATAAACCTAAAAGCCTTATATGCTGTATTTTCCCTATAATTGCATCAACCAAAATCAGCGTCAATGCTAAGCCTTGGTTTTCGCTTAATAGTGGAATCTTCGTGAGATTTTTGCTTAGATGAGGAGTGTACGGAGCATCCATCCAATTGAGATTTCCGATTTTTACAGTAATCATGATAACTCCATACAATTCCGTGAATCTTATTTCAAAATTCTTTCCTGATTTGAATTGGTGAACTACCCATTGTCTAAAGCCAATGGGCTTCCTGCTTCATCGACCTCGCAACCTACTATCTCCACAGGCGTTAATTCGGGCTGCACCAGCCCTATTTGTATTTTATTATCTTATGCTATTTGCCGTAATCCTTCTGCTAAAATATTTTTTGCAGCATTAATGTCCCTATCATGCCATGCTCCACAAACTGGGCATATCCATTCCCTTACTGATAAATCTTTTGTATCGTCATTTTGATATCCACAGCAAGAGCATATCTGGCTGCTGGCATAGAATGTATCTATCTTGATATACCGCCTCCCATTCCATGCCGCCTTATATTCCAACTGCCTTGTCAGCTCATACCATGATACATCTGCTATTGATTTTGCCAAATGATGATTCTTTACCATATTTTTTATCTGTAAGTTTTCTGAAATTATCACTTGGTTTTCGCTGATAATCTCATGGGATACTTTATGCAGATAATCTTTTCTGGTATTTATAATCTTCCCATGGCATAATGCTATTTTCTTCTTCTGTTTGTAATAATTATTGCTTCTTTTTTCTTTATGTGCAAGCTGTCTTTGTAATTTTATCAGTTTCTTCTCATATTTTCTTATTGTTTTTGGATTCTCGTATTTCTTCCCATCTGATGTAATACATAAATCTTTAATGCCTAAATCCATGCCGATATTTTTATCTGTATGCGGCATCTCAGAATGATTTGTTTCTACAAGTATCGACACATAATATTTCCCACTTGATACTTGCGAAACGGTTGCTGATTTTATCTGTCCCACAAATTCTCTATGCACTTTTGCTTTTACTTCTTTTAACTTCGGAAGTTTTATCTTTCCATGTACAAAATCCACTGCAATATTCCCATTTGTGAAATTTGTACCTTAATCCGTGAAGTTTAATTATTGTTTCATGCTATAATCGCCCTGTTTGTGCGGTCTGCCGATATTTTTTTGAGATAAATAAGTGCCTTCGGCACATCAGCTCCCCCTGCCCCCTCAATCTTTGAGGGGGTATTGCTTTCCGTCCACATTTATTGCATAATAATCTCATGAACA
>CAJTGF010000049.1 GCA_910575585.1 Clostridiaceae bacterium
TATATGAAATATCAGTATATAGAACTTCTGACAGCAGACAGAATCCCCATATCATTCCAACACATAGCTAATTTATGGCAGAGTTCTTCTGAGAGACCTTGCTTATCTAAATGACATTGGGTCTCATCTCACAGGCAAATATTCACCCGTCCGGCGCCATCCCTCCCTTCCCTCGCTGGCAAAAGCAGAATTCGCTGGCTGGGATTTGCTTACTTAAGACGTTTCTCATAGGGGAACTGTTCCAATTCTGCAGAAAGCCATTTTCTAACCAGCCAGAAATAACATCCAGCCAGCATGCATTTAAGCCAGCGAATCCTGTTTTGGCCCGGGAGAATCCGTCTGCTGTCCGGGTGAATATATGCCGTGGAGATGAGACCCAAGAAAACAGGAGGGCCTCACCCCGAGTGTTTTCTGCTTTAGGGGCTCATCGGAATGTCTGGCATATCTGAACCCGGACAGCAGACGGATTTTCCCGGGCTCACCACAACTTCGACTCAACTATACAGCATTATACAGCAATTTGGCATAGTTTTAGCCTTTAAAAGGCATTAGTAGGAAAATTATAAAGATTTTCACACAAAAATATATATTTTATTTCATAGGTTTCTGCTATACTTAAAACAAGAAAGGCGGCGAAACTTCCCGCCGGCAAGCTTGTCCCCCGTTTGTTTGGACAGATGGACAGGCCAAAAAATGAATACAGAAAGGAACGATAACATGAAAACAGATGCGATGAAGACCCTGGATTCCCCCAAGGCCCGCCAGCTGATGGCCAGCTTGTACGGCGAGGATAACGTGGAGGCCAATGTAAAGAGGTACAAAAATCTGGTGGGAAAGTTTGAGAAGGAATTTGGGGACAGGGATATGAAGATGTTCACATCCCCGGGCCGGACGGAGATAAGCGGCAATCATACGGACCACAACCACGGCAAAGTCCTGGCAGGCAGCATTAACCTGGACTGCGTGGGTATTGCGGCCAAGAATGACAGTGATAAGGTGAACATAGTCAGCGAGACTTTTGACCAGAAGTTTTCCATTGACCTGAAAGACCTGGCGCCCAGCAGCAAGATGGCGGGGACCATTGACCTGGTGAAGGGGCTGTTAAAGGGATTTTTGGAGATGGGATATAAGGTGGGCGGATTTGACGCTTACATAACCAGCAATGTCATAAGCGCCGCCGGGGTCAGTTCCTCAGCAGCCTTTGAGATGCTTCTGTGCTCCATGCTCAACGTATTTTTTAATGACGGAAAGATGGACGTGGTGGCTTACGCCCATGTGGGGAAATATTCGGAGAACCATTATTGGAACAAGTCGTCAGGGCTTTTGGACCAGATGGCCTGCGCGGTAGGCGGGCTGATTACCATTGACTTTTTTGACCCTGCCAATCCCAAGGTGGAGCAGATTCCCTTTGATTTCGGTTCCCAGAACCACAGCCTGATTATTGTGAATACGGGGAAGGGCCATGCGGATCTGAGCGCGGACTATTCTTCCGTGCCCAATGAGATGAGGAAGGTGGCGGAGTATTTCGGCAAGGAGGTCTGCTCCCAGGTGAAGGAGGAGGACGTGATTGCCAACTTAAGCAAGGTGCGGCAGTTTGCCGGAGACCGGTCCGTTATGAGGGCGCTCCATTTCTTTGAGGAAAATAAGCGGGTTGAGGCGGAGGTGGCTGCCCTGAAGGAGAACCGCTTTGATGATTTCCTGGCAGGGATTACGGCTTCCGGAAACTCTTCCTGGAAGTGGCTGCAGAACTGCTATACCAACAGCAATGTTCAGGAGCAGGGCATCAGCGTGGCTCTGGCTCTCACGGAGATGTTTATTACGGATAAAAAGCGTGGGGCGTGCAGAATCCACGGAGGCGGGTTCGCCGGGGTGATTATGGCTATGCTGCCCAATGACCTGGTGGATGAGTATGTGGAGTATATTGAGAAGGCTTTGGGGAAGGGGAATGCTTATAAGATGAGCATCCGTCCTTATGGGGCTGTGTGCGTGGATGAGATGGTGTGAGATTTGGCGTATGGCTAGATCTAAAGTGCAGTTGACATTTCTATGAGAAGTGGTTATACTGTTAATGGTAGATAAGTTAAAAGATTATATTGTTGATAAGGTTGTTTTTGGTTAAGTTTTGGATAATGTTAAGTTTTTTAGAGGCAATAATCAGACTGATTATTGCCTTTTGTTTTAGTTGGCTTGCTATGGGTACAATCAAATCAGTGCAGGTGCGCTCTTAGCACCCCACGCTATTTCTCACCAAGCAGCCTGTACAAAGTTGGATCCACATGAAATTCATCCATCACCCGCCTGGCCTCTTCAAGGGCATTCTGCCTGGCAGACAGGGATTTTCCGGGATTTTGCACCGCCCGGATGAGTATGTTTTTCGGAGTGTGCGCAAAGTCGATAAATTCCAGCAGCTGGGCATTATACCCGGAATACTCCAACAGATTTGCCCGGATGGCGTCCGTCATGAGGGCGCAGAAGCGCTCAGAGACAATGCCGTATCTGGTAAAGAGGGAAAACCGGTCCGTGTCAATCTGTTTGTTCAGTTCATGCTGGCAGCAGGGCACGGAGAAAATCATCCTGGCGTTCCAGGCCACGGCGTTGTAGAGGGCATAGTCGGTTGCGGTGTCACAGGCGTGGAGGGTGATGACCATATCCACGTCAAAGGGGCAGGAAAACCCGTTGATGTCCCCCAGCTCAAACCGGAGATGGTCATAACCGTATTTGTCTGCGGCGGCCTGGCATTTTCGGATAACATCCTCTTTTAAATCCAGGCCGATGATGTCGACGGAAAGATTCCGGATTTCGGTCAGGTAATAGTAGAGGATAAAAGTCAGATAGGACTTGCCGCAGCCGAAGTCGATGATGTTAAGGTGGGTGTTGGATTCCTTTTTAATGACATCGTCAATCAGCTCAATAAACCGGTTAATCTGCCTGTACTTGTCGTACATGGATCTGACCACCTTTCCCTGGGCGGTGAAGATGCCCATATCTACAAGAGGCGGGATAACGCGGCCTTCCGGCAGGATATAGTTTTTCACCCGGTTATGGGCGGGCTGCCAGGGGAGGTCACAGGGCGTTTTGGAGGTCTTTGCGCGGAAAAGGACTTTCTTTTTCTTGGACACAGAGACGGAGTACTCCTTGTCTTTTGACCAGGCGTTCATCTGCCGGAAAGAGGTTTCCAAATAATCCACACATTTCTCATAAAGCTGTTCTGCGGCAACATTTTCGTGAAAAACCTGCTTCTTTGTGGATTTTGCAATCTGATAATAGCTGCCTTTCTGTTCTATGGTGATTTTCTGGTATGGCTGGTCTTTGGAAGCGGGCTTGCTTATGACAAGCTTTAATGGGCTGTCGTTCAGGATACAGGTGACGGAATCTTGTATGGAGTTCATGGCGCGCCTTTCTGAAAAAATCGGATGATGGTTTTTAGTGAAATTCAAAAGCAGGCCGCAGTTTTGCAGCGGACTGACAGCAGAATTGTATCACAGCCGGCGGCAATGAGCAACGAAAATCGCCTGCGGCGCCTGATACGGGGCCGAAGTGTGAACCGGAATTCGTTTTACCGTTTATCTTCCCTTTTACGCCTGCTGTGACGCTCATAACGGATAAAATACAGAAGGCAGACCACAATCTGCAGCGCTGTGGACAGAGGGATCGCCAGCCCCACCCGGAACAGGGACGCATCCGATTGCCGGCTCATAAGGTAGGACACCGGGATGCGGACGCAGAAGGCCCCGACAATCCCTTGGAGCATGACAAAGGCAGTATGGCCGCACCCGTTAAAGTACCCGATAAAACAGAAGAGGAAGGACACCAGCAGGGTGTCGATGGCGTATGCCCTGAGATAGTCTGCGGCGGCCAGAATGATTTCCCGGTCCTTGGCAAAAAGACCTGTAAGCAAATTCCCGTGAAAGAAAGAGAGATAGGACAGAATCAGTCCGCAGCCAAAGGAAACCGCCATGCCGTAGACCATTCCCCTTTTGGCCCTGTCCATCTTTCCGGCCCCGAAGTTCTGGGCTACAAAGGCGGACATGGACTGGCTGAAAGCGGAGGGCATCATCAGGATGAAGGTACACAGCTTTTCGGCCACCCCCACTCCGGCGGAGGCGACGACGCCCAGGCCGTTGATGATGGCAAGGATGACCAGGAAGGATACGCTGACTAAAAAGTCCTGAAGGGCGATGGGAAAGCCCAGGGACAAAGTTTTGGATATAAGCTTTTTGTTAAAACGCAGGTTGGAGCGGGCGAAGGCAAAGGGAAGCTGCCGCCTGCGGATAATCACAAGGGACAAAGCCACGCTGATTCCCTGGGCCAGGACCGTGGCAAGGGCGGCTCCGGCCGCCGCCATGTGAAAGACCGCCACAAAGACCAAATCTCCGAAAATATTGAACACGCAGGCGATAAACACCGCAAGGAGAGGCGTCTTAGAGTCCCCCACACCCCGGAAAATGCTGCCCAGCACATTGTAGGCGGTGATGAACAGAGAGCCTGCGGAGCAGATGCGTATGTAGAGAACGGTCTTGTCAAAGGCCTCCTTAGGCGCGTGCATGGCCTGAGCCAGGACTCCCGCCCCGCCAACCATTACTGCGGTGATGACAACGGCGATAACGGCAAACATACAGATGCCGCTTCCGATCACATCCCCGGCCTCCTGCTGCTTTTTCTGGCCTATTTTCTGGCCCAGGAGAATGGTGGTTCCCATGGCCAGGCCGGTGATGACAGAGGTGACGGAATGCATCACCTGGCTTCCTGTGGACACGGCGGACACGTCCGCGGCGGACGCGAACTGGCCCACAATAAGCAGATCCGTACCGCCGTACATGGCCTGGAGCAGCAGCGCGAAAAGCACCGGGACGGCAAATTGCAGCAGAGGCTTTAGAATGGGCCCTTCGGTAAAGAGCATGGCTTGTTTCATTTTCTGATTCATAGTCGGATTCCCCCTTAAATTAAGATGTTTTTCCTGCGGAATAAAAAACGGATAAGGCAGCAGACCTTCCGGCCCGCCATCTTATCCGGCAAGATACTTGAAAAAGTATGTTCCCTCCGATGAACGGAAATCATTATAGCAGAGAGGACAGGGAAAGTCAACGGTGCGTTTCCGGTTTTTAACGAAATTGCTAGCACTCATTTCAAATGAGTGCTAATTTCCTGTTGACAATTTGTTCTATCGGTAATAGAATACTCTGTAGGCAGTATAAAACGAAATTTAAAGAGAAAAAGGAGTGTTTGATATGGGAGCAAAGACAGGCAGTTTATCCATAAGCAGCGAGAATATATTTCCGGTAATCAAGAAGTGGCTGTATTCTGACCACGACATTTTCTACAGGGAGCTGGTTTCCAACGGCTGCGACGCCATCACCAAGTTAAAGAAGCTGGAGCTGATGGGGGAGTTTGAGAAGCCGGAGGATGTGGAGTATAAGATTCAGGTGACCGTGAATCCTACGGACAAGACCATCACCGTCACAGACAACGGTATCGGTATGACAGAGGAGGAAGTGGAGGAGTACATCAATCAGATCGCTTTCTCCGGGGCTCAGGACTTCCTGAACAAATATAAGGACAAGGCCAATGAGGACCAGATCATCGGCCATTTCGGCCTGGGATTCTACTCCGCGTTCATGGTGGCGGACAAGGTGACCATTGACACCTTATCCTACAAGGCGGACGCCAAGGCGGTACACTGGGAGTCTGAGGGCGGCACGGAATTTGAGATGAGCGACGGGGACAGAGAGACGTTCGGAACCACCATCACCCTGTACCTTAACGAGGACAGCGTGGAGTTCTCCAACGAGTACCGGGCCAGGGAAGTGCTGGAGAAGTACTGCGGGTTCATGCCGGTATCCATTTTCCTGAACAACGCGGAGGCGGAGCCTCAGTACGACACCATTGAGAAGGATGAGCTGACAGACAAGGACACTGTGGTGGAGACCATCCTGGAGGAGGCCAAGACCGAGGAGAAGGAGAATGAAAACGGCGAGAAGGAAGTTGTGGAGGTGTCTCCGGCCAAGGAGAAATATAAGATCTTACGGCGGCCTGTGGCGGTCAACGACATAAACCCGCTGTGGAACAAGCATCCCAACGAGTGTACGGAGGAGGAGTACAAGTCCTTCTATCGGAAGGTATTTATGGACTACAAGGAGCCTTTGTTCTGGATCCATCTGAACATGGACTATCCCTTTAACTTAAAAGGCATCCTGTACTTCCCCAAGATCAACACGGAGTACGACAGCCTGGAGGGAACCATCAAGCTGTACAACAACCAGGTGTTTATCGCGGACAATATCAAAGAGGTGATCCCGGAGTTTTTGATGCTCTTAAAGGGCGCCATCGACTGTCCCGACCTGCCCTTAAACGTGTCCAGAAGCGCGCTGCAGAACGACGGATTTGTGAAGAAGATCTCCGATTACATCACCAAGAAGGTGGCGGACAAGCTGTCCGGCATGTGCAAGACCGACCGGGAAGCCTATGAGAAGTACTGGGACGACATCAGCCCCTTTATCAAGTTCGGCTGCTTAAAGGACGAGAAGTTTGAGGAGAAGATCAAGGAGTACGTGCTGTTTAAGGATCTGGACAAGAAGTACTTAACGCTTCAGGACTGCCTGGACGATGCCAAGGAGAAGCATGAGAACGTTATCTACTATGTGACCGATGAAAAGGAGCAGAGCCAGTACATCAACATGTTCCGGCAGGAAGGGCTTAACGCGGTTATTATGAACCACAACATTGACAGCCCCTTTATCAGCCAGCTGGAGCAGAAGAAGGAAGGCTTAAAGTTCATGCGCATTGACGCCGACGTGACGGACACCTTCAAGGAGGAAGTTAAGAAGGAGGACGAGGAGAGCTTCAAGGCGGATACGGAGAAGCTGACGGAGACCTTCAAGAAAGCTCTGGGCAATGACAAGATGGAGATCAAGGTGGAGAAGCTGAAGAACGACCAGGTGGCTTCCATGATCACGGTGTCCGAGGAAAGCAGAAGGATGCGGGACATGATGAAGATGTACAATATGTACGGCATGGATCCGTCCATGTTCGGAAGCGAGGGCGAGACCCTGGTGCTCAACGCCAACCACAAGCTGGTGCAGTATGTGTTAAACAACGGCGAAGGGGAATTGACAGAGAAGATCTGCCAGCAGCTTTACGACATGGCGTCCCTGACCCACGGCAGCTTAAGCGCGGAGCGGATGACAAACTTCATCAGCCGCAGCAATGAGATCATGATGTTCATGACAGAAAAATAAAGAAAGAAAACGAAAAAAGAACGGGTGTGCTGGCAAAGGTTATTTGGCAGTATACCCGTCTTTTTGGTAAGACCCGTCTTTGGGCGATGCTTACGCTTGTGAGGGCGGTCAGTCGGCGAACACGATCTTTCCGGTCCTTTCTATGTCTTTAAGCTGCGCCGGAGCGGCATATCCCAGGGCAGCGATGCCGTAGGCCGTATGGTCGTCGGGGATGCCGTAGGATGTCAGCATCCGGCGGACATCAGGATCGTCGCAGGCATCCCGCAGCTGGTTGATCCACACGGATCCGATGCCGAAAGCGTGGGCGGCCAGGAAGATGTTCTCCAGGGCGCATGCGTTGTCGTCGATGCCAAAGCGGGAGTCCCGCAGATTGGATGTGATGATGATGGTCTGAGGCTCATACATGGTGTAGTTTTCCCGGCCAAGGGCTTTGCCGATGGCGGCGGCCAGCTCCTGGATCTTAGCGCGGCTGCGAAGCACGGTAAACTGCCAGGTCTGGCGGTTCATGGCGCTGGGGGCGTACTGGGCGGCTTTGAGAATCTGATCCAGCTCTTCTTTTGGGATCGGTCTGTCCTCAAAGGCCCGGATGCTCCTTCTGGTAAGCAGATTTTCCATAACAGCGTTCATAGTGTGTCCTCCTTATGGTTCGGAGCATATGGTAATATCTCCGATTCTGCTTTTATTGTACTCTTAACGGGAAAAAATGCAAGAGGAAAGCGTATATAATCGCTGCACCAGGACGGTGGTGGCAATGATGAAAAATACTTCCAGGGCGCTGCTGATGATGCCTGCCATAAGGAGCAGAAGGCCGCTTACTACGGTAATGGCTACCATGGAGACGCGGTAGGGGCGGAGAAACCGCCGGGCGGCAGGAGACAGGGCAGACAGACGCCACAGGATCAGGTACAAACACACAGCCAGCAAAACGGAGGACACAAAGGCGAACACTACATGGAGAAAGGACTGGAGGGGGACGGTTTCCGGAAGGTAGGGCGTGGTGACAGCTAAAAGCAGGAGGAAAAGAGCCGTCAAAAGAAGCCGGTGTTCCCATATGTGCCGGGGCAGATAGATAAGCAGTTTTTTCAGCGCTTCGTAGTAGTACAGACCAATGATGACGCCCAGGAGAAAGAAGGCGGCGCGGCGGGTGGGACGGCTTCCGATGACGGACAAGTTGGAGGTGAACCAGTTGGTCCCTCGGATAAAGAGCAGGGTGTAGATGGGGATGACGGCGTAAGCGATGCACGACAGCAGCATAAGGTTCCTCCTTAGATAACATTTGGGATCTATGTATAAATAGTATTTGCCGGGCGCCGCCGTTAGATACCGGGAAGAAATTGGAGACAGTATTTGATTTGCCCGGGAAAATGGATATAATATTGGGTAAGGTGGCTATTTTAAAATTTTGCCATAGATAATATAGTAAGAAATAAATGGAAAGAGGATTTATAATGGAAGGAACTGCATTGATCTTAGCCGGAGGCGGCGGTAAAGGCGCTTATGAGATTGGAGTATGGGGAGCTATGAGGGAGCTTGGCATTGACAAGGAGATAACGGCCGTGTCGGGAGCTTCCGTGGGAGGTCTTAACGGGGCATTGTTTGTTCAGGGGGACTATGACAGAGCCAGACAGATCTGGCTAACCATGAACGCGGAGAAGATCCTGGACCCGGGCAGACTGAATCTGATAGACGAACTGAAGGCCATGGTGGAGCGGTGGCCCGATGTAGAGGCGGAATCACTGATGAAGGAGGGGATCTTTTCCAGAGACGGGCTGGTGCAGATCATCCGGGAGGAGCTGGATGTAAACCGGGTGGCCCAAAGCGGGATCCCCTGCTGTCTGGCCTGCTATAATGTCACATCCAATCTTATGGATTACATTAATGTGACGGGAATGAAGCAGAATGATATGGAGACCATCCTTTTGGCCACGTCGGCGCTTCCGGGGATCTTCGGGCCTGTGCGGTTTGGGAAGAGTCTGTATCTGGACGGCGGCCTTAAGGACAATGTTCCAGTGCGCCCGCTGTACAACGCGGGGTACAGGGATTTTCTGGTGGTGCATCTAAGCCGCCGCAGCCTTGTGGACGAGGAGGAGTTTCCAGGAGCGTCTATGGTGCAGATCGTCCCATCCCGGGATCAGGGGGATTTTGTCACGGGAACGCTGGATTTTTCGGCAGAGGGAGCGAAGCGGCGGATGGAACAGGGGTATGAGGACGCCAAGGCGATTCTGGGAAGATAGCAGACGCAAAACGATCAGGGAAGATTTTATTTTACAAATGCCAATTTCTGTTATATAGTATAGGAAAAACAGGGGTTATGGCAGGTAAACGAGAAAAAGGAAGGCAGAAGAACAGGAAGGCAGGGAATGGTTTGAGCAAAGGAAACGTTAAGGAAAAGGGACAAAGGACACACCAGAACGGAGGATTTCAAAATTCTCTGGGATTTGTGCTGGCCTGTGTGGGGTCGGCGGTGGGGATGGGCAATATCTGGCTGTTTCCCTACAGGCTGGGGCAGTACGGAGGCGCGGCCTTTTTGATCCCCTATCTGTTATTTATCGCCCTGTTTGGGCTTACAGGGCTTTCGGTGGAGTTTGCCGTGGGACGCCGGGCAGGGACGGGAACGTTAGGGTCCTATGAGTATTGCTGGGCTGCCAGGAAGAAGGGGAAGCTGGGGTATGTTCTGGGATGGATCCCCCTTATGGGTTCCCTTGGCATTGCCATCGGATATTCGGTCATATTGGGATGGGTGTTAAAAACTCTGGGCGCCAGTCTGACCGGAGAACTGTTTGTCAGGGATACGGGGGAATTTTTCGGGGAGATGTCCTCGTCATTTGGCAATATCCCCTGCCATGGGGCGGTGGTTCTCATAGCCTGCGGCCTTTTGATGGCCGGAGCCACAAAGGGCATTGAGAAGATCAATAAAGTGCTGATGCCGGCGTTTTTCGGATTGTTCGTGGTTTTGGCCGTTCGTGTGTTTTTTCTGGAGGGAGCCTTGGAGGGATACCGGTTTTTGTTTATTCCCAAGTGGGAGTATCTGTTAAAGACCGATACCTGGGTCATGGCCATGGGGCAGGCGTTTTTCTCGCTGTCCATCACCGGATCGGGCATGATCGTGTATGGTTCCTACCTTGGACGGGATGAGGATATTGTGGGAGCGTCGGTGAATACGGCGGTGTTTGACACCATTGCGGCTATGCTGGCCGGCCTGGCGATCATGCCGGCGGTGTTTGCCTTTGGCATAGAACCGGCCAGCGGGCCGCCGCTGATGTTTATTACGTTGCCTCAGGTATTTGCCCAGATGCCTCTTGGTCGGTTGTTTGCGGTGTTTTTCTTCGTGTCCGTGGCTTTTGCGGGAATAACCAGCCTGATCAATATGTTTGAGGCGGTGTGCGAGTCCTGGCAGACCCGGTTCGGAATGTCCCATAAGGTCATGGCAGCCCTGTGCGGCGCGGTGGCCCTGGCTGTGGGGATCTTTATTGAGGACGGAGACAAGGTGGGAGCGTGGATGGATTTTATCACGATCCTGGTGGTGCCTTTCGGCGCGCTTTTGGGAGCTTTCTCCATCTACTATATCCTGGGCTGGAAGGAGATAAGCAAAGAGCTTTCCCTGGGGAGAAAACGGCCTGTGGGCCAGTGGATGGGGATGCTGGGAAAGTATGTGTATGTGCCGTTGGCGGTATTTGTTTTTGTTCTTGGGATCGTATACGGCGGTATCGGCTGATACAACATGTTGAAAATACAGGCTTATATTTCGAGGTGAGTGAATGAAAAATGATTTGTTTTCCATAGGAGGTTTTACGATCCACGGCTATGGCCTTATGATCGGCATCGGGTTTTTGGCCGCCTACCTGTTATCGGATCACAGGGCAAAGAAGAAGGGACTTGACGGGGATCATGTGCTGGGGCTTGGGATGTGGGTCATCGTCATCGGGCTGGCCGGCGCCAAGTTTCTGTATTATATTACGACCATCGATGAGATCATAAAAGACCCCGGGCTCCTTTTGGACATTGCCAACGGGTTTGTGGTGTACGGAGGGATCATAGGGGGGATCTTAGGCGGATACGCCTATTGCAGGAAGTACAGGCTGGATTTTCTGAAGTACGCGGATCTGATCCTGCCTTCTGTGGCGCTGGCCCAGGGATTTGGCCGGATCGGGTGTTTTCTGGCCGGATGCTGCTATGGTATGGAGACGGACGGGGCTTTTGCCATAATCTTCCGGGATTCTGCCTACGCCCCCAATGGGGTCAGGCTGCTGCCTACCCAGCTGATGTCCAGCGGACTTAATTTTCTCCACTTTTTTGCGCTTCTGTGGCTGTCGGGGAAAGTGAAACGGGACGGCCAGGTGGCCGGCATGTATCTGGTCTTGTACAGTTTGGGACGTTTTGTTATGGAATTTTTCCGGGGTGATCTGATCCGGGGCAATGTGGGAAGTTTGACGACCTCCCAGTTCATCTCTCTGTTTGCGGCTGCGGCAGGCGTATTTCTGCTGATAGTCAGCAGGAGATTGCCCAAAACCGCAGATTAAAGGAGGAGGGGACGTGAAGGGGATGAAGAAGTTTCTTTTGGCCAGCGCCCTGGGACTGGCGGCGCTTTGCATTGCCTGTTTTGCGTGGCTGGGAATGTTTATAGGGGCCAAAAGTAAGGAAGCCATTGATCAGATAGGCATTATCTATATGTCAGAGGTCAGCAGGCAGCTGCAGGAAAAGTTTGACGCGGTCATCAGGCTGCGACTGTCCCAGATCGAGGGGATCATAAAGAGGACTCCCTGGGAGAGCGCGGTTTACGGGGAGGAGATGAAAAACGATCTGGCCAGAAGCGGGAGCATCCGGGAATTTGATTATCTGGGGCTGTATACCGAGGATGGAAGGTGTGAGGTCATCTATGGAGATCCTGTGGTGATATCGGACCAGGGGCAGTCCCAGCTGGGGAAGGAACGGGCGGTCATCAGCGGTACCAATGAGGCGGGGGAGCGGTTTCTTTTGCTGGGTATTAAGGCAGGGTATCCTATGGCAGACGGCGGGACCGGCTCCATGCTCATTGCAGGGATTCCCATCGAATATCTGGACAGCGTGCTTGGCCTCAATGAAGAAAAGTCTATGATATACTCTCATATCATCCGCCGGGACGGCACTTTCATCATTCAGAGCCAGACAAAGAACGGGGACGAACAATTTACCCAGGTTAAGGAAATGTTTGCGGAATTGAACGGAAAGACGCCTCATCAGTACGTGGAGGATATGGGCAGGGCCATGGACGCCGGGGAGGATTATTCCACCATAGCCATGGTGGACGGCGTGTATCAGCACTTTTACTGTTCCGACCTTCCGGATTCCCAGTGGTATTTGGTGGCGGTGATGCCTTACGGGATCTTAGACGATATCATCAGCCGTTTAGGCGGCGTGCGCCAGTACACCATACTGGGCGTCTGCGCCGTGATCCTGGCAGCCGGGGTGATCATCTTTGCCATGTATTATAAGCTGTCCCAGAATCAGCTGCAGATCCTAAACAAAGCGGAACAGGCCAACCGGGCCAAAAGCGAGTTTCTTTCCAACATGAGCCACGATATCAGGACACCCATGAACGGGATCGTGGGAATGACGGCCATTGCCATGGCCAATGTAGGCGATACGGCTAAGGTGAAGGACTGTCTGACCAAGATCACCTTATCCAGTAAGCATCTGCTGGGGCTGATCAATGACGTGCTGGACATGTCCAAGATCGAGAGCGGAAAGCTGTCTTTAAATCAGCATCAGGTATCGCTGCGGGAAACCATGGACAGCATAGTCAATATCGTGCAGCCTCAGATCGAGGCCAGGAATCAGCATTTTGATATTTTTATCCAGAATGTGGCCCAGGAGCAGGTGTACTGCGACAGCGTCCGCTTAAACCAGGTGCTGATCAACCTTTTATCCAACGCCATAAAGTTTACGCCGGAGGAGGGGACCATCAATGTTTTTTTGAGCCAGGAACCTTCGCCTGTTGGGGACGGCTGGGTGCGCTGCCATTTTAAGGTGAAAGATAACGGCATCGGCATGACCCCGGAATTCCAAAAGACTATTTTTGAGACATTTACCAGGGAGCGGAATCTTAGGGTGGACAAAACCGAGGGCAGCGGCCTGGGTATGGCGATCACCAAATACATAGTGGATGCCATGAAAGGCACGATCCAGCTGGACAGCGCTCCGGGGATGGGAAGCCAGTTCCATATTACGGTGGATTTTGAGAAGGCTACGGTTGCGGAGGAAGATATGGTCCTGCCTAACTGGAGGATGCTGGTGGTGGACAATAATGAGGATCTTTGCCAGAGCGCCGTTTATGAGTTAAAGCAGATCGGGATTGACGCCCAGTGGGCCCTTAACGGAAGGACTGCGGTGGAGATGGCTTTGAAGCGCCATGAGGAGCATAACGGATATCAGATCATCCTTCTTGACTGGAAGATGCCGGGGATGGACGGTGTGGAAACCGCAAGGGAGATCCGGGATAAAGTGGGGGATGAGGTTCCCATTTTTCTCATATCCGCCTATGACTGGGGGGATATTGAGGCGGCGGCAAAGGATGCGGGCATCCAGGGATTTATTTCCAAACCGCTGTTTAAGTCCAGTCTGTATCTGAGTTTGAGCAGGTTTATGCTGAATGCGGAAAGCCAGGAGGAGGAGAAGTCCAGGGAGATCATGGATCTTTCAGGAAAGCGCATCCTTGTGGCTGAGGATAATGAACTGAATTGGGAGATTGCGGAGGAACTGTTATCGGAGACGGGACTTGCCATGGAGCGGGCGGAAAACGGCAGGGTATGCGTGGATATGTTTGAGGGCTCGGAGGAAGGGTATTACGACGGGATCCTTATGGATATACGGATGCCGGTGATGAACGGATATGAGGCGGCCGGGCTTATCCGCAGTTCTTCAAGATCCGACAGGGGGCTTCCCATCATCGCCATGACAGCGGACGCGTTTTCTGATGATATCCAGAGATGTCTGGACAGCGGCATGGATGAGCATGTGCCAAAGCCGATTGATGTGAAATTGGTTTTTGAAGTGTTGAAAAAGCATTTGTATTAGAGATCCGCGGAGGCAGGGAGACCTGCCTCTTTTTTACGGCAAGAAAAAAGTTGTGTAAAATTTACAAAAAGGGTTTAATTTTTAATGGATTTGTGGTATTATTTACCTGTGAAATTCATATTTTAAGGAGGACAAGGTTATGAAGAAAAAACTGGCATTGTTGTTGACCTGCTCCATGGTACTGGGCTTGACTGCCTGCGGCGGCAGCGGCGGTGAGGCTACGACTGCAGCCACAGAGCCTGCGGCGGCTTCCACGGAAGCTTCCGGTCAGACAGAGGCAGCCGACAAGGCAGAGGCTGACGATACAAAAGACGGGGATGGCATGGAAGCCCTGATCGAAGCGGCAAAGGCGGAGGGGGAGCTGACGGTGTACGGTTCCTGTGAGGAGGAATACCTGTCTTTGGCATGCAAGAATTTTGAAGATCTGTACGGGATCAAGACAAAGTTCCAGAGACTTTCTACTTCCGAGGTATACACCAAGATCTCCGAGGAGGCCGGAAAGCCGTCGGCGGACGTATGGTTCGGCGGGACCACGGATCCTTACAATGAGGCTGTGGCAGACGGGCTCCTCATGGAATATAAGGCAATGAACGCGGTCAACTTAATCAGCGAGGATTACAAGGACCCCACCAACTGCTGGTACGGAATCTACAAGGGGATCCTGGGATTTATGGTGAACACGGAGGAACTGTCCCGCCTGAATCTGGAAGCGCCCAAGACGTGGGACGACCTGACAAAGGAAGAGTACAAGGATCTTATTATGCTTTCCAACCCCAACACAGCCGGTACGGCCAAGCTGGTGATCAATACCATGATCCAGATGAAGGGACATGATGAGGCGATGGAATATTTTAAAGCCCTTGACGGGAATATCAGCCAGTACACCAAGTCCGGCTCCGGCCCTTCTAAGATGGTAGGCCCGGGCGAGTGCGTGATCGGCATCGGATTCCTTCACGACGGCATTTACCAGATCCTTCAGGGCTATGACAATATCCAGCTGATCGTGCCTGAGGACGGGACTTCTTTTGAGGTTGGCGCTACCGCTATCTTTAACGGCTGCGCGCATCCCAACGCCGCCAAGCTGTGGATCGAGTACGCGCTGTCTCCGGAGTGTGTGGACCACGCCAAGGAAGCCGGCTCCTATCAGTTCCTGGTGCTGTCCAATGGAGCCCAGCCGGAGGAGGCTGCCAAGTTCGGTCTGGATATGAATAACACCATTGATTATGATTTTGAGGACGCGAAGGCCAACAGCTCCAAGTATGTGGAAGATTTCTTTGCGGCTTTGGGAAGCTCTGCCGACGACAGATTTAAGACGGAATAGCCGTTAAGGATTAAAAGGACAGGAACGAAAATGCTGCGTGATGCGTGGTCGCACACGCGGCATTTTGGTTATGGATTACGTTTGGGACATTTTTTTCTGGGGAAAGGGGGATGGATATGTCCAAAAAGCAAAGCGCGTCTCTGGAAAGGAAAAAATTTTTTTCCGATCCCATCCTTATCAGCATGATCGTGGTCTTGCTGGTATTTTTGGCGCTGTTTATCTTGTATCCCCTTCTCATGCTGCTGGTGGACAGCTTTTTTGAGGAGGAAAAGGTCACCTTTGCCGTGTTCGGAAGGGTGCTGAGCCTGGAGCGGTTTCAGACGGCGTTTAAGAATACGCTGGTCCTGGGGTTCATCACAGGGATCGCGTCCACGGCTATCGGGCTTTTATTTGCCTATGTGGAGGTTTACGTAAAGCTTCGGACAAAGGTTCTGGAAAAGCTGTTTTCCGTGGTGTCCATGCTGCCGGTGGTATCTCCGCCTTTTGTGCTCTCGCTGTCCATGATCATGCTGTTTGGGCGCAGCGGCATCATCACCCGTTCGCTTTTGAAGATTTATGATTCCAACGTCTATGGCCTTAAGGGCATTGCCATTGTGCAGACCCTGACTTTTTTTCCGGTGTGCTATCTGATGCTTAAAGGGCTGCTTAAGAATATTGACCCGTCGCTGGAGGAGGCTACCAGGGATATGGGAGCTTCCAGGTGGAAAGTATTTACAAGCGTAACGTTTCCTTTGCTGCTTCCTGGTCTGGGCAACGCGTTTTTGGTGACCTTTATCGAGTCTGTGGCGGATTTTGCCAACCCTATGCTGATCGGCGGCTCTTATGATACTCTGGCCACTACCATCTATCTGCAGGTGACGGGGGCCTATGATTCTACCGGCGCGGCGGCTATGTCCGTGGTCCTTTTGTCTCTGACTGTGGTGTTGTTTTTGATCCAGAAGTATTATCTGGAGAAAAAGACGGCAGCCACTCTTACGGGAAAGGCGTCCCGCACAAGGATGCTGATCGAGGATAAGAGCGTTACGGTGCCTTTGACCATCTTCTGCGCCCTTGTGGCGGCGTTTGTGGTGCTGATGTATGTGATGGTGCCTTTTGGCGCGCTGTTTACCTTGTGGGGAAGGGATTACAGCCTGTCTTTAAAATGGTTCCAGTACATGCTTAGGACCAGCGGCATCAAGGCGTTTAAGGATTCTTTTGTGCTGTCTCTGATCGCGTCTCCGCTGACGGCCTTCTTGTCCATGGTCATCGCTTATCTGGTGGTGAAAAAGAGGTTTAAGGGCAAGGGATTTATCGAGTTCGTGTCCATGCTTGCCATGGCTGTGCCGGGGACGGTTCTGGGCATCGGGTACATCAGGGGATACGCCAACGGATTGTTCCGCACAGGCATTATGAGCGGGCTTTACGGCACCGGGCTGATCCTTATTATCGTGTTTATTGTGCGGAGTCTTCCCACAGGAACCAGAAGCGGCATCTCAGCCCTGCAGCAGATTGACAAGTCTATTGAGGAGTCGGCCTACGACATGGGCGCCAACTCGGCCAGGGTGTTTATGACGGTGACGCTGCCGTTGATCAAGGATTCGTTTTTCAGCGGTCTGGTGACGGCATTTGTGAGGAGCATTACGGCGATCTCGGCCATCATCCTTCTGGTTACCCCGGATTTCCTTCTGATCACCTGCCAGATCAATGAGCAGGCGGAGAAAGGCAACTACGGCGTGGCCTGCGCTTACGCCACGGTGCTGATCGCCATTACCTACGGGGCGGTCATTATCATGAATACGCTGATTAAATTTTTTGGGACCAGCAGAGCGGTCAAGGAGGAGGCATAGATGGAGAAACAGAAAAAAGGCGTTCGCCTGGAGCATATTTCTAAGATTTATAAGGACCCGAAGACGGGAAAGGAATTTTACGCGGTGCAGGATACTACCCTGGATATTGAGGCGGGAACGTTCGTGACCCTTCTTGGTCCGTCGGGATGCGGCAAGACCACGACCCTGCGGATGATCGCCGGGTTTGAGAGCCCGGATGAGGGGGAGATCTACCTGGGCGGCGAGGCTATCAACAGCCTGACGCCCAACAAAAGGGATACGGCCATGGTGTTTCAGAGTTACGCGCTGCTGCCCCACTATAATGTGTTTGACAATGTGGCCTATGGGCTAAAGATCCGCAAGCTGCCGAAGGAGGAGATCCGGGAGCGGGTGATGAACATCTTAAAGCTGGTGGAGATGGACGGCATGGAGAGCCGTATGACCAACCAGCTTTCAGGCGGACAGCAGCAGCGGGTGGCTCTGGCAAGGGCTCTGGTGCTGGAGCCAGGGGTCCTTTTGTTTGATGAGCCCTTGAGCAATCTGGATGCCAAGCTGCGGGTTTCCATGAGAACGGAGATCCGTAAGATCCAGCAGAAAGTGGGGATCACGGCCATCTATGTGACCCATGACCAGTCCGAGGCCATGAGCATTTCCGATAAGATCATCATTATGAGCAAGGGCAAAGTGGAGCAGATCGGGACGCCAAGGGAGATCTATTATCACCCTAATTCCAGGTTTGTGGCGGATTTTATCGGGGAGGCCAATTTTCTGGAGGCAAAGGTGGTGTCTGTGGAAGGGGATAAGGCGAAGATCCATGTGGCCGGGGAAAACCTGGAAGTCAATAATTACGCAAAGGCCAAGGCCGGGGATATATCGGCGCTGGTGATCCGGCCCGAGGCTGCGTCTCTGGCTGAAAAGGGGTATCTGGAGGCCAAGGTGATGCTGTCTACGTTTATGGGTTCCTATCAGTATTACCAGGTGATGGTGGGAGATATGGAGATCCAGATCACGGACTATAATCCGGTGAACAGACGGATCTATGAGGTCGGCGAGAAGGCTTTTCTTGATTTTGATACGGCTGGGGTTTATATTTTGTAAACTATGGGCCTTTGGTGAAAAGATAGGAGATGACAGGACAAGGGGCAGATAGTCGTCTGTCCCTTTTTCCATGTCCGCGATATCCTTTCGGATGAGAAGACAAAGAAAATATTTGTGAACTTTTGTGGTCCTGAAAACAGGGAAAAGGAAGGGCAGGGAACCTTGACATGGACATTGACGGTCTGGTATAATCGGGGGCAGACAAATGAGCCTGTATAAGCAGGCAAAAACGGCAGAAGCCGCAGAAAGCAGATTTGACATGGATGCAGGAAATTGGGAAGCTGTGAGGGCAATGAGCCGCCAGAAGGGGCTGTTACTTTCATAGCTTTTTATAGATTTGGGATATGCGGGAAAAACGGCATATTGAAAGACCGGCAGGAAAATGCCAGAAGGAGGACAATGTTTATGAATGAGAACGATATCCGGCAGATCTTAGAACAGGTAAAAGCGGGCGGCATGTCCGTGGAGGAGGCAGGGCAGCTTCTCCACATGGGCAGGTATGAGGAGATGGGATACGCCAAGCTGGATACCAGCCGGAAAGCAAGGACCGGATTTGGGGAAGTGGTCTTTTGCAGCGGAAAGACCGACGACCATTTGGCGGCTATTTATGAGAGGCTTTATGAAAAGGAAGGGGAGGTTTTGGGGACCAGGGCCACAAAGGAACAGTTCCAACTGATCCATAGCAGATTTCCACAGACCAGCTATGATCCGGTGTCGCGGATCTTGAAGATCCAGAGCAGGGCAAAGGAGCTTAAAGGAAATGTGGCAGTGTGTACGGCTGGGACGGCAGATATCCCGGTGGCGGAGGAGGCCGCGCAGACGGCGGAATTTTTCGGAGCTTATGTGGAGCGGATCTATGACGTGGGAGTCAGCGGGATCCACAGACTTCTCAACCGCATGGATACCATCCAGAAAGCAAACTGCGTGGTGGCGGTGGCCGGTATGGAGGGAGCTCTGGCCAGCGTCATAGGAGGTATGGTGAGCAGGCCGGTCATAGCGGTTCCCACCTCCGTGGGATATGGGGCCAATCTTCACGGTCTTTCGGCGCTTTTGACTATGATCAATTCCTGTGCCAACGGGATCGCGGTGGTAAATATTGACAACGGATACGGAGCCGGATATCTGGCCACTCAGATGAACCGGCTGGCAGTGGGAGGAAACGAAAATGGATGAGGCGCGGAGACGATTACACCAGATTATGGCCGGCTATGCCGATGAAAATGTGGCGGTGGCCTTTTCCGGCGGCGCTGATTCCAGCCTGCTTCTAAAGCTGGCTGTGATACACGCAAAGGAAACGGGTACCAGGGTTTTTGCTGTGACCGCCAGCACGGAACTGCACCCGGCAGGGGATATGGAGACTGCAAAAAAGGTGGCTTTGGAGACCGGGGCAGAGCACATAGTCCTTGCGGTTCGGGAACTGCAGGCGGCAGGGATCGCCCATAATCCGGTGGATCGGTGCTACCGCTGTAAGAAGTATCTGTTTGAGGCTGTTAAGGATGCGGCGGCGCAGGCGGGGGCAGCAGTTGTGTTGGACGGGACCAATGCAGATGACCTGGAGCAGTATCGGCCGGGCCTTAGAGCTTTGGAAGAGCTGGGGATAGAAAGCCCCTTAAAAAAGGCGGGGCTTACGAAGGCACAGGTGCGTCAGCTGGCACAGGAATACGGGATCTCCGTGGCAAATCGGCCGGCTGCCCCCTGTCTGGCTACCAGGTTTCCCTATGGAGACGCGATTACTGTGGATAAATTAAGAAAGGTTGAGCAGGGCGAGGCGTATTTGAAGTGTCTGGGGCTTTATAATGTGCGGTTAAGAGTCCATGGTAATGTGGCCAGGATCGAGGCAGACGAAAGGGATTTAGAAAAGCTGATGAGGGAGAGAAAGGCCATTGCGGGGGAACTAAAAGCGTTGGGATACGGATATATTACCCTGGACATGGAAGGGTTTCGGTCAGGAAGTATGGATGAGGCGCTGCCCAGGGAGATCACAGGGAAGACAAAACATCAGCCGTAAAGGCAGGCCCAGGAGAGATCCCGGGAATGTATGGATGAGAAAGAGAGGATGATAACATGGAAAGCGGAAAGAAATTATATTTGGAGTGCTATTCGGGGATCAGCGGGGACATGACCGTTGCGGCGCTGCTGGATCTGGGAGCCGATGAAAAAGTGCTTTTGGAGGCATTGGAGAGTCTCCCGGTTTCGGGATTTCGGGTTGAGATCAAGAGGGTGGTAAAGTCGGGGATTGATGCCTGTGATTTCCGGGTGATCTTGGATAAAGAGCATGAGAACCATGACCATGATATGGAGTATCTGCATGGCCACGAGGATGGGCATATGCATCACGGTCACCAGGAACATGAGGCGTGCGGTGAGCATGTCCACAGCCATATCCATGAGGAGGGCAACGGTCATCATCATGGCCATACCCATGGAGAGAGCGGCGTCCATGATCACGCCCATACTCACGGAGAGAGCGACGGCCATCATCACAGCCATGCTTATGGGGAGAGTGACGGCCACGATCACAGCCATGCCCATGGAGAGAGTGACGGTCATCATCACAGCCATGTCCATGGAGAGAGTGACAGTCATCATCATGGCCATACCCACGATGAAAATGGCAGTCATCATCACGACCATATCCATGAAGAGAGCCGCCATCATGAACACAGTCATGTCCATGAACATTCCCACCACCATCATCATGAGCACCGCGGCATGAGGGAGATCCGACAGATCATTAACCAGGGAAGCATGGCAGACGGAGCGAAAAAGCTGGCCTTGAAGATCTTTGAGATCCTGGCCCAGGCAGAAGCGAAAGCCCACAATATGGCCATTGATGAAGTTCATTTCCATGAGGTGGGGGCTGTGGATTCCATTGTGGATATTGTGGCGGCAGCGGTTTGTCTGGACAATTTAGATATCCATGAGGTTATTGTCCCAATGCTGTGCGAGGGGACAGGGACTGTCCGGTGTCAGCACGGGATACTTCCTATTCCCGTTCCTGCGGTGGCCAATATCATGAGATCCCACAAACTTCCGGTGAGGATCGTGGACGCGGAGGGGGAATTTGTGACTCCTACGGGAGCTGCCATTGTGGCGGCGGTCCGTACGTCAGAGACGCTTCCAAAGGAATTTGCGGTGGAAAAGGTGGGGATCGGAGCAGGAAAGAGAAACTATGAACGGCCCGGTATCCTAAGAGCTATGGTAATTCAGGACAGGGCCGATGATCAGGATGTGATCTGGAAGCTGGAGAGCAATATTGACGACTGCAGCGGGGAAGTTCTGGGGTATGTGATGGAGCGTCTGTTTGAGGCCGGAGCCAGAGATGTCCATTACACACCGGTATTTATGAAGAAAAACCGGCCTGCCTGGCAGTTGAATGTGATCTGCGCAAAAGAAGATATTGAAAAGCTGGAACAGATCATTTTCCGGGAGACTACCACCATCGGGATCCGGCGGATGGAGATGGAGAGGACGGTGCTTAGACGGGAAGAGCGGATTGTGGATACGGTGTTCGGTCCGGCACAGGTGAAAGTGTGTGAGGCAAGAGGGGTGAAGCGGTCCTATCCGGAGTATGAGAGCGTAGCCAGGCTTGCCGGGGAGCATCAGGCGCCGTTTTCCCAGGTGTATCAGACGGTACAAAGATGTTGTATGGATGATCAGTAAATTTTGGGGTAACCGTTCAGGTAGGTCTGCGCGTTTACCGCGCTGACCGCGCGAAAACGTAATGGCAGCAGACATCAGGCCCCAGCGCGAAGCAATTTTCATGGTCGCCCAATCTGTTGGGATAAGCTTTAAAAGATAACGGGAAATAAGAAATGCAGAGCTGCCGTGCCGGCTGGATTTGGCGCGGCAGCTTACTTTTGCTTCAAATAGCGGGAGATATGTGGTATGATAACATTGGACTAAGGCGGACTGACCTGAAAGAAAACGGGACCGCCGGAAACGATGCGTGACAGGAAAGAAAGGATGCCTATGATAGGAGCCGTTAAAAACCATTGGAATAATGCCTCTTTAAAGAAAAAGCTTGGCCTTTTTGTGGTGATGCTGGTTCTTGTCATGGGGATCTCAGCGGTCATTAATGTGGCTGCCATGAATTTTGTTATGGGGAATTTCAATGTGATCCTGGACGATAATTCCCGGTGTCACGATTTTCAGGAAGCCATGGAGCTGGAGGTGCGGGCTTTTGAAGCCTATGTGCGCAGCCGGAGCGAGGACAAGCGGCAGGAGTTTGTGCTGGCCTGCGTCAGGACGGAGCGGTGCCTTCACTCCCTGCCCTTTGACTATGGCAAGATTGGCAGGGAGCGGTATGCCAGGACTTGGAATGTGAAGAACAGCTATGAAAATTACAGTTTGTCCAGGGATCAGGTCCTTGAGATGGACCATGGCGCCGATGGATTCATTCCGCAGCTGTACAGGGTCTACGGGATGCAGGCATACCTGCAGACCTATGCCAGACGGCTGGTGCAGGCCACGCTTAAGGAGGGCAGCGGCAGCTATCAGCAGAAACTTCCCGTGGTCTATCGGATGCGGTATCTGATCCTGGTCTTTTCCGTGCTTGTGGTGGCGGTGACCATTGGGTTTACCAGGATCTTGTCCAAGACCATAGTAAATCCCATTGTCATGCTTGCGGGCAGCAGCCAGAAGATCGCCAGGTATGATTTCAGCGAGCCGGATCTGGCTATGGACAATAAGGACGAGATGGGAGAGCTGGTGAAGGCTTTTAACAAAATGAAGCATGCCACGGAAGGGTATATCAACACCTTAAAGAAAAACAGCGAGATCGCCGAACTGCTTTACCGGGAAGAGATGGAGAAGGTGGAGATGGAGAAGCAGCTGGAAGGTGCCAGGCTGGAGCTTTTGAAAAGCCAGATCAATCCCCATTTTCTGTTTAACACGCTGAATACTATCTCCGGCATGGCCAAGCTGGAGGAAGCCCAGACCACGGAGCAGATGATCACCAGCCTTGGCAGTTTGTTCCGCTACAATCTGAAGATGTCAGAGCAGATCGTGATGCTGGAGCGGGAGTTAAAGGTGGTGGAGGACTACACGTTTATCCAGCGGATGCGTTTTGGGGGCAGGATCGTGTATGAATACAAGCTGGAGCTGGACCCGGCTGTGGTGATGATCCCGGCTTTTACCCTGCAGCCGTTGGTGGAGAACGCCATTATCCACGGCATCTCCAAGAAAGAGCGGGGAGGGAAAGTGTATCTGCGGGCATGGGAGACCCAAGGGTATGTGGTGGTCTCCGTGGCGGATACCGGCGTAGGCATGTCTCCTAAGCGGTATGAGGAGATCTGCGGCGCGTTGAGAGACGGCGCGGATAAGGGGAAAGGGATGTCCAAGGCCGGGATCGGACTTGGAAATATTTACAAGCGGATACACACAATGTACAAAAACGGACAGGTGAGGATCTACAGCACAGAGGGACGAGGTACGGTGATCCAGATGTGGATTCCCAGGGAGGGCAATGGGAATTGATCCCGAAAGTACATTGCGGGCAGTAAGGAGGGTACCATGTATCGGGTATTGATTGCGGATGATGAGATGATTGAGAGGACCGTGCTTTTCAGGACGCTGGACAAAAATCTGAAAGGACAGTGCCAGATCTTCCAGGCGGAAAACGGCAGGGAGACGCTGGAGATTTATGAGAGGGAGCAGATCCAGATTTTGATCCTGGATATTGAGATGCCGGGGATCAACGGCATTGAGGCGGCGGAGAGAATCAGGCAGAAGGACAAGGAGTGCAGCATTATCTTTCTCACGGCCTTTGATGAGTTTTCCTACGCGAAAAAGGCCATAACGGTCCGGGCGCTGGATTACCTGTTAAAGCCCTATGATGAGCAGGAGCTGATGCTGGTCATGGACGAGGCCATGCGCCAGGCGGACGCCCACGCCAAAAGAAAACAGGAGCTTTGGGAGAGGGAGAAAAAAGACGGGACCAGCCTGCTTGCTGCAGAATGGTCCCAGGGAGGAGAAGATCTGGCACAACAGCCCCTGTCCGGGCAGCAGGCGGATCTGGGGCGGCAGGATCAGGAGACATGGGAAGAGTCCGGCAATGTACGGATGGACAAGGTGACGGAGATGATCTTCCGTTATATACAGGAAAATTATAAGTACGATATCTCCATGCAGGAGCTGGCCAAGGCCATGAACTATTCGGAAGCTTATTTCTGTAAATTATTCAAGCAGTGTTTCAGCAAAAATTTTACTTCCTACCTAACGGAATACCGGGTAAAGGAGGCAAAACGGATGCTGGAGCAGCCTACGGTCAATGTAAAGGATGTGGGAAAGGCCGTTGGGTATATGGATTCCAACTATTTTGCCCGGGTGTTTAAGCGGATCACGGGGCAGACGCCTACGGAGTACCGAATGTGCATATTTCAGCGGAAATGATATTAATTTGACGAAAGATTGTAGAAAGTGTATAAAGTTAAAATAAAATATGGATAAAATAGTCCTATGTTTCACAAAAATTTACTGTGTTCATAGGACGTTTTTTTTCTTATAATGGATATAGCGTTAAAAATGCGTTAAAGGCTTTAAGCCAAAGCAAAGTTTAACTTTAGAAAAGAGGAGGATGTGTATCATGAAAAAGAAATTGATCGTTTCCGTTCTGTGCGCTGCCATGGCAGCATCAAGCCTTGCAGGCTGCGGGCTGAAGAGCCCGGACGAGCCCACCACAGCGGCTTCGGCAGCGGAGACAACAGCGGCAGCAGGAGAGACAACGGCAGCTCCGGCCGGAGACAGCGCAGGGGGGGCCGGGGCGTACAACACAGATGATATGCCGGAGATCACTCTGGTGTACGCGGAGGTTAATCCTCTGGACACCATCGTAGGTCAGATGGCTACTGATTTTAAGACCAAGGTTGAGGAGCTTTCCAATGGAAAGATCAAGATCGACGTGCAGGCCAGCGGCGTTCTCGGTTCTGAGAATGACGTTCTGGATACCATGCTTGGCGGCGGCGGAACCATTGATATGTCCCGTATCTCCGCATTTGCCCTCACAAGCTACGGCGGAGAGAAGTCCATGCTTCTGTCCCTGCCATACACCTTTGTAAACCGCAACCATTTCTGGAATTTCGCAACCAGCCCGCTGGCAGAAGAGTTTTTGATGGAATCCCAGGAGAACGGTTCCGGCGTCAGAGGTCTGTACTACGGTGAGGAAGGCTTCCGTCATTTCTTTACTGTGAAAGATATCGCAGGCATTGACGACTTAAAGGGCATGAAGCTGCGTGTGTCCAACGACCCGGTTATGAACGGCCTGGTAGAGGGACTTGGCGCATCTCCCACAGTGGTTTCTTTCAACGAGCTGTACTCTGCTTTGCAGACCGGCGTTGTGGACGGCGCTGAGCAGCCCATCGCCAACTACAAGTCCAACGCTTTCCCGGAGGTTGCTCCAACTCTGATCCTGGACGGCCATACTCTGGGCGCCGTGCAGGTCATTATCACTGACGAGGCGTGGAATAAGCTGACCGTTGACCAGCAGGGCATCATCATGGAAGCCGGAGCTTATGCGTCCGAGCAGAACAGAGCTAACTCTGAGAAGAAGGAGAATGAGGTTCTGGAGCAGTTAAAGAGCGAGGGCGTGAATGTTGTTGAGGTAGCTGACATTGCTCCGTGGCAGGAAGCAACGAAGAAGGTGATCGAGGACAATACGAAAGGCCATGAGGATCTGTACCAGCAGATTCTGGATCTCCAGTAAAAAGGATCCATTTACAAATGGAGTAAAATGGGCGCAGAGGGGGCGCACGCCTCTGCGCCTTTTATAAGCCGGGTAAAGGGGTGGCAGGCTCGTTTCCGGCTTCAATGAAGGAGGGGTTTCTATGCCAGAGATTTTTAAGACCATTGACAAGATTAAACCGGCATATGATATTACATATAACGCAGTTATGGTTATCTGTAAGCTGCTGTTGATTGCCGACATCATCATTACCACCATGTCAGTTATCGGCCGCTATGTGCCCTTTATTCCCGATCCGGCCTGGAGCGAGGAGGTGGTGCTGACCTGCATGTCCTACATGGCGGTGCTGTCCGCGGCCCTTGCGATCCGCAGAGGGGCTCATATCCGTATGACTGCCCTGGATACCTACCTTCCCAAGGGACTGGTGAAGTTCCTTGATATCCTGGCGGACGTGGCGGTCCTGGCTCTTTCCATGATCATGATCGTGGTGGGCTGGCAGTATGCCACGGGACTGGGAGCAAAGGGAAGCTATGTGAGCATGCCCGGCGTGTCCAGGTTCTGGATGTATTTCCCGGTTCCTCTTGCAGGCGTTGCCATGCTGATTTTTGAGCTGGAGGCGGTCTATAATCATATTAAGGGATTCTTTGTAAAGGAGGAGGCGTAAGTATGAGTGTGGATACTATGGCGATTGCCATTTTACTTGGTAGTTTCTTTGTGATGGTATTTTTGCGGTTCCCCATTGCCTATGCGGTTGCCCTCTCTTCGGTCTTCTGTCTTATGGCCCAGGGACTGCCTTTGACTACGATCTGTCAGCAGATGGTAAAGGGCATCAGTTCCTTCAGCCTGATGGCGGTTCCATTCTTCATTACTATGGGATGTCTGATGGGGTCCGGCGGCATCTCGGAAAAACTGATCGCTTTGGCCAATGCCTGCGTAGGCTGGATGCGGGGCGGCATGGCCATGGTAAATATTGTGGCGTCCTATTTCTTCGGCGGTATCTCCGGATCGGCGTCGGCGGATACGGCTTCCCTTGGTTCGATCCTGATCCCCATGATGGTAGATCAGGGGTATGATGACGATTTCTCCACGGCGGTTACCATCACCTCCTCCTGCGAGGGGCTTTTGGTCCCGCCCAGCCATAATATGGTCATCTACGCCACCACTGCCGGGGGCATCTCCGTAGGCAGCCTGTTTTTGGCGGGATATGTGCCGGGAGCGCTTCTGGCGGCTTCTTTAATGATCGGGTCCTACATCATCTCCGTAAAGCGGAATTATCCCAAGGGAGAGAAGTTCAGTATCGGCAACCTGATCAGACAGCTAAGCGTGTCGTTCTGGGCCCTGGCCGCCGTGCTTATCGTAGTGTTCGGCGTGGTGTTCGGATGGTTTACGGCCACGGAGTCCGCGGCTGTGGCGGTTATCTACAGCTTGTTTGTCAGCGTGTTTATCTACAAGGGCCTTGACTGGAAAGGCGTGTGGAGAGTGCTGGGGGACTGTGTGGATACGCTGTCCATCGTGCTGATATTGATCGCTACATCCAGTATCTTCGGATACTGCCTTACCAGGCTCCACGTGCCGGATCTGGCGGCTAACGCCATTACGGGTCTTACCAGGAATCCGATCCTTTTGGCTTTGATGCTGAACCTGATCCTGCTGGTGTTAGGCTGCATTATGGATATGGCTCCCATTATTTTGATCGCCACTCCCATTTTGCTGCCCATCGCCACTTCCATTGGTCTTGATCCCATCCAGTTCGGCATCATGGTGGTGCTTAACTGCGGTATCGGACTGCTGACCCCGCCTGTAGGCGCGGTGCTGTTTATCGGGTCGGCTGTGGCTAAGGTGCCTATGGAGAAGGTGGTTAAGGCTACGCTGCCGTTTTATGTGTGTATGGTGATCACACTGCTTCTGATCACGTTTATACCGGGCATCAGTATGTGGCTGCCCCAGTTGCTGGCAAAATGATATTGTGATAAGATAAGGAGGACAGGGTCAGACGACTCTGGCCTCTTTTTTATTGGGAGAAAACGAGGGAAAGGAAAGGGTGAAGGACTTGGCGCAGGGCAGTTTGGGATATAAAAAAAGAAGAGGGGCCTTATTTTCCCTGGGGGTTTTGGCCCTTGGGGTCATGGCTGCGGAAATGGGAGGGTGTGCAGGCCCAGGGGATGGCAGGAAGGATTTTGATGTGCCGGAGTTTGTGCTAACTTACGCGGAGAATCAGCCGGAAGATTATCCCACGACCCAGGGGGCGTATCGGTTTGCCCAACTGGTGTATGAAAGGACCAATGGCAGGGTGGAGATCCAGGTGAGCGCAGGCGGCGTGCTGGGGGAGGAGCAGAGCACTATTGAGCAGATGCAGTTTGGAGGCATTGATTTTGCCCGGGTGTCCCTGTCGTCGCTGTCGGATTTTATTCCGAAAATGAATGTGCTGCAGATGCCTTATCTCTACACCGACGCGGACCATATGTGGCAGGTGCTGGAGGGGGAGATCGGGGACGTGTTTTTAGATTCCCTGGACGGGGTGGGGCTGGTGGCTCTGTCCTGGTATGACGCGGGGGCAAGGAATTTTTACAGCGTGAAAAACCCTGTGGAGACACTGGAGGACATGAAAGGGATGCGGGTCAGGGTTCAGGAGTCGGAGCTTATGAAGGCAGTGGTGGAGGCTCTGGGGGCGTCGGCAGTCCCCATGGCTTATGATGAGGTGTACTCGGCGCTGGAGACAGGAAGGATTGACGCGGCAGAGAACAACTGGCCTTCCTATGAATCCATGAGGCATTTCGAGGTGGCGCCCTATTATACGGTGGACGAACACACCAGGGTGCCGGAGATGCAGCTGGTGTCGGAGGCCACCTGGAAAAAGCTGCCCCAGGAGTACCATGAGATCATCCGGCAGTGCGCCAGGGAGTCGGCGGTATATGAGAGACAGCTGTGGCAGGAGCGGATCCACCAGTCGGAGGAGCGGGTGAGAAAAGAGGGCTGCCAGGTGGTGGAGCTTTCCCAGGAGGAGAAGGGAAGGTTTCGGGAGGCTATGCTCTCCATCTACGGGGAGTACTGCGGAGAGTACATGGATATCATTGAGGAGATCTTAGAGGCCGGCAGATAGGAGGGCGGTCTGTTTCAAAAACATAAAAAAGTCTATAATAACTTGTATTTATCTGAAAACAGCAGTATAATACAGTTCGCAATCTTGTTTATACTTTTTTAATAAATGAAAGGGGATGTCTATGTATCTTTTATTTTTGGCAGTTTGGCTGATTCTAAACGGTAAGGTGACAGCAGAAATCCTTGTGTTTGGCATTGTGATTTCGGCGGCGCTTTTTGCGTTTACCTGCAGATTTCTGGATTACAGCCTGCACAAGGAGATCCTGTTGTTCCATCTGATACCCTTTTTCATCAGGTATTTATGGGTGCTGGTGAAGGAGATCTTCAAGGCCAACATGTGTGTGTTAAAGATCATCTTTTCGCTGGATCTGCAGCCGGAGCCGGGATTTGTGTATTTCGACACCAGCTTTAAGACCGGAACGGCAAAAATGTTGTTGGCCAATTCCATCACTCTGACGCCGGGGACCATTACCGTGTCTGTAGAAGGGGACCGGTTCTGCGTCCACTATCTGGATAAGGAGCTGGCAGATGGGGTTGAGGATTCGGTGTTTGTAGAATTATTGAAAGAAATGGAGGCGGAGGGAGCAAAATGGAGCTAATACAGCAGGTCTATGCTGCCGTCATGTCAGTGGCGGTTGTGGTGCTGGCCGTACTGATCGTCATAAGTATTGTCCGTTCCATACTGGGGCCGGGGATCTCCGACCGTATCATCGCGGTCAATATGATCGGCACCATGGTCATTATGATCACCGCCATATTGTCCGTAATGCTTAACGAAAATTATTTGGCGGATATCTGCCTGATCTATGCCATGATCAGTTTTCTGGGAGTGGTGCTGTTCTGCAAGGTGTATACAGGCGTGTATCTGCAGAGAAAACATATGCTGGCGGATTTAAAAGCCATTGAGGATAACTTAGATAAGCAGGCGGCAGACCATGAGGGTCTCCAGGAAGAGGAGGTGGCGCGGTGATCGGTGAGTGGATCCGGGTATTGGTCTCTTTTGGACTGACGGTTGTGGGCGTCGCCTTTATGGTGGCGGCGGTGTTTGGGGTAAACCGGTTCAACCATGCGTTAAACCGTATGCACGCCGCTGCTCTGGGAGATACTCTGGGATTATTATTTGTTATTTTGGGGACTATCATCATGCGGGGATTATCCATGGATTCCTTAAAACTTGCCATGGTCATTATATTTTTCTGGATCGCGTCTCCGGTATGCAGCCATATGATCAGCCGTCTGGAAGCTATGACCGATGAGAGTCTGGGAGAGATCACGGTTCTGGAGAAAAATAATGCCGTTCGGGTGGAGAAACCCGACATGGAAAAGAAAGAGAAAAAGAGTTCTGCAAAGAAGAAAAAGGGGGGTAAAAAAAGATGAAGCTGTTCGAGGGGATTCTTTTATTCAGCTTGATCGTGTGTGCGTTGTCCGTGGCATTTACAAAGGATTTGCTGACCTCCATCATTATTTTTATGTCCTACAGCCTGATCATGTGCATCATCTGGATGATCCTCCAATCTCCGGATCTTGCCATAACCGAGGCGGCCGTAGGCGCGGGAGTTACCAGCATTCTGTTTTTCCTGACTTTGAAAAAGATCAAAGCGGTGCGAAAGGAGGAGGACAGTGAGCAGGATCAGGGATGATTATGAGACGAGCCGGTGGAAAAAATTTAAGGGCTGGCTCAACGGTGAGACGGACCTTCTGGAACACGGCATGGAGGCCAGGGAAGCGGTTTTGCGGGAAGAGGACCCCATAGTTTTGCCGCCCCACGGCGAGGGCAGGGAGGTCTTAAAGTCCAAAGGGATCTGGCGTTTTAAACAGCTGTATAAATTTATGTCGGTGGCGCTGTGCCTGGGCGTGATTTTAACGCTTCTGTGGACCGTGGCGGCTCTGCCCATTACGGGAAATGCCGACAATCCGGATAACAACGAAGTGGCGGCTCGCTACATCGAGCGGGGGCTCCAGGAGACGGGAGCGGTCAATATTGTTACGGGCATGATCTTAGACTACCGTGCCTTTGATACCTTTGGAGAGTCCTGTGTGCTGTTTATCGGTTCCTGCTGCGTGCTGCTTCTTCTGCGCCTGGACGGGAGCGGCAGGGACAAGGATCTGGAAAGGCTTGTAAACGAGACCAATGACAGGCACTTTGAGCCAAAGGATGACATCATTTTGCAGAAGTGTTCCTGCGTGCTGGTGCCGGTGATCTTGATATTCGGGATCTATATTGTGCTCAACGGCCATCTGTCGCCGGGCGGCGGGTTCTCCGGCGGCGCGGTCCTTGGCGCGGGGCTTATTTTGTATTTAAATGCGTTTGGATATGAGAGGATGGGAAAGCTGTTTACGGAAAAGCTGTATAAGCGGATCACCTTAAGCGCGCTGACCTTTTACTGTCTGGCAAAAAGCTATTCCTTTTTCACAGGCGCCAATCATCTGGAAAGCGGGATCCCTCTGGGGACGCCGGGCGCTATTTTGAGCAGCGGACTGATCCTGCCCTTGAATATCTGCGTGGGTCTTGTGGTGGCCTGCACCATGTATACGTTTTACACCCTGTTCAGGAAAGGGGGCATGTGATCGCCATGAATGTTAATGTAATACAGCATTTATTATTAAGTATAGAAGAGACGGCATCCATCATCCTGTTCGGCATCGGGTTTACCATACTTTTGCTGCACCGGAATCTGGTGAAGAAGATTATGGGGATGAATATTATGGATACGGCTACCTACCTGTTTTTGGCGGTTAAAGGGTATATCACAGGGCGGGCGGTGCCTATCGTGGTAGACGGGGTCCAGGATGTGGAGGCGTACATCAACCCGGTGCCCAGCGGCCTTGTGCTCACGGGCATCGTGGTGTCCGTAAGTACCACGGCCCTGATGCTGGCTTTGACGATTCGTCTGTATGAGCGGTATCATTCTCTGGATTTGGATGAGATTTTGATTTTGGCCAAAGAGGAGGAGGAACACATATGAGTTTTGTACAGAATTTTCCGTTTTTCTCCATTATCCTAGCCATGTTTTCCGGAATCGTATCATCTGTTTTAAGCCCAAAGAAAGCCAGAAATCTAACACTTGGGATGCTCGTCATAACGACGGCGCTGTCCGCGGGAACCTTGGCTTTCTGCTTAAAGACAGGGCAGAGTTATACCTACATGATGGGGCATTTTCCGGCTCCCTGGGGCAATGAGATACGGGCCGGAGTGCTGGAAGGCGTGACGGCCGTGCTTTTTGGCATCGTTATGTTTCTGTCTGTGGTGGGAGGAATGGCCCATACAAATGAGGATGTGGAGGAGAGCAAACGAAACCTGTTTTACATCATGATCGATCTGATGTTAAGCTCTCTTTTGGCGCTGGTGTACACCAACGATCTGTTTACGGCTTACGTGTTTGTGGAGATCAACACCATCGCCGGGTGCGGTCTGATCATGATCCGCCAAAAAGGGCGGAACTTATCGGCGGCTATCCGCTATATGGTCATGAGCCAGCTTGGCTCCGGTCTGTTCCTTATCGGACTGACCCTTCTTTACGACGTGACCGGGCATCTGCTCATGAGTCCGGCCAAAGAGTCTGTGGAGCTTTTGGTGGCGGCGGGACAGTATAAGATCCCCCTTCTGATGATCATGGCGGTCATCAGTGTGGGACTGGCCATCAAAAGCGGACTGTATCCTTTCCACTATTGGATACCGGATACTTACGGATACGCCACGCCTACAGGAAGCGCGGTTTTGTCGGGCCTGGTGTCCAAGGGATATATCTTTTTGCTGATAAAGATTTTTTACCGTGTGTTGGGCCATGAGAATCTGGTAGGGACCCATATGGTCAATATCCTGTACGTGTTTGGGATCTGCGGCATGATCATGGGTTCCCTTCATGCCATCGGGGAGACGGATACGAGAAGGATGATCGCTTACTCGTCCGTGGCCCAGATCGGCTACATCTACATGGGCATCGGTCTGGGGACCACAGCGGGCATGGTGGCGGCAGTTTTCCATATCTTTGCGCACTCGGCCACAAAAGCCCTGCTGTTTATCAGCGCCGTAGGGCTTTACAAGGTGTCAGGGGACAGAAAGGACTTTGTGAGCCTTCGAGGAGCGGCGTTCCGCAATCCGCTGGCAGGAGTGGGCTTTGGCATAGGCGCGCTCTCCATGGTGGGATTCCCCATGCTGTCAGGGTTTATCTCAAAGCTTTTATTTGCCACGTCGGCGCTGGACAGCCAGGATAAGATGCTGCCCACGCTGTTTGTGCTGGCTTTGAGCACATTGTTAAACGCGGTTTACTTTTTAAGGCTGATGATCACGTTGTATTCCAGGAGACGGCCGGAGGATAAGCCCCTTCCGGAATATACAAAGGCGGGGAATTTCTGGGGGCTTAAGTTTTCCATTGTTTGCTTTATCATTTTGAACCTGGTATTGGGCATGTATTCTCAGCCCATTGTACAGGCCATCACAGACGGACTTGCCATGTTTGATTAAAAGGAGAGAAGTTATGGAGGGAAATGTGATTTTGCTGCTTCCGGTGGTCTGTCCCATATTGGCAGGCGTTCTGGTGCTGGCAGGAAAGGTGTTTCGAAAGGACAGGAAAAGCCTGATTGGGACCTCTCTGGCAGTTCTTGCGCTGGAAACGGGACTGACGGCCTGGGCCCTGATATCAGGGGGAAGTATCCAGGTGTGGAAGCTGACCGGGCAGATGGATATCAGTTTCCATGTGGATGAGATCAGTCGTCTGTTCGCGGCGCTGACGGCCGCGGTCTGGCTGCTGGCGGGGATCTACTCTGTGGCCTATATGTCCCATGAGAAGGAGGAACACCGGTTTTTTGGGTATTACCTGATCGTTGTGGGGGTTCTCATGGGGCTGAATCTTTCAGCCAACTTGATCACCATGTATGTATTTTTCGAGATGATGACTTTGACATCTCTGCCCTTAGTCCTTCATGAAAGGAGCCGGGCGGCGGTGATGGCCGGTCTGAAATATCTGTTTTACTCGGTGGCGGGCGCGTTTTTGGCGCTGTTTGGGATCTTCTTTCTGGCCGGGGTATCAGAGGATCTGACGTTTACGGCCGGCGGTATCTTAAGCGACGGGATGATCGCAGGGAAGGAAGGGCTTCTTTTGGCTTCCGCGTTCTGCATGATCGTGGGATTTGGGGCCAAGGCAGGCATGTTCCCTCTCCACGGGTGGCTTCCCACAGCCCATCCCGTGGCTCCCGCCAGCGCCAGCGCGGTGCTCTCCGGTCTGATTACCAAGGCAGGTGTCTTGGCGGTCATACGGGTCGTATATTTTATCGTCGGCCCCCACAGGCTGCGGGGGACCTGGGTGCAGAACGGATGGATCCTTTTGTCCCTGATAACCGTGTTTATGGGCTCAATGCTGGCTTACAGGGAGTCGGTGCTGAAAAAGCGTCTGGCCTATTCTACGGTGAGCCAGGTCAGCTACGTGATGTTCGGCTTAAGCCTTTTGACTCCCATGGGATTTGCGGGGGCTTTAAGCCATGTGGTGTTCCACTCCGTTATCAAGCATACCCTGTTTTTGGCGGCAGGCGCCATTATTGTCACCACGGGATGGACCCGGGTGGAGCAGATGCGGGGATTGGGAAAGGTAATGCCCTTGACCCTGGTATGTTATACCGCGGCGTCCCTGGCCCTTATCGGCATTCCGCCGTTTGGCGGCTTTGTCAGCAAATGGTATCTGGCCTGCGGGGCGCTGGCTTCCAATACGGGAGTCTGGTCCTGGGCGGGGCCGGCAGTGCTTTTGGTAAGCGCCCTTTTGACGGCGGGATATCTGCTGCCTTTGACCATACAGGGATTTTTCCCGGGGCATGATTTTAAAGGCGAGGAGATCGAGAAGAGAAAGCTGGGGGGAAAGGAGCCGTCTTTGTGGATGCTTGGACCCATCGGTGTTTTGGCTGCGGCGGCTCTTTTGTTTGGGTGTTTCCCGGACCGTTTACTGGTAATGATCGAATCGATTGCAGCAATGGTACTTTGATGGAGGGATGAATATGAGCGAAATAATACTGGCCTTACCGGTGTTTCTCCCTATCTTTGGCGGGCTGGCCATGCTGGCTCACCGGCCGGGGGAGGGGATCTTACGCTGGAACCGGAGCCGGGCCCTTCTGACGGCGGCTCTGGTGCTGCTGAACAGCCTTATTGTGGCGGCTGTTCTGGCAGGAGGCGTGGACGGGGAGCGCCGTTTGGTGGTGTTCAAACTGTACGCGTCCTTGACGGTCATGTTTAAATTGGACAGGATGGGGGCGCTGTTTGCGGGCATGGTGGCGTTTTTGTGGCCTTTGGCTACCTTGTACGCCTTTGAGTATATGGAGCATGAGGAAAGGAAAAATACGTTTTTTGCCTTTTATCTCATGACCTATGGAGTTACCATGGGCATTGCCTTTGCCGGGACTCTGGTGACGCTGTATCTGTTTTATGAGATGCTTACATTTGTGACCCTGCCTCTTGTGATGTTTACTCTTACCAAGGAGGCAGTCCGGGCTAGCCGGGCTTATCTGTACTACTCCATAGGAGGAGCCGCTTTTGCCTTTATCGGCATGGTGTTTGTTCTGGGGTATTCTTCCATAGAGACTTCGGAGTTTGTGGCCGGAGGCATGCTGGATCTGGCCAGGGCAGGGCAGAATAAGAATACGCTCCTTTTGGTGTATTTGATGGCGTTTTTCGGGTTTGGAGTGAAGGCGGCCGTGTTCCCCTGCTATCGATGGCTTCCCAAGGCGGCTGTGGCGCCCACGCCCGTGACCGCGCTGCTTCATGCGGTGGCGGTGGTAAAGTCCGGCGCTTTCGCCATTCTGCGGCTGACGTATTTCAGCTTCGGCATCGGATTTTTAAGAGGAAGCTGGGCTCAGTGGGCGGTAATGGCCGCGGCTATGGTGACTATTTTTTTCGGTTCTTCCATGGCGGTGAAGGAGGTCCACTGGAAGCGGCGTCTGGCCTACTCTACCATAAGCAATCTGTCCTATATCCTGTTTGGTGCAGCGCTTATGAGCCCTCTTGGCCTGGCAGCCGGATTGAGCCATATGGTGGCCCACGCGTTTATGAAAATAAGCGCCTTTTTCTGCGCCGGCGCCGTGATGCATAAGTCGGGCAAAACATACATCTACCAGTTGGACGGTATGGGAAAGAAGATGCCCATAACCTTTGGATGCCTTACGGCGGCCAGTTTATCCCTGATGGGTATCCCTATGTTCGCGGGATTTATCAGCAAGTGGAATCTGGCCCAGGCCGCGTTTGACTGCGGCGCCGCCATGACCGCGGCAGGCGGAGGGGACGGCGGCGCAGGACGGTGGCTTCCCTACATGGGAGTGGCTGTGATCCTTTTGTCGGCTTTGCTGACCGGGATCTATATGATGACTGTGCTGGTGAGAGCTTACTTTCCAAAGACCGGGGAAGCCGGGGCAATGCAGGAGACAGACAAGTCGGTGACAGATCCTACCTGGAAGATGCTTCTGCCGCTTGTGGTGTTTACGGCGGTCATTTTGGCCATCGGCGTGCATCCGGCTCCTTTGATGGAATTTTTAATGAAGATTGGAGGTGAAGTGGGAGTATGAACGGATGGGAGATTCTGATCCCCGGCATCTGCGGTATGGGGCTCCACCTGAAAATGGACGGATTCCGCATGGTGTACACGGCCATCGCCGTTGTGATGTGGGGCGTTGCCGGGATATTTTCAAAGGAATATATGGCTCATTACAAGAACAGATCCAGATATTACGTGTTTTTGTGGGCTACGTTTTTGGCCACGGTAGGCGTGTTTTTGTCAGCGGATCTATACACCACCTTCATCTTCTTTGAGATCATGTCCTTTACCTCCTATGTGTGGGTGGCATTTGACGAGAGGGCGGAAAGTCTGCGGGCAGCCGAGACGTATCTGGCTGTGGCGGTCATCGGCGGCATGGTAATGCTCATGGGGCTGTTTTTGCTCCAGGATGTGCTGGGGACTCTCGACATGGACGGCATCGGACCTGCTGCAAAAGCGGTTTTGGCAGGCAGGGAGACCTTTGACAACGGGCAGGCCATCCACGCGGCAGGAGGATTTGCGTCAGCGAAAACGCAGCTTTACGTGGCAGGAGGGCTTATGCTCTTTGGATTCGGTGCGAAGGCAGGGTGTTTTCCGCTGCATATCTGGCTGCCAAAGGCCCATCCGGTGGCTCCGGCTCCGGCCAGCGCGCTGTTGTCGGGAATCTTGACCAAGGCCGGTGTGTTCGGCGTGATCCTGGTGTCCTGCGTCATGTTTGGCAGCGACGGCGGCTGGGGGCTCCTTATTGCGGGGCTTGGCCTTGTGACCATGTTTTTGGGGGCGCTCCTTGCGGTGTTTTCCGTCAATCTTAAGCGGACCCTGGCCTGCTCTTCCGTGTCCCAGATCGGGTTTATTATGACTGGCATCGGAATGTCCTGTCTCCTTTCCTGGGCAGGGGAGGAGAATGTTCTTGCGGCGCGGGGGGCGTTTCTGCACATGGTAAACCATTCCCTCATCAAGCTGGTGCTGTTTTTGTGCGCCGGCGCGGTGTTTATGAACCTGCATCAGCTGGATCTAAATGACGTGAGAGGATTTGGGCGGGGCAAACCGGCTCTGTGCTTCTGCTTTTTAATGGGAGCCCTGGGAATCGGCGGGATCCCTCTGTGGAACGGCTATGTCAGCAAAACGCTGCTCCATGAGAGCATCGTGAAATACGTCCACCTTCTAAACGCCGGTGTATCGGTTGAGGCAGGCGGCGCGCCGGCCGCTCTGCTGCCGGTGCTTACGGATCCGTCTGTGTGGAAAGGGGCGGAGTGGGTATTTCTGTTTACCGGCGGTATGACGGTGGCCTATATGGTGAAACTGTTTGTGGCATTGTTTGTGGAGAAACATCCCACCAGGCAGGCGGAGTTTGACAAACTGTCCTCCCATTATATGACGCCATTGAGCACAGCGGCCCTTGTGGGCGCGGCGGCTGTCCTTCCGGTTCTTGGGATGATCCCTCATCTTACCATGGACCGGATTGGAGACATGGGGCAGGGATTTTTCCATGCAGAAGGCCATGGCCATGTGATCCAGTATTTCTCGTTTGTGAACCTGAAAGGCGGGCTCATATCCATTGGGATCGGAGCCGTGCTGTATGTGGCCGTGATCCGGCAGTTCATGATGAAGTCCCAGGGGACGGGAGAAAAGCGCTATGTGGATCTTTGGCCGTCGTGGTTTGATCTGGAGGATCTGGTGTACCGTCCGGCGCTGAAAGCGTCCGCGGCGCTGGCCTGTCTGGCATTCAGGGCCTTGGAACAGGTGACCGACGGTCTGGTGCTCCTTGGCCGCAAGACGGTGTACAGGCAGCTTCCGGAACCGAAGACCTATGTGGAAGGCGACTGGCTGGCTCATGTGCTGGGGATCTTTGCGGACGGCTGGATGTTTTTGTGGGACAGCGTGACGGGAAAGCGGAAGAAAGGACAGCCCAGAGCGTCGGCAGTCAGCCGGTTCATAGAGCGGGAAAGACGGATCAAGCATATGGGAGAGCTGGTGGAACAGAGTTTTTCCTTTGGGCTTATGCTGGCCTGCATTGGGTTGTGCCTGACATTAGGGTATCTGTGGGCTTCGTTCTATCATTGGATGTAACGGGAACAATAAAAAGGATAGGGGCCTCCCTTTCGTCTTTAAGGTACTCTCGGAGTCTCTTTGTGCCTGATTTTGTGAGATGATTTTTTGTCAGATGTGCATAAATTTATGAGGTGTACGTGGAACGTACGTTGATTAAATTTATGTGCATATGACGGAAAATCATCCACAAAGGCAGGTGCAAGAGAGATTCCGAGAGTACATCTTTAGGGATGAGGGGGAGGTTCTTATTTTAATTCGGGTAAATGGAAGTTTAAATTCGACATATTGCTGTATTGTTGAGTGAGCAATGGGCGGGGATTGTCGTGGGCCCGGGAGGGAAGGGAGGCTGTGTGCCGTTCGGGTTCAGATATGCCAGACATTCCGATGAGCCCAAAGCGGAAATCAGGAGGGGTTAGGCCCTCCTGCTTTCCTGGTCTCATCCAATGTCATTTAGATAAGCAAGGTCTCTCAGAAGAACTCTGCCATAAATTAGCTATGTGTTGGAATGATATGGGGATTCTGTCTGCTGTCAGAAGTTCTATATACTGATATTTCATATA